>PMES01000077.1:0-1472 GCA_003154775.1 Acidobacteriota bacterium | reverse complement strand
CAGGCGACGCTGGCGAGCATGGTGGGAACGACGCGATCGCGCGTGAATTTCTTCATGAACAAATTCAGAAAACTCGGGTTCATCGAGTACAACGGTAAAATCAAGGTGAATAAGTCATTGCTGACGGTTGTGTTGCACGAGTAGGTTGCACTTCGGGTTGACCTGGTGTGGCATCGCGGAAAATCCATGTAAGGCCTCAGAGTTGTGGCAGGGGTGAAGTTGTGCGCTGGGGAGAAGAAGTGCCGCGCCTACGGCGCTGGTGGGGAGGAGAGTGGCGGGGGAAGAGAAGGAAAGATTAGCGCAGAGTGCACTCCGACCGGCTCGGGGTAAACGCCGGACGCAGAGTTCACAGAGAAGAGCGGGAAATGCAGATCCCTCCACTGCGCGCCGGCTGAGAGGCGCCGGCGCTCCGGTCGGGATGACATTGCTTCTTGACGGGGCGACTTGGGATTGTGAAAAAGCTCAGGCCTGAAGGCATGCGCTACGGCGCTCGGGATGACGAGGTGAGTTGGGTGCGGGAATGCGATGAAGTGAATTTCTGAAAATGGGGAGCCTGCCGGGACGGAAGGACAAACGATCTTAAGAAGGCAGCTTGCCGGGAGGAGAAAATCCCGGCAAGCTGCTAACTCCCAACTAACTAATTCGAACCCCGCTGGGATTCGTTGCGAGGCGCGCTCTTTTCCAGAACGTCGACGAAGTGACGGCCCGTTGCGGGCACGCCCGTCTTTTCGCCTCTTACGATTTCCTTGGCCTTGATGGCGTGGCCATAGACGAGTGCGCTGGCATCATCGTCGGGACGAAGCGTAGTGCCTTCGAGGGAAACGCCGGCAAACAAACCGTGGGAACGCGAGTAGCTGAGGATCTCAGCGCGCATCCAAGCGTCGGTACTGGCGGCAGCATCACGTCCCACGGGTCCAGCGGCAACGGAAGCGTCGCCGCCCAATTTAACCTTGCTGCTGAGAATCGAATCCATGCCTTTGCCATTCATGACCAGCAGGATCAAATCGGTAGCTTCGCCGCCGATTTGGAAGCCGAAACTGCCACCTTCCAAGGCGTACATGGCGGGGGCTCCCCAAGGTCCACGGAAATGTTCGCCGGTGCGGCAAACCATAGCGCCGCGACCGTACTCGGCGCCGACGCCGAAAGCCAGTTTCTTGACGGACGGGAACACGATGACGCATTCCGCCTTTTCCAAAAGATCGTGAGGAATGTTGTCCGGGATGTTGAGGACTTCCTGCATGACGACGCCACTCTCTTCGAGGCGTTTCTGCTCCTTGTTCAAATCCTGGGCATACACTACACCGGCTGCGAGGGTGAGACATGCTGCGGCTACTAGATACTTTTTCATCGTTGACCTCCAGGGTCATACTGCTTTTCTAGACATTTGCTTCGCTACAGATTTCTGGCTGAAGAACTTTCAACGCGTTTGCGTCAGGAGAGGGTTATGCGTCACCCGACTCTCCGGCGGGATA
>PMES01000004.1 GCA_003154775.1 Acidobacteriota bacterium | reverse complement strand
GAATGGGAACAGACTCATGGAAGGAAGAAAGCGAAAGTGTGCCTTGACATCAACCGGCCTTCTCATGGAAGGAGTTATGGCGAAACGATCACCGTTGACAGTCCGCATCCACTGCGGTTCGTTGACGACCCGAAGAACCCGGAAGTATCGTTGCGACGTATGAAATCGGCTGCGTTTTAGCGAGGTTATCCAGCAATATAATCGCGAGATTGGGCTGAAATAGTCTACCGATAGTGTTCGATACCCTACAGACAGTAATCCTCCTTCGCAGTTAGATTGGATTTGGGGGCTCACCTGGCTGCGATGGTCAAAGAACTCAAAATGTAAAGGTGCCCGTATTCGATGCGCAAGCTTTTCTCGATTCGGCCGGTGTGGCAAGAAAAGTTGTGGAATATCGAAGATCACAGCTGACATCTTCTCGATCGTTCAAGGTGTTTCGGAGCTTCCCCATGAGTTGGCTGAGCTTCGCAAGACAGACGAGGTCTCAGCCGGAGGTTCGACTTCATGATTGCGCAGGTACAAATCGAAAGGCATGCTAGTTCACTCATTCAGCGGCTAGGTTTCTCCACTCACAGTCACCGCCATTGCCCTTACTGCCATTCTCATGGTCTCTATCGGGAGAACCGAAAGGGCCTTGTATGGGGTTTATCTGTCGTCGGATTGCGGCCTTATCGCTGCCTAGATTGTGAGAGAGTGCACCTTGGTTTTTGCTTCAGACGTTGACGGACATTTGATCCTTCAGCGTGGTCAAAAGTAAGTTTCTGGGGAAATTGAGCTCCGTGTGACTCAGGTCACTGAGTAAAATGCCACGATTTGATGCACGTGCTTCTGGAGTTTCGACGGACCCCAGGACTTTTCGATTTTACGGCAAGTAGATGAGCAGTCTCTCTCGGGCGGGGACGAGATTGCAAGTCTAGCAGCCTGTCGTAAGCGGGGGCTCCTATCTACAAGGGTGGGAGCTCCCTTTAACAAGTTCTCAAGAATCATGGCCAGAACGCGCCATTCCAGGATTGGGAAAGATTAGGGAAAGAACTCAAAACCTCAAGACACCAGCTAAATTGCACAGACTCAATGGGCCACATGTGCTAATACGTGCTCATAAGATGAAGGTCGAGCGCGGTGGCTGGCCCCTGTAATCAGGTGCCAAGCGGGAACCTCTGCCGAGTTGTCCGGTAACCCGACGTGCCAAGTGAATCGTGAGGCAAGTCACTGGGCGCTGCTTCCGGATTTGGGTGCTTCGTTTTCGGCGCACGCTTTTTCAAGCGCTTGCACAGGTTCTAGCAGGGTCAATGCAGCGTGGCGCGATTCAGGCACGGCTGGCAACAATATGCCAAACCTCGGATCCCAGTTGTGGTTTAATTCAGACCTGTGTTCTAGGTTAGATGTCTACAGTGCAGGCTGCGACAGCCGGAGCCCCTGCAGTTAACCCGGTTTTTGCGCACGGTGGGAGCAACGTTGTTGCTGAAAGGAGAGACTTTCAAATCATGCAGCCGAACGAACGGGCAACCGCTGCGGGGAACCGAGTAGGCAACAGGATCCTTTTATCAATTTCCGACAAGGAGTACGCCCTAATTCGTCCTCACCTAGAATTTCTGAGCATGCCTCACCATCTTAGCCTCTACGAACCGGGCCGACCGCTAGAGTTTGTGCATTTTCCGAATACAGGTATGGTGTCTCTTGTAATTGCGACCGAAGATGGAAAGACTGTTGAAGTAGGGGAGGTTGGCAGGGAAGGGTTTGCAGGGATACAGGCGGCGGTTGGCATAAACAGGAACCAAGTGCGCGAGATCGTACAAATCGCAGGAGACGGGTTCAGGGTGAGAATTGGCGCGTTGCAAAGCGTCTTGCAATCAGCTCCAGAGTTTCAACGGATTTTGACCCGCTATGCAGTAGTTCAGGGGATGCAATTTGCACAAACAGCCGCGTGTAATCGGCTCCACAATATTGACCAGCGCCTCGCGCGCTGGCTACTCATCACTCAGGACAGAGTGGATTCCCCGACGCTCGCTATCACCCACGATTTCCTTGCGACGATGCTAGGGACGGACCGTCCCACCGTAAGCCTGGCAGCTGGTATTTTGCAGAACAAGCAGATTATCGAGTACACGCGTGGTGCAGTGCAGATTCTGAGCCGCACGAAACTCGAAGAGTGCGCTTGCGAGTGTTACGAAGTTATCCAGCAGTATAATCGCGAGATTGGACTGAAATAGTCTACCGGTACTGTTCGATACCCTACAGACAGCAATCCCCCTTCGCAGTTAGATTAGGTTTGAGGTTTCATCTGGCTGCGATGGTCAAAGAACGCAAAAATGTAAAGGGGCCCGTATTCGATGCGCAGGCTTTTCTCGATTCGGCCGGTGTGGCGAGAAAAGTTGTGGAATATCGAAGATCACAGAAGATCTACTCTCAAGGTGATCCCGCCACGACTGTGATGTACGTTCAAAAAGGCGGCGTAAAGCTCTCCGTTGTCAATGAGATTGGCAATGAGGCAGTCCTGGCAATTCTGGGACCAGGTGACTTTTTTGGTGAGGGGGGCATGGCAGGTCAGTCTGTTCGAATGGGGACGGCGACCGCGATTACACCCACGAGTTTACTCGTTATTGAAAAAAACGAGATGATGCGCGTGCTCCACGCTGAACATGCTTTCTCCGACCGCTTCGTGTCTTATATGCTTTCACGAAACATCCGAATCGAGGAGGATTTGATCGATCAGCTTTTTAACTCCAGCGAGAAACGACTGGCGCGGACTCTTTTGCTGCTCGCTCGGTACGGCAAGGAACCCCAACCAGAAAAGATGCTTCCCAAAGTTTCCCAGGAGATGCTGGCGGAAATGATTGGCACAACGCGCTCCCGAGTCAACTTTTTCATGAATAAATTCAGGAAACTCGGCTTCATTCAATACAACAATGGCGGACTTCAGGTCCACAGTTCCCTTCTAAGTGTTGTCCTGCACGAGTAAGCACCAACTTTCGCGCTTATCGGAAAGCGGCATACTTCCAGATCACTGTTGGTAACAGGGCTTACCACCGCATATCTCGGATTGTTGGTCGGAAGGGGCTTTGGACTAAACCGCTTCGCGG
>PMES01000139.1 GCA_003154775.1 Acidobacteriota bacterium | reverse complement strand
TTGCGCATGATTCGAAACACAATACTCGCCAGGAAGGTCCATTTTCGAATCGATGCGCATCCAGTTGAGACGCTGTGTTTAGTTCTGTAACGTAGGGCGGGCGCCTCCTGCTCGCCCTGCGGCTGTGGTGTTTAAAGGACGATTCTCTGACGTAGACTTGCTTCCCTCACCCCCACCTTAGAGATTGCTAGTGGCATCGGCAAACCGGTAACTTGGGTACCAGGACCTACATCTCCGGTAACCGCGTTTCTCGGGACCTATTGGTCGCTGATGGTGTAATCCGTTGGCACCTGAAAGAGCGCAGCGTCGGGCTCTGTCCGCTTCAGGTTCGTCATTCGCTTTATGGAGTTTCCGGAACGCGGGTCGGAGTTCTTCTGTAGAAGGATGATGCCCATATCGCGTGACTCCCAAGTTTCCACCACGACCGTCAGGGCCCGGTCATTCCCTTCCGCACCCACTGGGATTGTCTGCGTCATTCTGCTTCCACATACTGATAGCCCCTCCAACAACTTCGACCCTAGTTTTTCGATGACGGGTTCCGGCTCTTGACTCTGCGTGGATGCCGAAACGAGAGCAGCCGAGCGTTGCGGGACTGCAGGGCTTTTTGCCGACTCATTCAGACGATGTCGCAAGCCAACAGCGGTTTCCGGGAAAAGGACGTACGAGAAGCCCGCCACCGGGTCGAAGATATGGACCATGTTCGGCGCTGCAGGGAAGTCTGCGTCGGGATTTGTGGGCGCAAATGTCTCGTATCGAATCCTGCCTGCTGAATCCCGATAGACGAGCCCTTTGAACTTCTTCCGAATCTGGGTACCGTCAGCTAAGGACTGGGTGCTTTCGGTTTCGATGACCGCTGAAAAGGGGCACCCAGCAAGAGACGCTGCTGCGCCCGGGATGCCGTAGGACTTTGTGGCCTGAGGGCATGGCGAGGATTGCGCAAATGCAGTTGTCGCTGCGAGCGTAAGCAATCCACAGGCGGAAACTAGCTTTAGGAGAGGCAATTCCATACGCACCTCCCTGTCGAACCGATTCGTGCTGCAAACAGCGTAGGTAACCGCAGCTTACTCAGAAAGTGATTCACTCTTCAACTACTAGGACAAAAGAAATATGTTCGGCGTTTCTAGGCTTTGCCTCCATCGGCTCCGAAAGTCAGGGCTCAACTCCTGATTTGTCGGCAAATCGGTAAAGTTCGTACTAGTCCCGCGGCCGGGAATCTCTCAGGCTCTATTTCACGGCAAACAATTGCGCGCAACGACGAATCATGCCATGCCCAACTTCCCACTTCGGGAGGTGGCGTCCATGAGAAGAAGAACGAAAGCGAGAAGACAAAATCGACAGAAGACCAAGTTGGGTCTCCCTGATCTGGAACATGTCAAGTCGGCAGTACTTGTGAGTCTCCGGTCACCAGAATCGCAACGCAGCTATCGGCGCTCCATCGAGGATTTTGTTTACTGGTATTGTTCCGAGCCTCGGCTTTCCTTCAACAAAACAGTGGTGACCCGCTACAGGATCCATCTGGAGGATAGGTTGCTTGCGCCTGGCACCATCAACGTGAGGCTTGCAGCAGTCAGGCGACTCGCTTATGAAGCGGCAGATACGGGACTGCTGAGTCCTGATTTGGCCGCTGGCATTCGCCGCGTGAAGGGGGCAAAAAAGCTCGGCATGAGGCTGGGGAATTGGCTGACCGCGGATGAAGCCCGCTCCCTCTGGCAGCTTCCTAACATGCACACCGTGAAGGGTAAAAGGGATCGGGCCATCCTAGCGGTTCTCTTGGGGTGCGGGCTCCGTCGAAGAGAGCTAATTGACTTGAGCTTTGACCACATTCAGCGCCGAGAAGACCATTGGGCCATTGTTGACCTCGTCGGGAAAGGCGGGCACATTCGCACAGTTCCAATGCCTGCTTGGGTGAAGCAAACGATCGACGACTGGCAAGCTGTGGCGCAGATAACGCACGGGAGGATATTCCGATGCGTTTGCCGCAAGGGTGTTGTCTGGGGTACGGAGATTACAGAGAAAGTGGTCTGGCACGTTGTGAAGGAATACGCGGAACGGCTGGGAGTATCTAAACTCGCGCCACACGACCTCAGGAGGTCGTGTGCCAGGCTCTGTCATGAGTCGGGCGGTGAACTGGAGCAGATCCAATTCTTGCTCGGCCATGTCTCAGTGCAGACAACGGAAAAATACCTCGGATGCAGGCAGCGATTCCGGCACGCCGTGAATGATCGGCTTGGCATTGGTCCGGACTCCGCAATTCAGCCATAGACGTTAGCAGGCTCATCTATAGGGTTGTCCGATTTCCATTGTCAGCAAAGTGGCGAGAAAGCGAACCCCACGGACCCGTAATACTTAGGAGGTCAGCGTGATCTTGCCTGAGAGCGACTCCGCCAGAGGAATCTGTGATGTTAGAATCGCCGGAAAGGAAATCATGTCCAACCTATTTGCAGATCGCGAGCGATCCAAGAAGCGTCACATGGACGATTCTGTGAAGGATCGCCTCGCTTCGCAGGTTCTAGAGCTTCTAATTGATTTCGAGATGGCGCTTTCGGAAAGGAAGCGGAAGTATCCTGCGCAGGAATTCTTTGCGTTTGCGAGCGCTGCTCGACGGTACATCGACCTGACCCGTAAGGATCAGCTTGTGCGCAGGGATGTGGCGGTGGCCCTAAAGGATTTAGCGGCATGCATTGAGGTAATGAGAAAAGGAGTGCCCGATGCGGTCGTGCTCGAGGCCCACCGATTGGAAAGCCTTTTCTTCGACGGCTACGATCCGTACTTTAAGGGTGACGAACCCCCGGGTTTGTAGAGCGGACAAAACAGTCCGTCTCGTTAGTAATTTCAGGCACTGGAGGAACTCTGGGCTCTAACACTCCAGGGTTGGGTATCCGTTCGCGCCCGGAAAATAGGTCGCCACTAGTCCCCTAGCGCTCACCGATTCTCGTCGGATCACGGGCAAACCCAGAAATCTCTTGTGGGGAAAGAAAGAGGTGCCCTGCGTGCCTTTTCGTTAGGACGGACGGTCCCGGCCAGTCAGAAGGCTAGTGCCGAAGATCGCGACGGCCCTTTGGCCATGCAAGTTTTGTTTTTAGTTCCTCATAGGCGTTGAACACGATCGGACAGATCGCGACATTATCAATCACGCCCATCAGTCGGGATGTAAAAAGTGGTTTCTCCAAGTGAGGAAACGACCTGCAAACCTCCGGTCTATTGTCGTAAATCGAACAAAGCTTTCCGTCCAGCATCGGGCAGGGCGGATTGACCATACCTTCTGACATGAATTGTTTCTCGAATTCTTTTATCGATTGCCCGAGAGTTTCTGCAATAGTGTGAAGCTCGCTTTTCTTGAATTCCGCTTGCAGTGATCGGCAACAATTTGCGCACTGCGTGCAGTCGATAAGGGCGAAGTATTTCTGGCTCAGTGCCTGGACAATGCCATCAATATCATCTGGAGCATTCTGTTTTAGCCACGAGCGGAATTCCCAGTTTTCTTCGTCGTGCTCCCGCGAAAGGCTTTGGATCCTTGATAGGTCGGTCTCAATTTCAGGACTGCTGAGTTCCGTCCGCTTCGGCGGTTTCATTCCGGCGTCGCTAGGCATGGTTCCCTTGCTCCCCACAACTACTCGAGAGATAGTATCCGGATTGGTCTCCAGCAAGTAAGGTTTTTCAAACATCGGTACTAGCCAGAACCTTTCCGATTAGCCGTGTCAGCTCAGACGGTCGATGCAACACCATCTGGTATAAAGCTGTTTTCAAAGGTGGTGTTTATGAAACAAGGGAGACGGTTTGGGCTTTCGGCGGAGCAGAAGAGCGACGTGTGGCGTCGTTGGAAGGCAGGGCAGACGTTGCATGAGATCGGGCGTGCCTTTGGCAAAGAACATTCCTCCATTCGTTGTCTGGTGTCGCGTCACGGTGGGATTGCTCCGACCGTCCGGCGGCGTGCGCTCCTCGCGC
>PMES01000091.1 GCA_003154775.1 Acidobacteriota bacterium | reverse complement strand
GGCTTCACTCGCTTTATCCGTCATTAGGATAAGTATCTTATTCTCTGGCCTTCGTCTGTCCACTTTGGGACACTCACCAGCGTAGAGCGGGGAGACAACTTGTCCTTCCTTATCTTTTCCTTCCAACGGTGACGTTCCCATTTGTTTTCAGTTCGAGCTCCGTTTGCGCGCTTTTGACGCCCGAGAACAATCGGGTGGCTTCGGCGCGAGTGTCCTCAATTTAGATAGTCTGTAAAATGCAATGGTTCTATGTTGGGGTGTCCCTTAGGGATGGAAAACACCATGCCAAACGAATCGCACCAAAGAGCCGCCGAATTCCATGAACTCACCGCACACGCACACCGTGTTGCTGGCCGCTTCTGCTGTGGTTTTCTACTTCTGGGGGCAAGTAGAGAAAAACTTTGACAAGGAAATCGAGGATACGAGTCAACAAAGACCCAGACAGCTTGATCGCTCCCAAAAACTACACGCTTGAAGTGGTTGGGACGGATAAAATCGGCGGGTCTATGTGCTCAGTTGTTCGCGCCGTTCCGAAGCGCAAGGAGACGGATCTCTTCGAAGGGAAGATGTGGATCGATAACCAGAACTTTTCAATCGTGAGAATCACCGGCCACCTTGCCAAAAGCCCGTCGTTTTGGATCAAGCAGGTGGATTTTGTGCGGGACTATCGGAAGATCGATGGATTCCGGCTTCTCTCGAGAGAAGAAGCAGTTTCAGCCCTCAGGATATTCCGCAAGGAGACTTTGACGATCGATTACCAAAACTATTCTGTCAATGGACCGGAAGCAGTTCAGCCTCTTCTCACGAAGTTGACTGACTGAAGCTCCAAAGAACTGATCGGCGCGCAGCACCCGTCGGCACAGAACGGGGATCCGGCGAGGCATGCGGGGAGCACGAACGACGACGGCAAACCAACCGACGGCTGGGTTCGCCAGGCCCCGCTCATCCGGGCCTCCAACAGCCCAAGCCGTGTCACGGAGGGCAATGATCCTCGTCACACGAATGACGCTGAAAACCCACCGCCCAATTCTTCTGTGATTTTGGAACATAGCGAACACGGGAATCTCGTAGCTTTTGTGTCCCCTTTGGTACAGACAGTCGAATTCTCAAAGTGCTACCTATAACTCTAAGGATCTTGGGTCCTCTCAGGCCTGTTGCTGCCGCCATCCTCGATCTCAAAATGGAAGTTCCAGGCAAGGAGAGAATTTCACATGAAGATGCTCTGGTTTATTCCTTTGCTGTTCGCGATCATAGGCCTAGGAGTTCTAGCGCTCGTCGAAAAAGCGCAATCTATCGGCGACTCGCGTACCTCTTCTTCCTCCATCGCCGATGCCCCACCCGCACCTGCACCCGCCATCAAATACCCCCAGCCGGACCTGGTGTGCAAGCGTCCGACGGAGAAAACAAAGCTCCAGAACTACTTATTCGATGCCTTCGCTCCGTATCCAATCGCAGGGGCCGCAATCATAGCGGCCGTGAATCAATCAGAAGGAACGCCGCCGGAATGGGGACAAGGGGCCAGAGGCTACGGCCAGCGATTCGGGTCCAATCTTGCCATTGCGGGGGTAACAACGACGACGCGGTACGGTTTGGCGGAAGCCTTCCGGGAAGACACTGTGTATTACCGCTGCGAGTGTCAAGATGTCTTTCGCAGGTTGCGGCATGCCATGATTTCGACAGTGACGGCACGCCGTGGCGCGGAGGGCCACCGGCAATTGTCTCTCCCCGCGATCATTGCGCCCTATGCGGGCACGATGACCGCTGTGTATGGATGGTATCCGAGCCGCTACGGTCCCGAAGACGCCCTGCGCATGGGCAACTATAACCTCCTCGCGTTCATGGGAGAAAACCTCGCCCTTGAATTCATCTATGGAGGACCGCATACCCTATTCAGCCATATTCATCGCCCGGCTATTTCGGGAACGGACTCGACCAGCGCCTCGAACCGCTAGGCTAGCATGATGAGCCCCGACACCAGGATTCCGCGCCGCTGGACCAGCCTGGATGCAGGCCAGGCTGCGTTACCCATGCCATCGACTCTTGTTTCCGTTTGGAGCGTGATCAACCACTTCCTCGAATGGTTTGGGGATTTGGGCCTTTTTGCGTGGCAGGTGATGCGCGCGGCGGTGCGACGGCCCTTCGAAGGTCGCGAACTGATTCGACAGCTCGATGAACTAGGTTCCAAATCACTACCGTTGGTCGCCTTGGCGGGTGCCGCTATCGGCGCCGTCCTCTCCCTGGAAAGCCGGAGCAGTCTGGTTCGATTCGGCGCCAAGTCCATGCTTCCCGCCGCCCTCGTGTATTCGATCATCCACGAAACCGGTCCTATCGTGACCGGCCTGGTCGTCAGCGGCAGGGTGGGTGCCGGCATCGGCGCTGAATTGGGGTCCATGAAAGTAACCGAGCAGATCGATGCCATCGAGGCCTCCGGCGTAAATCCCTACAAGTTTTTGGCCTTCACCCGCATTGTGGCTTGCATCCTGATGCTCCCGCTGCTGACCCTTGCCGCCGATTTCTGCGGCGTGCTATTCGGCTGGATCGCGGAGACTCTAGTCGAGCCGGTTTCCTTCCTCCGATTCATCAATCAGGGATTTGCCGGCGCTAGCTTCAGCGACTTTCTGGCGCCAACTCTCAGGACGGCTGTCTTCGGCCTGATCATCGGGATGATTGGGTGTTTTCAGGGAATGCGCACCAAGGGCGGCACCGCGGGTGTGGGCTTTTCGGCAACGAGTTCGGTCGTCCTATCTTCACTCTTCGTCATTCTGGCCGACGTTATCTTGGTGAAATTCATCCTGGTGTTCTTTCCATGATGCACCCTCAACAAGAAGCCTTGCTTGCTGTGGGGGAGAGCGCCGCCACCCTGGCGATAGCTAGCTCCGGCGGGAAGAGTGATGGTCCAGCCGTGATCCTGCGCGGCTTACATAAGTCCTTTGGTAGTCAGATTGTCTTGGACGGCATTGCTCTGACCGTGGAGAGTGGCGAAACTTTAGCCGTGTTGGGTCGCAGCGGTACCGGAAAGAGCGTGCTGCTCAAGCTGATCATCGGCCTGCAAAAGCCCGACTCCGGCTCGATTTGCATCCATGGGCAGGAGATCACCCTTCTCCACCTCGATGCCATGAATGAGATCAGGAAAAAGATGGGGTTCTTATTCCAGCAAGCGGCCCTGTACGACTCCCTGACGGTCGAGCAGAACGTGGCCTTCCCCTTGAAGCGCCATACAAACATGACGGAGCCCGAGCAGGGAGATCGCGTCAAAGAGCTGCTGGCCGGCGTGGGTATGGAAGGCGATCTCAAAAAAATGCCCAGCGATCTTTCCGGTGGCATGCAGAAGCGGGTAGGGCTGGCGCGCGCGCTAGCTCTCGAGCCCGGGATCCTGTTGCTCGACGAACCCACTGCAGGACTCGATCCCATCACCTCCGGTGAGATCGATGAGTTGATTCTCAAGTTGCAGGAGGAACACGACATGGCATCGATAGTGGTCACTCATGACTTGCATAGCGCAAAAACTATCGCGAATCGCCTGGCACTGTTGCACCAGGGGAAGGTGCAGATCGAAGGCAGTTTCGAGGAGCTGGAGAAGAGCGGCAACGCATTTGTCGCGGAATTTATGAAGCGGGATTCCTAGGGAGCGCATATGTCAAGAGCGGCGAGACTCGGAGCATTTATCATTGCAACGCTGGCGATTCTGGCGGCGGGAGTCTTCCTCATCGGGAGCAACCAGTATCTTTTCACTCCCACCTATCGATTGAAGGCGCAGTTCGCTACGGTAGTTGGCCTCGATCCTGGCGCCGAAGTGCGCGTAGGTGGTGTGCACAGCGGCAGCGTGCGCAGCATCGAGCTGCCGAACAAGCCGGACGGTAAGATCACCGTGCTGATGGATCTCCAGCGATCGACGCACAACATCATCAAACGAGACTCCGTAGCTGCCATCGAGACCGAGGGCCTCCTGGGCAACGAATATGTCTCCATCTCCTTTGGCTCCCCCCAGGCCCCGAACGTGAAGGAGGACGACACGATCGTCAGCGAACCTCCCCTTGTCATCGCCGATCTTATGAAGAAGGCCGACGGCATTCTGGACACCAGCCAGGAGGCCCTGAACAACGTCACTGTGGTCACCGCGAACCTGAGTTCCATTAGCGGGAAGATCAACCACGGTCAGGGAACAATAGGGGCTCTGGTGAACGATAAGAAGATTTACACTCAACTGGACCAGACCACCGCCGGTTTGCGTGACACCGTCAACCATGCCCAGGTAGGAGTCGTCGCCTTCCAGGAAAACATGGAAGCGATGAAGCAGAATTTCCTGTTGCGGGGGTTCTTTAAAAATCGCGGCTATGAAGACTCTTCCGAGCTGGCGAAAAACGAAATCACGCAGCTTCCCCAGACGGCGCCGCTGAAAACCTTCACTTTCGAGTCCAAGCTGCTCTTCGATAAAGTGGACACCGCCAAACCGAAGAACCAGAAATCATTGCGTGCTGCCGGCCAGTTTTTGGCAGACACGGAGTTCGGGGTCGCCGTTGTTGTCGTTTCAACGGGCACGACGGGCGATGCGCAAAAGGACTTGGTGCTTACACAGGCTCGCGCCATGGTGGTACGAGACTACCTCGTCAGCAATTTCTCGTTTGATGACGCCCAACTCAAGACCCTGGGACTCGGGAAAGGGAAAAGCGCGAATCCGGATTCCAGTTGGGGCACTGTCGAGATTATTGTCTATCCGGTTGACACCGAGCTCCAACAAACCAGTTCCACCAGCCCGTAGTAGATTTCGGAGCTGTGAGCCGCTTGCCAATCGAGTGCGTGAATGTCGATCGCCGATGAGCCGGAGTTCCGTGCATGAAAAAAGCGGTGTCTGACCAAGTGGCGAACAATCCTACGCAATTCAATATTGCCGCCATTGCCAAGCTGGAAGAGCAAGCGTTGGATCGCCGGACGCCTACCGAGCGCTACAGTGATGCCATCGTAAAATTCATCGGCAGTCTCAAATTCCTTGTGGTGCATGTGGTTTTGGTTGCCGTCTGGAGTACGCTGAATCTCAATTTGATCCCCAATGTGAAAGCTTTCGATCCTTTCCCATTCGGCATTTTGGCGCTTTTTGTCTCCTCAGAGAGCGTTTTCCTGACGATCTTCGTGCTGATCAGTCAGAATCGCATGGCTCGCCAGTCGGAGCGGCGCTCTCATCTGGACCTTCAAGTCGGCATGCTCGCCGAGCAGGAACTGACCATGATGTTGCAGATGCTGCAAAAGCTGTGTCAACACACAGGCGTCGATGTGAAGTCGGCAACACATCAGGTCCAAGGGTTCAGCGAGACTACCGACGTCCAGAAGCTGGCTAGTGAACTGGAAGACAAGCTTCCGGGGCAGTAGCCTGAAAATCTCTCGACACCGCAGCAATCAGGTGCAGCCTCTCTTCGCTGTCCGGGTGGGGGGGGAACGTGGTGCGGCTACATGGCCTTCACGCTGCGATCTCCTCGGACGCCACTTGAACGAAGCTGCCCGGAATGCGCCTGCCGCGAACGACGCTTAGACGTATAGCGCGTTTCTCAAGCCCTCTCTAATGCGTGTGTGCTTTATGAGAGATAAATCAACCGGCTCCAGATGCACACTCATCACTGCCGCGACTCCGAAAGCGGACATTTTGAATTTGGAGGACTTACAACATCCCCCGCGTACATCTTTGCTTCGCTTCACTATTCCTGACCGCTGCTCTCGCAGCGCCAGTGGCAATTATGGCTGTCTCCGTACCTCAAGAGGCCCGCGACCAGAACCGAGTCTACGACAAAGACCACAAGGATTATCACAACTGGGATGACAACGAAAATCGCGCCTGGGGGGCAGTACCTTACGGAAAACCACAAGAGACCTCAGGGAATTTTCGAAGGCGAACAAGAAGGAGCAGTCGCAATACTGGAATTGGCGCCACGCCCATCCAGATAAGAACTGGCAAAGGCGGCACTCGCGTACGTCAACATAGGAGGGATGAATTGCTGAATGACTATGGTCTACAGCGTTGTGAGCTGCCCAGTTGCACGAACCAGGCTAACGGCGTCGTGACGGCTTGCCGCTTCCACCTGTCGCATTACTCGGCGCATATGATTCTTTACTGTGAACTGAGATAAATTGAGAGTTGCCGCGATTTCCTTATTTGTCTTGCCGTCAGCAACAAGCCGGAGGAGTTGGAGTTGCCGCGGAGTGAGGGTCTTCCGATCGCTACTCTGCGGATCCGACGTTTCGAGTTTCTCCTGTCTCTTTTTGCTCAGATGCTGAATCAGAGACATGCAAAGGCTCGGGGGGCACGTGGCTTCGCCGCGCGCAGCGGCGCGAACCGCCGCAACGATCTCCGCGGCTGAAGCGTCCTTGAGCAGGAATCCGCAAATCCCCAGGAAGACCGCCTTCAAAAAAACGTCTGGATCCTCGTTCATGCCGAAAAGAAGCACCTTGATCCCTGACGTTTGGTCGAGGAGGTCCTGCAGAAAGTCCCCGCGGGCCGTATCGTCAAAGCAATCCGTCAAGACAACTTCACATTGCGAGGAGATTAGTTCAGCCTTAGCGGTTTCCGAACTCCGGCTCACTCCGACAACATTAATCTCCGAGCGCTTCCTCAGGAGCCGCGCCAGGGTGTCGCGCAGCAACCTGTTTTCGGCCAGAAGGTAGACGCTGACCCGCAGGGACAACTTGATGTCGTCTGTCTGTCCCATATACACCCTCAGTTCCATTCATCCCTTCAAGAGGGAGAAACACCAGGCGTGAGGGAGGCTGCGCAGAGGGCACTTCACCTAACTGGCAAGAGCAATCTAATAGACGGTCGAGCGGATGTCAACTAACTTCATAGATATCGGAAGAATATGGACTTGGCTGGCCCAATTTGAAACCTACTTAGCTTGAAACGGCCTCGGTCCAGGCTTCATGTGCCAATTCGAGCACCTACTCTGAGTACCAATCAGGTTTAGTCCGCGGACTATTGTAGGACCTACGTGCCTTAGCTCTCCTCGGGTCTTCACTGCACTGGGTTTAGTACGACCCAGGCTACCTTTCGACCATAGTGCCGAATTGATTCTTGATTGGACCTAGCGCTTTTTCCCAAACGATAAATACTCAATGTTTAAGAGGGGATACCTATGGTCAATACATTCCGTATTCTCGTGGCCAACCAGCCGAAGCTGATGCGAGAGCTGCTTGTGGAGATGCTCGCAGAAGAATCCTGGATCGAAATCGTCGGCGAAGTGGCACAAGAAGCGGAAATTCGCGAGTCGGTGCAAAAAACCGCGCCGGACCTTCTGGTGGTTACAGCAGACAAACCGGGCAAGCGGCCCGCAATCTGCGACGAACTGCTTCGCGAGTACCCCGCGCTACACATCATCGCGGTCGCACCGCACGAAAATTACACCGTCTGTTATTGGGCGTCCCTCGATATTCATGCCGCCGATATCGAATCGTCGGAACAGGGTTTCCTTAGCGCCGTGAAAAGCGTTGCTGAGACGGTGAGCAAAAGCGCCGAGATTAACTGAGGGGAGTCTATCAACATGCTCAGAGCCAGCAAGTTCACCAGGTTGTTCGCTCCCTTCGTTGTCTTGGCCTTTTGTGTCTCCACCCAGGCACAGGAAACCAATCGTCAACCGCGCCCGTCCAGCGAGGCATCGCGCATCGCCAACCAGGAAGTTTCTGAACTCGAGAATGGGAATCTTTTGCGCGTCGCCGCGTCCCCTACACAAATTCAGGAAGTGCTTCTGAAGGAACCGGGAATCCTGGTGGAGTTGAAGCGATGGGTTGCCAGGGAGGCGAGTGATAACGGGCAGATCGTCAGTGACGACGATCTTACCGATAACGCCATTTTTGACCGGTTGAAAACCGATGTGGCGTTTCGCTCGGTCGCTACCCGGTTGGTGCAGCGCTATGGCTACTTGCGTCCAAGCGTGAACCCGGACTCCGAAATCGGAAAAGAGCAGGACCTTCTTCTTAAGGAGCGCGTCAGGCGCCTCGTGCAGATCGAAGCCCAGGAAGACTTGGAGTCGGTCAAGCCTTCGCCTACGCAGACGAGCGAAGCGAAAGCGGCGCCCTGCGATTTGAATGAGGACAGAGAATGCGTGCAGGGAGCGGCGCCCCGGCCGAGGCGCGCCATCTCAACTCCCGACGAAAGCAGTCCGCAGAAAGAGCCATCTTCCAATTATCCCAACGACGGGCAGCCGCTGTCGCCATCTCCACGCATCATGCAAACCGACGTCAATCCAGAGGGTGCGCCGTTCGGCGGAGCCTCGGAAGGAAATTCTTCGTTCCAGGATGTCTCTGACACGATGAAAACTCCTCGTGATCCATCACTCTACGGCAATGGATCTCCGGATTCACTTAGCGTTTCTCCCTTGGAACAGTCGCGTGGCGAAGCGCGGCGAGGCTCGGCAGCGGAGGCGGCTTCCGGAGAAACAACCCTTTCGGCGGGTGCAAAGCTGGAAACGGGGGCAGGGTCAATTTGGCGGCGTGAACCGAGGCTCGCCAAGGAGCGTGAACTCCAACCCGGAAACATGGTGCACCGGCCGAATCCCTACGCGGATATTCCGTCCCTGTATGACCTCTACGTGCAGGCTCCCTCCAGGGACCTCCCACCGCAACGCTTTGGGACACAAGTCTTTCAGGACGGCTTGCGCGATCCCCGCAGCATCCCCATGGATTTGCCCGTGGGACCTGACTATGTGGTTGGCCCAGGTGACAGTCTATCCATTGATCTCTGGGGAGGAGTTTCGACAAAACTGGTGCGCGTTGTGGATCGCCAGGGGAGGGTCACCCTTCCGGAGGCAGGTCCCGTGCTCGTAAGCGGCAGGTCGCTCGGCGAAGTGCAAGAAGCCGTCCAAAAAGCAATTGGGACGCAGTATCGCGACACCTCGGCCGATGTGTCCGTATCCCGTCTGCGGACGGTTCGCGTGTACGTTGTGGGAGAAGTCGAGGAGCCCGGAGCTTACGATATCAGCTCGCTTTCCACGGCGCTGAACGCGCTTGTGGCCGCCGGGGGAGCGACGCCGCGCGGTTCTTTGCGTTCTCTGAAACACATGCGCGGGCGACAGGAACTTGAGGAGATCGACGCGTACGATCTGCTTTTGCATGGTGTCACGCCGGACGCAAAGAGGCTCGAGAACGGCGACACCTTGCTGGTGCCGCCGGTAGGCGCGCAGGTTACCGTGGCGGGAATGGTGAGGCGGCCGGCGATTTACGAGCTGAATGGCGAAAAAACGGTCGCGGATGTGCTCGAACTTGCCGGAGGCATCCTGCCTGCGGCCGCTCTGCGCCACGTCGAAGTGCAACGCCTCGAAGCGCACGAAAAGCGCACCATGTTGAGTCTGGATCTGTCGGCGGACAACTCCACACCATCGCAACTCGCCTCCTTCCGGATTCAGGACGGCGATGAAATTCATATTTTCCCGATCGCGCCCTACAACCAGGACACCATCTACCTGCAGGGACACGTTCTGAGGCCCGGGCGGTACTCCTACCGCGATGGGATGAAGCTGACCGATCTCCTTGCATCGTATAAAGAAATCCTTCCGGAACCGGCGGCGCACTACGGGGAAATCATTCGCCTGAATCCACCTGATTTTCGCCCTAGCGTCGTGAGTTTTGACCTGGCTGCCGCCATGAAGGATCCCACTACGGCTCCGCTGCTGCAACCGTTGGATACGGTGCGAGTTTTCAGCCGCTACGATTTTGAGGCGGCGCCGGCGATCTGGGTGGGCGGCGAGGTGCGGCAGCCTGGGAAATACGACACTCCCGGGCAGGTGCATCTCCGCGACGTGATCTACCTGGCGGGTGGATTGACGCCGGATGCAGCGCAAGGAAGTGCGCAGGTCTTCCGGACGCAGGCCGACGGAACGATGAAGATTCTGAGCGTCAACCTGAAGGAAGCGATTGCAGGCAATCCGGTAGAAAACATCCTGCTGTTGCCGCGGGATCGCTTGCTGATCCACAAGAGTCCGGCGAGGGTGGACCCGGCGACCGTTTATATCAAGGGGGAAGTGGAGAAGCCGGGCCGCTATCCTCTCGTTGCCAATATGCGGGTTTCCGATCTAGTGCGTTCTGCTGGCGGATTGCTGCGAAGCGCGAACCCTGACAGCGGCGACCTGACCCATTATGCGATCTCTGATTCGTCTGGGGAACGTGTGCAAGCTGGACATCAAGACTTGAGTCTAGCCGCCGCGCTTGCAGGAACCGAAAACCAGAATGTACCTCTGCACGATGGCGATGTTTTAACGGTGCCGCAGCAGGCTGGTTGGAACGACATCGGCGCGGTGGTTACGTTGCGTGGAGAGGTGCGCAAACCTGGTGTGTACGGCATCCGCTCAGGCGAGCGGCTAAGTTCGCTACTACAGCGTGCGGGAGGGTTGTTGCCGACAGCATATCCGCGAGCGGCCGTGTTTGAACGGGAAGAAGTACGCGAACTTCAGCAGAAGAACCGCCAGGAAATGATCCAGAGGCTCGAGCAGGAGTCCACGGTCGTGAAGACGGCGGCATCTACGACCGGAACCGAAGAAGCTGCGCTGCAACAGGCAGCCATGCAACAGCGCCAACGCGTGTTGGATGCGCTCCGCAAAGCCCCGATATCGGGACGCTTGGTGATACATCTGCGCCCGAATCGTACAGGCTTTGAAGGGTCTCCTGATGATATCGAGCTTCGCGCAGGCGATTCGTTAATGATTCCGAAGCAACCCGGAGCTGTGCTGGTTATCGGCCAGGTGTACAACGCCAACGCCCTCACCTATACGCCAGGGAGGAATGCCAACTGGTATCTCTCCCGCGCGGGAGGTGCAACACAGCTTGCAAACAAAGGCGCAATCTTCATCGTCCGCTCGGACGGTTCGGTGACGAGCGGCAGTCAGGGCCGCCTTTGGTCTGGTGGTGTGCTCTCGGCGACGATGGGTCCGGGCGACACGATTGTGGTACCGGAGAGGCCAGTTCTTGGCAGCACTACATTGAAAAACGTCCTGACGATCGCGCAAATCGCGTCGTCCGCCGCGTTGGTTGCGGCTGTGGCTATTCCCTGAGCGCGCATGATGATACGACGCCAAATCGGGATTCTTGGAGCGGCGCTGCTGTTTGGTGTTAGCACTGCTCGCGTGTCCCCGGCGCAAGAGCAGGGAGCGGGGCCCTCCACATCGGAAAGCGAATCTGCGAAGCACAAATCTTCTTCACAGACCAGCGACACGCCAGAAATCGACGAGGTAGCGAAAACGTCTGAGGGAACGCGGATGGGATTGGTAGGAAGGTTCATGGACGATCAACGAAGGATCTGGACAAGTCCTGCGCAGCTTCAGTTCTCGGATACAGAGTGGCTTTTTCCGCTTAGTGGAATCACGGCAGGACTTTTCGTGACGGATCGCGATTCCAACAAGCACCTGTCTCACGATCCAAACACCATCAGCCGATACAAGAATCTGTCTAACGCCGGCGCAGGAGTACTCATCGGCAGCGCGGGCGGAATGTGGCTGGTGGGCCGCGCCAAGCACAACGAACACTGGAGCGAGACTGGGTTCCTTGCGGGTGAAGCAGCGTTGAACAGTCTGGTGATGGTTGAAGGATTGAAGTATTCGCTGGGACGTGAACGACCCTTTCAGGGAGACGGCAGCGGGCCGTTTTTTCAGAGCGGTGGCACGTCGTTTCCTTCCGAGCATGCCGCGGCAGCGTGGTCGGTGGCGGGGGTGATCGCACACGAGTATCCAGGACCGTTGACCAAGATTCTTGCGTACGGCGCCGCTGGAATGATCAGCTACTCGCGCGTGAGAGCGCAGCAGCATTTTGCGTCGGACGTACTCGTCGGCGCATTGATCGGAGAGTTGTCTGGCTACACAGTTTACAAGCGCCATCACGATCCGGAATTGGGCGGATCTGCATGGGAAAGTTGGAGCAGTCACGCAAGAGAGCTGTTTGAGCACCCCACTCGAGACAATATGGGCTCGCCGTATGTGCCGTTGGATAGCTGGGTCTATCCGGCGATCGAGCGCCTGATGGGTCTCGGGTTGATCGACAGTGGCTTTCTGGCACATCGTCCCTGGACTCGATGGGAATGTGCGCGATTGATCACGGAGGCGGACGATCATGGGGTGGATTCTAATGCGGAAGCCGGCAGGATTTACGCCGCGCTGCAGAAAGAGTTCCAGAGCGAACTGGACCTCCCAACGGGTGGTATAGACGCTAAGCTCGAATCGGTCTACACCCGCGTCACCACAATCTCTGGACCCCCGCTCGGACGAGGCGGGGAGAGCTTTGACATCGGGCAGACCATCATCAATGACTATGGCCGGCCCAATGAGGAAGGCACGAACGCGATTACAGGTTTCTCCTTTTATACAACTGCCGGGCCTTGGGTGGGTTACGTCCGCGGCGAATATCAGTACGCACCCTCCGCACCGCCGCTGCCGTTGACCGAAAGGAACTTCATAGCGAATGCCGATGGCCTGGGGGGAGAGGGGACTCCACCGGCCACGCCGTTCGCAGCCACGAGCCAGTTTCAGTTGATCGAGGCCTATGCAGGTATGCAACTCACGAACTGGCTAGTGAGTTTTGGGCCTCAGGAAATGTGGGGCAGCCCGACAGAGGGCGGGCCTATGCTCCTGAGCACGAACTCTCAGGCCATCCCCATGATAAGGATCGCTCGGACTTCCCCATTAAAAGTGCCATTGCTTTCGAAAATCTTTGGGCCGGCGTGGCTGGAGTTTTTCATGGGCCGGCTGTCGGGGCAGTATTTCTTCAGGACACCCACGGGAATCATCGGTAATTACCTGGATCCACTGCAAAATCAGCCCTACATCCATGGCGAGCGAATTAGCTTTAAGCCCACACGTAACTTCGAGTTCGGAGTGACTCGCACCGTGCTCTTCGGCGGCGGTGATATTCCAATGACGCTGGGTTACTTCGTGGGAAGTCTATTCGACAGGGGCGAGCACAATGCTGTGAAGGGCACGGCACATGACCCGGGCAAACAGGATTCCGGACTGGATTGGAATTACCGGCTGCCCCTGCTGCGGCGTTGGGTCTCGTTTTATGGCGATGCTTTTGCTTGGGACCAACTTAGTCCCATCGCCTACTGGGATCGTTCCGGGATTAGTGCAGGACTGTATTTTTCGCACCTTCCGAAACTTCCGAAACTCGATTTCCGCGTCGAGGGTGTGTACACCGATGTTCCCGCGGGGGGCGCCATCGGTCACGGCTTTTATTATTCGAGTGGCTCCAGCCCTTACCTGGACGGTTACACGAACGGCGGAAATCTGATTGGCAGTTGGATCGGGCGCGACGGGCAGGGTGCGCAGGCATGGACCAACTACTGGTTCACGCCCCAAAATCGGATCCAGGTCAATTTCCGGCATGAAAAGGTAAGCCAGCAGTTTATTCCCGGGGGTGGCACATTGACCGACGTGGGCGCTCGCGGGGATATCGGGCTCCGCCATGGCCTGGGAATCACCGCTTCAGTGCAGTACGAGCGGTGGCTTATGCCCGTGATTCAGCCAGGGCCGGAGCGAGACATAACCACGTCCGTAGGAATTGAATTTCAGCCACAGAAAATTTTCCGGCCAACATTCCATCACGGGCCACAAAACGCCGCAAGCGTGGGAGATTCCAATTGAGCGCGACAGGGAGAGTGCCGGTCCGCGAGACACCGGACAACGAGCGGGAGAACGACGGGTTGGAATCGTCTCTCCTCATGGAGCCGGTCGAGACGCAGCAAAGCTTTCTTCCTTACCTGCGCTTGTTATGGGAACATCGCAGATTCCTGCTCCGCACGGGAGCGTACGCGCTGCTTGCAAGCATCCTCATTGCTCTCCTGATCCCCGTGCGATACCAATCGGTCACGCGGCTTATGCCGCCCGACAGCCAATCCACTTCAGGGCTGGGGATGGTGGCCGCCATGGCTGGCCGCAGCGGAGCCGGTGGCCTTGGCGGCCTTGCGGGTGATCTCCTGGGAGTGAAGAGTTCCGGCGCGCTTTTTGTGGGCATCCTCAGCAGCCAGACGGTCCAGGACCGGCTGATCGACGAGTTCCACCTCATGAAGGTCTATCACAGCTCAAAGGTCGAGGACGCAAGAAACGGCCTCGCGGAACAAACCGATCTTTCCGAAGACCGCAAGAGCGGAATTATCTCGATTGGTGTGACAGATCACGATCCCAAACGCGCCGCCGCGATGGCTCAGGCGTATGTGGCGGAATTGGACCGACTCGTGGCGCAGGTCAGTACTTCGTCCGCGCGGCGCGAGCGCATCTTCCTTGAAGAACGCCTGCAAACAGTGAAAACGGATCTTGATTCGGCAGCGAAGAATTTCAGTGAGTATGCCAGCAAGAACTCGGCCATCGATATTCCGGCGCAGGGAAAGGCAATGGTGGAAGCAGCCGCGACGCTGCAAGGGCAGTTGATCGCCGCGCAAGCCGAGCTGAGCGGATTGCAGCAGATCTACACCAACAATAACGTGCGCGTTCGTTCGGTGCAGGCTCGAGTGGATGAGCTGCAAAGAAAACTGACCGAACTCGGTAGTGCGGGAACGCAGGGCGGAATCCAGAGCACAAACGCCCTGTACCCCTCCATCCGCAAGCTGCCGTTGCTGGGTGTTACGTACGCGGATCTGTTCCGGCAGACAAAGCTCCAGGAAACCGTGTACGAGTTGCTGACGCAGCAGTACGAACTGGCGAAAGTGCAAGAAGCCAAGGAGATTCCCACCGTCAAGGTGCTGGATGCGCCGATCGTGCCCACGAAAAAATCCTATCCTCCGCGCACGATGATCGTAATTTTGGGAACGATGCTAGGGATCACACTGGCGATGACGTGGATCGTCGGAAAAACGTGGTGGGAAGCGGTGGAAGTGAGCGATCCGCGAAGAGTTTTTGCGATGGAAGTGTTCACGACGGTGCAAGCACGTATGCCGAAGTTCTCGCGGAACGGGACAGGTGCTGAAACAAACGGGCACCGCGCATGGAGTTGGCGGGAAAGGCCGGACGCGATGAGTGAGCAGGACCAGGACAAGGACGCCGAGCGAGACGAGCCATAGCGACGGATGTGGCCGTAAGTAATTGGTAGTACATGGGTTAGGTCACAATCGCCCCTGTAAGTGACGGGGCGAAGCTGTGAGCACGCACGGACGGCAGCGAAGTTGAAGAAGGAACTATGGCGAGTCATTGGACGCAACTGAATTCCGGAAGCGAGTTGAGCACTCTGCCGGCGGCATATTGCGAGCCGCGATGGTATGCCGCTTATACCAGCGCGAACCACGAGAAGCGCGTGGCGGAGCAACTGGTTGTACGATCCGTGGAGCACTTCCTTCCGGTGTATGCGTCGGTGCGGCGGTGGAAAGACCGGCGAGTAACGCTGCAGTTGCCGCTGTTTCCCGGCTACGTGTTCGTGCGCATGGCGCTACAGGACCGCCTGCGTGTGCAGCAGGTTCCGGGAGTGGCGCGACTGGTGGGGTTTGACGGGACGCCAGCGGCGCTGCCGGAAGAAGAAATCGAGGCGCTGCGTGCCTGCATTGGAAGTGGGGTGCAAGCGGAGCCGCATCCTTATTTGAGGGTGGGGCGGCGGGTGCGGGTGAAGGGCGGGCCAATGACGGGGATGGAGGGGATCCTGGTGCGCCGCAAGGGTAAGCTCCGCGTGGTGGTTTCGGTCGACCAAATCCAGCGGTCTGTGGCCATCGAAGTGGATGCTTCGGAACTTTTCCCAGTTTGACAAGTCAGCCTGACGGTCAGTGGTGAAAGTTGGATATTTGGTATTGTAAGCGCGAGTAACTTGCTTTCTCTGAACCTGCCCGAATGAGCGATATTTCGGATACAAACTCGGGCAGTCAAGAGCACGTAGTTTCGCCACAGACTGAGAGAGGATTGGAAGAAGTAGCAGCGTGAGTCTCTGAAGAAATCTGGGCGAATCTAGGTCGAGCTTACACGGAGCTCGTTGACAGGAGACAAGGTGGGATGGTTCAGAATTCTAAGCTTATACAGGTAGTGATCTTATGCGGTGGGATGGGGACTCGCTTGCGGGAAGAAACGGAATTCCGTCCCAAGCCACTCTTGGAAATTGGGGCAAAACCCATCCTGTGGCACATCATGAAAACCTACGCGCATTATGGCTTCAAGGATTTTGTCCTGTGTTTGGGTTACAAGGGTTCCATGATTAAGCAGTATTTCCTTGACTATCGGATGATGAATGTCGACTTTACTCTGCATCTCAACGAACCACTCGAACCGGCCCTTCATGGACAACCGAGCGTGGACGAAGATTGGACCATCACGTTCGCAGATACAGGCAGCGAAGCGATGACCGGCGCCCGGGTAAAGCGAGTCGCACCATACATCAAGGGTGAGCACTTCATGCTCACATACGGCGATGGTGTCGGCAACGTTGATGTGGCGAAATTGTTGGACTTCCACTTATCGCATGGAAAAATCGGCACTGTGACCGGGGTGAGGCCATTTTCGCGCTACGGCGAACTCTCTGTAAATGGCGACCTCGTCAAGCAGTTCGACGAGAAGCCACCCATTCAGGATGGCCTCGTTAGTGGAGGGTTTTTCGTCTTTCGCCGTGAGTTCTTTGAATACCTACAGGAAGAAGACCGCTGCGTACTTGAACAACAACCGCTGGCGCGTCTGGCTCGCGAAGGGCAACTCGCGTGCTACCCCCACCTCGGTTTCTGGCACGCCATGGATACTTACCGAGACTTCCAGATGTTGAACGAGTTGTGGAAAACCTCAGCACAATGGAAGGTGTGGCAATGAGCGAAAACGGCAACGGTTTTTGGAGTGGACGGAAGGTCCTCGTCACGGGTGCGACCGGCATTATCGGCTCGTGGTTAGTAAAGGAGTTGGTCGCGCGTTCTGCCGATGTAGTTGCGCTCGTCCTGGATTCGAACCCGCAAACAGAGCTGTACCGGAGCGGCACCATCGGCCGCGTCCATGTGGTGAATGGACGCTTGGAGGACTTCAGTACGGTAAATCGCGCTGTCGTTGCGTACTCCGTTGACACCGTCCTGCATCTTGGGGCGCAGGCAATCGTGGAGGTAGCTACGATGTCGCCCCTAGCCACGTTCGAGACTAACATTCGCGGAACGTGGAATGTGCTTGAAGTCTGCCGTCAGCACCGAAGCTTCGTTGAACGCATAGTTGTCGCCTCCAGCGATAAAGCGTACGGGGAACAGGACGATCTACCTTACACAGAGGATATGGCGCTGCGCCCGAGGTATCCTTACGAGGTCTCCAAGAGTTGTGCCGATATGATCGCGCAGAGCTATCACCAAACCTATAATTTGCCGGTTGGCATTGCTCGTTGCGGGAATGTGTACGGTGGCGGAGACTTGAATTGGACCAGAATTGTTCCAGGCACTGTCAAAGCTCTCTACCATAAGCAACAGCCGCTTTTGCGCAGCGACGGTAAATACATACGTGATTACATTTACGTAAATGATGTGGTACGGGCTTATCTTGCACTGGCTGAAGGGCTTGATTCGGAGAGCGTTCGGGGGCAGAGCTTCAATTTCAGTTCAGAATCCCGCATAACTGTGCTCGAAATCGTGGACGACATCCGCAGACAGATGGGATGCAATCATATTCAGCCTGTCGTCTTGAACACCGCAAAAGGGGAAATTCGTAATCAATACCTCTCCTCGGCCAAGGCAACGCAACTCCTCGGGTGGAAAGCTCAATACACTTTGGAGGAAGGTCTTCAAGAAACTATTTGCTGGTATCAAGAGTTCTTTTCCTCCTACGATCACCAACCCAAATCAGTTCGCCATGCAACGGCGACCCAGTTGCGATAATACGAGGCGGCGCTCCTCGGCTGCATTCCATGGACATCAAACCATTTCGCTTATCGGGCGCGTTTGGAATCACTCTCGAGCCAAAGAGAGATCAGCGTGGCTACTTCCTGAGGTCATACGATGAAACTATTTTTGCGCAACATGGCCTCATTAACCATTGGGTACAGGAGAACGAAGCGCTCTCTATGAGGAAGGGCATTATCCGCGGACTCCATTTTCAGCGCCCTCCTCATGCCGAGACCAAGTTGGTCCGCGTCATCCAGGGGGCTGTGTTGGACGTGTTTGTCGACCTTCGGCGTAGTTCGCCGACATATGGTCAGTGGGAAATGGCAGAACTTTCAGAGGAAAACCATAGAGCCGTCTACATCCCAAAAGGATTCGCCCACGGTTACTGCGCTTTGACGGATATCTCTTTGGTTCTCTACAAGGTGGACGCGCTCTATAACGCTGGCTCCGAGGGTGGCCTGCGCTGGAACGACAGCGCGCTGGCCATCCCTTGGCCGGTAACAGAGCCGGTGCTTTCGGCCAAAGATATAGCTTTGCCTACCATGAACAATTTTGTTTCACCATTTGCTTAAGGAGGCCATTCTTGCAAGTCCGACTTTTTAAGCCTTGCGTAGGGGAGGAAGAACTTGCCAATATCCGTTCCGTCTTCGAGCGCGGCTGGTTGGGCCTTGGACCGCTCGTCGAACAGTTTGAGAAGGAGTGGAGCGAGTACCTAGGGGCTACTGCCTCGGTGGGCGTCAATTCGGCCACCGCTGCCCTTCATCTAGCTGTCACGGCGATGCGGGTTCCTGCTGGGAGTAAGGTCCTCGTGCCCGCCATCACCTTCGTGTCCACTGCGACGGCAGCTCTGTATAACCAACTCGTGCCCGTATTCGTCGATGTAGATGAAGACACCCTTTCCATCAGTCTTGAAGATCTCGAGCGGAAGGTGACTTCCGACTGCGCGATTGTTATGCCCGTCCACATGGGCGGCCATCCCGTCCCAATGGATGACCTGAACCAGATCGCCAAGCGCCATAAACTCGCGGTGATTGAGGATTGCGCCCATTGTGCCGGAGGCGTGTACAAGGGCAAGAAGCTAGGTACCTGGGGAGACATCGGCTGCTTCAGCTTCGAGGAAAAGAAGTGTATGACGACCGGCGACGGGGGCATGATCTCCTCCAACCGGCCGGAACTGATCGAACCCTTGCGGGCGTACCGCTGGGTAGGAATCGATAAGGACACCTGGAAGCGTTCGGCAAAATACACCAGTGCCGACGAGATGGACGCCCGTCACTGGTACTATGAAGTCAACGTGCTTGGATACAAGTACAACATGAACGACCTGATGGCCGCGATCGGGCTGGCGCAGTTACGCAAGCTCGACCAGATGAACGAGCGCCGCCGGCAGATTATCCGGCGGTACCTGGACGGGATAGCTTCCTGCGAGAGGATCCGGCCGTTGTTTCCATATCAGCTTGTCGAGAACGCTTACTGGATCTTTGGCGTGCGTTGCGGCGAGCGCGATCGGTTGATCCTGCACCTGAAGCGGAAGGGCATTGCTACCGGTGTGCATTACATGCCGCTGACGATGCACCCGTTATTCCGCAAGTATGCAAGTAAGGTCCCTGTTGCTGAGCGAGTATGGGAGACGATTATCACGCTTCCGCTGTTCCCTGACCTGACGGACGGTGAGGTCGATTACGTGGTCGAAGCCCTGCAGACATTCGATCGCGGCTAGTCCCGGTTCCGCCGAGAGATTTGGGGAAAACAGAAATAAGCAGTCTGGCAATATAGTCTGTTGACATTTGCGTTGAGCTCGTTCGCCGTCAAACTTCCGTCGGCGGTTAATCCAACGAAAAAAGGTGAACAAACGTCTGTGAAGTTCTGAAAGAGATCTTGGGGTGGGCACAAGGGGGCAAGGCAACAGTCAGAACCTCCCCAATGTGATGCCCTCTAGAATGAGTCAGTATCTTGCCAGCGAACGCGTTTCTTTTCAGCTTACTAGTGCCGGAGAGATTGCATGCCTGATATGCCGAAGGTTATGGTGGCGGGAATCGGGGGAGCCTCGCTAGGAACTGAGATCCTCAAGTGTCTGAGAGCTGCAGGTCGGTACCAGGTCTACGGTTGTGACATCTCAGGTTATGCTTACGGGCATTATGAGAAGGATATTACCGAAACATTTGTGGTCAGTCGAAAACGATACGTGGAGTCTGTTCTGGAACGCTGTGTTGCGACAGGAATTCGCGTACTCATTCCAGGTGGAGACGAGCCGGCGGTGCTATTGGGGTTGGCGGCGGCGGATTTTTTGAACGCTGGGGTTCAGGTTGCGGCAAACTCGCCGGAGGTTGTCGCCACCTGCTCTAACAAGAAGCACTTTTTTGAGCGAATGCAAACGCTCGGCCTGCCGGCACCATGGACAGTTGCCGTCCAGGACCGGCACGAGTTGGAGACCCTCAAGGACATTCCTTGCCCATGCATAATCAAACCGTCCACCGGGACCGGCGGCAGCCGTTTTGTATTTCTGGCTTTGAACCGCCCAGAAGTGGAAATGTATGTCGAGCACCTTCTCAATAACGATCATACCGCGCTGGTTCAGGAATATATTGGTTTGGATGAGGGAGAGTTCACAGTGGGAACCCTCTCCTTTCCCAACGGGCGATTAGTCGGATCAGTAGCAATGCGACGATTATTTAACGCAAAACTGTCTGTCTTGCTTAACACTCAGGCGGGACTAATCTCAAGCGGTTATAGCCAGGGACTAATTGACGAATTTGCAGAAGTGCGTGCACAGGCTGAAAAGATCGCAAAAACCCTGGGCAGCGTCGGCCCCATGAACATACAGGGGCGAGTGCGCAAGGGCATCCTGATTCCCTTCGAGATCAATCCAAGGTTCTCGGCCTCGACATACTTGCGGGCCATGGCGGGGTTTAATGAGATCGACATGTACCTGCAAAACGTGCTTTACGGGAGTGTTCCCCTGGTTGCGCCGGTTCGACCCGGGTACTACCTGCGCAGCTTGACCGAGCTTTACGTAGGTAAGGAGGAGATCAAGCCATGATCCGCTGGATTACGGACAGCTTGGGAACCGCTGCCTGGGACGGCCTCGACGCGCCGCTGGACACTCA
This sequence comes from Acidobacteriota bacterium, assembly GCA_003154775.1. GTDB lineage: Bacteria > Acidobacteriota > Terriglobia > Acidiferrales > UBA7541 > Acidiferrum. Next base: position 18,750 of record PMES01000091.1, on the reverse strand, counting down.
TATTCTGGACGCTCGCGACCTCCTCGACAAGGAAGGGAACGCTCCGCCATTGGTGAAGTCGAAGATCAACGAGGCGCTCGATCATTTGCGAAGTGGCCAAAAGGTAATAGTTTGCTGCGATTATGGGATGTCGCGCAGCAACGCCATCGCCGCTGGGATTCTCGCAGCGCACGAAGCAGTCGATTTCGAACAGGCGGTGCGGCGAGTCATCGGGGCCACAGGCGAAAAGGCGATCAAAATCGCGGTGCTCTCTGCAGTGCGCGAAGCACTTGGTGAGAAGAGCGAGAGTGGGACGGCAAGGCAAGGCGCTGGCCGCAGACTCCTGGTAACCGGCGCATCGGGATTCATCGGTTCATCGGTGATTGGCGAATTGCAACGGAATTACGAAGTGATGGCGCCGACACGCCAAGAGATTGACCTGCTTCGGGACACGGTCGCTTTGGACCTGCTGGTGAGAGAACGAGGTATCGATACCGTTCTGCATTTGGGCAACCCTAGTGTCTATACATCGAATGAATCGATGGGCATGTCGCTGGTCATGTTGAAAAACGTGTTGGACGTGTGCGCGGAAAATGGGTTGCTCCTTGTCTATCTTAGTGGTTGGGAAATCTATTCTGGCTACAAAACCAGGGAACTCAAGGCAGATGAAACACTTGCTCCTTGCCCCGGCGGGACTTATGGACAGACAAAGTTTCTGTGCGAGACCTTACTCCGACACTATCACCAGCACTATGGAGTCGCCTATGCTCTTCTGCGGTCAAGTCCGGTTTACGGACCGGGGAGCGACCGCCCCAAGTTCATTTGGAACTTTCTTCAGAAGGCCCTGCGTAATGAGGAGATTGTCGCGCACCGGTACCTCAACGGTTTCCCATCCTTGGACCTCTTATACGTGGACGATCTTTGCGCGGCCATTCTGGCGGCAATCGAACGTCGCGTCCAGGGCGTAATCAATCTGGGGACTGGCATTGCAACATCCACGACCGAGATTGCCCAGCGCATCGTCGAGCGGGTGGGATCACGCAGCGTCATCCGGCACCATGACATCTCAGGATACGCAGGCAACATCGTTATGGATATCAACCGGGCAGTCGAGATGCTCGGATGGCGTCCGGAAATTGACCTTGCGCGCGGGCTGGAAAACATCATCAGAGTGGGTCTTAATGGACAGGTTCCGCCATCGGGAAATTCCCGTCACAGCGAAATAGAGCCTAGTGGACTGTAACAGCCATTTATAGACTATAATCGCGTCCATGAGAGACGCGATCACGTTGACGAATTCGGAGCTTGTGGAACTGACGCGGCGAGCCCATAGCCGGACGGATCGGGCGGAAGATGCCCGACGGGCGCGGCTGGTCTTGCTCCTGGCCGAGGGCCATACGTGGGATGAAGTGTCCGAGCGCATCGACTGCAGCCGGGGTTTTGTGGCCAGCTGGAGCAAACGATTTACCGAGCAGCGCATCGCCGGACTCTACAGCCGGCATTTGGGACAAGTCGCCACCGTGCTCACCCCGGAACTGGAAGCACGGATTCTGGAGGCGACACGGCGTGCGCCGACCGGTGGAGCAACCCACTGGAGCACGCGCAAACTCGCAGCGCATCTGGACGTCAGCCACATGATGGTGGCAAGGGTGTGGCGTAAGCACGGACTCCAGCCGCATCGCATGGAGCGCTACATGGCCTCGAACGATCCGGATTTTGAAAAGAAGGCCGCCGACATTATTGGGTTGTATCTGAACCCGCCGGCGCATGCCGCGGTGTTCAGCGTGGACGAAAAGATCGCCATCCAGGCCCTGGATCGCAAGGATCCGGTTCTGCCGCTGTCCCCGGGACGCGCAGAACGGCACGGCTTTGAGTACTTTCGTCACGGCACCTTGTCGCTGTATGCCGCCTTCAACACCAAGACCGGCGAGGTACTCGGCAAAACGGCTGCGCGGCACACCTCGGCGGAGTTCGTCGCGTTCCTCACCGACATTGTGATCGATCAGCCCCGCGGCAAAGAGATCCATGTGATCGCCGACAACCTCTCTGCTCACAAGAGCAGGCCGGTCACGGACTTCCTGGCGGTGCATCCTAAGGTTCACTTACACTTCACACCGACCTACTCTTCGTGGCTGAATCAAATCGAGCTGTGGTTCGGCAAGATCGAGCGCGACGTCATCGCGCGAGGCGTATTCACTTCCGTCTTTGATCTGAAGAGAAAGCTTTTGCGATACATCCGTCAGTACAACAAATCGCCCCGTACCGTGAAGTGGAAATATGCCGATCCATCGCGCCATATCAGTACACAATCAGTTGGTACAGGCCACTAGTAGAAGCAACCTTCCTGCTGCCGGCCAAGCAGCGCGAGGATAATCTGATTCCCGGTTCACGCATGTCCAAGCTCTCCAGAAACATCATCTTCAACCTGCTAGGCCAAAGCATACTTTTGGTTCTCGGGTTCGTTGCCGTTCGGTATATCTACCGAGGATTGGGAGAGGACGCCCTCGGAATAATCTATTTCGCGCTCACAGCAAGCACCGTGCTCTCTGCAATGCTGGATATGGGCATCGGGTCAAGCGCCATCCGGGAAATCTCAGGCTGTGCGACGAGCGAACCCGAGTATGTTGCCGACTTGGTTCGCACAGGCTCACTGTTCTTCTGGGGTATCTACATATTGTTGGCGCTGGCACTCTTTCTAGCCGCCCCCGCCATCGTCAGCCACTGGATAAAGCTGAAAACACTGGACTCCGAGACTGCCATTCGCGTTCTGAGAGTTATAGGAATTGCTTCCTTGGCGGCATTGCCCCGGACTTTGTACGTCGGTATTTTGCGCGGGCTACAACGCATGGAGTTCAACAACTTGATTGATGTGGCCACTTCCGGCCTGCAACAATTTGGCACGATTGCAATTCTGCTTTTGGGAGGAGGATTGCTTCGCGTCGCGCATTGGTTTGCGGTTTGTTTTTTTGCGAGCATCGCGGCGTATGTTGTGATTTGCTCGAGGCTTTTGTCATGGAGGGCGCTAGTCCCGGGCTTTTCCCTATCCGTGGTCAAGAGAAATCTCAGCTTCGCTTCGAATATGGCTGCCGCTTCTTTTCTGAGCATTGTCGAGAGTCAGGCGGACAAGGCGGTCGTCAGCAAGCTGATGCCGATCGGGATGTTCGGCTACTATGGCATTGCGTATGCAGCAGTCTCGAAGGGAACCCTGATTACGGGTGCGATTGCCCAGGCCGCTTTACCATCCCTCTGCGAATTACACGGAACGGGCAACAAGACGGCCCTCTTGTCGCAGTATAGCAAGCTGCAGGATTTCTTGTGTTTCGTCACCATACCCGTCTTCGCGGCTATCCCCTTTGCAGCCTTGCCCGTATTCACTTTCCTGTTGAACGCCGAAGCCGCCCGCCTGCTCCTGTTGCCGACAACTTTTCTATGCCTTGGATCCTATTTAAACGGCACATTACATGCACCCTACCTGTTCTCCCTTGCGGTAGGGAGGCCCGATATTACGGCGCGATTCAATCTCTACGCCCTATTTGTGGTTCCGCCGGCAGCGACCCTTCTCGTCTACTTTTTTGGCCTGAAAGGAGCCGGGTTTTCCTGGGTGGTCTACAACCTGTTCTCTTATGTGTACGCGATCCCACGTATCTGTGCCGAATGCGGACTCGGAATCTCAGCGCCGCAGTGGTACGGGCATGTTTCCCGATTTCTTGGCCCTGCCGCCGTCGTTTATGGCTTGGCGTGGACTTTTTGCAGAACCATCGGCCACAGTTCCATTTCGGCCTTGGCAGTAGGCTATGCGCTGGCTTCTTTGGTCTTTGTGTGCGGATCTTTTCTGCTAATTGGGACTGATCTGCGGAATACTCTCCAGGGCATGGTTCGGAATTGTCGGACGAAGTACGCCGAGGTGTTCTGAATGGGTGTCTCAGACTCACAGCCGATCATCACAACGGTCGTTCCCACCTACCGCCGGCCAATACTCCTGCGGCGTGCGATAGCGAGCATATTGGCTCAGACCTACCCGCATTTCCGAGTCTGCGTCTACGACAACGCGTCCGGTGACGAGACACCGGCGGTGGTCGAGGAATTTCGGAGAAAAGACTCTCGGGTGGAGTACGTCTGCCGGCCGAACAATGTCGGCATGTTTGCCAATTTCACGGATGGTGCCAACCGCGTGGAAACGCCTTTCTTCTCGTTTCTTTCCGACGACGACCTCATGCTGCCGAATTTCTTCGAAAGTGCCCTCGAAGGATTTCACCGCCACCCAGAAGCAGCCCTGTCCACCCTCGCCACGGTTCGAATGCGTCCGAACGGTATGTTCGTGAATGCGCCGCTTCTGCAGTGGCCGGAAGGCTTGGTTATGCCTCCAAACGGCGTTTTTTCCATCCTGCATTATGGCGACCCAGGGCTGCAGGCTTTGCTCATTCGTAAGGAAGTCTGGGAGGAATTCGGAGGCTTTGACGAACTGACAGAGCCGTCCTCCGAAGTAGACTTCCAGTTGCGTGTGACCATGCGCTTACCAATTGTGGTTTCCCGAAAGTTTGGAGCAATCGGAATCTTTCACAGCGACAGTGTGACGGTGAGGACTGAGATCGCTACTGCCTGGGGCGGCTGGCCCGTCATGCTTTGGTTTGCCGACAGGTTCAACGAGAATAGAACTCTCGCACCCGATGTACGGCAGCGGGCCACTGCAATAATCGTAAGTCATAAGAAGAGAATTCTCATTACGCAGGGCATAATGAAGTCTATCAGTCGCGGTAAATGGGAGGATGCGAAAAGAGCAGCGGATCTCTTGGTCCAGGAATGCCGGCAATCGCGCGCCGCGCGAACCATTCGAGGGGCCACCGCCATCTGCCGGAGGTTGCCAGGCACCACTCTGCTTCTGCGGACGCTTTTTGGCATAAGAGCTGCCGAGAAGGCGTTGCTTAATCTCGGCATGCACTGGCGGTTCCGGTCCTATTCCAGGTTTCTGCGGGCATCAACTCTGGCAGCCTCAAGCGCGAATTTGGTTTCGGCCGTGCCTAGCGCTAGCGAAGACGGCGGCGCGGCCGTCCAGCGAAACATCAGCGCGAGCTGACACCGATGTCCGAACCTCTTATCACGACAGTCATACCGACTTACAGGCGCCCAGCCATGTTGCGTCGTGCGATTCGCAGCGTTTTGAGCCAAACCTTTCCCGATTTTCGCCTATGCGTCTACGACAACGCGTCGGGCGACGAGACGGCGGTGGTGGTCGAAGAGTTCCGAAAAAAAGATTCCCGGGTGGAATACTTCTGCCGCCCAAAGAACATCGGCATGACACCGAATTTCGTGGATGGCGCCAATCGCGTGGAAACACCCTTCTTCTCGTTTCTGGCCGACGATGACCTGATGCTTCCGCATTTTCTCGAGACCGCCTTGTCGGGATTTCAACGCCATCCCGAAGCGGCGCTCTCAATTCTTCCCACGCTCCTCATGAGTCCGAGCGGCCTCATCCTTTATGTGACGAACCTGCACTGGCCCGAAGGGTTGGTCCTGCCTCCGGGCGGGATGTTGTCTACCCTGCACCTTGGGAACCCAGGGTTGCAGGCCATGCTGATTCGGAAAGCCGTGTGGGACGAGTTTGGCGGGTTTGATGAAGCGACCGATCCCAGCGGCGAGTACGACTTTGATTTGCGCGTGATGGCCCGCTTACCGGTCGTCGTTTCCAAAGAACCAGGCGCCATCCAGGTCATGCATCACGGCGCGTTCACTGCTACGGCAGGACTCAACCATGTTTGGCCTTGCGTGCCGCGGATCATCGACAAGGTTGCTCAAAATACCGACCTGCCGCCCGCGATCCGGCAGCAGGCCGTTGAAAAAATGACCAGGTGGCTGAAGCAAGGTCTTCTTAGGTTAGGCGTAATGAAATCTATCAGTCGCGGCGAATGGGCAAATGCACAAAGAGTAGCGGATATCTTGATGCGGGAATTTCCTCAATCGCGCGCCGTGCGATCCATTCGCTGGGCCACGGCGGTTAGCCGGATGTTGCCCGGCAGCCCCTTTATTGTGCGTGCGCTGTTTGCTTTGAGAACCGGCGAAAAAATCATGCGCAATCTCGGCCTGCTGTGGGAATTCCGGGCGTATTCGAGGTTCCTGCGGGCATCCACTCTAGCAGCCTCGAGAGTGAATCTGCCTTCAGCCGTGTGCAGAGCTAGCGAAGATGGTGGGGCCGCTCACCGCCTTCACGATTCGCGCTCGGCTAGGAAGATCTTTTCATGAACGGCCAGCCGCTAGAAAGGCCGCTAGGGCCGCCACTTGGAATCAGCATCGTGGTCTTTGCTCTGTTGACGGCCGCCGTTTTGTGGTTTGTCGTTGCCCCAATCCTGGGGGGCATTCCAATTCTTGGCCAAGTTGTGACGGCATTGGCATGGATACTGCCTCTTGGCACAGTTGCGGTGGTATTGGCGTGGCTTCTGCTGAATCGCACCGCCAGCGAAGACGGTGGGGCCGGTCGCGTAATGACCGACAGTACGTTTTCATCTGACGTTCGGTCCATCACCTGGGGGTTATTTCTGGTCCAGTTGTTTCTGGCAGTGTGTCTTCCGGGGGGTTCACTATTCGGCCTACATCTCAAGCTGATTAGTTCCGGATTATTCCTGGCGGCGTTCGTGGTCTATGCGGTCACGAACAGCCCCTTTTTCTCCCACGCTGAGATGATTTTCATGGTCGTGGTCGCGGCGTCCCTTTGCTTCTGGAGTTTGGTGGGGGTGTTTAACGGGCAGGCGGATACCGGCCAGATTTTTTCCGAACTTCGGCAAATCGCCTCGGCCATCTCGGTTGCATGGTTGAGCATCTTTGCTATTCGCAGAGGTCTGCTCACGGCCGAGAGGCTGATTACCGTTATTATTTACGGGATGTTTTGCGTGTCGGCCGTGAAGATGGCGCTCGTGGCCGCCTCGTTCTTCTCGAATATCGACCCCATCCAAATCACCCAGTCAGTCTTCGGTGAAGCAACTCGAGCGGATCCCATACTCTTCGGGTTGGTCAGGTTGGACTTTCCGCAGGATATTGTTGGAGCTTTCGCCCTGTTCGCGCTTCTAGCTCCGAGCGTCAGTGGTGTCCGGTTTGGCCGTATGTCGAAACTATTCATCTGCATCGTTGTGGTGTTGGGGTCGGGATTCTTGACGTATTCTCGGGCTATCTGGTTCATCTATGTGGTCTCTATCTTCGTGGCCATGATCGTGCAGCGGAGTTGGAAAACGATGGCAGTAACGATTCTCGCTGTCTTGGTCCTCGGCGCATGGTATTACGATGTTTTCAATGTGGTATTCGAAGAGCGCTTCGTCGCCGAGGCGGAGCCGTCGGATGTCGGACGTATCGAACAAGCGAGAGACCTTATGGGGGAGATCAAGGCCCGACCTTTCTTGGGGAAGGGAATGGGAGCGCATTTCAGTACAGACAGCAGAACCACCACGCAAAAGTATTCTTATGAGCTAGAGTGGCTGGCTTTGTTGATGCAGTTCGGAATTGTGGGGACGATTGGGATTCTGCTGCTGGTCGCAGCCTCGACGCGTGACTTGGTCATGGCGAAGCATCCCGCGAGGCCATGGACGCTTCTGCTTTTTGCCCTATGGTTGCTCGAAAGTTGCCTTAACCCCCACATAACATCGTCTTATGCGGGGGCCACCTTCGGATTGTTCATGGCGATGTTCTACCGAATGCGAAATACCAATTTGAACGCTGAGGGAAGGGGTCGCGTCGCTGTACGGCCGCAAGGGCTGAGGAGAGAACAAGCATGAACTTGTCAGTCGCTAGTGTGACAGTGGCGTACAACGCTGCATCTGTGCTGCCACGACAGTTGGACGCTCTCTTGCGACAGACCCGACCGCTGCAAGAAATCGTTGTGGTGGACAACGGGTCAACCGACGGCACCGGCAGATTACTTGCCGAACGATATCCGGAGGTGAAAGTTCTCCGATTATCTGAGAATTGCGGCGTCGGTGGTGGGTTGGCCACTGGCTTAGCTTACGCGGCGCCCGGAAAACGTCATGATTGGGTCTGGACGTTTGATCAGGACAGCGTGCCAAGCGATGATGCACTGGAAATATTGCTGGATGGAGTTGCGTCCTTAGGTGACCTGGACGGTGAGCTGGGAATGGTTGCACCGCTGCCCGTGCACCGGGAAACTGGGACCTATTATCCGCCATTGCTTTGGGACGACGGCTTCGTAAGGCCGACCGCAGAGCTACTAAGCCAGCCGATCTGGTTCGCTGATCTGGTAATCAGTTCTGGCTGCATGGTGCGCTGCGACCTGGTGGAGAGAATCGGATTGCCGCGCGCGGATTTCTTCCTGGACTTCATTGATTTTGAGTACTGTCTCCGGGCCCGGCGCAACGGATACAAGATTGCCGTCGTCACTGGTTCCCAATTAGCCCACGAAATCGGTAGTGCCCGGAAAGTGCGATTCCTTGGCCAGCTGCGCGTTTGGTCGGAGCATGAACCGTGGCGCGAGTACTATAAAAGCCGTAACATCACCTACGCGGCTTGGTGGCTTCACCCGAGCCTTCGCGCCAAACGGTTCGTCATCCGATATCTGGCTCGTCATGCCTGTGGTCTTCTTCTCTTCGGTTCAAACAAACCGACTTGCCTGAAAAGGCTGTTCCAGGGATTTTGGGATGGACGCTCGGCAACTTTGGGAATCCGTTTCCGCCCTGATGGCCCATCGCCCCGCAGTGAAGAGGACCGGGCGGACGCTGCCGAAAACACGGAGGCCCGAGAAGCATGAATTTATCGATCGCGAGTGTGACAATTGCATACAACGCGGCGTCCGTGTTGCCGCGACAGTTGGATGCTCTTTTGCGGCAGACCCGGCCGCTGCAAGAAATCGTTGTGGTGGACAACGGGTCAACGGACGGCACCAGTAGAATGCTTGCGGAGCGGTACCCGCAAGTGACCGTCCTGCGAATGGCGGAGAACCTGGGGGCAGCCGGCGCGTGGGCAGCGGGATTGTCTTACGCGGCACTGGATAAGCGACACGATTGGGTGTGGACTTTCGACGATGACAGCGTGCCGGGGGCAGATTTGCTGGCCAGAATGTTTGGGGGCATCGGCCTGTTGAATGGCACGCAGGGCGAGGTGGGGATGGTCGCGCCGATGCCAGTGCACCAGGAAACGAAAACGTATTATCCACCTTTGTTCTGGCGCGACGGATTTATGAAGCCAAGCGTGGAGCAGATGCGCGAACCGGTGTGGTTTGCGGACATGGTGATTGCATCGGGATGTTTGATTCGGCAAGAGGTGGTCGGAAGAATCGGTCTGCCGCGAGCAGATTTTTTCATGGATTTTTTCGACTTTGAGTACTCGTTGCGGGCCAGATCGCATGGCTACAAGATCGCGGTGATCCCACGCGCTGAGCTGGACCACGAAATTGGAAATGCGCGAAAGGTCTGGTGGGCGGGCCGTACACGGCTGTGGCCAGGCTACGCTCCCTGGCGTGAGTATTACTACAGTCGAAATCTGGCTTACGCGGGCTGGTATCTATACCCAAACCGTGGAACAAAACGATTTATCTTGGGTCATCTGGCACGTCATGCGGGTGCCGTACTGCTCTTTAGCGCGAAGAAAGCGGCGTGCCTGAGAAAAATGGCGCAGGGGTTCTGGGACGGTTATCAGGCAAAGCTGGGAATACGATTTAGGCCGAACGGATAGCGGCCGATCGCAGAGAGACCAGGGTCGAAAAGTCCACTGACGGATTGACCAGCAATTGAATTCATTGAAACGAGTGTGTAGCTAACTCATGGATGAAACAGCCAATCAAGTGGGTTCTGCAGTGCGGAGACCTCTAAAGATCGCGGTGCTGGGGTCTAGGGGGATACCGCACACCTACAGCGGGTACGAAGCGTTTATCGGCCAGGTGGGACCGCGGCTGGTGGAGCGCGGGCATGAAGTGATCGTGTATTGCCGAAGGAGTTTGTTCCGCGAGCGGCCGGAGACGTACAAGGGGGTGCGGCTAATCTATTTGCCGGGCCTCGAAACGAAGACGATGGGGACTCTGACACACACGCTGGTGTCCATGGGAGACGTGTTGTTCCGCGGGGTGGACGTCATTTTCGTGGTGAATGTGGTGAACGCGTTTCACTGCATACTTCCGAGACTGCTGCGGAAGAATGTTGCGATCAACGTGGACGGGCTGGACTGGAAACGAGGGAAATGGGGGCGCCTGGGGAAGTGGTATTTTTACTGGAATGCGAAATGGGTGGGGAGGATTTGTCCAAAGGGTGTGGTGACGGACGCGCAGGAAATGCGGCGGATTTATCTGGAGGAGTTTGGGACGCCAAGCGTGAGCATCGCCTATGGGGCGAACATCGAAAAGTCAGCAAACCCCGAGGTCGTGAGGCAATACGGGCTGGAACCGTCTGGGTATTACCTGGTAGCGAGCAGGCTTGTTCCGGAGAACAACGCGGATCTTGTCGTGCGGGCTTTTGAAAAGGTAAAAACGCCGCGTTTACTGGCGATTGCAGGGAATGCAAATTACCGAAGCGCGTTTGTGGACCGGCTGAAAGAGACGAAGGATACGCGCGTGAAGTTTCTGGGTCACGTGCGGAACGCGGAGCATGTGAAAGAGCTGCATTGCAACGCGTATGCGTACGTGCACGGGCACAGCCTGGGTGGAACAAATCCGGCGTTGCTGAAGGCGCTCGGATGCGGGAACTGCGTGCTGGCGCTGGGGACAGCGTTCAATCAAGAAGTGCTGAAGGACTACGGGATCCTGTTTGAGAATGACGCGCTGGATCTGACGCGAAAGATGCAGTCTATCGAGGACCATCCGGAGATCGCGGCGGAATACAGGGTACGCGCGCCGCATAGGATACGCGAAGCCTATACGTGGGGAAACATTACGGACCAATACGAAGAGCTCTTTTTGCAGTTAGCAAACGGACAAGATCCCACGAAAGTGCATTCCACGATTACCCAGCAGTTATCTCAGCAAGAGAAATACGTGACAACAGTTTCTTCAATGAGCGCGGAAGACTGAGCAGGTTCTACGAATAACACTCGCTCAGGAAATTAATCAACTAAATAGTTTGCATGAATTTGGAGGGACTTTAGGCGCGAATGTGCGTCTACCTTTTCGTTCTTGCGTGAGGAAGTACGCTCCAGAATTTCCAATTAAGTGGAGGATAAGGCACATGGCATTTGAGGTGGAGTCACGTCATTTTGGGGAAGTAGTGGTGTTAGCAGGGAAGGCGTTTGCAGATCAGCGGGGCTATTTCATGGAGACGTACCGGGAAGACCAGTTCCTGGAGCTGGGGCTGCCGGGGACTTTCGTACAGGACAACCACTCGTATTCGAAGAAGGGAGTCGTGCGTGGGCTACATTTCCAGTGGGATCCGCCAATGGGGAAATTGATGAGGGTGACGCGCGGAGCGGCGTTTCTGGTGGCGCTGGATTTGCGGTTGGGGTCGCCGACGCTGGGGAAATGGGTTGGGATTGAAGCAACCGCAGAAAACCGGAAGCAGGTGTGGGCGCCAGCGAGTTTTGCGCGGGGATTTTGCGCGCTCACCGATGACGCGGAGGTGCAATACAAGTGCACGGGTATATACAACAGCAAGGCGGAATCAGCGATTCGGTGGAATGATCCGGCGATCGGAATCGAGTGGCCAATACGTGATGTGATTATTTCGGAGAAGGACCGTAATGCGCCAGGGCTGGCAGAGTGGCTCGCCTCGCCAGATGCGAGGCATTTCACATATCCCGCACAAGCCGCGGGTGCTTGATCGAAAAAACGGGAGAAAACCGAGGGGGGCGAAAATGCGATTGCTTGTGGCAGGAGGGGCGGGATACGTCGGATCGGCGCTAATTCCGCGGTTGCTGGAGCGTGGGTACATGGTGGACGTGGTGGATCTATTCTGGTTCGGGAACAATTTGCCAGCAGAGACGGGGTTGCTGAATAAGGATTTGTTCGACGTGACGGTCGAGGACTTGAAGGATTACGACCAGGTGATTTTTCTGGCGGGACTCTCAAACGATCCGATGGCGGAGTACTCACCCAACAAGAATTTTGTGTACAACGCGGCGGCGCCGGCGTATCTGGCGTACACCGCCAAGAAGGCGGGAGTGAAGAGGTACGTCTATGCGAGTTCGTGCTCGGTGTATGGCTATACGGTGAACGAACTGTATGACGAGACGCGACCTGCCGCCTCGGCGTATCCATACGGCATCTCCAAGCTTCAAGGCGAACAAGCGGTGATGAATCTGATGGACGACCGGTTCTCAGTAGTGGCTTTACGCAAGGGGACCATTTCGGGATATAGCCCACGGATGCGCCTGGACCTGATCGTGAACACAATGTTCCGCACGGCGATGCAAGACGGCGCTATCACGATCAACAATCCGTCGATCTGGCGGCCAATTCTGGCGATGGAGGACGCGATCAGCGCCTATATTCGCGTGATCGAGGCGCACGAGAGCATTTCCGGGATTTTCAACATTGCCTCTGGAAACTACACCGTCGGCGAAGTGGGTGATTTAGTGAAAGCGGAAATCGAGCAGCAGCTTGGGGTGAAAGTCAACCTCGTGATCCGGCATGTGCAGGACTTTCGAAATTACAAGGTAAGCTTCGAAAAAGCGAAGAACGTGCTGAGTTTCCATGCGCAGCATGACGTCCGCACGATTGTCCGGCAGCTCGTGAACGAAATGGACAAGTTTTCCGACTGGAATAATCCGATGTACTACAACATCCAGATATTCCGGGAGCTGGAGAACGGGATCAGCAACCATGCTCTGGGAAAGCAAGTTGGAGCCGGACAATGAAGATAGCGGTCGTCGGGTCCAACGGCCAGCTGGGGACAGACGTCGTCGTGGAGTACCAGAAGGCAGGCGAGGAGACGGCAGCGCTAACTCATGCGGATATAGATATTTCCTCGTTGGAATCGACGCGTAGCGCGCTCAGTGGCATCCGGCCTGGGGTGATTGTAAATACAGCGGCAATGCATCATGTCGAAAATTGCGAGAAGGAGCCACTTCGTGCTTACGAAGTGAATGCATTGGGGGCACGGAACCTGGCGATCGTGGCGCGGGAGTTGGATGCGAAGCTAGTGCACGTGAGTACAGATTATGTGTTTGATGGAGCAAAGCACCAGCCGTACGTGGAAGAGGACCGCGCCGCGCCACTCAATGTTTATGGAAATACCAAATTGGCGGGAGAAGCATTCCTTCAGGGATTGGCGGAGAAATACTTCATTGTGCGCACCTCCGCCCTGTATGGGAAAAGTCCGTGCCGCGCCAAGGGCGGCAGAAACTTCGTTGACCTGATGCTCAAACTGGCGGCAGAACGCGACGAAGTTCGAGTTGTGGACGATGAAGTCGTCAGCCCGACTTCAACCGCAGAACTGGCCAAACAAATAGTGATCCTGGGCCGAACGAATCACTACGGTTTGTATCATGCCACGGCGGAAGGAAGCTGCAGCTGGTACGAATTTGCGAGGGAAATATTTGAGCTTGAAGGCGTGAAAACGAAACTAAGCGTTGCCTCAGCAAACGAATTTCCCTCGAAGGTTCCGCGTCCCAAGTACGCCGTACTGGAAAACCACGCTTTTAAAGCCTTAGGCTTGAATTCATTTCAGCCCTGGGAAGACGGGCTCCGCACTTATCTCAAATCGAAACATCGGCTCAATTAGCTGTCCTCCGATCCTTTATCCCAGAACCTTGCAAGTCATTCATGTGGTCGAGGCTCCCGAAAAAGTTGGATTCCGACGTAGATTTTGGGTTTAAGAGAGGAAACATTTAATGAATGGCACAGCCACACGTCGTTCGCGATGGGCTACACAAGCGGAGAGTGCGCCCCCACTGGAACTATTCACGGAGGGCGTGCTGCCCGTTCAGCTACTCCCGAATGGGCACCGTCGGGGGAGGAATCTAGTTCGAGGGTTGCCCGTTCAGATTGCCTACAGCACGATTGACGCAACCTTGGTGTGTTTGTCAGGCGCGTTTCTTGTATGGCTACGATTTGGTTTACGCCTGCCATTCGCGACGTGGCTTTTGGCCATTGATCAATTTGAAGGGCGAGCATACGCAGGATTTTTTCTCTTATATGCCGCATTGGTTGTTCTTGGATGCGCAAACCAAAGTCTTTACCGGACCCCACGCGATCGGAGTGTCTTCGACGAAAGCTTGATGGTCGCGAAGGCCGTCCTGGCTGCCACTGTACTCCTTGTGTTGTTCATTTTTATCTCCGGTCATAAGGACATCTCCCGTGTGGTCATAGTTTCAGCAGGCGTGCTTAATGTGATTAGCCTATCTGGATGGCGATATTTCAAACGGCGCCTGGTGTTGCGCCGTGCAGTTGAGGGAATCGGAGTATGCCGCATATTGATCGTGGGAGCGGGACGGATGGGTAGAGCGTTGAGCAATTGGCTCGAAGAGAATCGCCACTTAGGCTATTTGGTTTGTGGTTTCCTCGATTCGAAACCGTCAACCGATCCTCAGGTGCTCGGGACGGTAAGTGATCTTCGGAAGGTAGCGCTGACACAATTCGTGGACGAATTGTTTATTACATTGCCTGCCGACAGGGAATTCGTCAAGAAGACAGTCACTGAGGCGCGCGCACTGGGAATTGGGCTGAAACTGGTGCCGGATCTGTACGATGGACTCGGATGGAGGGCACCGCTTCACATGATCGGCGGGTTTCCAGTCATGGACCTCCACTGGCAGCCGATACCGGCGGTGGGGCTCGCGGTAAAGCGGTTCCTTGACGTGATTCTTGCAGCGGGCGCACTGTTGCTGGCAGCGCCGCTATTCATCTTGGTTGCGATCCTGATCAAATACGATTCTCCCGGGCCTGTGTTCTACGCGGGTGATCGCGTAGGGCGAAAAGGCAGAAGATTTCGATGCTACAAGTTCCGAACGATGGTTGTGGATGCAAATCTGCGGAAGGATGACTTACGGGGGGCTAACGAGCGTCAGGGACCCTTCTTCAAGCTGGAGAATGATCCTCGTGTCACCCGGCTGGGACGATGGTTGCGCAGGACAAGCCTGGATGAACTACCTCAACTCATCAATGTGATTCGGGGCGAGATGAGCTTGGTAGGGCCGCGACCGCATCCCGTCGACGATTATGAACTTTACTCGATTGAACATCTGCGTCGCCTGGACGTTAGTCCGGGGTTGACAGGGTTATGGCAGGTGACAGCGCGCAGTGATCCTTCGTTCGAGACCAATATGGCGCTGGACCTGGAGTACATTGAGAGCTGGAGCTTGGGGCTGGATTTTAAGATCCTGATCAAAACAATTCCAGCGGTGTTGCGTGCGGAAGGTCGCTAGAGCGAACACGCGTGCATTGAAACTCCGCCTGGGAGGCGCATTCATTTGACAAGCTTGCGAGAAACGAGGCAGAAGAAATCTTGGCCGAAATCGCAGTGGTGGACAACAAACTCATAGCGTCAAACTGCTTTCCGGCACCTCACTATTTGGCTGAGTTGCCGATCTTGACTAGAGAGCTTTCGATCAGAACTCCATGTTCCACCGTACTTAGGACAGGCCTAGTGACCTAGTTGGTTCAATGACCGGCTGATGCCCTTTGCCGACAAGCGTCATCTTACCGTGATGGGAGATTTCCCTCGAGTATCCTCCCCGCCGCTCATATCCCCAAAGTAATTTAGTCCCTCAGGGACCCCGCTACGACCCGTGCGCCTCGACAGGAATGCCCGGCAGAATTCGCCTATTCTCCGGACGGGAGCATTGCAGAGTTAGTAGTCGTATGATGGGCGCCAATGGCAGTATTCACGCGGCTTTGAGAGCACAATCAACTTCACGGAGACTTCTCAAGTGAGAGCAAACCCGTCGCATAACCTTTTGGGTCGAGCAGTTATCGGGATACTCTCAAGGCGCAGTGCTCAAAGCGGCGCGCAGACCTTCATCCCAGAGGGGAGACAATTCCAGGCTCATGGACCCTGGCGCATTCTTTCTATCGTCCCCTTTTGCTTGGCCATTTTCTTTGCAGTATCCGCCAGCGCTCAGTCTGGGGCGGTACTCTCCGGTGGCTCGGCAAACCAGGAAAATCAAAGGGGAAAGGAGATCCAGAACCGCATCGGTTCTCAAACTGCACCTGGTCAAGATGAACCTATTGCGAAGAGGATTGCGCCTACTCAGGCTTCTGCTCTAGACACCTCTGAAGATTTTCAAATCAGTCAGAGATGCTCACAGGGGAAACTGGACAAAAAGACGTGCAAGTTTCATTGGGGACCAGCATTGGGCCAGTTAGGTGAATTCCTCGCAATCGAGACTGGATGGAATCTCGCCACTAACTATTGGATAAGATATGAGACCTTTCACGGTCCCTTTTTTCAGGATTACTTCGACGCAGTCGGGGGCTTTGGCTTTTCTCGTTGGAACGACCAGAACCCTTTCATCGATGACTATGTGGGTCACCCCATGATGGGCGCGATTGCCATGGACATTTACATCCAGAATGATCCGCGCGGGAAATCTCTCGAACTTCAAAACACAAGAGCATATTGGCACAGCAGGCTTCGGGCGCTTTTATGGTCTGCGCTCTATAGTGCAGAGTGGAAATTGGGCCCGATCAGCGAAGCTTCAATCGGCAATACTGGGCGTTTCCTGATCCTCAATAAATCAGATAACAGATTGACGACCGAGACAGGCACCGTCGGCCTGGTCGTGACGCCGGTTGGAGGGTGGATTTGGAGCATGGCCGAGGACGTCATGGACGAGCACGTGATTGTGCGCCTCGAGAGGAAGAGCAAGAATCCTCTCTATCTTTTCAGTATTCAATTCCTGAATCCCTGTCGCGGCTTTTCCAATCTTTTGCGCTTTAAGGCCCCTTGGTATCGTGACAGCCGGCCTGTCCGCCGTGCCTCTAAAGTCCGGGCTCCATGATGATTGCGCCGAACTCCTCACGGCCCAATCTTGCACCGACAGCAATAAATCGACAACCCCGATTCATCTCAAGTAGGCAGACGGCTCCTGATCGACCAAACGGCCTTTTCCAGCTTAGGGACATTGCGCGTTCGGCGGCCCTCGCTGGATTCCGGGCCAGATAAACATCGCTCTGACCGCCGCCAAGGCCTTCTATCGGGGGTGGTCACAATCGTGTGTGGTTAGCTGGATCGAAGCGCGCGCCGCGCCGCGAAAATTACTTGTACCAGTTGTAGCCGGCGGTGAAGGCAAAGTTGGAGACGAGCTGAGGATTGTCGGTGCCGAGGTTGGCGTTTGAAATGTGAACCCAGCGTGTTTCGAGCGAGATGGCGCGGCGCTTCTGGACGAACACGTGGAAGCCGATGGAGCCGCCAGCGACGAAGTTGAACGTGGACGTGTTTCCCGGCGGCACGTTGTCTCGGGTGACCAGGCCGCCGCCGGTGAGCGACATGTACGGGGCGATGCGCTTATTCGATGTGAAATTCCATTGCAGAATAATGGGCGTGAAATTCCCGCCGTACACTGCGTGCCCACCCTGGTAGACCTCCCAAAGCGGCATGTAGTCGCCTGCGTACTCGAAATTTCCGCGCGCCCATCCGCGGAGATGCTCTCCGGTGATGATCCGGCCCACGTGGAATCCGGCAATCGCGTAGTGCGTTTGCTTCGCGGCGAGCAGCCCGGTGCCCCCGCCTCCGAATAGACCTAGATCCCAGGCGCCTTGGGGCATCGACTTCGCGGGGTAATCCTGCGCGCGGAGGGGCGAGCTCAGAATGATGAGCGAAAGAAACAGCCCGAGGCCTAGTTTCATGCGATGGCCGGAATTTCCTTTTTGATCTCGAAAACAGCACCATAGTACACGCGTCTCGCCCGTTCGCGGCACGGTGAAACGATTTTCATCGGGAGCATTCCCGACGGTCTGCCATCCGCACCAGCACCTCCCGAAATGGCCCCAGATTCCGCCCACTTTTGCAACACTCCTCCTCGCCCAGGCTTCGGTAAAACCGATGCCGATACAGACTCTACCACCCCAGCTATACCGTCGAAAACGGTATGCTGAGCGGACTGGCCGGATAACTCCCGATAAGTTACCGGACATCTGCCGTGCCATTACTCGCCATTACTCGACTTTCTCCGATTAGGGTGTTGTGTCGCACGAACGGCCATGAAAACGAAAAGCGCCGACACCCGGTTTCCAAAGAGAGGGTAACGGCACTGGCGGAATCGGTCAGGCAAGTGCGAAATACCCAAATTGAAGTTTCGCTGACACCAGCAATCACCATCTCAATTAATCAGGTCGAGTGATATTGATTGATTCGCGCTTTGCAAACTATATGTATAATCCACCCCTACCTCCATACGAAAATCCGTCGAACCGCCCTGCGGACACGTCGTGAACGGAGTGCGCCCATCGGCGGATTCTTCCGTCGCGGCGCACACATCATGTTTAGCCTTCGCATCATGTCGTCTTCAAGGCACATCTCAAAAGGTCACGGCCCCTTCTAGCTCCAGTTGAGTCTACTGCAAGCCAGCACCCTCCTGCCGCGATAGCAAGCCACCCCGCGGGCACTTTCACACCAAGTCGTATCTCTTCACTCACCAGCAATTGACGGAATCCTTCGAGGACCTGCACCCTGTCTTGGGATGCTCGACAGGCTCCGTACATTTGTTGGTCTCATTCCGGCTCGGTGACTCCCAGCGCCGGAACTTGCCCTCGTTCTCGTCTGCCTTGGGCAAGAGTTCCCCTCCAAGGCGAACGCCCCTCGATGTCCCTTGTTTTCATGGGGTTGGGTTGCCTTCTCGAAAGGCAATATAACTATTCTAAAATAACAATATACCTGACTGTCAAGGGCGGAGTAAAACTGGCACTGTCCAGCATTT
>PMES01000088.1 GCA_003154775.1 Acidobacteriota bacterium | reverse complement strand
CGCTTCCCATTCCTTGCGGCTCTGATAGTTGTACGGCAAACGCACGCCATGGGGACGGTTGCCCACCCAGTCCATGAATTACAGCGTCTTGAAGTCGAAGCGGTTTTCGCTGAGACGGTCTTTGATCAGCACGAACCGGCGCGTCACGCGGCGCGCTGCCCGCAGCAGGATCGTGACATCGTCCGTGTGGTGAAGCACGTCGGCAAACAGGCAAACGTCGAACGAGCCGCCGGCACTCGAACAGGTTCCCACGTTGCCATTCACGACGAATTTTGTTACCTGCTTTTAGGGGATACCCTGGTGCGCGGTCGGCTGCCCAATACCTCCCATCCGACGTGGCGCAGCTTCGAGACGTTACTGATAGTCAACTGCTTAACTCCCTGAGCACCAAAAATCGCCTGTTTCGCAAGAATCTCAATCTGCTGTTGCTATCATGCAATGGTGGAAATCAACTCCCTTCCTCCTGGTGCGAACTCTACCGCGGTCGGCCAGTCTGCTTGGCGGAGGTCTGAGGTTTCCATATTACCTTCAGCGGAGCGCCCGACCGCCTTCAATCGGCTACTTTCCAGCAACCAACTCACTTACCTCGGGTTCGCCGCACTTTTGATCGCCTGGATTTGGCGCCTTTGGGTCAACTGGGCCTGTTGGGGAAGTTTGACCATCGATTGCGGTCGTGAACTGTATGTTGCTGCCATGTTGGCGCGCGGCAAAATGCTGTATCGCGACGTCTGGTACCTCTATCATCCCGCCGCGCCATACTTCAACAGCCTTCTCTTTCGCATATTCGGCGTTCGCGTGGAGGTGTTTTATATCGCGGGATCTCTCGCAGCCTTGGGGTCCGCGTGCTTTCTCTACCTCACCGGGATACGCCTTTCTGCCAGGCTAGCTGGATGGACTGCTGCCTGCGTCCTCCTCTTCGAGGCTTTCGCGCGGCAATTGTTCAGTTTTCCCCTCCCTTACAGTTTCGCTTCAGTGTACGGATGTCTCGTGGCTTGCTTGTTCTTGTGGCTTCTTGTCAGCGCCTGCCAATCTCCGAACATCGGGTGGATTCTTGGCCTTGGCTGCGCTGCTGCGGTCGCAATGCTCCTGAAGATGGAGTACGGCTTCGCTTGTTATTCCATCCTGACGCTCCTCCTGCTCATCCGTGCGGTCTCCCAGAAATCGTGGATACGACTAGGCAAGGACCTGGCCGCAGTTCTCCCGGGAGTGGCGGTCTGCGGAGCCGTGGCTGCTTGGATGATTTCCATCGGCGGCCTCGATTTCCTCCTGCAGGAAAATCTGGCCACCTGGCCTACTTCGTATTTCATGCGCCAATACGGAAAACTCTGGTTGATTAGCACGGGCCTCGATTTCACCCGGGATTCCCTGAGTGGCGCCGCAATGAATACACTGATCTTCGGGTGCTGGTTGCTCGCGCTCGGCGTGATTTTGTTCTGGAAGAAGCGGGGAGGTCGTCCCCTGATGGTGGGGATCGTGCTTCTTCTGACGGTCGTGTTTCTCCTTGCCAGAATGGGCGATCTCGATAGCAGCGATATTATTCGCATCCTGTTCTTTCCTCCAGACATGGTTTTCTACGTCGCGATCGCGGCTGTGGTGGCCGGATATCTTTTCCTGTGCCACCCCCACGCAGAACGCAAGCTGGCCCTGGCTTTGCTCTTCTCCTTCTCCACGTTGCTGGCGTTCCGGATCATTCTGCGCACGCTCCCCATGAATTACCCTATCTACTACAGCGGCCCGGCCCTTTTTTCTTTTCTGTTCCTTCTTTCCCTGGCCGTTCGACGCTTGGCTACGACGAGCCTGGGCAGGATTCGGATTGAAGTCGGGATCAGTGCCGCTTGCCTCTTCGCCGTGGCTTTCTGCGTTTTTCCGATTGGTCCTACTAAAGAGTCGCGCGAGGCCCTCGTCACTCAGTACGGGATGGTTCGCGCGAGTTCCCCAACGGTCCACAACTACGCGGCCGCACTTGCGTTCATGCATGATAAGAATTCTCGCGGCGAAAGGGTTCTCTCGCTCCCTGAAGACACCAGTCTTTATTTCTTCACGGGAAGCGAAGCGCCCCTGCGCGTCTACGCGTTCACGCCCGGAATGATCGCCCCCGGACCTATGGCCGATAAAATCATTAAGTCCCTGGAGGAGCGCCCACCGGAATACCTGCTCTGGTCCAATCGTGTTTTCCCCGAATATCAAGCCATGATCTTCGGCAGAGATTTTGACCGTCCCATTGGCGACTACTTAAGAGCTCATTACCACCGCTTGGGACTTCTTCCACCCCATGATGGTAATGCTGCTGACTGGCAGGTTGCCGTATGGGAACGCAATGCGGACAATGCTAAGCGATGACAGCCACTAGACCGGTACGCTCTCCCATCAGCACCTGGGGCCCGGCCGCTCTCGAGCAATTGCGCGAGGCTCGCCGGCGACAACAGGATGCCGTGGCGCCGCAACGCGCCAAGTGGATTCGCGCGAATAGCTATTACTACGGCCGTCTGAAGCGCCTTTTGCAATTCATCATTGAACCGGGTATGCGTGTCCTGGAGTTACGCTGCGAAACTGGGCAATTTCTTGCCTCGGTCAAGCCGTCCTATGGAGTTGGCGTGGAAATCAGTGACGCCATGGCCGCCGTCGCGAGGCAGGAGAATCCACAACTGCGTTTTGTGAAGAGCGATCCCGAAGAACTCGATCTCGGCGAGACCTTCGACTACGTCATCGTCAATCATATTTTCGATACCGTGGATATCCTCGGGGCGTTTGAGCACATCCGCCGCCATTGTTCCGCGGATACGCTGCTCGTGGTCATTAATTACAACCAGTTCTGGCAGCCGCTTCTCCAATTCGCCAGCAAGATGGGTCTTCGGTCGCAGTTTGTCGAGCCCAACTGGGTCAGTGGAAACGACATTCGCGGATTCCTGCGGCTGGCGGGCTTCCGTATGGTCCGCATGTACCGGCTGCTGCTCTTTCCCAAGTGGATACCGCTGGTTTCCGCATTTCTGAACAGTTTTGTGGCGCGTCTGCCTGGAATCCGGCGGCTCTGCATGATGCAGGTGATTGTGGCGCGGCCGATTGGTGCGGCGAGGCAAGAGGAAGATGTTTCCGTTTCCGTGATCGTGCCGTGCCGCAATGAAGCCGGCAATGTCCAGCTCGCCGTAGAACGCATTCCTTCCATGGGCCGATATACGGAGATCGTTTTTTGCGACGATAAATCCACGGATGACACCGCGGATGAAGTTCATTGAATGCAAGCGCTGTATCCCGAGAAAAATATCCGCCTGGTGGACGGCCCGGGCATCTGCAAAGCCGAAAACGTATGGACGGGATTCCGGGCCGCGCGCGGCGACATCCTGATGATTCTCGACGCCGACCTGACCGTGCCGCCCGAGGAGCTGCCGGTTTTTTACGACGTCATCGCGCGTGGGCTGGGGGACTACGTTCAGGGGACGCGCCTGGTCTATCCCATGCAGCCGGGGGCGATGCGCTTCTTCAATCGCTTGGGTAATCAAGCCTTCTCCCACTTGTTTACCTACTTGCTCCAGCAGCCCATCAAGGACACGCTGTGCGGAACCAAGGTCTTGCGACGGCGCGACTACGAGCGGCTGGCGGCTGCGCGACACGTGTTTGGCGACTTCGATCCTTTCGGGGATTTCGATCTCATCTTTGGGGCCGCCCGACTCAACCTGAAGATCGTGGAGGTTCCGGTTCGCTATCGGGAACGCCTCTACGGCTCCACCAACATCTCGCGCTGGAAGCACGGTTGGCTGCTGCTCAAGATGTCGGCCGTGGCCGCCAGCAAACTCAAGTATGTCTAGGGAAGCTCCGCCCCAAGCCATCGAGGCGACGACGGCCGACGATCCGGGCCGCTGGCTGCGTCGGGCCTGCGCNNTCTCGACGCCGACCTGACCGTGATGCCGGAAGAATTGCCCATGTTTTTCCGCAGCCTGGTTCAAGGGCACGGCGGTTTTGTGAACGGCAGCCGGCTGGTCTATCCCATGCCGGACCTGGCCATGAAGTTCGCAAACATGATTGGCAACAAATTCTTCGGCCTTCTGTTTTCGTTCCTGCTGGACCAGCGCATCAAAGATACGCTCTGCGGCACGAAGGTGCTCTGGCGCAAGGACTGGTTGCGCATGGAGCCCCTGCTCGGCAGTTGGGGTATCAAGGATCTCTGGGGCGATTACGAGCTTCTGTTTGGCGCCAGTAAGCTGCACCTCGAAATCGTGGAAGCGCCTGTGCATTACCAGGAACGCGTCCACGGCGTGACGAAGATGACGCGTGTCTTTGCGAACGGTTTGCGCATGTCGCGCATTTGCTGGCACGCCTGGCTGCGCCTGGGAGGATGAGCCCTCTGGTGTGTTGCGAAATTCGCGGCTGTCGCGACTCGGAATATGCCTTTGCTTCTGTTGTGAAGAGCGGGTATCGCCGGTGAACTCATGCTGACCACAAAGACAAAAGTTTCGCTTGCGGGATGGGCCTACAGGTTCGTCGCGTTTGGACGCGGCCTGGCCGGAAAAAGTAATTTTGCCATCGTCCGCCGGCGCGGCATTCGCTGGGAGTTGGATCTGAGCGAGGGCATCGATTTTTCCATTTATCTCCTCGGTGCGTTCGAGCCGGGCACCGCGAACACCTTGCAAAAGCTCGTGAAGCCTGGCGACATTGTTTTCGACATTGGCGCGAATATCGGCGCGCACACGCTCGGCCTGGCGCAAAGCGTGGGGCCTTCGGGTCAGGTGTACGCCTTTGAGCCGGCCGATTTTGCGTTCGCAAAATTACGGCGCAACCTGGCGCTCAATCCGGAACTCGAAGCGCGCACCAACCCCCAGCAGCTTTTGCTGGCCGCGACCCCGTCACAAAAAGCGGAGCACGAGATTTATGCAAGCTGGCCGCTGGAAAAGGATGATTCGGTACATCCGAAACACCGTGGCCGGCTGGTTTCCACTGCGCATGCAACGGTGGACACACTGGATGCTTTCGTGGCGCGGCAAGGAATCGTGCGCTTGGACCTCATCAAGATGGATGTGGATGGTCACGAATTGCCCGTCTTGCAGGGTGGCAGGGAGACGTTGCGCCGCTTTCAGCCCGTGCTGGTGATGGAGATGTCGCCTTATGTGCACGCCGAACAGCACCACAGTTTCGCGGAGTTTGTCGAACTGCTGAAGAGCGCGAGCTACTCGCTGCGCAACACCGACAACGGCGAGGCCGTTCCTCTTGATGACGCGGAGTTGCAGCGACTCATCCCTGACGGCGCCAGCATCAACGTGGTTGCGCAGGCAAAGGCGTCCGCCGCTCCGTAGGAACAATTGAAAAATCTACGACGAAGTCTATTGCGGTATCGCGGCCGACGCGCCAGCTTCGCTCGGCGCAAAATTGGTTCCTCGCAACACAAAAACCGAATCGCGCGATTGCGCATACGCCGGGGCGAGCCCCTCGGCCCGCCCCGCGCGGAGTTTTTCAGTTTAACGGACTACCAGCCCTTGCGGTACTCCCGCTTCAGGTAGTCGTTGGCTTGCGGCCCGTTGGTGATGCGCATGTTCGCGGCGTCGTATTCGAGCTTCTTCCCGCTGCGCAGCGAAACCACGCCCAGCAACATCGTCTCCGTGAGTCTTGCGGCATATTCGAACGGGCAGGACGCTTCCGTCTTGCCCTTGGCTGCATTGACCCAGTTCATCTCGTGCTCTTCCTTTTCGATTCGTGGCAGCTTCTGTGGAGGATTGCCCGCCGAATCCTGCAGCGACTTCGGCAGCAGCCGCGGGTTCGCGCCGTAGGTATCGTGCATCAGCTTACCCTTGCTTCCGATCAGCAGCGCGCCGCCCTCTTTCTTCAGATCTTCTTCGCCGATTTCTTCCGGCTTGCGCGGCATCAGGCCGCCGTCATACCAGGTGAGTTTCACCGGTGGCATCGAACCGCGCGCCGCGAACTCATAGAAGGTCATCGTGGCGGTCGGGTAGGAAGCGCCGTTGAACGGCGAGGAGACCGTCTCGATGCTGGTTGGCAGGCCCAGCTTCAGGCTCCACATGGTCACGTCGAGCAGGTGCGCGCCCATGTCGCCGATCGCGCCGCAGCCCCAATCGATCCAGCCGCGCCAGTTGAATGGGTGATAGATCGGGTGATACGGCACGGTCGGTCCCACACCGAGGAATAAATCCCACGATAGCGTGTCCGGAATGGGATAGCTGCCCATCGCCGCCGCAAGCCGCGCGTCCACTCCCCCCTTGTTCCACGGAAGCGCATCGAGCGCTTCCTTCGTGGCCGCTTGCGGGCGCGGCACGCCTTGGGGCCAGAATCCCACGGGGCGATCCGTCCACACATGGACTTCGCGAACTTCGCCGATCGCGCCGGCCCAGATGTGCTCAACCGCCGTGCGCGCCGCATCCAGCGAGTGGCCCTGGTTGCCCATCTGCGTGGCCAGCTTGGTTTCCTTGGCGCGCTTCGCCAATTGGCGCGCTTCGTCCACCGACCAGCACAGCGGTTTCTGCACGTACACGTGCTTGTTCAGATCCATCGCGGCCAAGGCAATCGGCGTGTGCATGTGGTCCGGCGTGGCCACCACGACAGCGTCAATGTCTTTCTGTTGTTCCAGCATCTTGCGATAGTCGGAATAACGCTTGGCCTTGGGGACCAGGTCGTTCTTCAGGTGCAGAATCGCTTCGAGGCGCCCTTTGGCTTTCTCCGCTTCCGCCTGGGACATTGCGGCGCCGGTATCGCCTGGGTGGTCGATATGGCCTTTCAAGTTGGAAGCGTCCGTATCCAGCCGCGAAAGGTTCTTGTCCGTATAGCCCCAGTCCACATCGCAGAGCGCCACGATGTTCTGGCTGGCAAGGTTGATCAGATTGCTGCGGCCCATGCCGCCCACGCCGACGCACGCGATATTCAACAAATCGCTCGGCGGAGTAAAGCCGCGTCCCAGCACGTGCCTCGGCAAAATCGTGAATGCTGCACTGCTCACGGCCGCCTTCTCGATAAAACTGCGCCGCGTCATTTCGTTCTTTTCCGGCAGTTCCTTTTTCTCGGTCATGCGCGCCTCCGTTGGACAACTCGGCATTATGCCCCGTTGCGCGTCACTTTGCGACAACTAACTTCGCCGCTGAAATAGTTTCGGCCCTGCTTGCCTCTCACTTTCTATTGGACAGAAGAGTGCCGGATTCGGCCTGGCTCTCTGCTGCGTTATCTGCCTGGCGTGAATCGCCTCCACGAACGGTGCTCAGTTGCGGTAGGTTTCCTCTGCCAATTGCTACCCACACGCGCCCGCCCGATAAGCAAGGCCGTGCTTAACAGGAATTATAGGAGCGCGGGTTAGTGAGTCGAGTTCGATGTTGGCACGTGGGCTGGTGTTGCCGAGCGGCGAAACGTGACGACCACGACGACTTCAGTATCGCTGTCCGCCCCGCCTCGTCTTCCCGGGACAAAACGCCACTGGTGGGCGGCGGCAACGGTTGCCGCCGTGAGTGATTCCGGGCCGCGCTCGACTTCAACGGTGTCGACCTGACCGCGTGAATCGATTTGTTCGCACAAAATCACGCTGCCCTCGGCCAGCTTCGTCCGCGAGGATTCCGGTTCAGGGGTATCAACGGGGAGAGCTCCACGCTCCGGCGCATCCGCCAAGCGCCCTCCGTAATTGTGTCCTTGCGGCGCGCGAACAGACGTCAACGAACCTGGAAATTGAAAGACGATCCCAATCCTCGTCTCCACCACTTTATCGGCGGCGCGGGCCGGCAGAAAAGTCCAGGTCTGCACCGCGGCGAGAGCTTTCTGCAGAAATGGATTTTCTCCGCCCAGTATTCGGATGTCTACCAGACTCCCGCTGCTTTCGACAAGCGCATCGAGCACAACCTCGCCTCCGGAGAAAACTTCGGCGGGGTAGGGAGTGGCAACCAGAGAAAGTGGTACTGGCGCTGAGAATTGTTTGGCGTGATCTGCATCCGGCTCCACGCGTGCTGAAGTCTCCGGAACTCCCTGCCAAATGATGCCCCTTTGTTGCAGCAAGGCGATGGCGTAGTGGATCGGCACGACCGCCCCCAAGCCGGTGGTTTGTTTTTGGGTGGAGTTCACCATGGCCATGGTGCCTCCATGCAGCCAGCGTCCTTCGACCAGGCCCACCACCTCACGCGATTCGGCGGACACTACAGGCGCTCCGCTATCACCGAGAAGAACGTCGTGGTTGAAGAGAAAAATTTCCGTGTCCGGCCGCCCCTTGTCGAGCTGAGTAAACCGGTATTCGATGACCTCTCCCGCGGGTCGGTCCTCCAGCAGCGCATCAAATGTGTAAGGATTTTTCAGCCGCGAAGGACGCAATGCATCGGCAAGCACTTCGTGGGCCTGTTCGGGCCTGCGCGTCGCCAGTCGCAGGAAATTTACCGCGTATCTTCCTTCAAAGGGATTCGGCGTGGCCCGCAGCACCGCTACGTCGTGGTCCTGGTCCGCGATCACCACGGTGGCTTTCACCAATCGGGGCGGCGCCATCGGCAACTGCAGGAGAATATAGGGCTGCGCATCGTGCAGTTGGCTCAATACGTGCGCCGCGGTGATGAGATAACCCTCTTTGTTAATGAAGAAAGCGTTGCCATAAAAAATGTAGTGGTAGCCTCTTTCGGAGGGCGACTGATCGACAGGGTAAACGATGGGGCAAATGGCCGCGGCGAGCGGGGTGGCGGTGCCCGGCTTGTCGGAAGCCGCTGCCGTCGTATGCGGAGACAGCAGGAGAAAAATCAGGGCGAGAGCAGTGAAACCTGCTTTGTGCAATGAGCTCATGGCATGGAATCCCCGCCGGCGCCCTCGGTCCATTTCAGATCGAGAAGAGCACTACTTGTCCAAGTTGAGCCAACGGCCGGCCCGGCCCGGCTCTGTTTTCTCCTGGCTCAACTAGCATAACCGTTCGTGATTGCCGCGCAATTGGCCGTTGGGACAGTGTTGCCAAGGATTTCTTGCCTGCTGGCAGGACCGAGTCCGCTGCAGAGTTGACCACCCTATCTCGCTATCCCGTCGGAACCGAGCCGTTCGAGGATTTCCAGAGTCATGCCGCGCTTTTCAACGTGGCACTCAAGCACCTCAATATTGGGTAAATGAATCGCCGAAGGGCTACGGCCTATGGCGTGGTGAGCTGCCCAGTTGCACGAACCAGGCTGACGGCGTCGTGACGGCTTGCCGCTTCCACCTGTCGCATTACTCGGCGTATATGATTCTTCACCGTGAACTGAGACAAATTCAGGTCTGCTGCGATTTCCTTATTTGTTTTGCCGTCAGCCACAAGCCGGAGGAGCTGGAGTTGCCGCGGAGTGAGGGCCTTCCGATCGCCGTTCTGCGGATGCGATGTTTCGAATTTTCCCTGTCTCTTCTCGCTCAGATGTCGAATCAATGTCATGCAAAGGCTCGGGGGACAAGTGGCTTCGCCGCGGACAGCGGCATGCACCGCCGCGACGATCTCCGCGGCTGAAGCGTCCTTGAGGAGGTAACCGCAGATTCCCAGAAAGACCGCGTTGAAAAATACGTCCGGGTCATCGTTCATGCCGAAAAGAAGCAGCTTGACGCCAGAGTCCTGGCCGAGGACGTCGCGCAAAAAAGTAGAACGGGCCGTGTTGTCAAAGCAATCCGTCAAGACAACATCACAATGCGAGGAGAGTATCTCGTCCTTAACCGTTTCCGAAGAGCGGCTTACCCCGACAACGTTAATCTCCGAGCGCTTTTTCAGGAGCCGCGCCAGAGTGTCGCGCAGCAACCGGTTTTCGGTCAGGAGGTAGACGTTAACCTGCGGGGATAATTTGAGGTCATCGGTCTGTTCCATATACACCCTCAGTTCAATTCATCCTTTCGAGAGGGGAAAACATCACGTGCGGAGGAGGGAATCGCAGTGGGCACTTCACCTAACTGGCGACAGGAGTTTAGTAGCTGGTCAAGCAGATGTCAACTAACTTTATATACATCCAGGGAATATAGACAATGATGACCCAAATTGATACGTAGTGAGCTAGAAATGGCCTTGGTCCAGGCTTCATGTGCCAATTCGACCACCTACTTTGATCGGACCTAAATGCCTGAGATCTGGAAGCAGCGCAAAATGACAATCATGTGGAAGCGGGATAATGGCGAGGTTAAGCTTGCTTGCGGCGCCCGGACACCTGTGACCGAATCAATGGACCATTCCGCTGCACGTTGCGAGGAACAATTCGATTACCGGTTGTTTTTGTGTTCCTGAAGGTGAATCATGGCTTCCAATCTGAGAAACACTCGAGGTGCATCTCTTTGAACTCTTATCTCCGGATGGTTCTGACGATTTTGTGCGCCATCTTCTGCGTTGCCTCACCGCTTTGCGCCCAGGCTCCGGCCGATCACAAGACCCAACACATCATCTTTGTCATGACGGATGGCTTGCGATGGCAGGAAGTGTTCACTGGCGCGGAGGGATCCCTGATGAACAAGAAAAACGGCAAGGTCACCGGCGAAACCTTGCTGAAGAAAACTTACTGGAGAGAGACTCCGGAGGCGCGCCGCGAAGCTCTCCTGCCCTTTGTCTGGGGAGTGATGGCGAAGCAAGGCCAAATCTTCGGCAATCGCGAGAAAGGTTCGGACGCGTACGTCACGAATGGCTTATGGTTTTCCTATCCGGGCTACAGCGAAACCCTCTGTGGTTTTGCCGACCCACGGATTAAGAGCAACGATAATGTTCCCAATCCCAACGTGACCGTCCTGGAATGGCTGAAAAATCGCCCTTCCTTCCAAGGCGACATCGCGGCCTTCGGAGCATGGGATGTGATTGCTGCGGTATTCAATCCCGAACGTTCCAAACTCACCGTCAATGCCGGCTACGATCCATTCACCGCCATTCCTATCACGCCACAACTCGAACTCTTGAATCACCTCAAGGCGGAAACGCCGCGTGTGTGGGACGATGAGCCATTCGACGCCATCCCCTTTTACACCGCAGTGGAATATCTGAAAGCGAAAAAGCCGCGCGTCTTATATCTCTCGCTTGGGGAAACAGACGATTGGGCGCACGAGGGAAAATACAAGGAATATCTGGATTCTGCCCACCGCGTCGATTCCTACTTGCGGACTCTTTGGGAACTGGTGCAATCCATGCCTGAGTACCGCGGCAATACCACTCTTATTTTTTCTCCCGACCATGGCCGGGGAAAGGCCCCTCATAAATGGCGCGACCATGGCCAGAAAATCCCCGATTCCAAGTACATCTGGTTGGCCTTTCTTGGTCCAGACATACCCGCTCTCGGCGAGCGCTCCAACGTTGCGCCCGTCACGCAAAATCAGATTGCCGCCACTCTGGCGGCCTTCTTGGGGGAAGATTACGCGGCGGCTGTCCCCAAGGCAGGAAAGCCGATCACCGATGTACTCCCGCACTGAATGATGGTCGACTTTTTTCTAGCGTGCTTTTCAGCTTCATCGAAGCCCGAGTTAAATTTCGCCAGGGTTGCCTGCACGCCGTCATCTGGGAACAATCGCCAGACTGAGGAAACGCAATTCGCAACATTCATCACGGAGCACTGCTAGGCGTTCTCTTCAAAGCCCTGCTCTGTTTCGGGGAGCTTGTCGCCTTCTCTAGAGACCCAGACATACAGCGTCGGCAAGAGAAAGATGCTCATCACCAGATCGGAGATGAGACCGCCGACGATGACAATGGCGAAGGGCCGCTGCGAGTCGGAACCAATAGCGTGCGACAGTGCGGCGGGCAACAATCCAAATGTGGCGACCAGCATCGTCATCATGATGGGTCGCAGCCGGAGAACGGCGCCCTCGATTGCCGATTCCTCAATCGAGTTTCCCTTCACGCGCAGTTGATTGATGTACTCCAGCATGATCACCCCAGTTTGCACGGAAACTCCAAAAAGCGCTAAGAAGCCTACGCCGGAGGACACGCTGAAGTGCGTGCCACTGATCAACAGGGCGAGCGTGCCGCCGATGGGCGCCAGCGCCACGTTGCCAAGAATAAGCAAAGCCCATTTGAACGAGCGGAACATCGAGTAGAGAATGATAAAAATCAGCAGGATGGTGAGTGGCACGATGATAAGCAGCCGCTCCTCGGCGCGCTTCTCGCTCTCGTATTCGCCTTCCCAATCAATGTGGTACCCGCGTGGCAATTCAATCTGTGCGCCCACCTTCTTAATCGCTTCCTCGACAGCGCCGCCGAGGTCGCGCCCGCGCACACTGTACTTGATGGCAATAAAGCGCTGGTCGCCCTCACGGTAGATTTCAGAAGCGCCGTCCCGTTCTTCGATTTTGCAGAGCTGCGCGAGAGATACGCGTTCACCGGATGGAGATAGCAGACGAATGTTTTCAATGGTTTCCTTGCTGTCACGGTACTGGGGTAGATAGCGCAATACCAGGTCGTACCGCTGCTCACCCTGCAGGACTTGCGTCAGCGCGTTACCGCCCACTGCGGTTTGGATGGCATCCTGAACGTCGGCCACGTTGACCTGGTAGCGGGCCGCCTGTTGACGATCCACGGTTATGTTCAGGTTGGGTTGGCCAAGAACTTGAAGAACTCCGAGGTCTTCGATTCCCTTAACTCCGCGCATGATACCGACGATCTGATCGGCTTTCTCTTCCAGCACTTTCAAGTCGTCGCCATAGACCTTTGTGGCCAGCTCGCCCTTGACCCCACTGACCGCCTCTTCCATGTTGTCTTCGATGGGCTGAGAAAAACCCCAGATTACTCCCGGGATTTTCTCCAGTTCCCGGTTCATGGCCGCGATCACTTTTTCCTTGTCCTGGTGAAACACAGGGCGCCATTGTTCCTTCGGCTTCAGGCCGACGTAGTATTCGGTGTTGAAAAAGCCGGTTGTATCCGTGCCGTCGTCCGGACGCCCCGTTTGACTGGTGCATTCGGTAACCTCGGGAAAAGAGCAGAGTACGATTCGGGCTTGGTTCGACAACCGGATTCCTTCGCTCGGTCCGGTGCTGGGAGCGAGAGTACCGCGCACCCAAAGAGCTCCTTCGTCCAGGTGCGGAAGGAACTCGGAACCGATGACGCCGCCCACCGAAAGATATATGGCCACAAGCAAACCGAACACCGCGACGCCCACGGTTATAAGGCGATGCTCGATGGCCCACTTCACCGCGTCGCGATAGAGCCTTTTCAGCAACTCCATCACTGGGTTGTGCCACTCGCGTGCACCTTTGGGGAAGAAAAAACTTGAAAGCACCGGCGCGACGAGCATCGAGAATAACAAGGCGCCCAACAGAGCAAATGCCACCGTCCAGGCCATGGGTTTGAACAAGCGCCCCTCGACGCGTTGCAGCGTGAAGATCGGCAGGTAGGCCGTAATAATAATGGCGATGGCATAGAATACTGGGCGCTGCACCTCATGCGCCGCTTCACGGATGCGCTCCATCGGTGTCTTGAGGGAGTTCTCCTGGTGGCCCAGATGACGGACGATGTTTTCCACCATCACCACCGCACCATCCACGACCATCCCGAAATCCAGCGCGCCAAGAGACAGCAGGTTTGCGGGAATGCCCTTGAGCCGGAGACACGTAGCGGCGAACAACAACGAAAAGGGCATGGTCAGTGCGACGATGATTGCACCGCGAGCATTTCCCAGAAATAGGAAGAGGATGATGACGACCAGGACGATGCCCTCCGTCAGATTGTGCAGCACCGTATGTGTCGTGAAGTGCAGCAAATCGCTGCGGTCAATGAACGGAACGATCTTCACGCCGGGTGGCAGAATGTGATCGTTCAGTTCTTTCACTTTTTTGTGCAGGCCTTCGAGGGCCTTCTCCGCATCGGCGCCTTTTCGCATGGGCACCCAGGCCGAAACCACATCGTCGTTGTCGATGATCTTTCCGTCTTCGCGGTGAATAGCCCGCGCGAACTGGCCAAGGCGGATCTTCGGGCCTTGCGAAACCACGGCGATGTCCTTCACACGGATGGGCGTGCCGCTCTTGGTCAGGATCACCGTGTTCTCGATATCCTGCACGTTTCTGACGAGTCCCACTTCGCGAACGTTGATTTGCTGCAGGCCGGCTTCCACGAAGCTGCCGCCGGCATTCACGTTGTTGTTCGTGAGTTGCTGCTCAACTTGAGCCAGGCTCAGACCATAAGAGATCAATTTATTGGGGTCAACACGAACCTGGTATTCGCGAGTCGGTCCGCCGAAACTGGCGACGTCCACGATATCCGGTACTGCCTTTAGATTCTTCTCGACCACCCAGTCTTCGATGGACTTCAACTCCATGACGTCATATTGCGGATTTGTGCTGTGCAACGTAAAGAAGTAGATTTGCCCCACAGGGCTCCAGTCCGTGCCCATGCTTGGCAAGACGCCCGGCGGCAAAGTAACTTGGGAAAGTCGCTCCAGAACCCTCTCCCGGTTCCAGGCATTCTCCTCTTCATCATCGAAAATCAGCTTAATGTCCGAGAGCCCGAACAGGGAGAGTGAACGCAAGTGGGTTACGTGCGGGATCCCGTTCATCACGATTTCAAGTGGAATCGTGACTTGCTGTTCAACTTGTTCCGCGGAGATTCCAGGCCACTGTGTGATGATCTCGACGTAGTTGTCCGCAACGTCCGGGTACGCTTCGACGGGAAGTTGATGGAACGATACCGCGCCCCACACAAACAGCAAAATCGCGAGCGCGAGGATAAGGAACCGGTTCTCCAAGGCGAAATCGACTACTTTGCGAATCATTTACTGCTTCACCGCCTTATCCTCCAGCGTTTGCTCGAACTCCATTTGCAAATTCGAAGGAACGTTCCGCTCCCAATCAGCCTGGCCAGAGATGGCGACTCTGGTCGCATCCCACGCACGCTCTAGCTGAAGCTCCCGGCTGTGCTCGGGCTCGTGGCGGACATGACACGCGCCATTTGGGTGTTGGCTGAGGAACAGCCACATAGCTCAGCCCAAGTTCATTCTTTGATTCTCATCGTTCGGAGTCGCAACGCCTCTTCTTAAGAGTTAGGCTCGGAGAACTGTGAATGGCATTTATAAAGCATCAGGCTCTGCGGCGGAGACCTATCTTGGGGGCAGACGAGCCTATCTTTTGACCACTTAAACCTATCTTTTGGCCTGGCGCAGGTTATCTTTCAGCTTTTTCGCCTACACTGGGGAAGGTAAACGGGCGGCCGCTATGAGGGTTTCGCGGAGCTTCGCTATGGAATTTTCATCCATCTATTCGGAGGACAATCGCAAACGATTTTTAGTCGCTGCCGCGATCTTAATTGTTGTGATCGCAGTTATTGACTGGCAGACAAAGCCGTTCATTTCCATCGGGTTTCTGTATTTGTTTCCGATTCTTTTGGTCGCGGGGTTTCTTCCACGATGGCAGATCACACTCGTTGCTCTGGTCTGCGCAGTTCTCCAGGAGCTCTTTAGCGAGCTCCCGTCGAATGAGGCGATCACCCGGCTCTTGATGGCTTCTGCTGGGTTTGTCGGAACCGGCCTGTTTGCGTCTGAAATCATTCGGAACCGGCAGGTGACGCTGAATCATCTGAAAGAGGTAGAAACCCAAATCGGACTGCGCAGGGAAATTGAAGAGCAATTGCAGGTATTGGTAGAGAGTAGTCCGGTCGCAATTGTGACCATTGATTCCACGGGGGTCGTTCTCCTCGCCAATGAAGCCAGCCAGAGTCTCCTGGCGCCGGACAGTGCTCCAATTGTGGGTCAGGCCATCAGCGTGTTTCTACCCGCCTTGCAAGTTGCGGTGCAAACGCAGCACTCGCGGCAATTCCGCACGGAACTTCGATGCAGCGGGAAACGCAAGAATGGGGAGGCCTTCCTCGCCGCGGTATGGTTCTCGACCTACACGACGGTTCGCGGACCACGGTTAGCCGCTATTATCGTTGATCTTTCTGAGGATCTTCGCGACCGCGAAGACTTGAGCCTGGATCATCTCTTGAAGAACACGACGATTCTTATGAGCGCAATCGCACACGAAATTCGGAATCTATCCGGCGCTGTACTCGTCGTACACAAGAATCTCTCCCGGCTGCCGGGTTTGCAGAGCAATGAAGATTTCCGTGCACTTGGAACGTTGATCGAAGGTCTTGGAAAACTTTCCGCCATGGAATTGAGGCCTGCAGCGGACCAGCATTTGGATGTCATCGAAATGTCCAGCGTCCTGGACGAATTGCGCGTTCTGCTGGAACCGTCTTACCGCGAGGCGGGAATCGAAGTGATTTGGCGCTTGCATGACGATCTGCCCTTGATCACCGCTCACCGCTATGGGCTGGCGCAGGTCTTTCTGAACCTTTCGCTAAACAGTCACCGGGCGATGGAGACAACCGATAAGAAGCAACTGACGATCAGCAGCGCGGTGGACGCTAATTCCGTGGTGATTCGTTTCGAGGACACCGGTGTGGGAATTCCTTCCCCCGACGGCCTCTTTAAGCCATTTCACCAGGGTGCCGATAGTACGGGATTAGGGCTGTATGTTTCTCGCGCCATTTTGCGCAGCTTTGGCGGCGAGTTGGTATTTGAACCGCGCACCGAGGGCTGTTGCTTTGCGGTCCGTTTGGCTAGAGTATACGACAGACAAGAAGCTACCGATGAGTAAGACCGACCAGAAGAGCATCCGTGTGTTGCTGATTGACGATCACGCGCTATTCCGCGAAAGCGTTGCGCGACTCTTGCAGTCTGAGCCGGGGTTCGAAGTGGTTGCTCATTGCGGTTCGGGCACCGAGGCTCTCCAAATCATAGAGTCATCCAAGGAAATCGACATTGTGCTACTAGACCTTGACCTTGGGCGGGAGAGGGGAACGGAATTTCTCGACCGCCTTAGTAATGCGCACTTCGTCGGAAAAGTGCTGCTTGTGACTGCCGATGTGAGCGATAGTGAAGTCCCCACCTTGATCCGAAAGGGAATCTCTGGCGTCTTCATGAAACACGGATCTCCCGCCCTGTTAATCCAGGGAATCCGCGAGACGATGGAGGGAAAGGCGCTGTTCGGACAGGATCTGCTTCGCAGGGCATTGGAAAGAGCAGAGGCGCCAGGTCCGGATCAACGTCGTTCAAAGCTCACCGAGCGCGAGAGGCAAGTGCTTTCTTTCGTCTTTGAAGGGCTGGCCAACAAGGAAATCGCCGATCGCTTGCAGATTTCCGAGACCGCAGTCAAAGCTACTTTGCAGCAACTCTTCGCCAAAACAGGCGTTCGAACACGAAGCCAGTTGGTCCGGGTGGCCCTTGAGCAATACAGGGATCAACTCTAGTTCGAGTTCAAGCGATGTGGAAGTGATTTCATATCCCGGCGCCAGCGGTGCAGCACGACACGAGGTCATCACAGCGACTGCGTCCCGCCATTCCGAACACCGGGAACATCGCAAATACACGCCGGGAAAATTAGCATGAAGGCTGGTCTTATGGCTTCGGCTGAATCCCCGTATATTCGGAACAGCACGGCTTCTCCACCGGCGTAAAATCCATCACCTCTGCCCGCGTCTCGTCCGGATCAAGCAAAGTTAATTGCCATTTCCCATCCCGCCCCAGGATGGGCTTCCCCGACAGCTTCACCCCTCTTGCTTCCAGCTCTTTCGCCGTCGCCTGTACATCCCGCACTCCCAGCGAAAAATGATACTGCACGCCCAACTCTTTATGATCCGCCGTCGCCGGAATATTGAGCATGTACTCGAGCCAGTTATCTCCATCCGGCACCTGAATCATGTACCAATCCGTTTCGTCATCCGTCTTCCCGCCATGCCAAAACACCTTGAACCCGAGGGTGTCCTCATAAAAGCGGCTCTCGGCCTTGCCATCTTTCACCACAAAGCCGGCGTGTATCATCCGATTGCTGATCGCCCCCGGTGGCAGAGCTTCCGCAACACT
This sequence comes from Acidobacteriota bacterium, assembly GCA_003154775.1. Lineage (GTDB taxonomy): Bacteria > Acidobacteriota > Terriglobia > Acidiferrales > UBA7541 > Acidiferrum. Next base: position 20,555 of record PMES01000088.1, on the reverse strand, counting down.
TGCCTTGCCTTCCACAAACACGATCTTGTGGTGCTCCGGGTCCAGCACTTCCAGGTACTTCATGCTATCGGGCCGCCGCAGAATCTTCGAAGCTGGAATCCCTTTCGCCGTCAAGTAACCTGCCATTTGCTCCAAACTGTTCGTCGCCAATCCAATCTCTGGCAGAAACGGGCCTTTATCCCCCACATTCGTCTTCACCAATTCCACGTGCTGCGATTCATTGATGCTGAAACAGGGATCGGCCACGCCCTTGCAACTGTCCCCGCCGGCGCGCAGCCCCAAAACTCCCCCATAAAATGCCTTGGACTTCTCAACGTCCGTCACCTTCACCTTCACATACGCAATCCCATAAATCTTCGGCCGGCCCGCATCCACCGCCGCATGCATCCACACCGCCATCAGCAGCACCGCCACACTCAAAATAATTCGCAGCATGTTTTTCATTTGCCCGCTCCACGCATTTATAATTTACGAATCTCTTCCCCCCGCGTCCGAAAGCGCCCGTGCTTTTCGCCGAAGTGAACGGCTGACGCACACAAAATCACGTACAGTAGATTCCAGATACCATTTCCATAGCCACACTACGGGCGATTGAATGGTGGAGGCGGGGGGAGTCGAACCCCCGTCCGAAAAGCGCAACGGCCCGAAGCCTACATGCTTAGCTCAATTCGCTAGGTTTCGCCTTCCGCGCTCAGAATGAGCAAGAAACGCAGCCGGCTAGTCCGATGGTTCTCGCCCAAGCCTTACGGACCGAAAGGCTCAGGCCAGCTCACTGTATGACGCTTCTTGCCGGGCCCGTGAGCAAAGCCCGGGGAAGCGTGCGCTTAATTAATTAAGCAGCAAGTGCCAAGTTGTTGTTGGCAGTTCTAGTTTCCATCCTGTTACGGGCGGGTGGGCCCCGGCATGCCTTCGAGACGCGACAGCTTCCGTCGAAACCGTGTCGCCCCCTCTTCTACACTTCTCATTTTAGCACTCTACGCAATCTCTGGGTCATTTCAAACCAGTTGCCTCTGCTCGGTACACTCGCCTGTAACCTTTATCCCGCGCTTACCGCTAAGTCTTTGACGCAGCGCTGATTAGCTCCCCCCTCGCGAGGAACTTCTGGTGATCTTCTTGCACCAATAGATTCTGGTGGAGGTGCGGGAATGCTCGCAAAGATTTTTTCATTTTGGGCCATGCACCCTGGCTGGGTCCCCGGCGCTGCCTTTCTTCTCTTTTCTCTTTCTCCACCGGCCTATCCCCAAGCACCCCAGAGCGACCTCACCGAGATGAACATTGAAGACTTGATGAAAATTGAGGTGACCTCTGTCTCTCGGCATGAACAGCCGCTCTCCCAGACCGCTGCCGCGGCCTTCGTCATAACCGAAGAGGACATCCTGCATTCCGGCGCCGAGAATGTCCCCGAGCTCCTCCGCATGGTGCCAGGCGTGCAAGTCGCACAGATCAACGCCAGCAGTTGGGCCATCAGCGTTCGGGGCTGCAGCGGCAGATTCAGCAACAAAGTTCTAGTCATGGTGGATGGCCGGACGGTGTACGTCCCATCCTACGGTGGAGTCTTCTACGATGTTCTGGATGTTCCTCTCGAGCAGATTGCGCGCATTGAGGTGATCCGCGGGCCAGGCGGCAGCATTTGGGGATCCAACGCGGTGAACGGAGTAATTAACATCCTCACAAAAAAGGCCGGCGCCACCCCTGGCACCACCGTCGTGGGAGGGGGGGGAAGCACCGGCCGTGGATTCGGATTGGTGCAGGAGGGCGATAAACTTGGCAGCGCCGGCGACTTCCGAATATTCACTAAATACTCAACCGATGGCAGCCTGCGCGCGCCGGACGGCCAACTGGAAGGGGATGGCTGGCACCTCTTGCATGGCGGGTTCCGCACCGATTCCCAAATCTCCTCGAAAGACTCACTCTCCGTGCAAGGTGACCTCTATTCCGGGCGAGAAGGCACGTCCTTACCGTTCACTTTCTCGCTCACACAGCCTCCTTCTATAAATACTCTCGCGGAGGTGAACCTCAGCGGCGGCTCGATTCAGACTTCCTGGAACCACCAGTATTCTGCCCGCTCCGATACCACACTGATGGTTTCTTATCAGCGCTACGCGCGCACCGATGCTCTCGACGAAAGAAGGGGAACCCTCGACGTTGACTTCCAGCACAATTTCTCCATCGGCGGACGCCATCAATTCGTCTGGGGATTCGACTATCGTCATTCCTCTTCGCAGTCTGGGGGGGGGATTCGATTTCTCACTGGTTCCTCCCAATCAGGAAACCAATCTTTACAGCGGATTTGTGCAGGATCAGATTGTGTTGGTCACCGACCGCCTCTCTCTCACGGTTGGCGCCAAGCTGGAACATGACTACTACACAGGGTTTGCAGCCATGCCATCGGCACGAATTGCATGGACACCCAGCACCAGGTCCACCTATTGGGCTGCGTTCTCGCGCGCAATGCGTGCTCCCGCCGATATGGACGCTGGCATGCGCATGGTCTCCACCATTTTTCCTGATTCGGATGGTACACCCGTCGTCACTCTTTTCATGGGTAATCCCCATATCCAGAACGAAAGCTTGCTCGCCTATGAAGCCGGGTATCGCAGTCTCCTGCGTAAGAATCTCTCCGTGGACCTGGCGGCCTATTACAACAGCTATGACCATCTACTAACGTGGGAACCTTCCGCTCCTTTCTTTGAAAACACTCCGGCTCCTGCCTACCAGGTAATGCCATGGGTCGCGCAAAACATGATGTATGGCGAATCGCATGGCTTCGAGGTGTTCGCCAACTGGCAGTTGCTGGCTCGCTGGACGCTCAGCCCCGGCTACGCCTTCGAGCGCCTGCACTTCCACGTCGATCCCGGCAGTCAGGACACCTATAGCGTCGCCTACGTGGGTGAAGGCACGCCCATCCACTCGGCCCAATTGCGCAGCCATGTCGCATTGCCGCGCCAGTTCAGCTGGGACACCTCTGTATATTTCGTTGATCGCCTGGTCGGTCCGGTGGTTCCCTCCTACACCAGATTGGACTCGGGGCTGACCTGGCAATGGAAGGAACATGCATCTTTCAGCTTGTGCGGCCAGAATCTTCTGCAAGACCACCATCTGGAGTTCCAGGATCTTACGGAAAGCATAAATTCATCGCTTATGAAACGCAGTGCCTACGCGAAAATCACCTGGCACTTTTGACCGGGAGTCGCCTTGACCACGTTTTGCGCATCCGATTCCAACCTTCGCCAGTCATTGCCAGCGCGCCTGATCCAATTTCGCCCAGGACGGCTTCCTTCCCTCATTTTGCGAGCTGTGCTCCCACTGATTGTTTTGCTCTTCCACCCGTTCGCCCTCAATTCCGCGCACGCGCAATCCAATCCCGCTGAGTATCAACTGAAGGCCGCTTTTATTTTTCATTTCGCGCAACTTGTGGATTGGCCGACACACGCTCTTGGTCCCGCGAACCGTCCCCTGATCCTATGCACTGCGGGCGAGAATGCCCTCTCCGGCATTCTCGAGGCCACCGTGCAGGAAAAGCAGATTGCCTCTCGTTCGCTGGAGGTCCGGCATCTTCAGGAGAGAGATAGCCCCGGTGGATGCCAGGTACTTTTCATTGTCGGCAGGAACAAGAAACGCGTGGCAGCCATTCTCGCATTTTTGAACGGTGCCCCGATCCTCACCGTAGGCGAAACCGACGACTTTATTCAACAGGGCGGCATGATCGGTTTCTGCCTTCAGGGAAAGAAGATTCGCTTCGATATCAATTTAAACGCCGCGCAGCGTGCCAATCTCAAGATCAGTTCGCGGCTCCTGCTTCTTGCCAAGACCGTCATTGGCAATGGCAGGCAAGGATGATGCTATGTTTTTTTCCAACATGTCGTTTCACCGCAAGCTGACCATCCTCGTAGCAGTCTCCACCTTCTCGGCTCTCGCCATGGCTTGTTTGGGCCTCGCGCTCTTTGAGCGCCACAGTTTTCGCAACGCAAGGATGAACGAGCTTTCTCTGCTCGGCAACACTCTCGGTGCAAACACCGCCGCCTCTCTCAATTTCAACGATCAGAAGGGAGCGGCGGAAATGCTCGCCGCCTTGCGCGCAGATCCGGACCTCATCGCTGCGTATCTTTACGACAACTCCGGCAATGTCTTTGCCGAATACCACCGCGCAAACTCACCGCAAAACTTCGTGGCTCCGCCGCTGCAACCGGACGGAGCCCAATTGAACAGCGATTCCTTGACGGTGTCTCAGGGAGTGTTCATGAGGGCAGAAAGAAGTGGCTCCCTGGTTCTGGTTTCGAACTTGCGGGCACTCAACCAGAAAATTCGCCAATACGCACAGATTTCAGCGTTCATCCTGATCATCTCCATCCTTGCCACATTCCTGGTCTCGATCCGCTTCCTGAGAATTGCCATCAATCCTATTCTGCAACTCGCCAACATCGCGGGAAAAGTCTCCTCGGAAGGAAATTACGCGCTTCGTGCCGCGGCGGCAGGCAATGACGAGATCGGAACCTTGATCCGCTCGTTTAATGACATGTTGGACGACATCCAGCAGCGAGATGCCGCCCTCCAGAACGCCAAAGATGAATTGGAACATCGCGTCCAGGTGCGCACCGCGGAATTGCAAGCGGAAGTCAACGAGCGCATGCGCGCTGACGAAGCGCTCTCGAAGGAGCGCCAAGTCTTGCGCACCTTGATCGACAATGTGCCAGACTTCATGTACGTCAAGGACACGGAAAGCCGCTTCGTCGTGGCCAACGCTAGGTTAGTTCGCTCCATGGGCGCGAAGTCTCTCGAAGAACTACTCGGTAAGACCGACTTCGACTTCTATTCCAGCGAACTCGCGGACGCCTACTACCAGGATGAACGCAACGTGATCCTTACGAAACAGCCCCTGTTCAACCGCGAAGAGCAATGCCTGGACGCCAACGGGGATCGAACCTGGCTGCTGACCACAAAGGTTCCTCTGTTCGACAGCGACGGCGAGGTTACGGGCCTTGCTGGCGTGGGCCGCGATATTACCACGCGCAAGAAGGCGGAATTTGAGTGGCAAAGAGCCAAGGAAGCTGCCGAGGCCGCCAGCTGCGCCAAAAGCGAATTCCTCGCCAACATGAGCCATGAGATTCGTACCCCGCTCAACGGCGTCATCGGCATGACCGATTTGGCCCTCGATACGGAACTCTCCGCGGAACAGCGCGAGTACCTCCAAACCGTGAAACTTTCCGCCGACTCCCTGCTCACTGTCATTAACGACATCCTCGATTTCTCCAAGGTCGAAGCGGGAAGAATGGAACTCGAACTGAGCGATTTCGATCTGGCTGAGTGCGTGGAAACGACGTTAAAGACCCTGGCCTTGCGAGCTGACGAAAAAGGCCTCGAGCTTCTTTGCGAGATTGCGCCTGACGTTCCAGATGTCGTCTGTGCCGACCCCGCCCGGCTTCGTCAAATTCTGGTCAATCTCATCGGGAATGCCATCAAGTTTACTCACGAAGGCGAAGTCTCGCTGAGAGTCGCGCTCGACTCCAAGGATGGCGATACGGCCGTCTTGCATTTCACAGTTTCCGACACCGGCATCGGCATTCCTGAAGACAAGCAAGAATCCATCTTTGATCCTTTCTCGCAGGCCGATACCTCCACCACCCGCAAATACGGCGGCACGGGACTCGGTCTTACCATCTCCGCTCGATTTATTGCTCTGATGGGCGGCCGGATTTGGGTCGAGAGCGCTCCCGGCCAGGGAACCCAATTCCACTTCACTATTCTCGTAAAGGCTGCACACAAGAAAGTTGAAATCGCAGAACCCGCACCTCCGGAAGTTCTTCGAGGCGTAAAGGCGTTGATTATCGACGATAATCGAACCAATCAACGGATCTTGCGTGGCATGTTGTTGCGCTGGGAGATGAAGCCCATGACCGTGAATGGCGGGGAGGAAGCACTCGCGGCCCTTGCTCTCGCGCGTGATAAAGGTGAGCAGTTCAGCCTCATCTTGACGGACATGCACATGCCGCACATGGACGGTTTCACCCTCATTGAGAGAATCCGCCAACAACCTGCATTATCTACACCCACCATCGTCATGCTTACTTCCGCAGGACACCGTGGGGATGCCGAGCGCTGTAAACAGTTAGGGGTGGCAGCTTACCTTCTGAAGCCCATTCGTCAGTCCGAATTGCGCGAAGCGATCGCCCTGGTGTTGGGCGCCCGACAGCCCAACGGAGCCATCCCTCTCGTCACCCGCTATTCCTTGCACGACGCCCGCGACCCCGATGACTTCCTCTCGATTCTCGTTGCCGAAGACAACTTGGTGAATCAACGCCTTGCCGTCCGCATGCTCGAGAAAAGAGGTCATCGCGTCTCCGTCGCCGGCAACGGCCAGGAGGCTCTCGACGCTCTCGCGCGAGAGGACTTTGACATTGTCTTTATGGACGTCCAGATGCCCGAGATGGATGGCATAACGGCAACCTCTGTCCTGCGCCAGCGAGAACAGGACTCTTCAAAACATCAAGTCGTAATCGCCTTGACCGCTCATGCCATGAAGAGTGACGAGGAACGCTGCCTTGCCGCGGGCATGGACGGATATCTTTCCAAGCCGATTCGGCCACAGGCTCTGGACGATATTCTCTCCCGTCGAAGGCTCACGCGGAAAATCTCCCGCAATTCATCCGCTGTCCCCGAGCCTTCCCCGTCCAAAGCCGGATAGCAGCGCGAACATTTCTCCGGGAAGATCGCGTTTCCGGTGCTTCGTCGATCACCAGATCTATCTCAGGGCCAAATGGCTCTCGCCCATGGACTAAGCGATTTTCGGGAAACCCTTCGCAACGCCGGCTGGGACGCGTTACCATCTCTCCAGCTAATCCTGGAGATCCCCGATGACTTCAAAACTGCTCTTTTTCCGCCAGTCGACCCTCTTCCTCCTTCTGGCCTTATTCATTTCACCGCTTTTCGCCGCTGAACACTATGCCGTCAAAGTCGAGCGCGATATAAGCGCGAAAATGCGAGATGGCGTCGCTCTTCGTGCCGATATCTATCGCCCGGACGCCGATGGGAAATTTCCCGTTCTCCTCCAGCGCACTCCCTACAACAAAACTGGCTGGAGCATGAATTTCGCATACCTGGCCGCCGGGCGCGGCTACGTCGTGGTGATCCAGGATGTGCGCGGCCGCTATGCCTCCGAGGGAGACTGGTATCCCTTCATCCACGAAGCCGAAGACGGTTACGACACCGTCGAGTGGGTCGCCGCGCTTCCGTATTCCGACGGCAAGGTCGGCATGTTCGGCGGCTCCTACGTCGGCGCTACTCAGATGCTCGCCGCCACGGCTCATCCTCCGCATCTCGCCGGTATCTGTCCCGCGGTTACCGCCAGCAACTATCACGACGGCTGGACCTACCAGGGCGGCGCCTTTGAACAATGGTTCGACGAATCCTGGGCCTCGGGTCTCGCACAGGACACCCTCAATCGCTCGGTCCAAAAAGCCACCAATGCCCGCATCGCTCAGGACGCACTTCCTCTCACCGGCTACCCCCTCTTCAATCTCCCGGCTGCTGGTGCCGTCAACTCCTCCACACCTTCGCTCGCTCCGTACTTCCTCGATTGGCTGGCCCATCCCGCCTACGATGACTATTGGAAGCGGCTGACCATTGAAGATCACTACCCTGACATCGGCGTGCCCGCACTGCATGTCGCTGCCTGGTACGACATCTTCCTGGGCGGCTCTCTACGCAACTACACTGGCCTGAAAGCCAACGCCGCAACCGAAGAAGCCCGCAAAGGCCAGCGTCTTCTCGTCACCATCGGCGGCCACGCCGGTGACGGCCGCAAAATTGGCGACCTCGACTTCGGCCCCGAAGCCGCAAAATACGACGAATACGACGCCACCCTCCGCTGGTACGATTTCCTCTTCAAAGGCATTCAAAACGAATTCGCTACTGGCAAGCCCGTCACGATTTTCGTCATGGGCCCCAATCAATGGTGACAGGAAGACGACTGGCCGCTCGCTCGAGCCAAGACCACCCGGTATTTTCTGCACTCGCAGGGTGCCGCCAACTCTTCCCGCGGCAATGGCTCTCTTTCCACCTCCGCACCGGCCTCCGAACCCGCGGACAAGTTCACCTATGACCCCGGCAAACCCGTGGCCACCACCGGTGGTCCGCTTTGTTGCGATTCCGTGCATCTTGCACCCGGCCCGAAAGACCAGCGCGCTTTGGAAGAGCGCGACGACGTTCTCATCTATTCCACGCCGCCACTCGAACACGACCTCGAAGCTACAGGGCCCGTGCGCCTCGAATTCTTTGCCTCCTCATCCGCGGTGGACACCGACTTCACCGGCAAGCTCGTTGATGTTTCTCCTGACGGTTCCGCCATGAACATCACCGAAGGAATCCTCCGCGCAAAATATCGCGATTCGCAGGAAACTCCCACACTCCTCACGCCGGGCAAGGTCTACTCCCTCGCTATCGATCTCTGGGCCACCAGCAACGTTTTTCGCGCAGGCCATCGCATCCGCCTGGAAATTTCCAGCAGCAATTTCCCGCGTTTCGATCGCAATCTGAACACGGGCGAATCCGCGGCCACTTCCGCCAAGTGGGCTAGCGCCACCAACACCATCCTTCACGATGCGGCGCACGCTTCCGCTCTTCTGCTGCCCGTCGTCCCTTAGCCTGCTTCGCGGAGCAGGGCTCAACCCTGCTCCCCCAAGCGCATCCTTATATAGGCAGGTGGCGTTCCGCCTCCACTGCATTCCTGAATTGGGAGGGCCCGACTTTTCAGCCAACCGCCTCGCTGCCCCAACTACTCTGTTATCAATTGGTTACGTCCCACCCCCCCGCGCAGGAGCAACAATTGGTCACACGCTCCCTCCGTCCCCGTTGACTCCCCGCTGCGTTGCTCCCAAAATGAAGAATCGGGAGAATTTCCGGCGAAAACGCCGAAGATTGCCATGGCACCTGAACCCAATCCGGTGGAACAAGCGGTGGCGCGCGCCGTGCGCGATAACCTCGAGCGCATCAAGCGCACCAACGACGAACTGACACAGGCGGTCAGTGATGTCGTCGCGGCGTGCTCCAGCAGCCGCCCCACCAACGCGCTTCCTCCGATGTTGCGCGCCCAAACGGCCGCAGCCGCGCTGTCAGCTTCTTTGGAAGTGTTGTCCCGCTTCATCGCCATGGCGCTGCAAGCGGGTCCCCGCAGCCTTTTGGAAGAGAGCATCACTCAGGCCATTGGCGTCGCGACCACCGAAGCGCCCGCCGCTCCGCAACGCCCGGCGCCTATCGTTCCGGCTCCCCAGGCTGCCGCCCCGAGCGCCGCGGCTCCCGCGCGGCTGGAACCGGTGGAACCTCCTTCCTATGACCTTGAGCCCACGCCTCCTCCTCCCGCTCCTGTAGAATTGGAATTGCCCGTAGGTGTCGCTGGCGTCGGCTCCGAGTTCGACATCAACCAGTTAACTCCTGAGGAACAAGAACTCCACCGCCGCGCAAATCGCGTGGCCAAAGTTTCGATGCAGGATATTAAGATGTTGCGCCCGGAACTCGTTAGACTGGGCCGCGAACACGGAGATATCTGCATCCGACTGAAAGATGACATTGAGAAAGCCCATCGAGAATACGACCGCAGATTCAAGCCCATCATGGACCACCCAGTCGATTACTTTTATCGCTGGCTGGTGGAGATCCTTGCCGACGGCGATCCTTCCTTGCTCGGCGAATACCCCTACGCCACGGCCGGCAAATCGCGCTAAGCACAACGCGACGCGCACGCTCGTGCAGCGCGCCCTGGCGCTGGGGCTTTGCGCAGCACTTTCACCTGGCGGCTTTTCTTACGCCTCCGCTATCACTGCGCCGCAATCGCCCGCCGCCGTCCGCAACGTTTCCACGACTCCGCAAACCACCGCCCACAAAAAGAAAAAATCCGCCAAGCCCAAATCGCCCGCGTGCCGCACCGGCTGCAAGCCCGATACCTCGGCGCCGGCGCTCGATGCCGCGACTCCCGAAGACGCCGCCGCGCAAAAAGAGCTTGCCCTGCTCGCCCGCGACGTTCATCTCGGCACTCCCGGCTCCTATGAAAAACTCGCCTCCTTCGCCAACAAAAACTCCGCCAGCGTTTGGGGACAACGCGCGGCCCTCGCTCTGGGCTACGAGGAGTACTCCCACGCCCACGCGCAGCAAGCCCTCGTCTGGCTCCAGAAAGCCAAGGCCGACACGCTGCTGTCCGAGTACACGCTTTTTTGGACCGCGCAAAGCGAGCATGCCCTGAATAAGAGTGGCGCAGCGATTCAGGATTTCACCACGCTTCTGACGAACTACCCCAACACCGCCATCAAGGAGCAAGTGCTGGAGGGCTACGTGCCCGCGGCGGTGGAGAGTGGCCGTCCGCAGGATGGTCTCGACGCGCTCGCCGCTTATCCCGCCACTTCCTCGAAGCCAGGCCTGCTCCTGGAGCGTGCTCGCGCTAATGAAGCCGCTCGCCACCTGGTGCCCGCCGCCAAGGATTACCAGACGCTCTACTACAAATTCCCGCTGGCCGATGAAGCGCGCGACGCCGGTAACGCGCTGCCGCGCTTGAACAAGCAGCTTCACAGCGAATTTCCCTACGCCACCGGGGAGCTGCAGGACCAGCGCGCTCAGGACTTCTACGACGCGCACAAATGGAAAGAAGCGCGCGCCGAGTACGAAAAGCTCGCGGCCATGTTGAAGGATCCCGCCAACCCCACGCGCCAGCGCGCTCTGGTGCGTATCGCGGAGTGCCGCCAGCACCCGAAACCCGCAATCAAGCTGCTTGCTTCGTTGAATGTCAGCGATCCGGAAGCGGATGCGGAGCGTCTATACACGCTCTCGCAGGCCTATCGCTCCGAGAAAAACGAAGCCGAAATGCTCGCGGCCATCGAAAGAATCTGGGAAAAATATCCACAAAGCCGCTGGGCCGAGGAAGCGCTGATGGCCGGCGGAAATTATTACTGGGTGGAGTTGCAACGCAGCAAGGCCGTCAGTTATTACCAGCGCGTCCTCGACGCTTTCCCTGCCGGCAAGAACGCCTACAACGCGGAATGGCGCATCGCCTGGGTCGCTTATCTCGATCGACTGCCTTACGCGGACGACAAGATGAGCATTTTCCTGCGCAAATATCCTGTTTCCGCCGCGGCGGTGAACGCCCTTTACTGGCTCGGGCGCAACGCCGAACGCGGCGGAAATCCCGCCCATGCGCGCGCCTATTACGCGAAAGCCATCGAGCGGTTTCCCACCAGCTATTTCGCGGAGTATGCCGCGGTGCATCTGGAAAAGCTTGGCCCGGGCGAATCGGATCCCGTGGACTTTCTCGCGCAGATTCCGCCCGCGCCCCCGCTGCGCCCGTTTGACGAGCCTGTCGCGCCAAACGTCGCCGACCGCTGGAATCGGGCGCAAGCCCTGCGCACCATTGCGTTCGACGCTTCCGCCGAACTCGAACTGAAAGCCGCCTTCGCCGCCACGGCTTCGCCGCGCTTCCTGGTCGAAGCCGCGCAAGCCGCCTTCGATCAGGGACACTTCGGCACGGGCATGGCCTATGGCCGCATGGCGGTCTCGAATTTCGATGCGCGCGCGTTCAAGGATGTTCCGCTGAACGCGTGGAAGGTCCTCTTTCCGCTGCCTTATGAGGCCACACTGCGCCGCGAAGCCGAACGCAACGATTTCGACGCCATGTTCGCCGCCGGCCTCATCCGCCAGGAATCCACCTTTCAGGCGGGCGCCGTTTCTCACGCCAATGCCATCGGCCTCATGCAGATTCTTCCCAAGGAAGGCCGCCGCTTGGCCAAGCAGCGCAAAGTCCGCTACACCAAATCTTCGCTCTTCGATCCCGAGGTGAACATCGAGCTGGGTATGCTTTATATCGCCGAGCTGACGCGCGCCACCGGCGCGCCCGAATATGCCGCCGCTGCCTACAACGCCGGAGAAGAACGCCTCACGCAGTGGAAGGCGGAACGCACCTTCGAGGAATTTCCCGAATTCGTCGAATCCATTCCGTTCACCGAAACCCGCGAGTACGTCCAGATCGTTCTGCGCAACGCCACCATGTACCGCCTGATCTACGGCGAACCCTCCAAAACCACGGTTTCCGCCGCCATCCACTCTCGCTAATCCTCTTTCCTTTGTCCTTTGTAGGGGCGCGGGACTCCTGCGCCCCATGTCCGCAAAATTTCCGAGTCTCTTGGACTTTCTTGGAGTGCAACGGCTTGCCGCCTCTTTTCCAAACCACAATCCAACCTCCCAACCGATTCCTGATCGCTGATATCTGATATCCGCAATCTGGGCACTCCGCGCTACTGCCCGTCTCTCCTTTGCTACAATCTATTCCCATGTCCACTTCCGAAACCAACATGACCCACATCGCTCGCCGCATGCTTTCCGCCAAGGCCGAGCAATTCACCGAATCCGTCATTCGCGAAATGACGCGACTGGCGCTGCAGCACAACGCCGTTAATCTTTCCCAGGGTTTTCCCGATTTCGCCGCGCCCGAGGAAATCAAGGAGGCCGCGCGCCAGGCCATTGCCGACGACATCAATCAATACGCCATCACCTGGGGCGCGAAGCCGCTACGCGACGCCATCGTCGAAAAATTCGCGCAAACCCAGGGCATCACCGTCGATCCCGAGCGCGAAATTACCGTTTGCTGCGGCTCCACCGAAGCGATGATGTCCTCCATGATGGCCATCATCAACCCCGGCGACGAAACCGTGGTCTTCGAGCCCTTCTACGAAAATTACGGCCCGGATGCGATCCTCTCCGGTGCCACGCCGCGTTTCGTGAAACTTCGCCCGCCCGACTGGACCTTTGACGAAAGGGAACTCGCCGCCGCCTTTGGCCCGCACACCAAGGCCATCATCCTTAACACGCCCAACAATCCCACCGGCAAAGTGTTCACGTGCGCCGAACTCGAATTCATCCGCGATCTCTGCGTGCGCTGGAACGCCTACTGCATCACCGACGAAATCTACGAGCACATCATCTATGATGGCGCCGAGCACATCACCATGGCCCGCCTGGACGGCATGCGCGACCGCACCATCGTCATCAACGGCATGTCCAAAACCTACAGCGTCACCGGCTGGCGCGTCGGCTGGGCCATCGCCCCGCCGGAAACCACGCAAGCCATCCGCAAGGTCCACGATTTTCTGACCGTTGGCGCGGCCGCTCCGCTGCAACAAGCCGGCGCCCTCGCGCTCAAATCGCCGCAGTCCTACTACGACAAACTGGCCGCCAACTATGCCGCCAAGCGCGAGCGCCTCCTGAAAATCCTCACCGCCTCCGGCTTCACCGTCTACAAGCCCCGCGGCGCCTACTACATCATGACGGACATCTCCCGCTTCCATTTCGACGAAGCCAAATACCCCGCCGAATCGCGCGACGTCTCCTTCGCCAAATATCTCGTCGAACACATTGGCGTGGCCTGCGTCCCCGGCTCCAGCTTCTACAACAACCCCCGCGACGGCGCCTCCCAGGTCCGCTTCACCTTCTGCAAAAAAGAAGCAACCCTGGCCGCCGCCGAAGCCCGCCTCGCCCATCTCCACGCGTGACGTGCATACCAGAAGCTGCCCCGATACCCGTTTCTCCCTTGTGCTAAAATCTCTCCTTCAAGGAAGGAACCCCACTGTGCCCCTCGGACTTTCCATCATTCCCTCGCAAACCAAACTTGAATCCAACGCCGATGGCCAGCCCTTCGATATCTCCGCCACCTCCACCCGCACCTTCCTCTGCGAGCTAACCGTCACCGAGCAGCTTGAGCAGGAGTCTCTCGATGTATCGCTATGGGGTTCCGCGGATGGCCAGGACTTCGGCAAGAAGCCGTATCTGAAAATCCCGCAACAATTCTACCGCGGCACGACCAAAATGGTTTTGGATCTCTCCCTGCGCCCAGAAGTGCGTTTTCTCCGCGCTCGCTGGGAGCTCAACCGCTGGGGACGCGTCGCCCCAACGCCCATGTTTGTGGTTGGGTTGACCCTGACCGAAATTCCGCCGATGTCTCAAAATACGCCTACCAAACGCGGCGTTGTGGCCGTATCCTAGCCGGACTTTCTCGCGAGCTACAATATTGATGGTATTCAAACGGCGCAGCACCCTGTCATCTTNNGGATCGCCTCAGGATGACAATGGCTTGCGGAACTTGGGCATCGGATGAATCGTAGTTTGTGAGAAATCCGGGTTAGGTGATCCACGGTCGGGAGAGAATTACCCGTTCTGCACCAGACTTTTGTTTTCTGAGTAGTTAAGGGGTAGGAAGCTATTGGTCGGTTGCCCTGTGGTGGTTAGCTTCCTACCCCGCGAGTGGTCTTGCTGGTATAGACGAAGCTACCTCCAAAAAAGTTTCCTGCCCTTTGCAAAATAATTTGTCACTTTGATGTAACGTCGCAGGGCGGGACAGGCCATCCCATAATCACGCCTGACAAGGTACCAAAAAGTTCCCGCGTTACTTTTTACCCCGCCTCAACCGTATCCAGATAACGCGCCACCGAAGCCTTCCACCGGAACTTCTCCGTAATCGCCTGTTGTAACGACTGTGCCGCCGCGGGCTCCCCGTGCGTCAGGTACACCTGCTTCGGCGGCACTTGTAGCGCCGTCAGCCACCGCAGCAACTCGCTCTTCCCAGCGTGCGCCGAAAATTGCCCCATCTCCACAATCTCCGCTAGAACCGGAACGACCTGCCCGAACAGGCTCAAGGTCTTTGCCCCTTCTTGCAAGGCGCGCCCCCGCGTACCCTCGGCCTGGAATCCTCCCAGGATCACGGCGTTTCGCGCATCCCCCAAGCGCTGTGCCAAATGATGCAGCACGCGCCCGCCCGTCACCATGCCGCTCGCGGAGATGATGATGCACGGGGTCTTCACATTGTTGATGTGCTTGGACTCTTCCGCGCTACGCGTCAGGTGGAATTCGTGCACGCTCAAGGGATCGCCGCCGCTCTGTTCGTCGCGCGCAAACAGCAGGTCGTGATCTTCCTTGTGCTTCAGGTATAGATCCGTGGCGCTCAGCGCCATCGGGCTGTCCACGTACACGGGAACCTTCGGGATGCGCTGCAAATTTTCCAGTTGCCGCAAGTAATACATAAACGTCTGCGTGCGCCCGATCGCAAACGCGGGAATCACGATGGACCCGCCGCGCTTCACCACGCGATTCACCACATTGCTGAGCACTTCCAGCGGATCGCCCGCCTCGTGCTCGCGGTCGCCGTACGTGGATTCGCACAGAAGCAGGTCAATCTGCTTTGTCACCGGCGTGACAGGATCATTCAGGATGGGCTGATCGTAGCGGCCCACGTCCCCGGAAAACACGATCACCGTCTTCTTGCTGTTTTCCGCAATCGTCAGTTCCAAGCTAGAGGAGCCCAGAATGTGTCCCGCGTCATACGACTCCACGTGGAATTCCGGCGAAATGTCAAAGCCGCCGTTGCGCGGCATCGGCTTCAGCAACCGCAGCACCGGATCGACGTCGTCCGATGTATAGAGCGCCCGCGGATGCGGGTGCTTGCTCCACTTGTGTTTGATGGCGTCCGCTGTTTCTTCTTCCTGCAAGTGCCCGGAATCCTTCAGCAGGAGTTCCGCCAGCTCGATCGTCGCCGGATTGGCAAAGATGGGCTTGCGAAAGCCGTCGCGCACCAGCACCGGCAGCCATCCGGTGTGGTCCAGATGCGCGTGCGTCAGAACCGCGTAGCTGATCGTGTTCAAATCCACCGGCAGCGGATTCCAGTTGCGCTCCTTCAAATCATCCGTGCCCTGAAACAATCCGCAGTCCACCAGCAGTTTCTTGCCGGCCGCTTCCACAAGGTATTTGGACCCCGTCACGCAACCTGCTGCGCCCAGAAAAGTTAGTTTTGCCATAATGCCTGCATTCTACCGGAACGCCGACGCCTCCCGCGATGAAAAACCTGCAATACTGTCACCCAACGTTCCATGCTTCCGCTTGGCGCAAAGCACCGCGGCGAGAGTCCCGGCGGCGCCAGCCGGCAATCCATACCGCAATTCTGCGTCGCCCGCCGCTCCAGCCGCTCTCCGATTTGTGGTAAACTTTTGGAAGTTCCTCCGGTGGGGCCGTGGCGCAGTTGGGAGCGCGCCTCGATGGCATCGAGGAGGTCGTGGGTTCGAATCCCATCGGCTCCACCAACTTTGTTACTTCTTTTCAATCCGATAGCGAAAACTTCAAGGGGCACTAAGGGGCATTAAGCCACCTGCGAAGGCAATACGAGGCGGACGACCTTGCCGTGAGCCGCGCGCTTGCTTTCGTCCATGGCTTTGCCGTAGACGTTCATCGTGGTACGGATGTCTGCGTGGCGCATGAGTTCCTGCTGCACCTTCATCGGAGCCCCGGTTTCATCAAGCAGGGTTCTGAATGTGTGCCTGAACGAGTGCCAACCGATACGTCCGATGCCGCAACGAATGCCTGCGGGAATGATATGACGCCGCTCCACTCCCCATGGATACCAGGGTTTTTTGCCTGCCACAAACGGGCTTGCAAATACCCAGTCCTCTGGGTTTTTGAACAGCGTCCTGCGGCGCCAGTTCAAAAGCACTTCGGCCAGCGCAGGATCAAGCGGGATGCCCGCATTGGAGTATTTGGTTTTGACATCGCTTACTACCCCGGTGACGATGCCTCGCCGCACGAGCAGTGTTAGGTCATCCCAGAGCACGTCACACCACTTGAGGGCGAAGAGCTCGCTGCAGCGGAGCCCCGTGGCGAGATCGAGGATAACCATCGTGCGGAAGGGCTCATCGAGCTCCCCAAGTAAGAGACGGATTTGAGCAACGCCAAGAACCATCGGCTCACGCTGTCGTTTGCTTGTGCCGCGGACCCGCACGAGCTTCATGGGATTCTCGCCGATCTCGGTGAGCTCCCAACGCATGGCGCAGTTCCAAAGCACCCGCATGAGATTGTGGAGATGACCTCTGGTTCTTGAAGCCAGGTCAAGCCCCTTCAACCACTGCTCCACGGCGAAGGGCTTTACCTTGGAAATCGGGTAGTCTCCCCACCGAGGTTTGATCTGGTGATTGAGGTATGACCTGTATCCATTGGCGGTCGAGTGCCGCAGCTCGGGAAGCTCTGTTTCGAGGTATCGGCTCACCAGCATACCGATGGTGACCGCCTGTCCTTGAGGATGATCAGAGTTCACATCAAGCTTGCGATGCTCGATGGCCCGCCATGCATTGGCTTCCGTTTTGAGCATTGAGACGGGACCAATCACTTCAGATCGTTTTGTATAGCCGCCGTCGGGTTTTCGTTTCCGCCAGCGATAGACAAATACGAGGTCCTGCTTCTTCGACGGCCGGGTTTCAATCCATCCGTGTTGATACGTATTTCGAGTTAGCCGCAACATCATGCTCTCCTTTTGGGATTAGAGGAGAGTTGCGGCGCAACCCTGTTGGCCTTCGCTGCAAAGTTTACACCGGTTCGCAGCAATGCGTCCAAGTCCCAAGGGCGAAAGTACCATCGCCTACCGAGCCGGCATCCGGGAATCTGGCCGCGGCGCGCCATGCGCTTGACGGTCTTAGGGTGTAGCCGAAGGAATCGAGCTGCTTCAGCGCAGTCCCAGACCGGCTCGGGAGTTTGATGTGGCTCTGTGCTCGAAGCGCAAGGCAAACCAAATCTCTCGGCTTGCGGCGATGGCCTGCTCTCGGAGGAATTCCCAGTCTGACTTCCAAATCTTAACGAGGCCGAATCTACTGTGAGGCGCAAGCCATGCACTCTTGGCGAGTCTGGGTTCTTGCGCACGCCGAGTTGGGTACTGCGGTCTTTCATTGCCTCTTTTCCTTGGTCCCCGGGGTTGTTATTTTCCACTTGACATCCTGTCCACAATATCCTACTTTGTTTGCAAACGTCAAGTTAAGATGCATCCTTTCTCGAAAGGGTTGCATCCTACAGACGGAACCAGAAGGAGTACCCGATGCCCGAAAAACCGCAAAAGCCCGAGAAGCCCACACAGGGGCAAACTCTCTCCCTTCGTATCAGCGATGCTCTCTTTGCTCGCCTGGAGCGTGCCAAGCAACTCATGTCCTCGAAAAAAGGCGACAGTGTTTCGACTTCGGAGGTCGCCAAGCAGCTCCTTGAGTCTGCTCGTGAGGACCGCTTTGAAGTCGCGGACTTGATGGCCAAACCGACAGACACACTTCTCGAGATTCGCAGGAAAGGGGAAGCGCAACACATTCTGTCGCGAGCTGAGTGGATCCTGCTCTCGCACTTCGCGCAGAAGGGGCTCGAAGCGTATACAGAACGGACGCCTAATCCTGTCTCCAACGACTCACTCATTGGCGTGCTGGACGCGTTCCTGGCCGTTTATGAACTGCGGGCAGAACGTGCTTCCGTGCGAGATCCCTACTACGTCAGCAATCTCCCTTCCGAGTGCCGCCCTCCGAAGGTGAAAGGAGTAGACGATTCGGAGCGTGCGACTTCAGAGACGGTTCGCCGGACCGTGGCCGAGACTCGTAAGCGGCTCAGCGATCCGGCAGTAAAGTGGGACACGTTTCTGGCGGGACGCAATCTGCTGATCCTGCTGGAGGACGAAAAGCTCCCCGCCGCTGACGCCGTGAACCGCGCCCTTCGCCCCTTCTTCCCGGTGCTGTGGCGGCTAGCCGCGCGCGGCCACTACTGCCTCACGCAAGGGTCGCTCCGAGCGAAGTCCACGAGCCAGGATTCCTTCTATCAGCCGCCGATTCCGTCCATCAAAGAAGGCGACTTCACGCTCTCGTTTAATCGAGGAGAGAGCAACGATCTTTATTTGCTCTTGAGTTTTCCTGGCCCACGCGGGCCGATGTACCCGATCAGTGGCTATCCGAAGATTACAGAATTTCGCGCCATGCTGGCCGTGCTTGCGCCGGACAGCCCCGCCCGCCGCTGGGAGGGTGGCCACTTCCTCGGCTATATCGCCGCGTCCGAGGAAAGCAAGGGCAAGGACTACTGGTTCCGCGCTCACCAGAATGGCATCACGTTCGGCCTCTCCGAAAAGGAGTGGAAGTCGGTCCAAGCGCTCTTTCGCCGCGCGTGGGAGCTTCCCGAAATCCGCATGGCATGGGACGCGCTGACCCTGGAGTACGGTGAGCTGTGATGCTCTTTAGCCTCACCATGGAAGCCGGATGCGGCCCCGCCGAGGGCGGCGTCGCCGGCTTTTGGCCGACCAGGAGCAGAGCGGTGCCTTCGGCACCGGGAGTTGGACGGACACGCTACCCCAAAATGGGTGCTGCAGAGCGCCGCTGGTTAACTTGGTCGTGTGGAGTGAGTTAGCGAAACATCAGTGCTTGCGGAAAATCTGCGGCGCTCTTCGTTAACTTACTGATTTGGCTGGCGTGTTCTGGAGCCGCCTATTTTCAAGGAAGTCTCTTCTGGGGGTTCTTGTCGTGCCTAACGATCAACTCCGCAATCGCACGGTTGGCTCAAAAGTGACCGAAAGCGAATACGCGCTGCTTGCGGCTATCGCGGAGCGCGAGGGTGTAACTGTTGGCGAGTGGTGCCGCGAGGTGCTCTTAGCGCAAGTCAATGCGGCTCAAGGAGTAGTGGCCACTGCGGCAGAACAAACCCTCCTTGCGGAAGTCGTAGCCTTGCGGGCAATCTTGCTCAACGCCCTTTACAAATTGGCACCGCAAGAGGACCTCACCGACCAGGACTTGGATCGGCTCATCGAGCGGGCCGACATGGAGCGATTCCAGAGAGCAAAACAACGCCTTGCAGCGGCCGCGAAGGAGGGGAAGTTGTGAGCCAGGCGTGGAGGCCGGATAAGAGGGCAGGTGAGTGGCCGAATCGACGTCCAGTATGGACCTGGATGCCGGTGTTCGTGGTGCTTGCGAGTATGCTCGCGATCTGCACGTATCGTTACATCGCAGTATGGACGCCCTTGCAGCGGTTCTACTTCACAACCTACATCCGCAGCGGCTTACGCCGTGCGACTACTTCAGCACGGACGGGGCAGTATGAATTGCTTGCGGTGACCACGAAGAACAGCAGCCATTGGGCCTCCGATAGCGAAGTGACTGAGGCCAAGACCGAGTCCGGGGAAGCGACCGTTAGGCTCACGCAGGAGGCATTGAAAACTGGCGCTCTCCACTTAGTGTTACTTCCGGTTCAATCAGACGACGCGAAAATGCATGAGTTCTTGCGGCATGGGATTTACCAGGACCAAGCGCTCACAGGTCTGCTGCGACCCGCATTGTGGAGCCCTTTGGCGGCGTTGTTGCTTTGGTTTGCTTTCACGCTCCCAAAGGATGCAGCGCGTGCCCGCGGACGCCAGGAAGGCGGACGTTTGAAGTGGCTGGGGTTGGTTTTGCCTCAGGGTTTCAATCGCCGAAATCATTCCGATGGTACCGGCTTTGAGTTGAGCGGAGGAAAACTCCCTGTCGTCGGCTTGCCGAAGAGGCACCCCACACATATTGAAGGAAGTATCGAGGTCAAACCGGAGGAGCTACCAAACGCAGTGGCAACCACGCTGACCGCTGAAGATGGTGTCGATCGAAAAATTGCGCTGCACGAAAAGGAGCAGGACCGCGAACACAAATTGAGCCCAAGACCGGCGAGGAAGGAGCGATATTTCCAGTAGGCCAACACCACCATGCTGACGTATTCGTCCGGTGAACCCA
>PMES01000005.1 GCA_003154775.1 Acidobacteriota bacterium | reverse complement strand
ATCGACCGTCTGAGCCCGCAGCACAAGCCGGACAAGTGAAGTACTGGGGCGGTACATGTCCGGCAATACGACTGATCAAGGGTAAGCGCGCCGATTTTTGATTGCGAATCCGAGCGATGTTATCGTGTCTCTGTTTAGAGAGTTCGCCGATCAGAGGACGCGCGCCGAATGCGATCTGATGTCCGCATCACTTTGAGGGCCACCTTACGCTCACCGCGTAGAGATTGTTTTTCTGGAGTGAATCTTCCATGGGACTCCACCGCTCATGAACATACTTGACCTGGTTGTCGGCAAGCCCATCAAGACCAGCGACGAACGGGCCGAAAAGATCGGTCCCGCACAGGGCATCCCCATCTTTGGGCTCGATGGGCTCAGCTCGGCTGCTTACGGCCCGGAAGCAGCCCTCAGTCTTCTGATTCCCCTTGGCCTTCTCGGCGTGCGCTATATCGTTCCGATCAGCGCCGCGATCATCACGTTGCTGGTGATTGTGTACTTCTCCTATCGCCAGACCATCGCCGCGTATCCCTCGGGAGGCGGTTCCTACACCGTGGCGCGCTTCAACCTGGGCACACCGGCCGCCTTGCTTGCCGCGGCCGCGCTCCTGGCCGATTACATCCTCACCGCGGCCGTGGGCATTTCCGCGGGAGTGGGCGCCCTTGTTTCGGCTGCGCCGTCGTTGCTGCCGCACACGGTATCTATCTGCGTGGGCATTCTGGTGGTCGTCACCATCGTCAATCTCCGCGGCGTGCGCGATGCGGGCCTGGCCTTCGCGCTTCCCACCTATCTTTTTGTCGGCACGCTTCTGATTACCATCATCGCGGGCGTTCTCCGCGTTATCCTTAGCGGCGGACATCCAGTGCCGGCGGCTCCCCTTCCGCCCCCTCCGCCGATAACTCAGGCCGTCACCTACTGGCTGCTGCTGAAAGTCTTTGCCAGCGGTTGCACGGCATTGACCGGCGTAGAGGCTGTAAGCAACGGCGTGAAGGCCTTTCGCGAGCCCGCCGTGAAAAACGCTCAGCGCAGCCTCACCGTGATTATTTTCATCCTGGCGGTGCTGCTGGCGGGAATTTCCTATCTAGTGAAGGTTTACGGAATCGCGGCGACTGATCCGGGGCAGCCGGGTTACCAGAGCCTTCTCTCCATGCTCATCGCCGCGGTTTTCGGCAAAGGCTATTTCTACTATCTGACCATCGGCTCGATTCTTTTCGTGCTTTCGCTCTCCGCTAACACGGCCTTCGCGGATTTTCCGCGGCTCTGCCGCGCCGTCGCGCAGAACAACTACCTTCCGCACGCTTTCGGGTACCGCGGGAGGCGGCTCGTCTATACGTACGGAATCGTTGTCCTGGCGGTGCTGTGCGGCGGGCTTCTGATTCTTTTTGGCGGCGTTACCGACCGGCTGATCCCACTCTATGCCGTGGGGGCTTTTCTGGCGTTCACGCTTTCGCAGACCGGCATGGTGATGCACTGGCGGAGAGAGCGCGGTCCGCACTGGCTGAGGAGCGCGCTGGTGAATGGTTTGGGCGCGGGCGTCACGGGAATCACGGTGGTGGTGGTGTTGGTTGCGAAATTCGCGCAAGGCGCCTGGATTACGCTGCTTTTCATTCCGTTGACGATCGTTTTTTTCACGGTTGTTCGCCGTCACTACCACTCTGTAAAGGTCCTCACCACCTGCACGGTTCCCGTCAACCCTGCAAGTCTCAGCCAGCCTCCCATTGCCGTTGTTCCCATCGACCGCTGGAGCAACATTACGCGGCAGGGAATTGAATTTGCCGCCCGGCTTTCAACGGAAGTGATCGCGCTGCACGTCGAGCTTGGGGAGAACTCCGAATTGCTTCTCGACGACTGGGCGCGCTACGTTGAAGAGCCCTTTCGCATCGCCGGCAGGGAGGGGCCGAAACTCCAACTACTGCCTTCCCCTTACCGTTTCATCATCATTCCCATCATTCAGTTCATTCTCGATCTTTCGAGGAAGAATCCCGATCGTAACATCATCGTGGTCATTCCCGAGCTCGTGGAAAACAAATGGTATGAATATTTCCTTCACAATCAGCGTGGCCGGCTGCTGGAATGGCTGCTGCTGGTGCAAGGCAATGAGCGCATCTTCACGGTGAGTGCGCCGTGGTACGTGGGGGAAAGAACGTAGTTCCAGATGCAGGCGGTCCAAGCACGACCGTTGCTAGACTTGAGCCGGAAAACGATGGAGTTCTTGCGGTATGTACTTGGTTCGCCGAAACCAAGAAAGAAATTGGAAGCTTTCCGGTGATAGCGTTGGAGTACGCAGATTAGGTCTTACCTTTGGTGATGAGATCACATCCCGGCCCGTCGGCCGAAATATCGTTCCCATCGGGCCGGATCGCGTTTCTTAAGACGCCACGCGTAGATACATACACCCAAGAAAAACAGAAGTCCTACTAGTAGCATCATATCGTGCATAAGACTGTACCCCCAAGGAACTAGTTCATCTCAAAGTACGCCTTGACGATGAAAAATGCTCTTGTTAAATTTGCTACATTGAAACCGGCTTAAAGATATGGGTGACACTCTGACAGAGGTCCAGCGCCTATCGCTGGTTCGTCAATTCTGGATGTTACGCTCAGAGGCGCAACGCACCGACAGTGACGTTGTGATTTTCTACTCAGAGATGGAGCAGGAACATCCAGAGTATCTCAGGCATGGGCCGGGTGACGATTATCAACGTCTCAGAGCGGACCTGACGGGACTGATTAACATCGCTCCAACCAGTGATAAATAGGCTCGTCCAACCACATGGCCTGCTGGAGGTCACTTCCCGCCAAGAAGATCGGCAGAAAAAGCAGATTCCTCGCTTCGCTCGGAATGACACGTTTCCTTATTCAATGAACTTCCAACCTGGGGCACTAGCCGAAGTTCGTCACCAA
>PMES01000019.1 GCA_003154775.1 Acidobacteriota bacterium | reverse complement strand
GCTCCGGTCGGGATGACAGATTTGGGGAGAGTGGTCAGCGACCAGCGATCAGGAGGCAGGCGGGGCGGGCCAATCGGGAGATTGGCGTTCCCGGGCGGGCGGGATGACAACGGGCATTGCTGCGCGGTTACACCTTTTCCAGGAGGGCGACGAAATGCAGGGCGCGGCCAACGAGCAGCGAAAACGGAAAAGGGTACAGCGGCACTTCGCTGGTCCACTGGGCGATGGAGAGCCCGCAATTCGCGAAGCTCGCTTCCCATTCCTTGCGGCTCTGATAGTTGTACGGCAAACGCACGCCATGGGGACGGTTGCCCACCCAGTCCATGAACTGCAGCGTCTTGAAGTCGAAACCGTTTTCGCTGAGATGGTCTTTGATCAGCACGAACCGGCGCGTCATGCGGCGCGCTTCCCGCAGCAGGATGGTGGGATCGTCCGTATGGTGCAGCACGTCAACAAACAGGCAAACGTCGAACGAGCCGTCGGCAAACGGCAGCACGGCTCCATCGAACGGCCGGCACGGAATCCTGCATTGGGGTCGCGGAGCAAACTCCACTCCCTCGATGGAAACCTCCGAGCCGCGTTCGGCCAGCAGATTTCCGATGGTGCCGTCGCCGCAGCCAATGTCCAGAACGGCGGAGCCCGGCGGAATCCGCGCAGACAAGCATTCGGCCAGGACCCTCACGCGCCGGCCGAAGACCATTCGCGCGTGCGCGGCCTGCAGCACCGAAAAGCCAACGGAGCCTCGTGCCTCCCTTTTTGCTTTCTCAGTCATATTCCGGAAACAGTTCCATCAGCGCTTGCCCATGCCCAGAACGCTGAGGAAAAAGCTCGAAAAAATCGTCTGGCAACCCAGCGTCAGGAAAATCACGCCCGGCATGACCATGCGAAGCGCCCTGACAGGATTGAGCGGCCCGAAGCCAGTGGCCCGCCATGAATCCACGGCAAAAATCGAAATGCCCAGGCCGAGCAGAAAAAGGACCGCTCCGACCACAAGGCCAGTCTCCAGCGTGATCACGCTGAAGAGCCGGTTGAACTTTTCATCACGGGGCAAATAGCCTGCGGTGATGGCAAAGACTTTCGTGAACACCGCGAAGTTCACCGCCTGATAGCCGACGAAAATCATTGTCGCGCTGTAAACGAGGGTGCTGACGTCGAATCCCACGTGCCCGATATGCCGCATGCCCGGCAACAGCCAAAGCGCCAGCAGACTCCCAATCAGCATCAGCAGGACCCCGGGATACAGAAAGAGCCAGCGCGGGCTGTAGAGCAGCATGAAACGCAGGTGGCGCCAGCCGTCGCGCCAGGTGCGCAGGTGCGGCGGCGTGCTGCGGCCGTCGAGAGAAAGATCGGTGGGGATCTCCGCGATGCGCAGCCCGAAAATCGAGGACTTCACCAGCATTTCGCTGGCGAATTCCATGCCCAGCGACCGCAGCCCGAGGCCTTCGATGGCTTCCTTGCGAAAACCGCGCATGCCGCAATTCACGTCGCCGCAGGGCGTGCGGAAGAAAACCTTTGCCAACAGGGTCAACACGGGCGTGCCGAGGTAGCGATGCAGAAACGGCATGGCGCCAACGGCAATGTTCCCCTCAAAGCGATTGCCCATCACCAGATCGTAGCCTTCGCGGAGTTTGTGCAGGAAAGCACTCACCTGCGACAGGTCGTAGCTATCGTCTGCGTCGGCCATGATCACATATTGGCCGCGCGCCGCGGCGATTCCCGCCAACAACGCGCTGCCGTAGCCTCGCGCGGCAACTTCCACGACAGTAGCGCCCGCACGGCGCGCAATTTCCCGCGAGCCATCGGTGCTGCCATTGTCGGCGACCAGGATTTCCGCGGACAAGCCTTCGCGCTCGATGGCAGCTTTCGCTTTGTTAATGCAGACCTCCAGCGTCGCCGCTTCGTTCAAGCAGGGCATCACCACGGATAGTTCGATACCCGAGGCGGAGTTCGCCGCAACACGCGCGGTATCCTTGGTTGAATGTTCCTTTTGCGTTTCGATGCTCATGGCATGAGCTTGTGCCGGCCCCCAACGCGATCCACAAGTCACTTAGGCTTTTGGCCTCAATGCGTCCAGATACACCTCAACTTCGCTCCTTCTACCGAAAGCTATCATACGGCTTCGGCTCCATGCCCGCACACATTCCAACAATTTCCGCTGATGCACGGAGCCACACTCCTTTCACGGCCCCGTGGTTTCCCACAGCTTCCACAGGGGGTGTGGAAGGCTACGAAAAAATGTTTTGTGAAAGGCTTGACATATTCCCGCTGTTTGGTAAGATTACAAATGGCTCGGTGCTCCCCAAAGTGTCGGGTCGTGCAGGGGATTCACAGTCGGGTCTGAAGTAATCCAAGGAACAGATCCTATAGTGAGGCGCCTTATTAGCACGGGTTAGTACGAGTTGAGCTTCGCGCGAAGCCGCTAAAACACATGGCGGCTGTGCCCGGCGCTCGACGCCGGGTTTTGTATTTTATGGGCCGTTTTTGGCGGCAGTCGTTGCTGAAAATAGCCCGGTCCTCCGCAAGGAGGATGCTTCGACGCAAGTCGAGGCCCCCGAGGGAATCGGGGACCAAGCTCTTTGACAACAGAAAGGCTGGCAAATTCACGCCGATAACCTTGGGCGGATTACGGTCCGCTTGGGGGAGTGATGGCGTGGATTATTACAAGTTCTGCTCGAGATGTTGAGCAGTGCTGTGGATTACAAGGCGAGCTCAGTCAAGCACCTGGGGAACTGCGGAGTCGATAGTCCCGGAGCCGAGCAATCGGACCACGGAATAATGGATCCGCGGGAAACAGGGCGAACGAGCCGAAGGAAAGTTGCGGTTTAGCCACCGCAATGAGCAGCGAGGAGCGCAAGCGAATCGTTGCACCGCGGCAAACGACGTATTGGGTGAGTTTTATGATTAAGCTACTAAGAGCGTACGGTGGATGCCTTGGCGCTAGAAGGCGATGAAGGACGTGGCAAGCTGCGATAAGCCTCGGGGAGCCGCAAGCAGGCTTTGATCCGGGGATTTCCGAATGGGGAAACCCAACGGGATGAACTCCCGTTACAGCCGGCTGAATACATAGGCTGGTGTGAGCTAACTCAGGGAAGTGAACCATCTCAGTACCTGAAGGAAAATAAATCACAGAGATTCCGAAAGTAGCGGCGAGCGAAATCGGAAAAGCCCAAACCCATGTGTTTACACATGGGGGTTGTAGGACCGCATAAGTAGAGTTACCAAACCGGACACTACGCGAACCTGCTGGAAAGCGGGACCATAGAGTGTGACAGTCACGTAACGGAAAGTGTACCGGACTCGAAGCGGCATCCTGAGTACCACGAGACACGTGAAATCTCGTGGGAAACTGGGGAGACCACTCTCCAAGGCTAAATACTCTCTAGCGACCGATAGTGAACCAGTACCGTGAGGGAAAGGCGAAAAGCACCCCTGCGAGGGGAGTGAAATAGAACCTGAAACCGTATGCTTACAAGCAGTCGGAGGGCCATGCATAGACTTCGGTCTGTGAAAGCCTGACGGCGTGCCTCTTGCTTAATGAGCCGGCTAGTTAATGTCACGTGCAAGGTTAAGCGCAAGCGAGCCGTAGCGAAAGCGAGTCCGAATAGGGCGACAAGTACGTGGTATTAGACGCGAAGCGGGATGATCTACCCTTGGCCAGGTTGAAGGTCGCTTAACCGCGACTGGAGGACCGAACAGGTGTGAGTTGAAAATCGCTCTGATGAGCTGAGGGTAGGGGTGAAAGGCTAATCAAATTCCGTGATAGCTCGTTCTCCCCGAAATGTCTTTAGGGACAGCCTTGCATGAATTGCCACGGTGGTAGAGCACTGAATGGACTAGGGACCAACTCAGGTTACCGAATCCAATCAAACTTCGAATGCCGTGGACAACTATGCGGGAGTGAGACTACGAGGGATAAGCTTCGTGGTCAAAAGGGAAACAGCCCAGATCGCCAGTTAAGGTCCCTAACTATGTGCTAAGTGGTAAAGGAAGTGTATTCGCTCGGACAGCCAGGAGGTTGGCTTAGNNAAAGCGTAACAGCTCACTGGTCAAGCGGATATGCGCCAACAATCCAACGGGGCTCAAGCACATGACCGAAGCTGCGAAATTATACGAAAGTATATTTGGTAGGGGAGCATTGCGTGGGGTGTAAAGGTAGACCGAGAGGACTACTGAATGCCACACAAGAGACCCTGCCGGCATAAGTAGCGATAAACACGATGAGAACTCGTGTCGCCGAAAGTCTAAGGTTTCCTGAGGAAGGTTAATCCGCTCAGGGTTAGGCGGGTCCTAAGGTGAGGCCGAAAGGCGTAGCTGATGGACAACAGGTCAACATTCCTGTCCCGCCTGGCGACGTTTGACGATGGGGTGACGCAGAAGGATAGGGAAGCCACCTGATGGATGGTGGTTGCTCAGTGTAAGCCGGTTCCCGCAGGCAAATCCGCGGGGGCATTCAACGGTGAGACTGGGGACGAGACCGTTAGGTCGCAAAGTTTCTGATTTCACGCTGCCAGGAAAAACCTCTAAGGAGTCGTCCAGGTGCCCGTACCACAAACCGACACAGGTAGACGAGGTGAATATCCACAGGCGCTCGAGAGAACGCTTGCTCAGGAACTAGGCACATTAGTCCCGTAACTTCGGGAGAAGGGACGCCGCTGTAGGGTTTATAGCCCGAAGCGGTCGCAGTGAATCGCGCTCTGCAACTGTTTAACAAAAACACA
>PMES01000024.1 GCA_003154775.1 Acidobacteriota bacterium | reverse complement strand
TTGGTGACGAACTTCGGCTAGGTGGATTTGAGGAGGGCGGCGAAGCGCGTGGCGATGGCGGGCCAGGAGAAATGCTGGCGGTAGGCGAGGGCGTTCTGCTGGCGGAGGCTGGCGCGAAGTTCGGGATCGGACAGGACGTGGACGAGGGCCTCATGG
This sequence comes from Acidobacteriota bacterium, assembly GCA_003154775.1. GTDB lineage: Bacteria > Acidobacteriota > Terriglobia > Acidiferrales > UBA7541 > Acidiferrum. The sequence continues at coordinate 41,738 of PMES01000024.1, read as the reverse complement.
AGTTCGGTGGGGTTGCCGGGCGAGGCGAGGAGTACACCGGCATCGGTGATTGGCCAACTGGTCTCCGCACCGGTAAACGCGACCATGGGCACACCGGCGGCGATGCCCGCGATGGCGCTGCTGCGGCGGGTGGAAATCGGGGCGCGCACGAAGAGGAGCACATCGGCGGCGCGGAGACGGTCTATCACCTGCTGATCGTCGAGAACCCCTTCCGCGGATATTTCCACGGGCAAATCCCGAAGACCTTCACGAAGCGCGGCTTCGCGGAGTTCGGCGTGGCGGCCGAAAACGGAGAGGCGCAGCTTGCCGAGTTTTTGCGCGGCGTGGCGGACAGCGGAGAGAATGATTTTCGTTTCGCGGGCGCCGGGTTCGCCACCGGTGATGATGAAGACACCAATAATGGGAGTGGCGGAAATGTTGCCGGCACGGCTGAAGTCCTGCTCTGACGGAATGGGAATCGGGAGGTTGGGGCCGACGGGAATGAAATGAACGCGAGAGGAAGAGCCCGCAAGCCAAGAGATCTTTTCGAGAGGAATGGTGAAGATGGCCAGGTCAGCGGCAGCCAGGGCGCGCCGCATGGCGCGAAGTTGAACGCGAGTGCGGAGGCGATCCACGAGGCGCGGGCCGCGGAAGGGTTCCACATCATGAAAGACGATGGCGATGCGGGCACCGGCGGACTTCAAGATTTGCAGGACGCGAGAGAAGTTGTAAGGAAAACCGCGCGACGACCAGGCGAGGGCGGTGTATTGGACGAGGACCCAGCGACCGCGCCAGGACGCCGCCTGGAGGCGCAGGGCGTCCAGAGCATCGGGCCAGCCGTGAACCTCCCAGGGAACGCGGTGAATTTCGAGTTGAAAGTCATGGGACTCCAGGGCGGCGCCGAGGTAGCGGCAATATTGCTCGACGGCGTCCGTGGGCACGTCTTTGCATCCGAGAAGAGCGATGACGGGCGTAGTCATTTGGGCAGAGCTAAAACGTGATTTTCGTCGAGATTTCGCACGGCGTAGCCAAGCTCCACGAATTTGTGCGCCAACGTGCGGTGATTTTCCGGGCTATGCATTTCAACCAGCAGAATGGTGCGCCTTTCCTCTAGTAGCCGATCAGCGCCGCGGAATACCTCTGCTTCCGCTCCCTCGACATCACACTTCACAAAATCCGGAGAATTCTGCGCGGTGACGTAACGGTCCAAAGATACCGCTTCGACCTTGATGGTGTCGCCCGAAGAATCGGCGGACACATGGCCCAGACCGCGGTCCGGCGAAGTGTTCGGGTCCACTCGCGCAAAGGACACGGTCGTGGCTTCCGACCAAACCGCTTTCTGTTCAACCCTCGCGTGCGAGAAATTATTGCGCGAGAGATTTTCGCGCAGGCGTGCCGCAATCTCAGGATCCGCCTCAAACGCAACCACGCGTCCCTTGGGCCCCACCAGGCGCGCAGCGATCAGCGAAAAGTATCCGATATTCGCACCGAGATCATAAAACGTCATGCCTGGCCGAAGATGATCCACCAGCGCCTGCTGGACTTGCGGCTCGCCGATCCCCCGCTGGACGTTTTGCCCCGTGCGCGGATTGACGCGTATCCAAAGGCTTCTCGCGGGGCCGTGCTGAATCTGAATCCAGACGAGGGTATCGCGCGGGAGAAGCTTGCGGCTGGTCCAACTGAGGAAATCGCCGATGATGGGAACGCGGCGCAGTTCAGCGAAGGGCGAAGCATAGCGCAAGAAAAGGTTCGCGAGACGGTTGCCCGGTTCCCCCATTTTATTTCTCCACAAGGAAGCTGCCGAGAACCAGGGCGTCCATGCCGGAGCTGAAAAAGGTGCGGATGGCGTCGGTGGGAGTGTGAACAATGGCTTCACCGCGGAGATTGAACGACGTGTTCATGATGACGGGAACGCCGGTGCGCTTGCCAAATTCATCGATGAGCCGCCAATAGAGCGGATTGATTTCTTGTTCGACGGTTTGCGGACGGGCGCTGCCGTCAACGTGCGTGACGGAGGGAATGACGCTGCGTTTTTCGGGACGCACCTGTGCGGTAAGTATCATGAAGGGCGAGTCATAGGCGGATTCGAGGAATTCGGGCGCGGCTTCCTTTTTGAGGGAGGGTGCAAAAGGGCGCCACCACTCGCGAAACTTCACCGCGTTGTTGACCTTGGTGTTCATCTCCGGATCGCGGGGATCGGCGAGGATGGAGCGGTTGCCGAGAGCGCGCGGGCCGAACTCCATGCGACCCTGGAACCAGCCGAGGATCCTGCCCTGGGAAAGGAGTTCCGCCGCGGTGGCAGCGGGATCGGAGAGCCGCGTGAAGCGAATTTTGTAGGTCTTGAGAGCGGCTTCGATGGCGTTGTCGTCAAACGAGGGGCCGAGATACGCGTGGCGCATGGGCTTGATGGGGAGCCGCTGGCCGCCATCGAGATAGGGAGCGAGAGCGGCGCCGAGGGCTACGCCATCATCGGATGCGGCTGGTTGAACGAAAAGCTTATCGATAACGCCGGAGGCGAGGATTTTGCCGTTGGCTTTGGAATTGAGGGCGACGCCCCCGGCGAGACACAAATTGCGGCTGCACGCTTTTCCGAGAGCGAGGCGGACGACGCCTATCATCGCGGCTTCGCACAAATCCTGAACGGCGAAAGCGATATTTTTGTGACGGTCGTCGATATCGGTTTCGGGGACACGCGGAGTGCCGAGCGCGGCCGGCCAGCCCAAGAAGGATCCGCTGCCGTCGCCCATCAGGAGATCGGTGTGGACCTTGTAGGGGGACGCTTCCGGCTCCAGGAACGCGCGGAGATTCACGCCGGGTTCACCGTAGGGAGCGAGGCCCATGACTTTCCATTCGTCGGCGTTGGGAGTGAAGCCGAGGAACTCGGTGAAGCGGGCGTAGAAGAGGCCGAGGGAATCGGGCCAGTTGATGGTCTGGAGGTGCTCGATGCGGCCTTTGCTGCCGCGCCAGATGGAGGTGGCTTCCCAGGCGCCGCGGCCGTCCATGACGACGATGGCGGCATCGTCCAAGCCGGCGTAGGAATAGGCGCTGATGGCGTGAGCGAAATGGTGATCCACGAAACGGAATTGCGCCTTGGACGGGCCAAAGTGACGCGCAAAACGCCGCGCGCCGCCGCCCTGGTGCCACATGCTGAGAAACTGGCGCGAGGAGTTCAGAACACTGAAATAGCTGACGGGCCAGCGGCCGGTCGCGAAGAGTTTCAGGTCGTGCCGAAGGCTTGCGCCAGGCGTTTGCCATCCAAAACATACTTCATCAATCTGGCTGGGAGCGACTTTCGCAAAATCGAGGCAGGCTTGGATGGCAAGCTGCGGGAAGCGGGCATCGTGCTTGAGGCGGCTGATGCGTTCCTCGGCGACAGCGAAAAGAAGCTCGCCATCGCGGACGATGCAGGCGGAGGAATCGTGCATCTGGGAATAGTTTAGACCGAGGGTGATCATGCTAAGAGGGTTTCCTCCGCGAAACGAAAACCAGCGAATCGACTTCGTCAATGATGGCCCAGGGCGCGGCGCCGGAACCTTCCCGGAAAACCCGATTGATGAAACGGACAGGACCATAATCCGGCGTGGACCAGCCTGACGGGAAGAGGCGGGCGTCGTGGAAGGCAATGACACCGTCGCCCGCGACAAACGGGGACCAGTCCTGCCAATCGCGCTCGACAGCTTCTTCACGGTGATCGCCATCGATGAGAAGAAAATCGATCGGCCCCTTCCAGTGGCGCGCGGCGGCGTGGCTGAAGGACTCGATCCAGACAGTGCGTGCCGTGCCAACGGAATTGACGACACGCTGCGCGGCGCGTTTGAGAAAATTGAAGGCGGGGATGCGCGAGAGATGGAAAGGATCAACGAGGTAGAGTGCGCCCTGTGGGTGCATGGCCTCGCGCAGGCCGGCGGCCGAGGCTCCTTCTGCCACACCGATTTCCACCACTGTGTGCGCGTTGCGCGAGTGGCGCATCAAGGCTTCGTGCTCTGCCAAAGTGTGCTGCGCAAGGGGAGGCCGCAACCCGGCCCATGCAAAGAAGGGATGGCGCAGAAAACGAGGCGTGGCCAATGAGGGAGGAGCGGGGACCTGCGCGAATTGGATGCGTGACTTCATAGAGAAGACAAATGACCCCGCCAAACTTTACTCCTCAAATATCTTACAGCCCTCGCGCCATGGCAAAAAGGTTTCAATCCTGGGTCGCAGCGTTCTTGGCCTCAACCGCGGTGCGCAAAACGTGCTCGAGTTCCCGAGTGACCGCAGCCCAGGTATGCCGCCGGGCAGTATGCTGAGCCGCGGACCCCAAAGTTTTGCGCAACTCCATCGACATGCACAAACTCTCGATGGCGGCCGCGAGCTGCAAGGAATCGGCCGGCGGAACGAGGATGCCGTTCACCCCATTCTCGATGACGTCCGCCATGCCACAGGTGTTCGTAGTGACGACGGGCATGGCGCTCGCCATGGCTTCGAGAAGCGTGAGCGGCATGCCCTCCACCAGCGAAGGGAGCACAAAAATATCGTGTGTGGCGTAGAGATTCGGCATCTCGGCGCGGTTCAGAAAGGGCAGTACATAAACACGCGGACGAAGGGCCGCGGGAAAATGGGCCCTGATCTGCTCCTCCGATAACGAGCAGCCCGCGACGGTCAAGGAGACCTTCGGCAGGATCGGCGCAAGTTGCGCGAAGGACTCGACGAGGTAGAAGACGCCCTTGCGATCGAGCCACGTGCCGACGTGGAGGAGGCGAAGTGCATCCGAATCCACGAACGTGCGCGGCTGAAGAAATTCAGGATCTGTGCCGTTCGGGATGTACCAGATGCGCCCGGGCAGATGGCCATATTTCAACTCAGAGAAGATCCAGCCTTCGCGGTTCGCGACATTTCCGAAATCGGCGGTCTTGATTGCGAGATCGTACATGGTTTGGTGATAAAGGCGGTGCCACAGGCGATTTTTCCAGGCGAAGTTGCTGGCACGGCCTTTCTTCTGTTCGAAACGCATGGCGCGCGTGTAGCGCTCTTCACTGCCCTGCATGCTGAAAACGTACGGTGGAAAGGCTGCGGATGGCCATAGCTTTCGGGAGAGGCCGTAGACACCACCCCAAGGGGCATGAAGATTCACTACGTCGTATTGAGCGGGACTTTGGCGGATTCGGCGAGAAACCGCGAAAGCAAACTCCAATTCCTGGAAGCGCGCCGGCCAGCGCGGAAAAGGAAGTAGATCGTCGAAAAACCAGGTGTCCACCTGGTGGCCGAGTTTCTGAAGTTGCTCGGCGTGATTGAAAACGACGCCGGCAGCGCCTGCTTCCTTCTGCCGCTTCACGCCGATGGCAATCAGAATCTTCATCGCTGGCTCCAGTCGCCGGTGCGGTCAACGTGGGTGGGGCGGAGATGCGGAACCAGCTTTTGGCGTGTTTTCCGATATAGAGAATTGGAGGCCAGTCCCCGTTTCCATTCCGTATATCGTCTAGGAGAAAGTAAAAGAGCGGGGAGAAGACTGAGGAATTTGAGGATCCAGCGAAACGACGAGGCATGTTCCTCCTCGATCCGATATGTTCGGAGTTCGGTGCGAATGATGTCGAGACGCGTGCCTCCGCCGAGGTACAAATGAAGCGCGTCCGCTTCCGTCTGAACGCTTTCAATGATCGCCTTGCTTATGTCCTCAGGGACGCGTTCTTCCGCAAAGCGCCGATGGAGCGCCTTCGCAAGAGAAATCAGTACGTCGTGTTTGCGGCGGAGAGCGGCGTGGCTGCCATCGCTCACCTGAAAGAGATTCTGTCCGTGCAGGCGATAGAAGGTGAGGGGCTCGCGGAGGAGCAGCACTTCGGAAAATAGGGCTCCCAATGTGAAAAGGAACTCGTCGGCTTGGATTGTGAGCGCTTCGGGCACCGGGCCGATGCGACGGAGAAGCTCTGCGCGGAAGGCCATGCGGCTGGTGCCGAGAAAACTCTTGCGGCGGCGAAAAATGCGCGCGCCAGCGACGGAGTTAATGCGAAAGCGGGGGAATTCCCGGACCAACTCGCTGCGGCATGCGCCATCGGCGAGGACTTCGGTGATGCTATGGCCGATTAGTCCAACGTCCGAATTCTGCGAGAACGCCGCGACCACAAGTTTCAGCTTGCCGGGGGCCCACCAGTCGTCGCCATCGAGGAACGCTACGATCTCGCCCTGGCATTCCGGAATGCCTGCATTGAAGGCGGAGGCCTGACCTCCGTTGGCTTTGCGGATCAGGCGGACCTGAGGGGCAAATTTGGCGACGATCTGCGGGGTACTATCCTGCGAGCCGTCGTCCACCACGAGGATTTCGCGGTCAGAACCGGGAAAATCCTGTTCCAGAACGCTGAGAATGGCCTGCTCAATGAAGCGCTCGTGGTTGTAGGTGTCGATTAAAACGCTGACGATGGGCCTTGCCATAAATACTCAGCCAAACCTGACCTTTCGGGGCAATCCAAGGGCGGGGATGCGCACAATCGAGTGTAATCGCAACGTGGAAATCTTACTGTACACGGCTGGGGGTTGCAATCGAGCGGCTGCTCCTTGCCGTGATTCGCGATTGAGGGTATGGCGTAGCAACACAATCAGGCGGGCATGGTCGCGTCGTCGCTCCTTTGGCGTTTGAAAAAACTGTTGCATACTGGATGCTCACAAACCTTAAACAGTACCGTAAGGATGCATACGGATTGAGCCCTCGGAAGGATTGAGATGCCGCTGCCGCCGATTGCCCGCAAGCGAGTTTGTCCAACCTGCGGAAGCAAAGGAGTGCAGCGTGCGAGGAGGAGAGGACTCTACGTAAGGGTGGTGTGCCTGATCCTCGGCTTGCGGCCGTTTCGGTGCAGCGCGTGTGACCATTTGTTCCTGGCCCCTTGCAGATCGAAATCCTGAGAAAGCTGCTTGAATCGAGCGGCTGCTCCTTGCTGGGATTTGCGATTGAGGGTATGGTGAAGGGACTCCGCCTAAGAGGATAAAGGGTCTGCATGTCCACTGGATTTTGCCTCTCCGTAGCGATTCCCATCCACAATGAAGAAAGCGTCCTGCCGGAACTTCTGCAGCGGTTGCGCGCGGTTCTGGACCGCGTGCCGGGAGGACCGCACGAGATCGTGTTCGTGGACGACGGAAGCACCGACCGGACCTTCGAGATGCTGGCGAAGGCGGCGAACGAGGATACGCGCATTGTGGTCGTATCGCTTTCGCGGAATTTCGGGCATCAGGCGGCGATCACGGCGGGCTTGGATCATGTGACCGGCGATGCGGCAGTTGTGATGGACGGAGACCTACAAGATGTTCCGGAAGTAATCCCGCAATTTGTGGAGAAATTTCAGCAGGGATACGACGTTGTGTACGCGCAGAGGGTGAGGCGGAAGGAGCCGCTGGCGCTGCGCATCTGCTATTTTGTGTTTTACCGGATGATGGCGAGGCTTTCGGATATCCGCTTGCCGCTGGACTCGGGGGATTTCGGGTTGATGTCGCGGCGGGTCGTTGAAGAAGTGAGGAAGATGCCGGAGCATCACCGCTACTTGAGGGGGATGCGGAGCTGGGTGGGGTTTCGTCAGGTGGGGATTGAGGTGGAACGCGCCGAGCGGCATTCGGGGAAGAGCAAGTACAGTGTGATGCGGCTGGTGAAACTTGCGTTCGACGGGATCTTTGCGTTTTCCATCGTGCCAATCCGCGCGGCGGCGCTGTTCGGCGCGTTTGTGATCTTTCTTTCCAGTTTGTATGTGATCTACTCGATCTACATCAAGATTTTCCTACAAAAGTCACCGCAGGGGTTCACCGCTTTGATCGTCGCACTAACCTTTTTTTCGGGCGTCCTGCTGTTCTTCTTAGGCGTAATTGGAGAGTATGTCGGCCGGATTTACGAGGAGACCAAAGCGCGGCCTCAATACATTGTGGGGCGCACCGTTGGTATAAAGAGGGATTGAGTGAACGGACACGAGAGCGCGTCTGTGCGAGGCAAAGTATGAAGTTGCGAACGCAGAGGCAAGACGTAGGGCAATGAGCGCGACAAACGCAACGACAGAAACGGCAGCGGAGCGGAAGATCGAGTATTTATCGCGGCCAGCCGAAGTTAGCATGGGAGACCGGTGGTTCAAGATAGCCTCGATCGATCATTTCTGGGTCCGGCGGCGGTTTGCAGTGCTGCAACGATTGGCAGGGGGAGAGCTTCGTGGTGCGCAACACATGGCGGAGATTGGATGCGGCCACGGCCTGCTCCAAAGACAAATCGAGGATACCTATGGGCATGAAGTAACCGGCTTCGATTTGAATGAGTACGCGTTGAAACAGAATCTGAGCCAGCGCAGCCGTGTCTGTTGCTATGACATTTTTCAGATGGACGCGCAACTGAAAGAGCAGTTTGATGTGATTTTTCTTTTCGACGTTCTGGAACACATTACTGAGGAGGACCGCTTCTTGCGCGCCCTAGCGTTTTACCTCGCGCCGGGGGGAAAGCTGGTGATCAACGTCCCAGCCGGGCAGTGGGCTTATTCGTCTTACGATGTGGCAGTCGGCCACGTGCGGCGCTACTCGATCCAGATGTTGCGCGAGAGTGCGGGGCGGAGTCAGTTCAAGGTAGAAGGGTGGACGTATTGGGGGCTGCCGCTCCTACCGACTCTGATGCTTCGTAAACTGTGGCTGTTGGGGACCCACGATCAGGGCAAGATCATCACACCTGGGCTCGATACGCGCACGCCGGGGATGAATAAGGCGCTGGGCTTGCTGGCCAAATGCGAAGCGATTCCGCAGAAATTGCTTGGCACGTCTTTGATGGCCGTTTTGCAAATCGCGAAGAGTTGAAATGCCAGTGCCGTCGATCGCCCGCAAGAGAGTTTGTCCAAAATGTGGCAGCAAGGAAGTGCGCCGGGAGAGAAGGCGAGGATTCTACATAAAAGCGGTGTGCTTTCTTTTCCGTGTGCGGCCGTTTCGCTGCAGCGCGTGTGACCAGTTGTTCCTGGCCCGTTCCGGATCGAAAACCTAGGAAAGCTCCGGGCGCATCGCTGGAGAAGTAGTGCTCCAGATTGTGTCATCTACGCTCACCCCGCAAGTACGGCCATCGGATGACTATTCCAAAGGTGAGTGGCCAGGCGCATCTATTTTATGAACAAAAACCTCCACAACATTTCTTGACTCAGTAAATACATTCCCATCAACGCCGCTGCTCGGGGCAACGACACTTTGGGAATGAGAAAGAATGCGATCAAACCCAGAAAGGGAGCAAGTTGAAGAATGTATCTATCGTAAAAGGGAATGTTTCCGCCGACTCCGAACTGTTCCCCGACAAAAAACAGAACTGTGAGAAGCGCGAAGATTACAGGGGGACACCCTAGCACGTCTTGCCTTTTCTCCCATAATAGCAAGCCCAACATAATTGCGTTGTAGGCAACCAGTATGGCGATAGACCCAAAGGCCAAGATTCCGGCCGCAGGTAGCCGAAATGCAAATCTGAGAAGTGAGTGGAGAACTCCAATACCCACTAGATCTGTTCTGAATGGGACCGCCACGGTCCCAATAATCGCTGCCACCAGGAGCACCCGCCACCGCCGCCCGGACCGCACACACTTCATGACGGGAAAGGTCAAAGGAATGAGATAAAACCCAGTACGGAAAGCTGCGGCCAGTGGCCGGAGAAAATTCAAACCCACGCCGGCATGGTAATTTTTATACGACGTGCCTGTGGCGATCCCAGGACTTGATAGGTTTCCCCAAACAGCCACCAAAAGAAGCAGGGGAATCACAGCAACTGTCAGCGAAAGGGTCATACTAGCCAACCAGAGCGTTCTACTTTCCGAGGTTCGCTGTCTTAATAGGTAGAGTGCAAGCACAGCAGCCGCTGGCAGCAACGCTACGTAGTATTGACGGCTGATTATCGCCGCCCCGATCCCTAAACCTCCCAAAATAGCCAGAGCGAAAACTGTCGAAGTGACTTTTGGCTGCGACACTGCTTCCGTCCAAACAAGAGTTCCCAACATGGCAAAGAGCAACGCGGGCCCTTCAGTGAGCAACGTCGCAGTTGCGGTAAGTGAATATGGAAAAACTAAGGCGGCTAAAAGAGCGCCGTACCAGAGTTGAGAAAATCTGCTGTAGGGAGCAGCCACAAGTATGCCCGAGACAAGCAAAACCCAGGCAAATAGAACTGAGAGTCTCGCGTCACGCAGTTCTCCGCCGCCCAACAGGCGAACACCAGCCGCCATCCAAATGAAGCTCCCAGGCCCAGGTGGGTTTCTTTGAGCTCTGACTGTAGAAACAGTGACTCCGCTGTGGGCATAAGCCTTAATATCAAAAATGTTAAATATGTCGTCGTAGACCGGTCGGTCCACGAGAAATATGAACAGAAGTGCTGAAACAATACTGAGGGCAAATACTGAGACGATTATTTTAGGTAATGAACTTATGATTCCAGGAGAATCCCAATTCCAATTCATGCTGCCTCTCCGCTAGGTGACCGCCGAAAGTGTTCGAAATATCTGGAATCACAGTCCAAGGATCAACAGCACTGGATATCGAGCGGAACCAGAAAGACCTTCTCGAAAGCTTCTTTTTTCTTACTTCGACGTACATGTTGATTCCCGCAGTAAAGGCATACTCGGAGACTATTGGACAAGACTTTTCTTCCTACTTGATTCCAACCCTGGCCTAGCGTACCACGAAGGTCTTCGAGGCCGATAGTTCGGCTACCACCCCAATGCATCTGTGCCAGGTTTCTTGTTCGCTCTGCATTCATGCGACGGCTGCACCGCGCTGTGATTTGCGATCGAGGATATGGCTAGGCAGCGCGCAAAAGTGGCAGTATGGGGGAGTGTCCCATGCCCCTTCAAAAATGCCATTTCGCATTTTGCCAATCCCGGCGGGGGCAGGCGCATGACGGCGGAGCCGCAGCGAAAAATCGAACTTTTTCGCGGGAGTACGCGGGGGATTGTAGATGAGGACATTTCGGTCAGCCCGAAGCACTACCGAAGCGTTTTTCACCGCGTCGCCTAGAGCGGACAACGCAGCGGCAGCGGGGCATGAGCTTCCTGCGTCGTCCAAGAAGCTGATTCTGGGGCTGATGGTTGCTCTAGTTATCTACGTTATCGTGCGAGGATTGGCCGCGGCGGCGACGAAGCCGCTTTGGATGGACGAACTGTTCACCTTGACCGTGAGTTCCCAGCCAACCTTGCGCGCCCTATGGGCGGTCCTCGCGCGGGCCATGGATGGCCAACCGCCGGGATTTTATGTGGTCGAGCGCGTCGCTTGCAGCCTTTTCCACAACAAAGAGATCGCCCTGCGGCTGCCGGCGATTCTCGCGTTCCTCTGCACCCTGGTTTGCGTGTTCGTGTTCGTGAAAAAGCGCAGCGGCGAATTGATTGCCTTCCTCTGTACGTTCCTGCTGCTGTCAACCATCCTGTTTCAGAGATATGCGGTGGAAGCACGGCCATACAGCATGCTCATGGCGTGCATCGCGTTCGCGCTGGTCTGCTACCAGCGCCTGCCATCGCGATTCTGGACAGCGATGCTGGGAATCAGCTTGGTGCTGGCGCAGGCCTTGCACTACTACGCGGTATTCGCGATTGTACCCTTTGGCCTGGCCGAAGCCGTTGTACTCCTCCGGACACGGCAGTTCCGTTGGGGCGTCTGGCTGGCCCTGGCCTGCGGGGCCATACCCTTGGTGTTTTTCTGGCCTTTGCTGGCAAACTTCAAGGCCTACTACGGCGCTCACTATTACAGGTACGCGACTTATACCGCCACCTCCCTTCCCTCGAGCTATGGTGCATACTTTCTGACTGACTCGGCTTTTGGAGCGGCGGTGTTTGCTCTGGCGGTTGCGGGAGTGATTGGATCGTACCTGTTGCTGAGGCCGAACAATCCCTCCGAAGGAAAAGTTCGTGACGCTGATGTGGCGGAGGGAACTCTGCTGCTGGCGCTGGTGGCGTTGCCGATTATCACTTTCTGTTTAGTCAAGATCGTGCACGGCGGCATGAGGGACGCCTACGCCTTATCGGCGGTGATAGGCATCGCCATTGCCTTGGGGTGTGCGCTGTCACTTGCGAGGCCGCCCGTCGTCGCGCTGTTCGCTCTGTTTGTGTTCAGCAGCGTGGGAGTTCGTGAATTGAATTTCTGGCGCGCCAATCATTCGCTTCGCTTGGCGTCCCCCGCGACGGCTGTCGAAAAATTCGTGCAAAGCAGCGGTTACGGGGATCTGCCTGTGGTGGTTTCCAGCGGCATGGCCTACACCCCGCTCGCGCACTATGCTTCGCCAGCGTTTTTCCAACAGGTTTTTTATTTAATGGACGAAGAAAAAGAACTTCATTACCAGGGCACCGACACGTTTGACAGGCAGGTGGTGCTTCTTCGCGATTACATGCCGCTACAGGTGAGAGACTTTGCAGGATTCACGTCCGCGCATCGGGTATTTCTCATCTATGGGGAGGAACCCGGGGATGGTTATAACTGGTTGCCGCAGCACCTGAGCCATGTGGCCTCGTCGGTGCGATCCGTGATGGTGGAGCCGTACCGAAGGCTTTCTCTGGTCACGATGAAGGAAGAGACTTCGCACTAATCGGAGAAGCGGGCGCGGCGGGCGCGGTTACCGTTGCAGCGGTTAGTTACGGAGCGGGGGACACGCGGTAAATACGCTGACCTTCGCGCTCCTGAACAAGAATCAGGCCGGAGCGCTGCGCCGGAAGCCGGAAATCGTTTCCCATGTATTGCACATCGAGGATATGTGTAATCCCCAGCGCGGACAGATTGCTGAGGATTGCGCCTAGATCCGTGCCCTGCGGCAGTGTTTCTTCGCCAAATCTACCAACAGGTTTTAGGTAGTCTTTTTCCAGATAATACGTGGGGACTAAAGGCTCAAGGACCAGGACTTTTCTCACCGCGGGATCCTGATTGAGCCGGTTGTAACTTTCAAGGAAGGGAATTTCCCGATACCTGCGCTGCTGTTCATAGGTAACAGACAGCGCTGCGCGCACGTCAGGAGCTCTCGCCGGCACAATCATGATGAGCCCGTAGAGAATGGAACAGGCAACGGAGACTCCTGCCAGAAGCGGCCCGAATCTAGGGGCTTTTCGGGCCACGAACCGCCAGCCCCAAACTGCGAAAGCAGCGAGAATAACGAAAACCTCGATGAGAAAGCGGGCATCCTGTTCGATGACAAACCAAGCAATCGCAGAGAAGAACATGAAAACCACCGTCACTTTTACGAAAAGGTCGCGCCAGCAAATCAGGATGCCGAATGGCGCAAGCATCAAGAGAGTGAGCCCCATTCCCCCCGCACCATTCAAGTAGTTTGCCGGATGAAAGGTCAACCGAAAGGGCAGGAGCAAGAAGCTCAAGAAATCATGCCCCATGCCATGGCCTGCCCTGGCGACCATGGCAGCTACGGCGGCGACTGACTGCGGCGGCATATACTTCGCTGCGAAGTAGTGGCTGAGGGCGGGGGTAGGAGGATAAATTGGGGATCCCAGGGCGATCCAATTGCGCAGATACCAGGGAGAAGCAATCACGGAAGCGACTGCCGCGAGCATCGCCAGATGTTTGAGAAGGATGGACGCTTTCTCTTTGTCGCCCAGGAAGCGGAAAAGAAATGCACAAGCAAGAATCAGCAATGTGGAGATGAGTCCGAGGTACTTGGTGCCCATGGCCAAGCCTGAGAAGAGACCCGACAGAATATAGCTTTGCGGCCCTTCCGCATCGAGAGCCAGGCGAAAAGAAAGCAGCACAAAGGACCACAGGATGCCGTCGATATAGCCGCCATAACATCCTCGATAAACTGCCGGCATTGTGGCGACCAGCGCGACGACCCACCAGGCGCCGGAGGAATCGAGTTTCAGACGCAAGGCGAATCCGTAGCTCACCAGAAGGAGCAGTCCAAGATCCCACACAGCAAAGAGGGGCATAGCGCGCGGGCCGCCGGTGGCCATGAGCGCGGCGTAAAGAGTTTCAACAATCGCGGGGAAGGAAGCATGACATTCCTCAGGTAGTACATGAATGACGCCGTCGCGCAGCCAAACGCGAGGACCCAAGTAGTGATAAGCAATGGAATCCGAGGTGATGAAGTCGCCAACGGGATCTGCCAGACCGGCGACCATGGTTACGAGCATGACGATCGCTACCACCAGAACTGGGATGATTGGGCAGAGTGCCAGACGAAAGGGTGTGGACTGTCGCTTCGCCGCTTTCAAGAAGGCCCGAATGCCGAGCAAGGCGGCAGGAGCGAGAATTGCCAGAACGACAGGGCGGGAGAAGCGGACCATGCCCACAAGAAAAAAGAGCGTGCCAAGAGAGCCGAGCCCCGCAAGAAGAATTGCCGCGAGACGATCAGCTCTCTGGAAGGATCGAGGAATGAGCCCGGAAAAGAGGCTACCAACCCCGAAAGCCGCAACAATAAGCAGGATGTTCGCGAAGATGGCTGGGGAGAGTCTCATCTTGAGTGGCGATACCAACTCAGGAGGTAGTGCGCAGCGCGCGAGCCGAGTACGCGAATCAAGAAAAATACGACCAGAATCCAAACATTCCAAAGCTCAACGAACCAGGAAGGAAGGCTCCGCCAAGCCCAAGAACTTTCAATTATTGGCTCTTTTACCTCTTCCATACCAATCCCACAAGCAAAGCCAAAAAATGATTCAGAAAAACGGTAATAATAGCTTCTCCCAAATGATTATGCAAGCGCAAGAATGAATCTGTTACCAGAGCACCGGCCCGCGAGCACAACTGATCAAAGCGGAAGGATTGAAGCGTCGTGGCGCTCCCATCGTCCAACTGAGGATTACAACCGACGATCATCTGGCGGCGGGTTCTCCTGTTCTGGCGGACTGGCTGGCGATGATCTGGCGGAGGATTTCGTCGAGAGGGACGGTGATGCGCCAGTTGGGGTAGTGGGACTTGAACTTGGCGAGGTTGGAGATGTAGCAGATGTGGTCGCCGATGCGGTTCTGATCCACATACTTCCAATTCATTTTTTTGCCGGACATTTGTTCGATCTTGGAGATGGCTTCGAGGACGGAAACGCTGTTTTCGCGGCCACCGCCGAGGTTGTAGACTTCGCCGGGGCGCGGATTGGCGGCGAACTCTTCGATGGCGCGGACGACATCGTGGCTGTGGATGTTGTCGCGCACCTGCTTGCCCTTATAGCCGAAGACCGAGTAGGTGCCGCCGGTGATGGCGATCTTCACGAGATACGACAGGAAGCCGTGGAGCTCCACGCCGGAGTGCGAAGGGCCGGTCAGGCAGCCGCCGCGGAAGATGCCCACCTTCATGCCGAAATAGCGGCCGTATTCCTGGGCCACGAGGTCGGCGGCCGCTTTGGAAGCGCCGAAAAGCGAGTGGAGCGTGCGGTCAATGCGGCAGGTTTCGCCAATGCCGTCATAATCCTCCGGACGAGCGTATTCCCAGCGCGTTTCGAGCTCCTTGAGAGGGAGTTCGTTGGGAGCGTCGCCATAGACCTTGTTGGTGCTGATGAAAACGAAGACCGCTTCGGGGCAATGAAGGCGCGTGGCTTCCAGAAGATTGACGGTGCCGAGGGCGTTGACCTCGAAATCGAGGATGGGGATGTCGCGGGCCTTGTCGTGGGAAGGCTGCGCGGCGCAATGGACGATGAGATCGAAGCGCTGAGAACGGAAAAGAGCCTCGAGGGCGATGCGGTCGCGGATGTCGGCATTGTGGTGTGTGAAGTTTTTGCAAATGCGGCGAAGGCGATCGAGGTTCCAGGTGGTGTCTCCGGGATCGCCAAAGAAAACGCGGCGCATGTTGTTGTCCAGGCCGTGGACCGCGTGGCCCTGACGGTCAAAGTGCTCGACGGCTTCCGAGCCAATCAGGCCGCTGGAGCCGGTGACGAGAATTGTCTTCATACGGAGGAGCTTCCTTTCTTGCGCAGACCTAACCGCTGGCGGATGGGACGGGTGACATCGAGAAGACGGAACCACGCTGGAGAGAGGGAATCGGCGGCGCGGCGCCTGGCTTGCACGAACCAGTGACGGTAATTGCGATGAAGGCCATCAGCTCGCAAGAGGTGCGTGGCATTTTCGAGCGTGGCGAATTTCCGGTGGCCTTCGAGGAGTTTGTAATTCTCCTGAGCTTCCTCGCCTTCCCAAACGCCCTTCTCTCCCTCTGGATGATAGCCGTAATCGTGATTCTGGTGCACGGCACAAACGACCGCGGAGGCGTCAACCAGCGCCGCTCCGGAAGAACGCGCGTACCAGAGGAGCCAGTTGTCCCAACCGGGGCGGCCAATCACGAATTCCGGAATGCGCTCGCGGAAAAGGCCCTTGCGAAAGGCAAAATAATCTACCCATTGGGAAGGCCGCTGGCGGTTCGTGCGAAGAGCAAGATCCCGGACCTGGGCGGGCCAATCGGAGCGGTTGAAATCAAGGGGCTCGCGAATATCCACATCCCAGCGGCGTCCGGCCATCAGAAAGGCATCGAATTGGCGAGCGACGCGCGGTAGAGCCGCGCCGAAATCGTCGAGCAGCAGGATGTCGCAATTCACATGGCAAAGAATTTCGTGCCGGGCAAGTTCTTGCGCCTGGTCATAAATGCCGGCAAGATACTTCGTGCCGTGGGGGTTCCTGCGCACCTGCGGCACATGGCGGATGCCCAGTTCGCGGCAAACTTCGGCGGCGCCGGCATCGTCCCCGAAAAGGATGATTTCCGCATCCGGGTGGACGCGCTGCCAACTGCGGAGCGCGTTGCGCTGGATCGCGTCAATATGCCCGGCGAAGGGCTTCGGTGTAGAAAAGAAAGTGATCACCGCTCACGCACCTCAAAATCCGTATTTCCCTGATTGCGCACGGCGTCAGCGCACTTCATTGATCCAGCCAGTGACGCCGGACAGATTTCCGCCTGCGCAAGGACTCGAGCAATTCCTTGCGCAAACCCGCTGCATGCACGTCATTGCGCGAGGCGTATTCACTTCCGTCTCTGATCTGAAGAGGAGGCTCTTGCGATACATCCCTCAGTACAACAAATCGCCCCGTACCATGAAGTGGAAATATGCCGATCCATCGCGCCATATCAGTACACAATCGGTTCGTACAGGCCACTAGTGGGCACTCGTGAGCAATGCTGTCGCTGCCTCACTGACGGCATTAACAGATACGCCAAGGATACAATGGGCGCCGTGCCACTCGCAGGATCTTGTGCAAGGTCCAGAGGCTTTCCGAGGCTGCAGCACCACATGGTTTTTGTTCCAAGGATGAAACCTCGCCGGGGAATTCGCATGTAGGACATCTCCCGCAGTAGGGTGACACGATAACTCCACGACGGAGCTGCCCGCTGCCGCGGCTATATGCATCGGGCCGCTGTCATTCGCAACCATTAGTTTTGTATGTTGCAAGAAGGCGGCCGTCTGACGGAGCGTTGTCTCGCCAGCAAAGTTAATTGCGGCATTTCCGAGTTCCACTTGCAGTCGAAGCGCTTCATCTCGATCCTCAAGTCCACCAAAGATCAGGATCCGTGCCCCAAACTTGTCCTTCAGAAAATGGCCGAATTCAATGAATCGCTTGAGCGGCCATATACGTCTGGGATGCCCGGCACCGACACCAATACCGACGAGTACATCATTCGTGCCAATTCCCCGCGACAATAGCGCGTGTTGGGCTGACTCTCGGTCCTCGTCACTAAGCCAGAGTTCAAGACCGTCATCGATGACGGCTCCCCCTACATTGCGGAGAAAAGCTAGATTGCGTTCGACCTCGTGTTTTGAAGTTCTGTCATCGAGAGTTCGTGTGAATAGACAGTCAAAGTCCCTATTAAGCTGCTCTTTTGACGGGAGGGTTCTCTCGGAGTATCCAATGCGGCTCCCGGCACGGCTAAAATAGGCAACGAAGGCCGAGTGATAGTAATCGACGTCCCAACGAGGCAGCAAAGCAAGATCAAACTTCCGCGGCCACAATCGGTCCCTTGCCAATGCAAGTGCCCGCCGATGCAGTTCGAGCCTCCCCCTGCGACCGTAATAGTGCGGATCAAACTTCACCACTTCATTCACATGAGGACATAATTCCACAAGATTGGCGAAGCGTGGATCAATAACCAGTGTAATCCATGCGCTCGGACTCGACCGTCGCAACTCCCTCAAAAAAGGACTCATCAAGACCAGATCACCGATAGTGTCCAAGCGCACCACGAGAATACTTCGCGCGTCCGCTACGCCCGGCTCCAACTTCGTGCTGCGCGAACTCCGCGGGAGTAACGGCATGGCCAGGATCTTTGTGGCTTTCGGAGACGCCAATCGCTCCGTGACGTAGCGCAATGCCTGCCCGGCAACCCGGCGGGGCGCCAGGAGCGCCGCTCTAAGCAAACCCTTTCCCAGTGTTCTACTCCTAACAATCCGATGAAAATCGGTCGACGGGCTACCGATGCGTACGGCGTAGGCCACACTCGAGACATGCGTGGGTTTTTCGAGCTTATCGGAGAAGAATTCGTCGATAGCCTTTTTCGCCCCAGGACAGGTGGAAGCGCCGTAGTCGTCGAACAGAATTATTCCGCCCTTGGCAATCCGAGGATAGACGAATTCGCAGGCTTCGCGGACACTTTGGTACAGGTCCGCGTCCACGTGGGCGAAGCAGAAGCGCTGATCGACCAGCGTGGGCAAGGTTTCGGAAAAGAGCCCGCGATGGAAGCGGAAAGGGAAGGCCGGGAGAACGCCGGCGAGCCTTGCGGCGACGGCTTCGAGAGAGGTGTCGGCGAAGTCACCTTTTTCGTGGAATTCCCAGTCGAGCGTGTCCGACATGCCCGCGAAGGTGTCGCACAGATGAACGGTGCGTTCGCGGTGGGCCCTGCGGAGCTTCCAACCGGCCACCGCCGCGCTACCACCTTTGTATACACCCAATTCGATAAGATCACCGTGGGTCTCGGAGGAGGCGAGTTCGACTAGTTCTGACAGAACCAGAAGGCGTGAGTGATCCAGGAGGGTCTCAATGCCGGATTCGCGGAAGAGCTTCGTCAAGTCGGAGAGCGCTGGATGATACTTCGAAGCAAACTTCAAGCATCGGTCTTCTTGTGGAACGAAATCGAAGAAGCCGAGACGAACGGAGATGTTGGGGTTCTTTTTCAAGGTCTTTCCCGTGCGCAGCACCAAAAGCTGAACATTGCGTCCGGGCCGTCGTCAAATGCCACGACTTCGCAACCCATCTGGACCAGGGCAGACTTGATGATCATCGGCGTGGGGGTCCATTTGTGTTCCGCGCCAACGAAAGGTGAGCCCACCTCCCAAATGCCGCAGTCAGGATGAGGGAGATAGAGGAACGCAACTCCACCGACTTTCAGCTTCAATATCCATTCTCGTAGAATCGTTTCCCACTCCACGTTATGCTCCAAACAATGGGAACTGAAGACAAAATCCAACGAACCGTCAGCGACATCGGAGATTGTTCTGGATGCCCCAAGGTCCTCGCCAAATATCAATCGGAGTCGCTCCGGGCAGCGGCCATAGGCCGGCCCCGACGTCAATTCCTTTCCCTCGGCAATACTTCAGTGCCTCACGAAAAATGGCGTGGCCGGCTCCGCCGACGGTAAGGTAATCCGGATAGAACGTGCCTCGGTATTCCCAGCCCCCTGGCCGCCGCCGTACTTCGGGGTTTTGAAGCAAATCCCTGTACACCAGAAACAAGTCTGGACAACCGGGAAGCGTCTCCAGAGGTTTTGTCTTCAATCTGGTAAGCCCCATCCGTACCGTCTGGAGCGGATGAAGAAGATGCCGAAAATGGATCATCTCGTTTCGGTGTCCTCTAAGGTTTCCCAGTGCAAAAGCGGCGCTACAAGCCCTAACCTCCCGTCGAGCGAAGCCAAAGAGCCCTCCTCTGTCACTTCAAATGCCACTTCCGGTTCCACCACGTCGTACACATGTCTTTGTGGCAGGTGGGCGGCCACTACCACCGAATACGATCCTGGCGCAAGCATTCCCCCTGGAATTTGGAAGGCAGCCTGATAACGTCCCGGCTCTTTCGGGGTTGCGGACACTCCGAGATGATCAGCGTCACTAGTTGATAAAACGACAACGCCTTCTGAATTAAGAATTCGCGTGCCAATCTGGCAACCTGACAGAGCCCTGCGGATCTGGTATTTAATCTCAGCCGTAACTGGCTGGTCTCCTCTGAATAGGCTTGAGT
Source organism: Acidobacteriota bacterium (assembly GCA_003154775.1). GTDB lineage: Bacteria > Acidobacteriota > Terriglobia > Acidiferrales > UBA7541 > Acidiferrum. The sequence continues at coordinate 21,690 of PMES01000024.1, read as the reverse complement.
ACTGACCATCTGGTGATTTCAAGGAGACCGAAGTTATCCTCACTTCTCCGTTTGGAGTATCCGATGCCGGGCGAGTCCACTGGGCACGATGTGTGAATCCTTGCAATTGGTAGGCGCTGATAACCGCCGCCACCGCCGCATCCATTTTCAATTCGCCATAGTCCAGCCAAATGACGCGCTCGCAGAGCCGGCTAATTGCACCGAGATTGTGGCTAACCAGAATGACAGTGCGGCCCCCGCGAGCAATGTCACCCATTCGACCGAGACACTTTTTCTGGAAGTTGATGTCGCCGACGGCGAGGACTTCATCGACGAGGAGAATCTCCGGCTCGAGGTGGGCGGCAACGGCGAAGGCGAGGCGCACGTACATACCGCTGGAATAGTGTTTTACGGGCGTATCAATGAATTTTTCGAGCTCGGCAAAACTGACGATGGCGTCGAATTTACGTGCAATCTCCTGGCGCTTCATGCCGAGGATGGCGCCGCTGAGATAGGCGTTCTCGCGCCCGGTGAGTTCCGGGTGAAAGCCGGTGCCCACTTCGAGCAAGCTGCCGACGCGCCCGTGAATTTCCGCCCAGCCGGCGGTGGGTTGCGTGATGCGCGAGAGAATCTTGAGCAAGGTGGTCTTGCCGGAGCCGTTGCGGCCGATGAGGCCAAGAACTTCGCCTTCGCGAACCTCCAGGGAAACATCCTTGAGGGCCCAGAAGGTTTCCTGGTTCGCGCGGCGGAAGACCGAGAGTGGCGAGCGGAGAGTCCGCGCGAGGGAATCGCGCAGGAGGCCGCTCGAACCGGGCAAGCCGCGACGGTAGCGTTTGCTGATGCCCGCAGTCTGGATGACCGGCTTGCTCATACGCGGTCGGCGATGCTCCCTTCCATGCGATTGAAAAAGGCCAGGCCCCCAACCACGGCGAACAAAACCATGACGACAGAGGCGATCAGGACGGAGCTGGGCGCGGGGCCGCGGCCCGTCAGCGCCCAGCGGAAGCCATCAATGACGCCAGCCATGGGGTTCAGGCCATAAAGCCAGCGGTAGCGCTGCGGAACAAGCTGGCTCGAATAGTAGACGGGCGAAGCGAGCGTCCAGAACTGGATGATGAAGGGGATCAAATAGCGAACGTCCCGGTACAGGGCGTTGAGGGCGGAAAGCCAGAGGCCCACGCCGAGGACGGTGAGGATGGCGAGCAGTAGGAGCACGGGAACGAACAGGATCGCGAACGTAGGGTGGATGCCGAACGCCAACGTGTAAATGAAAAGCACCAGGAAGCCAATGGAAAAATCAACCAGGCCGGATAGCGCGGCGGAAACCGGAAGGATGAGGCGCGGGAAATAGACCTTGGTAATGACGCGCTGGTTTTCGACCACGACGTTGGTGACGTTGAGCAGGGAGGAGGAGAAGTAGGTCCATGGCACGAGGCCGGCAAAACAGAACACGGAGTAAGGGAGGCCTTGAGAGGGGAGCTTGGCGAGCCTGCCAAAAAAGAGTGTGGCAACCAGCATGGTGAGAAGGGGTTGCAGCACAACCCACAGGATGCCGATGACGGTCTGTTTGTAGCGGACTTTAACGTCCCGCCAGACGAAGAAATAAAGCAGTTCGCGATAGTCCCAGAGCTCCCGGAGATGCAGCGCAAACCAGCCGCGCGGCGGCTCAATCCGCACGGTAAATGGGCCGGCGGGGGAGCTCCCCAGCGGGGCCGCAACAGGTGGATTGGAAGTCACCGTAGCCATGAGACGCTTTGCATCAGAAACGCGATGTGGTGCTCCTGTCAGATTAACAGAAATGGGCACAGGGAACGGAACCGGGCGAATTTGCTGGGCGGCAGGATTGCTAGTTTAGCCGGGATTTCAGGGCTGCGCCCTTTTCTTCAATTGCTCCACATCCCGCTGTTCAATCTGGCGCATCAGATCGCTGCGCCTGAAGAAATAGGAACGCAATTGATGGCTCATCTCGCCTGGGACGACCATGAACTGATTGTAGGCCGCCTGACGGAAGGAGATGGGGCCCCGCGCAGGAATGAGATGCGTACCCCACTGGTAGATCAAGCCGAGATTCCATAAGACAAAGCACGCCAGGACTCCGGACGATGCGAGAGCGGCGGCGCGGGAACTCGAGAAAAGGGCGGCAAATCGTTGCAGCAGCATGGCCAAACCTAAAATGAACATCGGGGTCAGGGAGATGAAGAAGCGGTTGCCATAGGAGGAGATGCCGGCCCAGTCCGGGTAAAACGCTATGAAGAGATAAAAGGCCACGCTGGCGACGAAAAGGGGCACACCGATACGCGGAATGCGGATAGCGGCAAGGATCAGCCCGAGGCAAGCGATGGCCAGCAGCGGTGTCCAGGAAAAGAGACCGTGGTTGGAAGAAAAGAGAACCTGCAAGAACACCGGAGCGCTCCAGAGGAAATCTCGCAGCGACAAGTACCCGGTTTCGAACGGTCCGCCGTAGACGATCCAGCGCGAAACGAAGGTGGGCAGAAGCACAAGGCAGACGACCAGGCCAAAGAGAAGATGTCGTGCCAGGAGTTGAGTGGAAGTGGGAGAGGCAGCAGTGCCGGAACGAATGGCCTGTGCGTATTGCCCAAACGCTTCCAGGAGCAGGATGGAGAGCACCATTAGATTCGGATAATACACGTTGAGCATCAGCCCAACGATGAGACCCAGAAGCAGCCATTGCGGCAGCGTGCGGCTCTCCCGCGTGGAATCCCAATAGAACAGAAAAAGAGCAACCACGAAGGCCGAGTGCGCATGGGACCACGACGGATTGAAGTACATGTATACGGACAGGGAACTCGCCCACCAAATCGCGATTGTCGCCAGGAACGACCAGAGAGGCCGAAGGTAGCGGCAAGCCAGACGGAAGGAAAGCAAAAGTGCGATGAAACCGTAGAAAGCTGTGCCGAAGGCCATGGCGTAGCGGTAGGGAGCGGAAAAGCCGTCCGCGACAACGGAAGAACCAAGGGCCCTGGCAAGCAGGACGCCCGCGTGCGCGATAAGCAGGAATGGTGACCACAGAATGGCGGGGCCAACAGTGAAATGATTATCGAGATGGCCGGAAGACGTACGAAATTCGGCGCGGGGCAGGCCGGCGGAATCGACATGGTCCGCGCGAAAGCTCGGATTGGCAGACTGGTAGTCATGGGTGAAGTCCAGGCTGTGCTCAATCAGTGGCGCGCGGGCGTAAGCGTAATAGCCCACGCCATCGCCGCGCACCCATGGATTCATGAGCGGGAGGGTGAGCAGGAAAAGCAAAAACAAAAAGCGCTCGTACTTGCGTGTTTGATTTTGGGACTCGGCGTTCAATTCACAAGCTTCCATCCGGGACGATGAACTCGGCCTGCCGCCTTCCACGCGCGCGGAGCACAGCGGGACACGCGGCTGGAAAGCGGAAACAACTTGAAGAATACTACAGGAAATACGCTTGCGCGTCATCCCCGAAAACATAACAGACTTGTCATTATTACACTCAGGCAATAGAACGCTTGGCCGCAGGTGGGGCAGGGAGGAGCCCGTCCTCCTGGCGGAAATAGGCGGAAACCCGGTCGATGATTTCCACGAGGCTGGTCTGCGGGCGGAATCCGGTAAGGGCGTGGAGCTTGTCGATGCAAGGCACGCGGCGCATCATGTCTTCGAAGCCGGGCTCATAAGCCTTGTCGTAGGGGACGAACTGGATGGGAGAGGAGCTGCCGGTGCGCTGTTTGACGATTTTGGCAAGATTTTCCATGGTGACTTCCTCGGTGTTGCCGATGTTCACGACTTCCCCGATGGCCCGCTCCAGGGGAATGAGGCGGAGGAGAGCCTCGACGGTGTCGCGCACGTCGCAGAAGCAACGGGATTGCTTGCCATCCCCATATACTTCGATCGGCTCATTTTTCAGGGCGCGCTGCACGAAATTCGGCAGCACCATGCCATAGCGGCCGGTCTGCCGCGGCCCTACCGTATTGAAGAAGCGCACCACGATGACCGGCTGCTTTTTCTCCTTCCAATAGGCGATCGCCAGGAATTCGTCGAGGGCCTTGGAGGCGGCATAGCTCCAGCGCCCCTTGGTGGTAGGACCAAGAACGAGGTCGGCGTCCTCATGGAAAGGCACCTGGGTGTTCTTGCCATAGACCTCGGAAGTAGAGGCAATCAAAAGGAGCTTCTTTTTTTTGCAGGCGGCTTCGAGGATGAGCTGCGTGCCGTTGACATTGGTTTCGATGGTACGGACGGGGCTTTCCACGATGAGTTTCACCCCGACAGCAGCAGCCAGGTGAATGATGACGTCGGCATCATCGACGAGCTCGGCGAGGAGCTGGCGGTTCTCGATGCCGTCGAGGTGGTACTCCAGGTGTTCGGAACCCTTCAGGTGGCGGATATTCTCCATGCTGCCGGTGGAAAGATTGTCCAGCAACACGACGCGTTCGCCCTGCTTGAGTAGCCGCTCCGCCAAGTGCGACCCGATAAAACCAGCGCCGCCGGTAATGAGATAGCGCACGCAGCCTCCTTAGAGTTTCTCGGAATCGTCGCGGTCCGAAGAATGGACCGTGGCGCGTGCAGGGGACTCTTCGCTGAGCGGATCCAGGGCCTCCTGGGGACCATAGCCGTAAGAATAGGGGTAATACCGGTACGAATAGTAGTAATCCGGAGCGCTCGCGTCGACGGCATTGAGCACCACTCCCAGCAGATGGCTCTTGACGCTGGTGAGCAGGTCGCGTGTGCGTGTAAAGGCTTCCTTGGGAGTCTCGCCACTGCGAACAACGAGGAGCACGCCATCGGCCTGCACGGAGAGAATCACAGCATCGGTGGCGGCCATGACTGGCGGCGAGTCAATGACAATGAATTTATATTTTGTGCGCAACTCCGCGATGGCATCCGTGAGTCTGTGCGAGGACAACAGATCCGCGGGATTCGGCGGCAGAGGCCCGGTGGGAATCGCGGCGAGATTGGGGATCGCGGGATGCGGAACAGTGACCAGATCTAGAGAAGAGACGCCGGCGAGATACGAGCTCAACCCTGCATACTTTCCTGTCCCCAGATTCAACAAGCGGCCGATGCCCGGTTTGCGCAGGTCTGCATCGATAAGAACGGTTTTATCGCCCAACTGGGCGAGGGTCACGGCCAGGTTGGCCGCGGCCGTAGTTTTGCCTTCGCGCGGCAGGGCGCTGGTCACCAGGATTACCTGCGGAGGATGATCCGGCTGCGATAACAGGAGAGCGGTACGCAGCGCGCGGAACGCCTCCGCGACTTGCGATTTCGGCAAGTGCTGGGCGACGAGTTCAATGCGTTTGTCGTGGCCGTTCGAGGAAGCCCCCGAGAGGAGACCTCCTCGCTTCTTGGTGGAAGCGCCATCGCCGAAGGCGGGCACCACCGCAAGGGAAGGCAAGCGGGCCAGCGTTTCGACGTCATCGGGAGTCTTCACGGTGTTGTCGAGATACTCGCGGAGAAGCGCCAATCCGATTCCGCCGACAAGCCCAACCAGAAAGGCCAGGGCAATGTTGCGCGCTTTAGCGGGCCGCGCGGGCGTGGAGGGGATCATGGCGGGATCGATAATGCGCACATTGGAAGAGCGCAAACCCGCGGAGATGCCGGCTTCCTTGAGCTTGGTCAGAAGCCCCTCATAGAGGGCTTTGTTGGCCTCGGCTTCGCGGCGGAGGATATTGTATTGCACCATCTTTTCCGACATGACGTTTGTATCGGCTTTTTGCTGGTCGAGGGCCTTGCTGCGAAGCTCTTCCAATTGCAGGGCGGCTCTGTAGTCGTTCTCCAGCTCGACGATGATGCCCTTGCTCTGATGGGTGATCTGCTCATCCACATCCTTCATCTGAGCCTGGATGCGCTGGACCTTGGGGAAGTTCGGACCGTATTGGTTGACGGCGTCGGTGTATTGGATGGATAGATCAGCGCGCCTTCTCTGCAATTCCTGAAGGACGGCGTTATTGCGCAACTGGGGAACGGCCTCGAGTTCACCGGACTTGGCAAATTCGTAGAGTGCTTGCTTCTTGATGCGGTCGCTTTGCACGTCGGTAAGTTCCTTGTTCAACTCGCCGAGGCGCTGGGTGGTCATGTTCTGCTTGTCGTCGACGGTCCAGATCTGATTCTGGCGCTCGTACTCGATGCGCGCGTTTTCGGACTTTTCCACCTTTATTTTTAGTTCGTCGAGCTGGCCGGCAAGCCAACGTGACGCTTGTGTGGTGGCTTCGTAGCTCCTGCGGTAATTCTCCTCGATGTAAGTGTCCAGATGGGTGTTGACCATGCGCGCGGCAAGCTGCGGGTCAGTGGACTCGATACTCACTTCCATCAAACTGCTGTTGGGAACACGCCTGACGCTGAGGCTGCCGAGAAAGGCGCTGATCTCCGGAGGGCGCTTCTGGTTTTTGAGACTCCCGGTGGCAATGGCCTCCGAAGGCCCGTTGCCGCTGGCCAAGTCCGGATTAGAGGCAAGGCCGCTGTTGCGGATAGTCTGCAGGGCAAGCGTCTCGCTGGTAAGAATCTTGGATTGCGTCTCGATGTAGTTTTCCAGATCCATCATGTAGTCGTACGAATCGCTGCCCTGGAAGGGCAGAATATTGGTGTTCTCGCGGTCGATCTCGATTCTGGCCGTGGCGATATACACCGGGCGCATACGGAAGGTGGCGACACTTACGATGGTCACAACCGTGAGCAGGAAGGAAAGGATCAGCCACTGATGCTTGCGCAGGATCAGGAGGTAGTCGTAGAGATGGGGCTCGCGCGGGGAGAGATCAATGTGGGGAAATCGGGAGGCGGGGCTGAATAGTTCAACGGATCCATTCGATCCGGGGTCCCGCGGCATTATTCTTGAGTCTTCGTTCATCCCAACTCTCTCATTGATAAGCGACCCGGTAGATGGCTACCGCAGTGCCCACGGCAACTCCCAATGCCACGGCACTTAGCAGCACTGCTTTTGTCCGGTCATCGGGAACGTAGAGAATGTCGCTGGCGTGCAGTTGTAGGTCTTCGGCTTCGCGATTCAGAACCTTCTTCAGGTCAACTTCCGTTTCCGTCTGTTTGCCTTGATCGTCCTTGCGAATGATTACGGCGTGATTCAGCTTGGCGATCTTTGTGAGACCCCCGGCGAGAGAAAGCACCTTAAGGGTGGTGAATTGTGTGCGATCGTTAGAGATCACGAATCCACCGGGACGGTTCACCGCCCCGAGAACATAGACAATGCCCGCGTGAGGAACCGTAATCACATCGCCATCCTGGAGGACGATGTTGTTGCGGAGGTCCCCCGTTTCCAGGAGTTCATTCAAATTGACGGTGATGAGACTCGCGGACGCCGAATTTTGTGCTGGCGGCGGATTGCCTTCGGCTGGGGGAGCCGCCGCGTTCTGAGACATCGGCGCAGGAGAAGGAAACACAGAGGAACCCGGCGCGGCGCTCTTCTTAACTTCCGCAGTGGGAGTTGCGCCAGTAGACGCATCAATTTCAGGAGGCTCGCCCGAGCCTGGTGCGGGATTGTTGGCGGACATCGCGGGATTGGTGACTTCAATAAATGTTGCGGAATGAGCGCGCGATACTATAACCGTGTCGCCGGCATCGCCGCTGACGCCGCCGGCTTCAGCCAAGGCTTCGAGCAAGGTAACGCTGCGTTCCGCTTCGTAAACCATCGGGTGCGGGACGGCCCCGACGATCGTGATAGGCCGGCTCTTGTGCTCCTTCACCGTGACACCGACTTCCGGATGACTTACCAGGCCATTGGCTTCCAGAACTTCGGCGATCTTCTGCTCCGCCTGGACTTCCGTAAGGCCCGCGACGCGGAGACGAATCGGTACAAGAGGAATACCAATCGTGCCCGATTGGCTTACCCGCAATTCGCGAGTCAGCTCTGGTACATCAAACACGGAGATGTCCAAAAGGTCGCCATTCCCAATAACGTATTCGTGGGGACCAGATTTCGCTCCCATCGAAAGATTGCGAATACGATCATTGGTCTGCTGGGGGGTTTCGAGGACAGGCGCGCCCTGTGCAATAACGCGGGGAGCGAGCACGAGCGTGCCAGCCAGCATGACTGCGCACACCCACAACGCGCGGTTCGCAACTCGCACTGCAACCATCAGGATGACTGACCCCCTTCAGGTATTATACCGTTTGTAGGCCGGGACCCGCCTAGTGTTTTCGCTTCTATCCGAGCCGCTGAATCCCCTGCAGTTCGCCCCGGCGGAGTGGGTTGCAGTCGTACCGTTGCCAGATGCGCAGCCACGACAAACAGCAGCGCGTTGGCAGGTATGTGCAGGTTAAAGTCCACCAAACTGTGAATGAGCAGCCCACAACATCCCACCAGGCCGGACAAGTTCAGGGAGGCGCCGAAGGAACTGCCGAGTTCCGCCAATCCCCGCAAGGAATCGAGTAAGAGGACCCCCAGAAACCAGACACAGCACAGGCCACCCAGTACGCCCGTTTCCGCCAGCGCCTCCAGATAGTCGTTGTGAGTGTGGTTGATGATCTTGCCGTCATAAAGCGAGTCGTATCGTGGAAAGACCATCTGAAGCGTACCGAGCCCCGTGCCGATGAGAGGGTGGTCGAGAAAGATTGCCCAGGTGTCTCGGCGCATGGCCGCGCGTTTTGCCTCGGTGACTTCCAGGGACTGGTATCCCGTGAAACGTTGCAGGACCTGATGGACGCCGATCCAGGAGACCGCTAAAACGGCGCACAAGACTACCATCCCGCCCACCAGGATGTTCTTGCTGCGGACGCGCCGCACCAGCAGCAAGAGAAAAAGAATGACGATCTGGACGGCCAGGCTGATGATGCCCCCTCGCGAAGCCGACAGTAGCAGCGCCACGATGGGCGCCAGCGCAAACAACGCCACCAGGAATAGCCGCTCCCGGCGGACTTTTCCGAGGACCAAGGGCACCAGGGCAATCGGGATCAGAAGCTCCGCAAAACCCGCGAAGTGATTCCGGTTCACGTAGGGTCCAAAAGGAAGCCCGCCATAGCGCATCACACGAAACCAGTAGAGCTTGCCGTTAAATGTGAGGTGTTGGAGGATGCCGAAGATCGCAACGAAAAATCCCAAGGACATCAGAAACCAGACCAGCCCGCGTAAATGCCTGGAGCGGTAGAAGGCTTGCGTCAGCAGCAACAGCAGGGTCAGGTAGGCCACCAGGAGCTGCAGCTCCACGCGCGTGTGATAAAGGGACAACGTGGTATGAAATGCCATCTGCGCAAAAACCAGAAGTGCAAGAGTGGCCAAGGGCACGAACAGAGGCGAGAGCACAACTTGTTCGGAACGCCGCCGGTATTGCCGGATGGCCCACAACACCAGAAGCCAGGCCAGGCAAATCTCAAGGACTGCCTGGGACCATTCCTCCACGCATCCATAGGCAAGAACACTGAAAGCCAGGAGAGCAAAGACGGCCAGGCGGAAGAGTCTCATGGCTGGCGAGGCTCCAGGGATTGCGGCACGAGAGTGACGTCATCGACCCAGGCGTTGCCGGAGATGCGCACGTCCGGATTATCACTGGGATCCCTGCGCACACAGACCTGGACGCGGCGAATCTCCGGACCGGCCGTCCAAGGGATATCGATAACGGTCCACGGCGTGGTGCCATGAATTTCACGCGAGTCCACCGGGGAAGCGGAGTCCTTGCCGAAGCCGCGCAGACGGAATGAAATGCCCTGATTTGTGGTGAGTTCCTGTGTTTTGATCCAGCCAGAAAAGAGGTAACGTGTGCCCGGCGCGACGATCCCAAAGGTGCAGGCGACGTCCAGATTTGGATTTTGCTTGCCGTCAAACGAAATGCGCAGTGACTGCGTCCCCGAAAGCTTTTGGGTGCCGTCGAACGTCGTGCGCACTCCCTGAACAATGGGTTGAAAGTACCAGGCGAAGGAAAAGTTGCTGAGGCCGGATTCAAAACTCGGATCCCAGATGACGGAACCTTGCGGTTGCAGAAGTGGAGGCAGATTCTGGGTGGCAATTCCCTGATCCCAAATGCGCCGTGCATCGGCGTCCTCCCCAGCTGCCAGGAGCGTATCAACAAGCCTGTAGAAATCGCGAGTCTCGAGATGCGGGTGCAGGGTCACAAGATGCGCCCAGACTTCCTGGGCCACGCCCAGTTGATTGGCGCTCCTGGCTTCCTCGATGACATCAACGTAAACATTCGCTTGGGCGGGCAGAACCTTGGTGAGGATATCGTCGATGTTCGTGTCTGCCCGATAGACGCGGGAGAAGGCCGCAGCGGCACGGTGAGGATCGGCTTGCAGCGCGTGATGCAGTTCCTCAAAAGCGTGCGCCAGATCACCCGCGCGCAAAAGGTAGTTTCCATAGCGCCAGGCAACTTCCGCGGAAGCAGGGTAGCTTTCCTTGGCGTGCAGGTAGGCATCGCGCGTCGCTTCCGTATTCCCGTCCAATTCATAGGAGGTGGCGAGATCGAGCCACGCTTCGGGGTAATGGGGGTCAAGAGCGATGGCGCGATGGAAAGAGTCCAAGGCGCGGTCGGGATTCGGATCCTCGAGATTAAATTCCTGGTAGTGACCCAGGCGGTACCAATACTCCGGATTGCGCGGCTCCAGACGCGCGGCCAATTCCAAGTCTTTCGCCGTTGTTCCGTCAGCAGCACCCGCTGCAATGGCCATGCGAATGGCAAAAAAAGACACAACGATGGCGACCACTAGGGCCGCAACGAGCACTAGACCCCGTGAGAGGGAATCGGAGAGGCGAAGGATCATCTGAGGGTAACTGTGCCTAGACGGAAAAGCAGATGCAAGAATAAATTGAAGAAGAGAACGTGGCAAGGGGTCATCGTTCCCATTTGGAACAGGGCCGCCTTCTATTTGCCAACGGACGCAACTGGGCTCTCGTCCACGCGACCTCGCCGCCGTACATCAATGCCGAGCCGCTTGATCTTCTGATTGAGCGTGGAAAGGGGGATCAGGAAGCGCTCCGACGCCTCGGTCTGATTCCAGCCCGTGCGCTCCAGCATGTCTACAATGATGCGGCGCTCCACCTCATCGATGATCTGAAAGAGAGAAGGTTTGGGATTGTCAGCCGCGGTTCGCGAGCCCGCTTCGCCCGGCAAAGGCGGGAGAAACTCCGAGAGCTGCAGGCGCACACCGCGGACGATCTCCTTGCTGCGAAAAGAATCAGGCAGGAGGTCCACATCGACGCGCTCCTGGGTAGAGAGAACAACGGCGCGTTCGACGACGTTTTCGAGTTCGCGGACGTTTCCCGGCCAGTCGTAATCCATGAGCAGCTTCATCGCCGCCGGAGTGAACTGCCGCAACGGTTTGGTGTTCTCCTGGCAAAAGCGTTCCATGGAATGGACCAGGAGGAGTGGAATGTCCTCACGACGGTCGCGCAGAGGGGGTAAGTGGAGATGGATAACGTTCAGGCGGTGATACAGGTCTTCGCGGAAGCGGCCTTCCTTGACCAGGGAGAGGAGATCCACGTTGGAGGCCGCGACAATCCGGACGTCCACTTTGATCTGCTCCGTGCCACCCAGCCTCATGAATTCACGTTCTTGAATCACGCGCAGCAGCTTGGCCTGGGTTTCTGGGCTGACCGTGGCGATTTCGTCGAAAAAGATGGTGCCCTGATCGGCGACCTCGAAGAGCCCCTTCTTGGAAGCCACGGCGCTCGTGAAAGCGCCTTTGACGTGCCCGAAGAGCTGCGATTCGAGCAGATCGACGGGGATGGAGCCCGTGCTCACGGGCACGAAAGCCTTGTCCACGCGCGGCGAGGCCGAGTGAATGGCCTTGGCGATGAGTTCTTTTCCGGTGCCGCTTTCTCCGCTGATCAAAATGGTGGAGCGTGAAGGACCAACCTGGGCGACAAGGTCAAAGAGCGCGAGCATTTTGTCGCTTTTACCCACGATATTGGGGAAATTGAAACGCTGTTTGAGCGCGCGCTTCAGGTGGATGTTTTCGTCGCGCAGACGGCGCGCCTCAACAGCCTGAGCCACCTGCACCAGAAGTTCATCGTTGGACCACGGCTTGGTGATGTAGTCCATCGCCCCGCTCTTAAACGCGGCGCGGGCCATTTCGATGGAGCCATAGGCCGTAATCAGAACGATGGGTAGATGAGGATCCTGGCGATGAATTTCCTTTAACATGTCAATGCCGTTGCGGTCGGGAAGGCTGACATCGAGCAGAAGCAGGTCAAACGGTCGTTCTTCCAGACGGGAGAGTCCCACCTGGCCGGATTCCGCGCTGGAGACCTGGTACCCTTCCGACTTCAAGAGAAGCTCGAGGCCTTCGCGAATCTCGGATTCATCGTCAACAACAAGAATCGAACCTTTAGACATGGACCGCTTTCCTGACAGCCGGGAACTCGACGTGGAAGGAAGTACCCCGGCCTGGCGTCGAGCGAACATCAATTCTACCGGCGTGTTCTTTGATGATCCCGTAGCTCACAGACAGGCCGAGACCTGTGCCGCGTCCGGTCGCCTTGGTGGTGAAAAAAGGATCAAAAATCTTGTGGATGTGTTCACGGAGAATGCCGTTGCCCGTGTCAACAACTTCAATCTCGACGCTGCCATTGTGCGCGCTGGTGCGAACTTCCAGCATCCCGCCTGTTGGCATGGCATCACGCGCATTTAAGAAAAGATTCAGGAACACCTGTTGCAGCTTGTTGGCGGAACCTCGCACCGGCGGAAGGCCATCGGTGAGCTGCTTGACCACGCGAATCTGCGAAGTCTTCAGGGGATGCGCGACCAGCGAGAGTGTTTCTTCGACCAAGCGATTCAGGTCCACGTCGGCAAGTTCGACGGCGCCGGTTCGCGAGAAATTTAGCAGGTTGTTCACAATTTCACTGGCGCGGAAGGTCTGCTTGACGATCTTTTCGATGATCGAGTGGCGCGGATCTCCATCGGGCATCTGCTTGGCAAGCATCTGGATGTAGTTGGAGATGACGGCCAGCGGGGTGTTGACTTCGTGCGCCACTCCCGCGGCCAGCAGCCCCAACGAGGTGAGCTTCTCGGTCTGGCTCATCTGCTCTTCCATGCGTTCGCGCTGCGTGACGTCGTCGAACAGAAGCAGGCGTCCGATGCGCTCACCTGACTTGCCCACCAGCGGCGTGATCGAAACATTCAAAATGAGAGAGCCTCCCTGGCGCTGGAGGCGGTGCTTGTAAATGCCGGTGATCTGCTCCTGATCGTCGCGGGAGGCAATTTCCGAGGCAAGCTCTGCCGGCAGCAGGCTGCCGAGAGGCTGGCCCACTGCGGCGTCGCGAGGCACACCGAAGACCTGTTCCATGCGGCTATTCCAGGCTTCCACCGTGCCTTCAAGGTCCACGGCCAGCACTCCAACGTTCAGTGATTCGACAATGTTTTCGCTGAAATCCTTGAGGCGGGCAATTTCGGAAGCCTTCTGCTCGAGCGAGGAATAGAGTTGCGAATTGTCCAGAGCGATGGCCACGTAGCCGGCGATGGTCTGTACCAGTTCGACGTCATCGCTGGAAAGAAAATCTCCGTCAACGGTTTTGCCCAGCCCAAGAACGGCCACGGTGTGTTCGCGAATGCGGCATGGGATGAAGTAATTGAGATCGAGCTGTTCGAGGGTCCGTCGTACGGTATCGTCGACTTCCTGGGCGCTGCGCGAGGATTCAAAGAAAAGGGGGCCGCGCAGGAATTCCGGCCGGGTTGAGGCGATGAAGCTGAGGTCCAGAGGTTCGGCGAGGCGCACGCCCATGGAGCGCGCCAGCCGCATTTCGCCGGGACGCTGCGGATCTTCGACGAAGATGGCCAGACGATCGACAAGTAGCGTCTGCGAAACGCGGTCCATCACCGACCCCAGCATGGGTTCCAGCCGGACTTCGTTCGTGAGCGTGCTGCCGAACTCGATGAGCGTCCGGCGATAATCGAGCCGGTCGCGATAAAAGAAGCGATCGAGCCGCGCCTGAATGCCTTCGCGGAAAGGCTGAAAGAGAAAGGCGGCGATCACGATGGCGATCATGCCCGCAACGGGCCCGCTGGTCTGCGCATGGAAGATCTCGGCAATCAGCGCGACCAGTGCGAAATAGATGGCCGCGACCGCCGCCGTCGCCGCCGTATATGCGAGGCCGCGCTTGAAGATGATATCCACATCCATCAAGCGGTAGCGAATGATGGCGTAACCAAAGCACAGCGGGATGAGCACCAGGCTGAGCGCGGAAAACTGCATCCAGGGCAGCGTGGCAGCGTTGAAGTCGTACGGGATGATGTACAGCAGGATGAACGGGAGGCTGCCCGCCAGCGTGCCCGCAGTGAGCCATTTCACCTGCTGGCGAAGGACCCCCGAGCGGGAGCGGCGGTAGCTGAGGTAGAAGACCAGCCCGGCGGCGACAAAATAGGTGCCCAGGAAGCTCAATTCAAGCTCTTCGAGGAGTACGCGCGAGCGCGTCGTGGGAACAAAGCCCAGCGCATTCACGGCAGCGAGAATGTGAACGAGCAAGAGGGCCAAGGGCGGCGCGTAGACTGCCGCAAATTTCAGAAGTGACTTGCGGGCCGACTCCGTGCGTTCCGGAAAGACGAGGGCAAAGTGCAGAAGCAGGGCCGGCGCCAGGAGCCGCGCGGCCACGCTGGTCCAATAGACTTCCAAATCGAAGGCGTCCAGTTTTCCGCTGTACTGGAACGAATACAAAATGAACGAGACCAGGCAGAAAACATAGAAATGCACCGCGCGCGGTGCGTTCCACCGCCGGATGAAAATAAATAGTCCAATGAAAAGATATAGCAGGCCGACAACCCGCAGGTAGTTCTCGACGGTAATCGGCTTATACGCGGGAGTGGTGATCAGGCGGGTTTCAAACTCTTCCCCATTACGCGTGAGTTTGTAGCGGAGTTGCGTCCAAAGGCCCGCGCGGTACAGGCGTCGCGCCACGTGCGCCGCGTTAGGAACGGCAGAATCGTTGATGGTCAGGAGAAGATCACCGGGGCGGATGCCTGCGCCCGCCGCGGGAGAATCGGGAGCCACGCGCCATGCTTCGATACCTGCCGCACTGTCCGACCAGGCTACCCCGTCATCCACCAGATCAAACTCGGAGCGTTGCCGGAAATTAAGCCAGCCATAGGTCACCGCCGCCAGCGTCGCCAGCGCGAGGACGACCGCACCTACCCTTACTCTTAGATTCTCCTTCATGGCTCAGGCCGGCTGACAGACTCCGTCACTAATATTTAGTGTGCAACTCGTCTTCCAATCTTTGGTAGGTTGTCATCATATCAAGTGCTTATGATTCAATCACTTCCAAAGCCAGGGCGGGTTCCGGCGAAGCGACTTCCACTTTCTGGTAGGGCAAATACAACTTTTCAGAAGCTCACACGCACCTAGAATTGCAGGCTCAAACCCCCTCGGAAGCTTCGAAATGCGGGCACCAGGAGCACCGAACCTTCCGGTGTGCTCAGGGGCACATAGCCTTGCGCAAACAGGTTGTCGCATTCTGCGTTGGCTTCCCAACGCCCCAGGGCAAACTTCGGCAGAGGCTGGCGAATACCGATGTACAGGTAGGGGTTGATCTGGTAGATGCTCTCACCGTAGGGGTCCACGCGAGACACGCTCATGCCGCTCACCCACTTGTAACCAGCGCTGAGGCTGCTGCCCGACCGGGGAACCTTGGCGCTGACCTTGGCGGCGAGAGAGTGCCGCGGCATCGTGCGGAGTGCCTCGCGCAGCACTCCGTCGGCCTCACTTGCAGGGACGAGCGCACCCGCGAACGCATAGACGGTCGCGAATTCCACGTCGTCGGTGATCTTTTGCCGCAGGGCCAGGCGCGCGCCCCAGTCCGAAGAGGATCCCCCGTCGTAAGCAAATCCTTTCGAGTAGTAATCCTGGATAAACTCCGAGGAAGGCAGGTCCATGCCGCGGCCGTAAAGGGCGACGTCACGATTGTCCTCGTGGAAGGCAGCCACCTGGAGGACGCCCCGGCTTCCCATCTTGTGTTCCAAAGCCATTTCTTCGTGCTGGCCATTCTCCAGAACGGGCCGGCCGTTGCGCCAAAGCAGTGCCGGGAAGGTATCGAGTTGATTGAGGGCGTTGGTCAAATTGCCGGGAGCGCTCGCACCGCTGAGATCGGAAGCGAGGGTGTCACTTGGGACGCCACTGTTGGGCAGAGCGGCGTAGATCAAATCCAAATACCAGTTGGCAGCAAGCCGGGATTCCAACTTCAAGCGCGGTCGCACGCTCCACGCGGGAGAGCCGGCGCCCACAAGAACATATTCGCCGCCAACGCGCAACAGGAAGCGCTCGCCAAAGGCCAGCGATCCACTTTGATCGAGACGCACGCCCCGGAAGGTCGGACCCTCCGGCCCAATTTTTGCTTCGCGAAGTACGATGGTGCTCTGCGGCCCCGTAGCCGATGAGCCGGTAGGCAGCCAAATCGCGGCAAGGCCGCCAGCGGGAGAGTCCTGGTCATAGCTGACCTGTCCTGCAAAGACGATGCGATTGTAACGGTCGATGGGTTGATCGTAGGCAAAAGAAGTGCCTGGCGCGGCGCCAACGCTGGAAACGGAGCCGGGACGTCGCGCGCCGTTGGTGAGTTCAACGCGGCCGTGTGGACCGTACGTGTTCGTTTCCATCACGATGGTGGAAGCGGAGAGAGCGCTGTCTTCAGTCCACTGGAGTACGGGGCGCAATCCCGGAGCGGAACGCAATACCCATTTCCAATCGTCAGGCTCCGCAGCGCCGTTGGTGGGCGGCCGGCGGAGTTGCTCGACCGACGCGAACATGGATTCCAACTGGACGCGCACCACGGTGCTCAGATTCGAGGAGATGCGGATGTGCTTCTCAAGACTGGGCAGGAATCCGGCCAGCGTCACGCGAACCGTATAGAAACCCGGCGCGAGTTTATCGCCCTTGAAAATGCCTTGCGTATTTGTCAGGAACTGGCGCGCAACAAGGACGCCCGGCGCCTCCGAGAACATTTCCACGGTTGCGCCAAGCTGTGGAATGCCGGCGGAGTCTCGCACCACGCCGGACACCGTCCCAGAGGAAGGCTTCGGGGAAGTTTGCGCCGTTGCAGGAAGAGCGCCCCAGCTCACACCCATAGCGGAAGCTAACAATACTCCGAAGCACAGGAGAGGGCCGTGCTTCACGTCGGTTTACCTCCCCGGCGTAGCGTTCGCCGCAGTCTTGGGTTCCAAAGGGTTCCTGATCGAAAAGTCAGCCGACCGCGAAATGCTGTTTTGCGATACTGCGTCGGTGGCGCTGACCTCGAGAGTATACTTACCCGGCGCCAGGGTTGCTAGAGGGAGCAGGCGTTCGATGGTGACCTGATCGCCAGTCTGCTTCATTTCCTCCGACGTCTCCTTGAACTGCATGACCTGCTCGTTGCCCTTCTTCACGGTGTACACAAAAGTGGCATTGGACTTGTGGGTCTTCTCGTCGGGTTTCAGGTTGTACACCTGAAGATAGATGCCCAGCTTGTCGGCGTTGGTGAAATCGCCGTCCAGGCGCGGCCGCACTTTGGAAGAACCCAGAACAAACTGGCCCGTGCCAATTTGCTTCGCAGGGACATGCTCGATCTGGTCCGCGAGAATCAAGGTACTGGCATCCAGCTTTTCATCCTCGTAGCGGGGCACAGCGAGGCGCGCGTTCACGACGCCAACATTGCCGCTTTCCACGTCCTTGATGACCAGGTCCAGGCGGTACAATCCGGGACGCAACGGCAGCGCCTTTTGATAAATGGAAGAAAGCTTCACGGACTGCTGGAAGAGCGAGTCTGGAAAATCCTTGCTGACGGAATCTTCAAAGGTCTGTACGGTGCGGCCGGTCAGCGTGCTGACACGCCCGAAAATGTTCATCGAAGCGGAGTGCACACCGTCCTTGGATTTGAATTGCAGTTGGTGGTTGGGAATCTGCACCGTGACGGGCACCAGAACAGTGTCGCTCGTTACTTTCATGAAATCGGTGCGATACGTGAAATGGAGCTGATCGCGCACCATCCGCGAAGTCACCAGCGCTTCCAGGTCCTTGTACTTTACATCCGGCGGCCGCTGCACCTTGGCGTAGAGTTCGAGCCGGGTGAACTCGTTCAGGCTGGATGGTGTTCCGCCCATGGTCGTCGGAAGAGTCGTGCCATCGGAGCGGCTGAACCGGTCGGCTTTCGATGCCATGCCCATGGATTCCAAATCGCTCAGGCCGGCGTTGGGAACATTGGTCAAGGCGTCCTTCTCGGACGGATCCATGGTCATGTGATATTCGCCCGAACCGCTGGGATCCACAAACTCCAACACTACGTTTTCCTGAATCCCTTCCAGATACCGGTATCGCCATGTTTCCCACGGATACGTCGTCGTAGACCCGCCACCTTCGTCTTGGGGGCGATCCCAGGTGCCGCCGGTGGGGTGTGATTCGATTTCGTCGGGCTTGCCCCAGATGATGTAGATGCGCCCGCGATCCGTCTTCCATCCTGGAATGCCGGAAGCGAAATGCTCGTTGGCGTACGCGATGCGGCGATAGTGCTCTTCCTTGAAGTCATTGTCCGGCAGATCCGGGTTGCTGCTGCGGCGCAACCAGAATTGTTCGATGAACTGCTCGCGTTCTTCGTTCGTTTCCAGCTGGAGAAAGGCGCTGCGCTCTTCCGGCGCGATGATGTAGATGACATCCTCGTTCAGCCAGGTCCGGTAAGGACCCTCCAACTCCTTGAGGGTCTTCCTCATTTTTTGCTTTTGTTCTTTGGTCAGCTTTTGATTTGCAGGAGGAAGTTGCGCTCCGGGATCCTGAGGTTGTTGCACCTGCTGTGCGCACACAGGCAAGGCGAGAAACGCGAAACTCGTTAGATAGGCGGAAAAGGTCCGAACAATCTTTGACATTGAGACACCCTTACGACCTCTGGATTCTAATCCTACGGACAGACGGCGTCAATTCAGTAATCTTGTTCATTCGAAGAGACTTGGCCCCGTTTCTAGTTAGACGGGGCAAGGATGCCCGTAAGTTGCCTGCGATGCTGAAATCGCAGCGGGAGGATTCACGTCGAAGGGAGGAAGGAGTCTTGAACGAGGGTCGCGCGGGGAGGACGTTCTACTGGACGCGGCGGTTTTGCACTTCACAACCGATCAGCAAATCGAAAATGGCCAAAACGTGCCGGCGGTATTCCACCATGCGGCTCAGCATATCCCGGAGGTGCGGCTCGCGCTCCACTTCCCGGTGCCACTTGGCCAACACCGCGGGGGGCACTTCGATATCCTGCCGCAGCCTCTCCGCGGAATGCCCGCGCAGGAAAAGCCCATAGAAAAAGGCCGCTTCACGCTGCGGAAAGTCCAGGTCCGTAGTGATTTCGGCGGGCATGCATGGAGCGAGTGTCGCCATATCGAAAAGCGCAGTTTACCTAAATCGCGTTCCGCGTCAAGTAGGACATCAGTCCTGATGCCGCGAGCAGGTCAATAGTCCCCTCGGTCCGTTGCATGCAACGTAACGCTCCTTGACCGGCTCTAAACGCCATAGGATGCTTAAGCCCATGGCGCGGTTACCCAAGTCGCTCGCAGGGAGAACCTTCGGGAGGTTCCTGCGCTTTGGCATGTTGCGGGGACTGCGCTCCGTCGAGATCGACCCCGAGGACTTCCGTAAGTACTTGGCCCAGAAACACCAGTTGTGGGTGCCCCACTTCGGGCGCATGAAAGATGTACCCCTGGATAAGCTGGACGCCATCGCCGATCGCCTGATCCATGACGCGCAGCGCCTGGCTTTGGCTCAGGGAGCCGGATTTGGCCTGGGTGGCATAATGACGCTGCTGCCAGACGCCAGCTTGCTGACGGTCATCACCTTGCGATTGATTCAGCGCCTTTGCCTTCTTTACGGCTTTGAAGAAAAAGGGAGCGACCAGCGCATTGAATTGTGGATGGCGGCGGCTGCGGCCGCCGGAATCGACTTCAGCAAGGACCTCGCGGAAAAGCAAATGGTGGAGAAACTGGCGCCGCGCCTGGCAGGCCGGCTGGCTGTGCGCATCGGCGAAGAAAGCGCGGAGAAGTGGGTGGGGCGTATGGTGCCTTTGGCCAGCTCGGCCATTGGCGGCGCTCTGAATTACACCTTCGTAAGATCGTGGGGCCGTCGCGTACAGCGCCACCTGCGCGAAAAGCACTTGGCCGAACGCGCTTCGTATGCCCGCCGTGATTTTTCGCCCGATTCCGCGGAAATCGCATAAGCCGTAGCCGGCCGTGCCCTTGGTCTCTCTTCTCTTGTCCGGAAACTTAAAACTCATAACTGAAAACTTAAAACTTTAAGCCGCGTGGCGCAGCTTTAGTGCGCTAAGGCAACTTCGGGTGGCCTACCCTTTGCGCCTTCTGCAAAGGGTGGGCTCTGGCTCTTCACTCTTTCTCTCCTCCCCCGCTTCTCTTCCTCTACCCTGCGTCCATCTTCAGCAGTCCCTCTCCTGTCGCATAGGACGACCAACTGCTCCACGGCCACTCGCGCGGGTGCGCCACCAGCTTTTCCTTCACCGGGTTCGCGTGCATGTACTCCAACTTCTCCCTCAGCTTCGCCCGTGTGTACACATTGCAATCGTAATACCGCCGCTGCCAGAACCGCCGCAACTCGGCCTCACCCTCGCTGAATCGCAACAGCAGTTGCCTCGCCTCCGCGCGTTTCCTTCCCCCGCATCCGGCGTGACACCCGCTGCTTGAACACCTGCACCACCGTCGCCGGAGACGCAGTCCGCGATTCCCCCATCAGTAGGTGCACATGCTCCGGCATGATCACGTAACCCACCAGCGCGAATCCGTACCTAGCCCGCACTTCGCCCAAAATCTGTACCGCCAGATTTCGCGCCCGCACCGTCCCCAGCAACGCGCGCCGCTGGTAGCAGCAGAAGGTAATGAAGTGCAGATCGCCGCGCCCCGTCACGCGCCTGAGATTCTTCGGCATAAAAGCAAAGAGGAAGAGCCTACCCTTTGCACAACCCGCAAAGGGTAGGCCACCCACTCCTTTGCCTTTTATCACTCCCCAGTTATTTTCTAAAGTGGTATCCTGCCCGTGTGCAACCCAAATTCAAGCCAAAGGCTGCGCCACCCGCCAGTGAATGGGACCAGTCGATTCGATACCCACGCGCACCGGACCTTGCAAATTCCGGTAGAACGTATGCGCTTCGCCGCTCTGGTGATCCAAGCGCCGCTCGAGAAGCAACTCTCCTGTTTCGTCGTTGGCCATGGCAATCTGTTGGTAGCGTGTGTGAAAATCACAACCTATAATGATCATCGCTCGGCTCCTTTTTCCGAGCCTTGGTCGTCTAACAGCTACCAAGTCTACTTGGGAATAGGAGCCGACGCAGTCATCCAATCAGCCTCGGAACGTTCCTTCGGCGCGCTGCATCTTCTTAGCATTGGATGTTTACCGACACGTGAACGAGATTCGAAACAGAGGGTGGAACACATGAAATGCAAGCGCTCAAATCTTGTCGCATTAGGCATTCTGTTCGTTGGCGTGATGGCGTGGCTTCTCCTCCAATTCTGGACCGCACCAGTTGGCGTGCTTTCGCACCTAATATTTGGACAAACCACTTTGTTTGAAGGCCACTTAATCCATGTCCCATGGGATATGTGGGTCCAAGACTCAACCAGGGATCACGTGGGCCTCATCAGAGAAGCTTCCAGGTTCCGCTTACTCCACTCTCCGTCTGGGTTTATCATCCTTTTGCGAGGTTCTGGGCCAGTCACAGATATGTCCAAGAACTATGAACGCATCGCCAGCGCGAATGAGCAACCCCAAAATGGGTTCCGCTTGCAAGCCCTCCATAAGCTCGCGGGCACCAAGGGGACTGTTTACTGCTGGGAACTAGCCCAAGTTCGTCACGAG
>PMES01000078.1 GCA_003154775.1 Acidobacteriota bacterium | reverse complement strand
CGTGATCAATCCCATTCTCGTCTAAGGCAATTGGCAGTCGGACCGTCTAAGCGCTTTCTAATATCGGGAAGGCTAGCATAATAGTCTGGTAATGCTTCTCTATTTACTTTCGAGTTATGTTATGCTAGCCTTTCTGCAATGTCCGATACGCTCAACCTGCGCAATCTGGCGTGGGCCCTGACCACGATAACGGAGCTGATTCTTCTTGTTTACCTGGTGCGGCGTAAGCTCTTCCGTTCGCACCCTGTTTTTTCCGCCTATATTCTGGGTGCCATCCTGCAGAGCGTCCTCATGGCGGCGACGTACGGGATCTGGGGCTATCAAAGCTACAGGGCTTGGCTCATCTTCTGGCTCAGTCAACTTGTGATGGAAACTGCGCGATTTGCGGCTGTGGTGGAGGTGGCGCGGCGGGTTCTTTTCCCTTTCTCCGGGATCTGGGCACTGGGCCGGCGCGTGTTGCTCGTGGCCACCGGAGGTGTCTTGGTTTACGCAGCACTGCTGTCGAGAGAGTACTGGTATAAATTGCCATTGAACGTGGACCGCGGAGTAGGACTTGCTGTCGCGGCCGTGATTGTAACGCTGTTGCTCTTTGCCCGCTATTACGGCCTGCCTATGGACCACCTGGATCGCTCGTTGTGCATCGGATTCTGCTTGTATTCATGTTTCTGCGTCATCAACGACTCCCTTTACGACAAATGGCTCCTTGGGTATCTGAATCTCTGGAGTTTTCTGGGGGTCCTGACATATCTGGCTAGTCTGCTCATCTGGACAGGAGCTGCTCGCGCTTATTCCGAAACGGCCCCAGCCCCGGCCCGCGATCCTGTCATCATGCCCAAGGAACTTTACGGAAAGCTTTCTTCCGAACTTAACGTCCGCCTTCGCCTGCTGAACGAACACCTCAATCAACTTCTTAATTCGGGGGCCCAGCGTTAATGAACATCACGATCATTCTGTTCATCTTGTTGGCAGTACTGCTGCTTGGCGCTCTCGCTTGGGCCATCCGGCCACCAAAACGCAGGCTGGTTTCGATCACTGACGTCTTGGCGGCATTGTCCGAGGAGCACCACTACTCCCGCCTCCCCCAAATCCTGCAGGCCTTGCAGCCCGAAGACACCGCGTTTCTGCGCGCTCGAGGGTTCGCCCCGCTTCGCAGGCGTATTCGCTCTGAACGCGGGCGCATTGCTCTGCTCTATCTGGATTGCCTGCAGGAGGAATACGAGAAGCTCTTGGAAGCGTCCCGGGTGGTAGCGGCAATGGCGCCTGAGATGGTCGCACTGGACGAAGCCGAGCGTTTCAGGCTGAATCTCCGCTTTGCCCTGGGTTGCCGCTACTTGCGCTGGAAGCTGCGCCTGGGACTGGAACCCTGGCGCGGGTTTGGGCTTCTCTCGGAGATGACCAGTGGCATGGCGCTGCGGCTGGAGATGGCCACTTCCCAGATCGGAGAGCGCTCTGCCTTAAGTCTTGCCTTCGCTTCAATTCTGAAGGAGCGTGACGACGGGATGCGGTAGTTTTGCATCCACGGCCGCAAACAAGTCCGTCGCTTGAAAGGGCTTCTGCAGGATGCCGGGGCCGAGCGTTGCGAGCGCGGGCTTCCCGTCCTTGTCCAGAGCAAGAGAACTCATCCACAGAATCCGCGAGCCCAGGCCTGGCATTCCGCTGTCCGGAGCATCCAGCGCGTTCCGTCCCGTCTCTTGAGCTGCCAATTGCCAGTCGGCAATGACCAGGTCAAAACCACCATTCGCGAACAGCTCTCTCGCATCGGCCAACGATTTCGCGGTCTCCACCGTATAGTCGCTGGAGCGCAACAGGCCAGCCACGCTCTCGAGCACGGACTCATTGGCATCAACTACAAGAATCCGTCCGCTCCGGGCGGTGGCGGGCTTATCCGGCCCGACAGGGGGGCGTTTGGCGCCAGTACGATGCAGCGGCAGCTCGATGCGGAAAGAGGCGCCGCGTGGCGGCTTGTTCTTCACACGAACCGTTCCGCCATGTTCGGTGATGATGCCATAGCAAATGCTGAGTCCCAGTCCGGTGCCCTTCCCGACGGGCTTGGTCGTGTAGAACGGGTCGAAAACGCGTGAAGAGTCCTTTACGCCGGGCCCGCTATCCGTGAATTCGATAAAGAGTTGCCGGCCTTCTACTCCTGTCCTCACCCACAGGTCACCCTCCGCGCCTTTTTCCAGAATGGCGTCCACGGCGTTATTGATGAGGTTAAGAAAGACCTGTTGCAACTGGTGTGGATCGGCCGGAGCCTCGGGGAGATCGGGTGCGAGGTCGAGATGCACGCGGATCTGGCTCATGCGCAGGTCATAGTCCCGCAGCGCGAGCGTGTCTTGGAGAATGGCATTCACGCGCACGGGCACGCGTTCGGGTTTGTGCTGGCGCGCGAAGCTCAGCAGGTTTTGCACGATGCGGTGGGTACGCTGGGCTTGTTTGTATAGTTTCTCTGAATAGCCCAGTGCCAGCGGCCCTACCTGCCCGCTGGAGGTCAGCAGTTGGCTGTACCCCAGGATGGCGGTGAGGGGGTTGTTCAATTCGTGCGCCACGCCGGAGATTAACTGCCCCACGGCGGCCAGCTTTTCACTGTGCAACAGTTGTTCCTGGGTGCGCCGAAGATTCTCGTAAGCCTGGCGGGTCTCGTCGTATAAGACGCTACGCTCGACAGCGCTGGCAACCTGGCTGCCCACGGCGATCAACAGGCTGATATCGGCTGGCGTGAAGTCGCGGACCGCCCGGCAGGCCACCGTTAGTCCGCCAATGATTTTCTCCTTGGACCACAGGGTGACGATGTAGGCGGATTCGATCCCCTCCTTCTTCTGCAATTCCCGCAAGGCCGGGGGCAGCGGCAATCCCTGGGCGGAGAGAAACGTCGCGCGCACGGCGCGAATTTGTTGAATGAGCTCCGGCGGAATGGTCACAACCGGAAAACTGCGGGCGAACTCGGAGCGATGACCGACGGAAGCGACCCGGCGGAGGGTGGTGCCGTCGCGTTCAAAGAGGAAGAGCGCCGCAGCGTCCAGCGTGAACAATTCCAGAAGCTGCCGGAGGATGCGGTGAATGGAATCGTTCAAGTCAAGGGAAGCGACCAGCGTTTCCGCGATGGAGTTCAGGACGACCAGTTCGCGGTTGCGCCGGCGGATTTCCTGTTCGGCGCGGCGCCGCTCGGTAATATCAAGGACAAATCCCTGGAAGGCGGTCACGTCGCCCTTGGCATCGCGCACGGCCGTGGAGGATTCGCTCACGGTCCGGACTTCTCCATCCTTGCGGCGGATTTCAAATTCGAAGTCCTTGACCGCGCCGTGCTCCTGCAAAAGCTTATGGAGACGCTCGCGGTCCGTCGGATTCACATACAGGGTCTGCGCAATGTCCAACTGCATGAGCTCATCGCGATCCTCATAGCCAATAATGCGCATCAGCGCGTCGTTGAAATCGAGGAATCTTCCTTGCGCGGTGGTGATGAACACGCCCTCCTGGACGCTGGCCACCAACATGCTGTACTTCTCCTCGGCCTTCTTGCGCTCGGTGATGTCTTTAAGGACATGAATCGTTCCCAGCTTGCGGCCGGAAGGATCCGTAAACGTCGAGTTAGAGGCAAGAAAAAATCCCTGCAGCCAGGGGTCCGGAGAGTCCGCCTCACCGGAAACGCCCTCGCAATAGGGGCACATCTCGAAGGCGCTCGCCCGCGGGTTGAAGAGGTCGCTGACCGCACGCCCGATCATCGCCGGACTTTCCCGGCCCAGCAGATTCGCCAGGCGCGCATTCCCGCGCACGATGCGGCCGGCCCGGTCGTGGACAACAATGGGGTCGCCAATGGAATCGAAGGTATAGGCCCACTGCTGCTGGACGGTTTTGACCTGCTCGAAGAGATTCACGTTTTCGACGGTGGTTCCAAGGAAATTGGCGACGTTAACGAGATAAGCGAGCTCGTCCTCGTGAAAACGCTTGCCCGGCAGCGCACCGATATTCAGGATGCCAATTGGGCCTTCGTTGCCGCGAAGCGGCACGGTAATCAACTGCGTGATCCCTGCTTCCGCCATTTTACGACGGCTCTGGACGTCTTTTTCTTCCTCGAAGCGCGAGATACGGTAGTTCTCCCGCAGGACTTCCTGAATCCATGGGCCGTGCAGATCGAGGCGTTCATGCTGCTTCAGGAAACTTTCGCTGAAACCCACCGAGGCGCGGGCCACGAATTCCGCGGCATCGCCCTTGCCCTCCAGCAATCGCAGCATTCCGTGACTCGTATTAAGGCTGGTGGTGATCTGCAACAGAACCTTTTGCAGCAATTCCTGAAGAGAGACCGACTGGCTGCTGGAGGCCGTCAGCATGGTGAACTGCTGCATCTTCTTGCTGATTTCCTCGGAGCGCGCGCGCGCCGCCTCCAGAAGCAGCACGATCATCCCAATGCCCAGGCTCGCGTTCAGGAAATGGTCGAACGCAAAGCGGAGAAGGTACATCTCCTGCTGAGTCCACGTGGGCCGGTCGAGGCCGTTCAAACCCAGCAGCGTGAAGGCACCGGCTAGCAGTTTAGTGCCGTGACCGCCGGAAGCACTCGCGGCGCGCCATAGCAGCCACCCGGTTGCCAGGCAAATGGCGCTCTCCAAGATCGCGCTTTCCCAGCGCACTTCGCCGAAGCGGGTGACTTTGCTTTCGTAATAGCAGGCCGTCAGCGCGAATAGCGCCGATAACCACAAGACCGGCCACTGCAGGCGATTGTTGCCGAGCGTGAACTGTACGATGGCCGTCAGGAAAAGCATCAGCGCTGCGACGCCGGCGCCAGAAGTGGCCACGCGCAAGAGCGGGTTGGGCCTGAACAGCAAGGCCATTTCGCTGAAGGAAGACAGGGTCAGGCAAATCCACCCCAGCAACCAAAGCCGGTAGAAAATGGCGCGGTTATCCCGGCGAAGGTGAACAAATAACACCAGCAGGGTCAGGCATGCCGTGGCTTCAAAGAACGCAATTCCCTGGAGGCCTTGATTGGGCACCACGACCGACCCTCCCATTAGGTGTTGCGGGTATAGAAATGGAGAATGGCGCCGTGCGCTCACGAGCGGAAGCAGGGACACCACGCCTGCTTTGACGCTAACACGCTATTTTCTTACTGGGCAAGGCTCCCCACATAGAGGTGTGCTGTCCCGTATAATGCTGTTTGGGAGAAAAACCATCGTGGACATCGAAAACATCCTGGTTGTGGACGACGAAGAGGCGATTCGAGAGGTTGTATCGACCATGCTCGAATCTCGAGGCTACCGCTGCACTGCCGTAAGCAACGGGAGGGCGGCGCAGGAAGTGGTCCGCAAGGAGACGCCGGATCTCGTTCTAAGCGACATGATCATGCCGGAAATGGACGGCATCAAGCTGCTCAGTTGGATGCGCGAGCATGACCCCGAAGTCCCGGTCATCATGGTTACGGCCATTCACGATATCTCCACGGCATTGGAAGCGATCCGCCGCGGCGCTTACGACTACATTCTGAAGCCGTTTGAAAAGGATCAGCTTTTTCTGGGGGTAGGCCGCGCGCTGCAACACCGGCGCCTGGTCCTGGAAAACCGCAATTACCAGACCGACCTGCAACAGAAGGTGAATGAACAGACCGCGCAACTCCAGATGGCCATTCAGCAACTCGAGCAATCCTACGACGATACCCTGGAGGCTCTGGGAAGCGCGCTGGACTTGAAAGACGCGGAAACCGAAGGCCATTGCCAGCGCGTGACCGCTTTCACCATTTCCATTGCCAAGGCCGTGGGCGTGCCGCTTCCCTACTTGCGGGTACTCGCGCGCGCCGCCTTTCTTCACGACATCGGCAAAATGGCTATTCCCGATTCCATCCTGAGCAAACCTGGACCGCTCGACAATGATGAAAAAACCATCATGCGCACGCACTGCCAAAAAGGCTACGACGTGCTGACGCACATCCCGTTTCTCCGGGACGCCGCGGAAATCGTCCTGGCCCACCAGGAGTTCTTTGACGGCACAGGTTATCCTCGGGGCCTTCGTGGCGAGCAGATTCCGCTTGGGGCGCGTATCTTTTCGATCGCCGACGCGCTCGATGCCATGATCAGCGACCGCCCCTATCGCAAGGCGCTGCCAATGTCCCACGCGCGGGAAGAGATTCGCAGGTGTGCCGGAACTCAGTTTGACCCCAAAATTGTTGAAGTGTTCAACACCATTCCGGAGCAGAACTGGCTGGACCTCCGCGAGACTGTGGCTTCGCCTTTTTCAAGCTCGCGCATCTGAGAAACATATAGAGACTCGTTCGCGGCAACTTTTCCCTGGCCGCCGTGGCACTCGGAATGGCCTTCCGCTTTGCTACGGCGCGTTCCTCATGTAATCTCTTGCTGGAGAGACCCCATGGCCCTGATTCCCATCAAAACCGCTTCGCAAACCGGCTACTGTGACTGCGTCTGTGGCTGTTACGAATTGGCCAGCCTGCGCGACGAAGATACTGGCAAAGGCTACTGCCCCGCTTGTGGCAAGAACCACCTGGATTGGAATTCCGGCGTCGGCATCGCGCAACCCGCACCGGCAAAGCTTTCCGCGAGCACTGCCCCGGCTCCGCCGCAGCTTCCGCCCTCCGCTGATCCGCCGGCACGCCTGCGCTGAATTCGGGGCGCAGCATCGTTGCGCCCCAAGTCGCCAAGCCTTCAACCAATCATCCTGATGGCTGTTTTTTGGATTTTGAATCGCTTGCGGCGCGCTACTTCCCCAGATACAGCAGCGCCAGCAGGAACAACCACAGTGCGTCCATAAAGTGCCAGTAGTAAGACACCGCTTCCGCTGCCACGCCCAGGCTCACTTTAGCCTGATCGAAATTCCGCCACGCCACGTACAGCAAAGCGCAGACGCCGCCAAGCAGGTGCAACGCGTGCGCTCCCGTGAAAATGTAAAAGAAGCTGCTGGCGGGATTCGTGGCCAGGTAGATGCCCTGCCCGGCCAGGATTCGCCACGCCACCAACTGCCCTACCAAAAACAGCACGCCGAGAATTGTGGTTACTCGCCAGAGTCTTCTGAAACCACTTAGGTCAGAATTTGCCAAGCGCTTGCGTGCCATCTCCAGCGTCGCGCTGCTCGTCAATAAAATCGCGGTATTCACCCACAACAATCCCGGGATGCGCACCGGCACCCATTCACCGGATCCCTTGCGAATCAGGAACGCGCTGGCCAGCGCCATGAAAAACATCAGGATGGCGACAATGGCGATGGCCACCCCGGCGTAATACTTTGACGCCGAAGGCTGCCCTTTGCGGCCGCGCTTCCCTTCATCGCCGCCGCCGTTTCCTCCCGCGGGCGGCGTTTTGCCGCCTCCGCCGCCGTTCCCCTTCCCGATTACCAGATCAAGGTCCTGCCCTGTCGTCGTGCCCGGCATGCTCTTCCTTCCCTTCTGTTAGTGCGCCTTCCCAGCCGGCAACTCGGGCGCGAGGTGCTGCGGCACAAAGTCCAGATCAGAATCGCCGTGAAAATCGTACGCGCCGCGGTAGACCACCGGCGGCACATCCCCGAAATTTCCCTCCGGGGCCGGCGAAGCGATACTCCATTCGAGCGTTGTGGCTCGCCAAGGGTTATTTTCTTGCGCTCGTCCGCGACGCAGCAGGCTGTACAGAAAGTTGATGACGAAGAGTGTTTGCGCGGAAACGGTGCAAACGGTTGCCAGCGTCACAAATGTACGAATCGAGGCCCCCGCCGACGCAATTGCCGCTCGCTGCTCTTCTCCCAGCACATGGGACTGCGTCAGTAATCCCACCCAGTGCAATGGCATGAAAATGGCGTACACCCCGGCAAACGTCATCCAGAAATGCAATTTCCCGAGCTCTTCGTTCAGCCGAGAGCCAAAAAGTTTCGGAAACCAGAAAAATAGCGCTGCGAGTATGGCGAACGTGGCTGCGACGCCCATGACCAGGTGGAAGTGGCCGATGACAAACTCCTCGCTGACCGCTGCGCGCGCCAGGTCGTGCCGCGCCAGGAACATTCCGGAAAACCCGCCGGCGATGAACAGCGAGATAAATCCGATCGTGAACAGCATCGCGGTGTTGAGCTGCACGCGCCCATTCCACAGCGTCCCCAGCCAACTGGCCAGCAAAAACACCGCCGGAATTCCCAGCGAAGCCGCCAGCACCGAAAAAACCAGTGGCGCGTAGGGATTCAGCCCGGTGGCAAACATGTGATAGCCCCACACGCAAAATCCCACCAGGCCCACGCCGCACAGCGCGAGCACGACTAGGCGCTCCTTCCACACCGGCTTGCGCGCAAACGTCGCGATCAGATGGGTCACGATGCCAAAGCACGGCAGCATCGCCACATACACTTCCGCTTGCGCAAAGTACCAGAAGAGCCGCTGCCAGAGGATCGGCAGGCTCCCTTGCCGCACCAAATTCTGCGGCTGCGCGGCCAGGAAGGAAGTCGCGCTGAAAAAATTCGACCCGAGCAGTCGGTCCGAAAGAACCGCGGCGCATCCCGCCAGCAAGACGCTGAAAACCAACATGCTCAAAATCGCGTTGAGGAACCACGCCCACACAGTCACCGGCATGCGCGGCAAGGTCATGCCCTTCGCGCGCATTTCAATTGTCGTGGTGGCAAAGTTCAGTGCGCTGAATAGCGCGGCCAGCGAAAAAAGCGAGGCGCTGGCAAGCCACACGTTGATCCCATTTGCCAGCGGCAAGAAAAAAGAAGCGGTCATTCCCACCAAGGAGCCCACCGTCATCCAAAACGAAAGCAGGTTCAGTGACGGAAACGCCATCTCCTCCGCGCCAATCTGCAGGGGCAGAAGGTAATTTCCGAAGCCCAACTGCGGCGCCGCCGTCAGCACAAAAAAGACCATCAGCGAGCCGTGCAGCAGGCGCATGGCCGCAAACCGCTCCGGGGTGCTTTCCATGGATGCAAGAAAAGGTATGGCGCGATCCGGCCAGGTGGCGTGCAACCGCAACAATGCCGAAAGCACCATGCCGACCAGCACGCTGGCCAGCGCCAGCCACAAGTATTGCAAGCCAATGGTTTTGTGATGCGTGGAAAACAAGCGCGAGAGGAAGCCCGAGCCGCTGGATGGGGAGGTGTCGCCGCCGTCGTCGTAAGTGACCATTTTCGAAGCAGATTCGATCGCCGCGGTGCCCTGAACCAGCTTCGTATCTTACCGCCTGCCCCGCAAATTGCAAGAAAGCTGCCTTGCCGGTCGAGGATAAGTTTCCGATAAACGCTGTTTATGGCTCGGTTGTTTTAGCTGATGCAATCGCCTGCCGTTGCAAATATCACCTAGATAGGTCTTCGGTGACCTTGTGTTTCGCGATTCTGTCGAAAATGTCGGCCAGGTTCCCGCCCGCTATGTCTGAAACATCAACTCCGTAGATGCGGCGAATTCTGTCCATAAGCCTTTCGTCAGTTTCCTCGTCATGAAAGTCCCCAAGGCACGATTCGTCAGAAATCCACGCCCAATTGATCTCAAGAACTTGTCGGATGAATTCCTTTTCTAGTTCCGGGTGCCGGCTAACACGGTCTCCAGCAGCGAACTCAATCGGGACCTTAGTGCCAGGTCGCGGGAGCTTCTTCCCCGTGGCCTTAAACCGGTCGAAATTCTTGCGCACCTCTTCAAGTGCTTCCAGCCTCGTATTCCCTCCTCCGGACATCGCAGGCCAGTTGATTACGCCTGCTGTCCATGGAATCGGTTTCAGGCGAGATGCTGGCAAAGGTTCAGTAACTTGCTGGGACCAAACCCGAATCGGCTAGTCGTCAAGGGTCTATTCATCTTTGGACATTGAAGCGAGAAGCTTCCAGATTGCTCGGGCCTGCCATGCAAGATTTCTAATCTTAAGCATGATCTTTTATACTATACCTGTCTTAGTACCTTTCATGTTGCGCCGCCTTATCCCAAATCAGCCGAGTGCCTGTTTCACCGAGGGCGCGGCCTCGCCCGTTCTGGAATACTATGACGTACTGAGGCGAGGAGTCATGACCGACGACAAGTGGGCAAATCCGCAGAAAATGTGGGACGAACGCTTCGCGCAAGCTGAGCCTGTTTACGGCGAACACCCTAACGCTTATTTGCGCGCGCAGTCTCGCCGCCTGATTCCCGGCTGCAAGATTCTTGTTCCCGGCGATGGCTACGGCCGCAACGGCATCTGGCTCGCCGCGCAGGGTTTTCGCGTGAGCACCGTTGATGTATCTCCCGTGGGCGTCGAGCGCGCCCGCAAATCGGCGCAAGCAGCTGGGCTCACGATGTCCATCGAAGAGGCCGACCTTGCCACATGGAATTGGCCGGTTGGCGATTTTGACGCTGTCGCTTCCATCTTTCTGCATCTCCCGCCCGATCTTCGTCCGCAAATTCATACGCAGATGTTAACCGCCCTGAAACCAGGCGGATTGCTGATCATCGAAGCCTTCACTCCCGCGCAGCTACAGCACTCCTCCGGTGGACCGAAGCAAGCCGAACTGCTCTACACTGCGGAAATCCTGCAAAAGGATTTTGCAACGGCCGAAGTGCTGGAATTGCTCGAGGTGGAAGTCGTTTTGGACGAAGGCCGCCTACACCGAGGCCGCGCCGCCGTGGTCCAAGGCGTCTTTCGGAAACAGTGAGGCCCGGGTCTTCCTACTGAAACTGCTTCTGGAAATTGGCGAACTGCTGGCGCAGGGTTTCGAGTTCCCTTCTAAGTTCCGACACTTCCGCTTCCAGTTCCACAATTCGCTCTCCATCCACCGATGAAGGAGTTCGCGCCGCCGGCCCCGCCACTTCAGCCGGGTCCGCTACCGCTCCGCTCAACGCCGCGTGAGAACCGGCGGGCAAGGCGTCGCCGCAAAGCAGATGCATGTAGCGTGATTCCTTTGTGCCCGGCTGCCGGGGCAGCACCTTCGCCATCGGCGGCTCGCGGCGCATCAGGAGGTTCAACGCGGCATGCACGGCATCCAGATCCTCAAATGCGTACAGCCGTTCGCATCGCGTGCGCAGCTCGCCCGGCGTCTGCGGCCCGCGCAGCAGCAGCACGCACAAAACCGCGATTTCGTGGCGGTGGAAATTGTATAGCTCGTTCAGCCGGTGCTCGAACTTCGCCACGCGGGAATCACCGCTGGCGGAGCGCGCCACTGCCTGATCGGAAAGCGAGCGCAATGCCTGCCGCACCGCTTTTTCCTCCAGCATCATCGCCGGCTCGCGATTTGATTTCTGATTGCACGCGTTCAGCAGCGCGTTGAGCGAGAGCGGGTAATACTCCGGCGTGGTGATCTCTTTCTCGACGAGTGCGCCGAGCACGCGCGCTTCAATTTCCGACAGTTGCAGGGCCATGCCAAAATAATAGCAGACGATCCGCCTGGGCGAAGAAAGAGCTTGTTCCGAAGGAATGTTTTATGGGAAGGAAAGCTCTTTACGCTGGCGTGGTCACAGGCGCCCGCGGTGTTTTTGCCCCCGCCTTATGCTCGTACAGATGGCGGTCCGCTTCTTTAATCAATTCGTCGAACTGATCGCCGGGCTCATACGCTTTCCAGCCAACGGAGAACGTAACGGGCAGGACTTTCCCCTGGAACTCGATCTGCAAGTCGTCAAGCCGCGAGAGAATCAGCGACAACTGGTTCACCTCGCAATCCAGCAACAGGAGAATGAACTCATCCCCGCCCCAGCGCGCCGCCAGGTCCGAACCGCGCGTGGAACAGCTCAAGTATTTCGCAAATTCCTTGAGCACGTGATCGCCCGCCAGGTGGCCGTGCTCATCGTTGATCTGCTTGAAATCGTTCAGGTCCACCAGCACAACGATTAGAGACAATCCCCGGCGTTCCGACCGCGCAACCTCTGACCGCAGCCGCTGCTCCGCGAATCGCCGGTTGTAAAGGCCTGTCAGAGGATCAAACATCGCCAACCGCCGGAAGACCTCCGCTTGAATTTGCTGCTCGGCCAACGCGCGCTGAATTTTGCGCAAGCGGAGATGCTGGTAAATCATCTGGCCGGTGAATATCAGAACGAGCACCACCAGGGCGCGCACCGCAAGCTTCAGGTCCAACCCGAAAAAGGTCTTTTCCCCTCGCAGGTAGAACGACACGGAAAGAGAAAAGATCGCGGCGGTCAGGCTGAGGATAATGATGGCGGCGTTGCCCCACACCCACAAGTCGCGCCGCTCCAGCTTGCGCAGGTTCGCTTGAATGTCGGCGACGCCATAGTCCGGTTCGCCTTGGAACAGAGGCGTGGAATTAGTGTTCATCGCTCGGTCCATCACCAGATTGACGTGCTTCATCCTGAAACTAGCCCGCCCTACGCCAAGCGTCAAGTATCCCGGTTGACACTGCGACCCGCTAGTAACGCCACCGAAACGCCGGCGTCGGGCAACGGAAGCGAACCATGCCTGGAGCCTGGATTTTGTGCCAGATCAATTGACAGATGGACGACGGAGGTCAAAGAAAACGAGCAAGACCACTCTTGGGTGCGGGTGGAGAAGTGTGCTCAAAAAGATTTGACAGTGCCGACACTGTTAGACATGTCCGGTTTGCACGTTTGGACAACTCCCGAAAGAGAACTAGCCTTTATCGGGCAGAACGCGCGAACTGACTCTATTTTTGCTTGCCAAGCCCCAGAGCTAAGAAGTGGTCCTTGCTCTCAGAACACCTTTGCAGCACTATGCTTGAAATGCGTGGGTTCGCGCATGCTCGTGTAGCGGACCGCGGCCGGGGCGGCCGCCGGAGGGGAGGATGATGCGCGTTAGCCGGAACCGGCTCGCGAACGTGGCTACGATCACGTTGGCCGCTGGCTTCTATTTTCTGGTGAATGATGGCTGGACCTTCCGTCCAGTGCAGGTGATCGCTCGCTCGCCGAATCCGGAGGGTGCCCTGGCTCCTGCTGCCCGCAGCCCACTGTCCGCCAGCCAAGACATTCCTGGGGAGCACCGCCGCCTCCGGGTCTGGTACGGACTTTGCCTTCTGCTCGCCGTGGCCACCTATTTCTACGGCCTGGACAGTCGCCACATTCCCAGGAACGGCGACGAATACATTTACGCGCACATTACGCGTCTCACGGCGGACAGCGGTCATCTGCTGCCCCTCCAGTCGCAGTTACACGAGATGCGGAACACGAAGCCGCCGCTTCTGTTCTGGCAAGGGATCGCCTCCACGCGGTGGGGGAGGGACTGGCACCTGTGGTCCCTGCGGTATCCGAGCGTCATCTATACCCTGCTCACGGCGGTGCTGGTGTTTCTGCTGGGGTGGAGGGTATCGGGCCGGTTGGAGACCGCAGGCGTGGCGTGTCTGACCTTCCTCTCTTTCTACAGCACCTACCGGTACGGGCGCCCCTTTCTGACCGACGCGCCGGAGACCTTCTGGATTTTCCTGCCGTTCTTTGCCCTCCTGTTCTGGCGGCCAGCCGCATTCGAGTCGCGCGTCCGCGTGCCCCTCTTGTTGGGCGTCGGACTCGGCGTTGGTCTCCTTTACAAGTCGTTCGCGCTTGTCATTCCAGTAATCCTGGCCCTCTCCTGGTGGTACTTGCATCATCGAGGGTACCGGATGGGGACGTTTCTGACCAAAGATTCTGGGAAGCTCGTCGTTATGGCGACGGTCTCCCTCGCAGTGTTTAGCGTATGGTTTCTGCTAGATCCGGACCCGATGGCCATCGTGCGGGAATTCGTCCTGAGAGAGAACCTCGGGAAGTTCGATCTGCACGGCGTTGGCTACCTGACGAAGCTCCTGTGGGGAGGATCGAGCGTCTGGGCGCTGGCACTGGGCTATCCGGTCAATGCCGGCTTGCTGGCGTTCCCGGTGGTGGCGCTGTGTTGGGTCGCCTACAAACGGCGGCACCAATTGGGGGGAGCGGAGAAACTTCTTTGGATCTGGGTCGTCACTCTGTTTCTCGTGTTCAGCTTTCCCAGCGTGCGGTCGAGCCGGTATCTGCTGCCGGCCATGCCGGCCCTGGCGGTCCTGTGTGCCCTCAACTGGGACCGGATCAACCGCAAGGTGTTTGTCGCCAGCCTCCTTGCCGCAGGGACCGCCATTGCCACGATGGCTTATTTGTCCCTGCGACTGCAATTCAGTTTGGCAGGTGCCCGAGTGTATCCGGTGACCTACTGGCTGCTTCTGTGTGTCACTGCCACGCTCGTACTCCTGGCACTGTTCGTGCCCGAGTTTACGCGTCCCAGCGTCCCCTGCGCAGCGCTGCTGGTGTGTCTGTCCCTGGCAGCTTTTCTCCGTCCGCTGGATGGCCCCCTCGGCCACTACAGCGCTGACGCTCAGCAGTACCTCAGGGCCAAGCAGGTCTGGGTGCCCTGTGACTTCAGAGCTGTCGACGAAGGCTATCGCTTCCTCCTGCCAGGAGCCGACATCCATGGGTATCTTGAAGACCGGAGCGCGACCATCGACTGGCTGGCCTCGCGGTATCCCCTGTTCGCCATCCGGCTGCCGTTCGCCGCGACCGGAACAACCGGCTTCCAGTTGATCGGCCAACGCCTGGAGCTGCGCAGCCGCCTTAGCTCCCGCGAACTCTTGGACATGCTTAGGGGAAAAGTATTCGATCAGTTGTTCGTCCGAGAGATGCTGGTCGAAGTCCCTGATGCGCGCGCGGTGCCCCTCCCCTCGGATGAGGGCTGCCGCTGACCATGCACGCGCCTGCGTGAGCGCTTGCGAAGTCCTGTGCCTCGCCAAAATTCCACGCGTAACGAAAAATGCCATTAAGAAAACGGCGAATCATAAGCGGAAGCGATTCCGTCGCAAACTGAATCGAGCTTTATTGGGGAAACAACGACTTCTGCGGAATTACCGTCATTTGAAAAAGAGATGGTGCGGTCGAGTGGATTCGAACCACCACGGTATTGCTACCGCCAGCCCCTCAAGCTGGTGCGTCTGCCAGTTCCGCCACGACCGCACAGAGGAAGAGACTTTATTGTAGCCGCGCCCGAAAAAAGGGGCAAGGCGAGGAGCAAAATTGTAGCCAGACTACCTTGTGGAGTGCGGGAGCCTTGCTCCCGCTTTTGACACCCCAATTTCCAGGTGAAACGTCCTGCCTTGCCAATAACATCGAGCGCAAAAGCGGCAACCCGGCTGCCGCACTCCAAGAATACTAACGCTTGGGCTGTGTCGCCGGTGCCTGTTGTTGCGGTGTGGTTGATTGGGGTGCCGCAGGCTGCTGCGTCGCTGGCGCCGGTGTCACGGGAGCCGCCGGTGTCGCCGCCTTCGGCGCAGGCTTTGAATACTTCTCCAGGATCGAGCCACCCTGGCCCCCCTGCGACACATTCTGATCCACCCGCACCACCATGGCCATCGCGCACACCATGAACATGACCGCGCACCACGTTGTGGCCTGCGATAGCACGGATGCCGCCCCGCGCGGGCCAAACGCCGTCTGGCTGCCCGCCCCGCCGAACGCTCCGGCCAGGTCGGCCGCCTTGCCGCTTTGCAGCAGCACCACAATAATCAGCACCAGGCAGTTCAGTACAAAGAATGGCCTCAGAATCCAGCCGCCCCACGAAAAGTGAAACCCGGCGGCGATGATCCCAAAACCGATCAGCAATGCAATCGTCCACTTCATCCAAGCTGGCATTCCGCGCACCTCAATCCACTAAACGTCGCATCCGCCTGCTGCTGCGGCTTCCTTATGTTGTCTGAAGGCGGCCTCTAGCCAACTTCTACCGAGGCCAGTCCTTCACCAGGCTTGCGAACGACTTCGGGTCCAGGCTCGCTCCACCCACAAGCGCGCCGTCGAGTTCCTCTTGCGCCATCAACCCTTTAATATTGTCAGGTTTGACGCTCCCGCCGTACAAAATCCGCAACGCGGAAGCATGCCTGGCAGTGAACTTCTCCGCCGCACACTGGCGTACGAACTTATGCACTGCCGCAGCTATATCCGGCGTTGCCGTGCGGCCGGTTCCAATGGCCCAGACCGGTTCGTAAGCTATCAGAATACGGGAGAATTCCTCGGGGGTCAACGCGCCCACGCTTCCCAGGAACTGGCTCTGGCAGACCCGCTCGGTATTGCCGGCCTCGCGGTCGGCAAGCATTTCGCCGATGCACACGATGGGCGTAAGCCCCGCAGCTAGAGCGGCTTTGGTCTTCTTGAACACGGCTTCGTTGGTCTCGCCGAAGAACTGGCGGCGCTCGGAGTGGCCGATGATGGTGTAGCGGCACCCCGCCTCCACCAGCATGCCCGTGGAAACCTGCCCGGTGTAGGCGCCCTCCTTTTCCCAGAAAACGTCTTGCGCGGAAATGCCGATCTGGGTGCCCTTGGTGGCCTCCACGGCGACGGGAATATTCGTAAAGGGCGGAGCGATGACGATGTCGCAGTCTTTTACTCCTGCCACCAGCGGAAGGAACGCGGCAAAAAACGCTCGCGTCTCCGCCTGATTCTTGTACATCTTCCAGTTGCCTGCTATTACGCGGCGCCGCATGATTTGATTATGTCCTCCCAATAAAGTATGTACGCTCCGACTTTCTTCAGTAATTCACGGTTTTCTTTTAGAACTGACATCAACTCACTCACGTACCATTTTTGTTCGACAAATTCACGGCCAGCGAGTATGACGAACGACGGTCGATCAAATTGAGTTTGTAGATCAAGAAATTCCAGAACTCCCTCAATGTAATGCATTTTGATGGTGTCCCCGATTTTGTTCTCCACATAGAGCAGCGTATCTTTGGGTCTGCTAATGAAAAGAATATCAGCTCGGAAACCACCCCATGCTTGCTCCCCTGGCGAACGCGGAACCGAAAAAAGTGGATATTCGCACTGGGCCACGAGATTCTCAAATCCAAAGGAAGCTGCAGGGACTTCCTTGAACATCCCCTCTCCATTGACTTGATGGAGATTCACCTTCTTCCAATCGACCATTCCCCAATTGTGCTTCAACGCCAGTACAGCACTCAGATCAACTTCTTGTGAGACGCTCTGTCCCGTAATTACATCCCGGAATATTTCTCCAGCTTTGCTGATCAACCGCGCGCGGGCCTCTTTCCTACTGAATGTCATAAACCCTCCAAGCCGCACTGTGTATCGAAGCTATTTGTTGGTTAGTGCCTCCACGCCGGGCAGCTTGCGCCCGCCGAGATACTCCAGCGAGGCGCCGCCTCCGGTCGAAATGTGTGAAATCTGTTTTGCCACTCCAGACTGATGCACAGCCGCCACGGAATCGCCCCCGCCAATTATGGAGATTGCGCCGCCCGTTGTGGCAGCGGCCACGGCCTTGGCGATTTCCAGGGTGCCCTTGGCGAACGCGGGCATTTCAAACACGCCCATCGGGCCGTTCCATACGATGGTCTCGGATTTCGCGATTTCCGCCTTGTACGCCGCGATCGTTTTCGGGCCGATGTCCAGACCCATCTGGTCCGCGGGCATCGCGGCAACATCCACGATTGTTGCCGGAGAGTCGGCCTTGAATTCCGGCGCGATCACGTTGTCGCTGGGCAGCAGGAACTTGAAGTTCTTCTGCTTGGCATCGGCAAGGATTTTCTTGGCCAGCTCAATCTTGTCTTCTTCCACCAGCGACTTGCCGATGGGCAATCCTTGCGCCTTCAAAAAGGTGTAGGCCATGCCGCCGCCGATCAGCATGGCGTCGGCAATCTTCATCAGGTTCTCGACCACTTCGATTTTGTCGCTGACCTTGGCCCCGCCAAGAATGGCCACGAACGGGCGCGCTGGATCGCTGATTGCCTTGCCGATATACTCGAGTTCTTTTTCCATCAGCAGCCCCGCCGCTGCCTGCTTCACGAATTTCGTGATGCCCACGACGGAAGCGTGCGCGCGGTGCGCCGAGCCGAAAGCATCTAAGACGAATACACCGTCGCAGAGCGCCGCAAGTTGCTTGGAAAACGCTTCGTCGTTTTTCTCTTCTTCGGGATGGAAGCGCACGTTTTCCAGCAGCAGGATGTCGCCCTCGGCCAGGCTACGGCTCTTCGATTCGGGAATAGGCCCCACGCAATCCGACGCAAAGCGCACCGGCCTTTCGATCAACTGCTCGAGCTTCTTGGCCGCGGGAAGGAGCGAGTATTTCGGCTCCGGCCCCCCTTTGGGCCGCCCAAGATGCGATGCCAGCACCAGCCGCCCGCCTTTTTGGATGGCCAGGCGCAGCGTCGGCAGCGTTTCGCGGATGCGCGTGTCATCCGTGACCACGCCGTCCTTCAGCGGCACGTTGAAATCCACGCGAATGAACACGCGCTTGCCACGGAGATCGAGGTCTTGAATCGTAAGTTTGTTCATGGTGAATTCACTTTCTGTAAGCTGTTATCAGTTATCAGCGATCAGGAACCAGTTTTGAACCAGTGGCTCACGCTCGTCCTCGAAGTGCGCGCCATGGGGGGACAGCTTTCCGCCAATGTGGACCTGGAGTGCAACCCGTGGCTCGCTCTCACGCGAGTCACGGGTCACAAGTCACGAGTCTCTGCCTTCAAAACTTCGAAGCAAGCAGCTTGATCAGGTCGCGCACACGGCAGGAGTAGGCCCATTCGTTGTCGTACCACGCCAGCACCTTGATGCACTTGTCGCCGACAACCTTGGTGTAGCCCGCATCCACGATGGACGAATTGGGATTGCCGCGGAAGTCGATGGAGACCAGCTCTTCTTCCGTGTACGCGAGAATTCCCTTCATCGGGCCCTCGGCCGCCGCCTTCAGCGCTGCATTCACCCTGTCCTTCGTCGCCGGCTTCTCCACAAACACGGTGAGGTCGACCACGCTCACGTTCGGCGTGGGTACACGCATCGAGTACCCGTCCAGCTTGCCGTCCAATTCCGGAATGACCAACTTCAGCGCCTTCGCTGCTCCCGTCGTGCTCGGAATCATGCTCAAAGCCGCTGCGCGCGCGCGCCGCAAGTCTTTGTGCGGCAAATCCAGCAGTCGCTGGTCGTTCGTATACGAGTGGATCGTGGTCATCGTGCCGCAAACGATCTTAAAGTTGTCCTGCAGGACTTTCGCGACTGGTGCCAGGCAGTTCGTGGTGCACGAGGCGTTCGAAACCACATGGTGCTTCGCCGGGTCATAAGTCTTGTCGTTCACACCCAGCACAAACGTGGCATCCGGATCCGTGGCAGGCGCCGTAATAATGACCTTCTTCACGGGCCCGCGGATGTGCTTCCGGGCATCGGCACCCTTGGTGAACAAACCCGTTGACTCGACCACAATCTGCGCGCCCACGCTGGCCCAGTCGATTTCCGCGGGGTCCTTTACCTTAAATACCTTAAAGCTCTTGCCTTCCACGCTGATGGAGTCGTCCGTGTGGGTGATGGTTTGCGAGAGGTTCCCAAGGACCGAGTCGTACTTCAAGAGGTGCGCGAGGGTCTTGGCATCCGTGATGTCGTTCACGGCTACGAACTGAATGTCCTTGTCATCCAGCGCTGTGCGCACGATATTGCGACCGATGCGGCCGAAGCCGTTGATTCCAACCTTAATAGCCATGCTTCCTCCGGTGGGGGGTAGATTGCGGCGACCAATCGAGTGCGAACGCCGCCGTGTGTAGAACAGAAAATGCTAGGAGTAGTGTAAGGAAAAGTCAACGCGAACCGAAGTGTCCTGGGTCACAAACAATCTGCCAAAACCTCTGGCATCCTGGCTTGACTGATTCTTAGAACTGCTCTCTGCTCGGGATTGTTCTGTACCAAAATGCAGCACGATTCGCGGATTCGGCTTCTTTGCTCAGCCTCTCACTCCACGCCTAAGCCCTTTTCCAGCTACCATTGTAGCGCATCGCCTTACCCTATGCCCCCTCTATTGCCGCTACTCGCCATTCTTTCCCCGACCGGCCAACGGGGTTGGCTCAGCACCGCATTGCTTGCCGCGGTCATCGCCATTCCCTATCTGAATGGCGTGCTCATCCGGGCCAGGCTCCTCCGGGCCTCGTCCGGCGCATCCATTTCGTCCTGATGGGGGCCATCACGCTCCTCCTCCTGGCCCACATCTGGCTAAACAGCCGCTTCCTCCATTCCCTGTTCTAACTCCTCGTCGTCGCCTGTGGGGGTGCCCCAGGTTCGATTTTTTACCTGGGTCTTGGGGTCGCTCTAATTCACCGTTTCTTCACTCCCCGAGATCAATCGAAACCAGTCCCGCTTCCTCCTTCATGTAGAACGACCAACTGCTCCACGGCCAGTCTTTCGGATGTTCCACCAATCCCCGAACCACTGGGTTCGCGTGCATGTAATTCAGCTTCTCTTTCCTCTTCCCAATTGTGCGGACATTGAAATCGTAAAACCGTGGCTGCCAGAACGCCTTCGGCAGGACTCCCTCCTCTTCAAGCGGTAATTGGGACTGCTCCGCGTTGTCAACTCCGCTCGCTTTGCGCATTCTCAGCGACACACGCAACTTCAGCTTCTGCAGCACCGTCGACGGCGTTCCTTTCAGCGGTTCACTCATCAACAGATGCACTTGCTCTGGCATCACTACATAACCAATGAGTCGAAATCCCATCTCATTACGAACCTTCTCCAACTCATGCACAAACACGTTGCGCGCACTCTTTGTCCCCAGCAACGGCAAGCGGTGATAACAACTGAAGGTCACAAAGTGCAGATCACCTTGGCCATAATAGCGTTTCAACCCGCTGGGCATTCCGAACCCCAAGACCCAGGTAAAAAATCAAACCTGGGGCACCCCGTCTCTCTATACTTCCGCGAGAATTGCCACAGTGATATCCTCTCCTCGTGCACCACGTCAACCAATTCCAGAACGATTCTGGGCCACCCGCCACTCGAAGAAGCGAAGCACCTTTTACTCGCACGTCCCTAAATGCGCATTCTGATCGACGAATGTTCCTCACTACGGCGAATGTCCCTTCCTCAGGCTAGATACTGCCGGAAACAAAC
The DNA here is from genome assembly GCA_003154775.1 of Acidobacteriota bacterium. GTDB lineage: Bacteria > Acidobacteriota > Terriglobia > Acidiferrales > UBA7541 > Acidiferrum. Next base: position 6,855 of record PMES01000078.1, on the reverse strand, counting down.
TCTCAAGGAGTGTTAGGAATGGGGGGCGGTCACCCGAGAAAAGTCAAAACCCGCACGCTCACAAACCGAAAAGTGCGGCACCCGCGTTTGCATCTGCTGCCAACAAGGCTTCGTGCGTGAATGATATACTCGCCTTGTGGCTCATGCTTTATGAATCAAGAGAATCCTCTGCCCCACCCGCCCATCCAGGACAAAAGTCATGAAAATCGCCTGCCTAGCATCACTATTGTTGAGCTTTCTGAGTACTACCGTTTGCGCCCAAGAACAGGCCCCCAAGATCCTTCGTGAAGCTGCCCAGTGTCTAGCCGCCAAGAAACACATCTGGCAGGATTGGCTGGATCTAGAGACCTCAAAAGCAACTGCGCTGAGCTTCGGATACGTGCTTGATGCGAAGTCCTACCCAGGAGAGAAAGTTCTTTATGTCGTTGAGTACCTGGGGCCGGGTCGTTCCGAAGGCTTTGTGTTTGCTGTCTTCTTAACACAAAACGGCACGCACCGAATTTTCAACATACAGAATAACGCCAAGTTTGTCAGGTCAAAGGATGGCATAGAGTTCGTGGAACCGCCGCTGGGCGATACATGGACACAGGAACGCCTTGTCGCAGCCATCGAACGAATCCAACGGCAGCCAAGGTTCAAACTTCGTGTTAAGGATCTGCTGCCACCATCCGATCTGACTCAGTGCGAGTCTTATACGGACAGAAGGTAGCGGGGCACGTCTGACTAGACGACGGCGTCGGTACCCTACGCCGCTCCACAGCCCATTGCTCCCTGTTCTGGGCGCCGGATTTATCTTATTGCGGATATTGCTTGATGGCCGTGACGCGTTCACCCGTAAACCGCACGAAAACAGTTTTGTCCGGGGGATGCCCGTAGATCCAGTCTTCCGTATCGTTACCATTGGCATCGCGCTCGCGCACTTTGCGGTCCGGCTTGCCGATGGCCGCCACCACTTCCTCGCGGTCCATGCCCAGCAACGCATGGCGCTCCGTGATGGCCTTCTTCATTTCCGGCGGCAACGTGTCAATCCAGTGCACCGCGGCGGAGCGTTCTTTCGAAAAATCCAGGAACGGCCCAAGGATTTGCTTCAACTGCTCGGGAGTGAGATCCGGCACCGCCTTGGGGAATTGCACGTAGATCGTGCCGCCCATTCCCGGCTGGATGCCCGGTGGTCCCGGCTCCTGCCCCGTGCTGGTGGTAGGCTGCCCCACCGGCGCCGGTGAGCCGCCCATGCCAATCTGAATGTGGTCGCGCCAATGCCTCTTGGGCCGGCCCCCGCCATTGATGTCCACCACGATGGTGTGCTCGCGGAATTCCAGATTGGTGATCTGGGCGTTGTCTCCGGTGTTCACCGCCGCGCCGTGCGTGGCCACGGCATGATCCAGATTCTCTTGGTTGATGGGCTTATCGGTGTAGAGGATGAAACCCTCTTTGCCGCCCGGCACCGGCTTGCGCGCTTTCGCAAATTCGCCGGAGACGTAGCGAATCAGCGCGAGCTTCGAGGTTTCCTGGAGCGTGGCGCTTTTCTTCCCGGAAGCGGGCGCGCTCTGCGTCTGGTCCTGCCCGGCGCTGCTCATAACCAGGGGCCATAGGGGAATGGACTCGCCCGGCGGAAATTTCTCCGCGGCGGCATCCGGTTCGCTCCGCAGGGTCATCACCTTGGGCACGTCCGCATCCGCGAAGAACAGCAGCGCAATCGCAATGGCTAAAAGGTAGTGCATGGCTCCAGGGATCGTGCCACCCGCCGGGGTGTCCGTTCCCTATTTTATGATGCAGAAAGCCGGATGAATAGCAGCAGATTTACAAAACTACTGCGTTACCACGGTGACCCCCTGCCGGTCTATCTGCATCGGCAAGAGCTCCCCGCCGGACTCCGCGACGGCCTTTTCCACGCGTTCCCGCGCATCCGGCTCAATCAGCAGCACAACACACCCGCCGCCACCCGCGCCGCACACCTTACCCGCCAGGGCGCCTTTGCGGCGGGAGTTCTCGATGATCCGGTCGATGGTCTTCGTGGAAATCGTGGGCAGGTTCCTGCGGCGGAAGGTCCACTCATCGTGCATCAGCCTCCCCGTCTCTCTCCAGTTGCCTGCTTCCAGCGCCACGCGCATCTTTTGCGCGATCTGCGAAATGCGCTCCAGGTTATTCACCACCGACTTCTTGTTATCAATGTGGGCCTTGAACACGCCCCAATTGTTGATGGCCGATTGCCGCGGCTTGCCGGTGTAACACACCACCAGGCGGCGTTCGAGTTCGTCCAGATTCACGTTGATCTCGATGCGGCGCTCGCCCCCGGGGATCAATTCAATGGCCGCCGCGCCGCCGAACGCCGGCGGATAGTGATCCTGCATGCCTGTGGGGATGTGGATGACGATGGCCTCCGCGTCGCGGCTGATGTGAATCCAGTCCACCTTGCTGCGGCCCGCCCCCGTGAAGCGGTCCAGCGCCGCGCAAATGGACACCGCCATGGCGCTTGATCCCCCGATGCCCGCGCCGGCCGGAGCCTCCGAGTTCGTCGTCAGGGTGAATCCGCCTTCCGGTCGAAAGAACTTCACGATCTCCGCCAGCAGCGGCAACCGGAACCTTTTCACGCGCGCCAGTTTTGCAAACGACGCAAAGCTTTCCGCGCGCTTGGTGTCCAGCGATACCAGCTTGATGCTTTCATCCCCCGGCGCGTGCGTCTCAATCACGCAATGCGCGTAACGCGAAATCGCCGCGTTCAGCGTCACCGCTCCGGGATGAAACAGGTACAGCGGCCAGATGTCCAGCGTGCCCCCGGCCAGGTCTATGCGTGTTGGAGCTTTCGATTCGATGAGCATGTATGTCCTGAAAAACAGAGATGGATTGCGTATGACGTATGAGGCGAGTTTATCTTAAGCCGCGCCATTTGCCGCGCCACGGATGCGCGGCAATATTACCGGGCCCGTTTCCTTCCGGGCCTGCGCCGGATTCGGCTCAAAACAGCGGCGGCAGCGCGCTTCGTACATCTCAGTGGCCCCCACCACGATCAATTCTTCGCTATCCACCAGCCGCTGCGTGTGTACCGCCGGATTCCCGCAGCGCACGCAAATGGCCAGCAGCTTGGTGATCTCCTCCGCCACCGCCAGCAGCCGCGGCATGGGTTCAAAGGGGCGGCCGCGATAGTCCGTATCCAACCCCGCCACGATCACGCGCTTCCCAAGGTTCGCCAGCTTCGTGCACACTTCCACGACCTCATCCCCCAGGAACTGCGCCTCATCGATACCCACAACTTCCGTGCGCGGCTGCAGTTTCTCCAGGATCTCCGAGGCTTTGCTCACATTGTCGGACGGTATACCCAGCCCGGAATGGGAGACGATTTCGTTCGCGGTATAACGCGAGTCGATCGCCGGCTTGAAAATCTGCACGCGCTGCCTGGCGATTTCCGCGCGCCGCAATCGCCGGATCAGTTCTTCGCTCTTTCCGGAGAACATCGGTCCCACCACGACTTCAATCCAGCCCATGTTGCCTTTCACAATGTCCACGTCGTTTCTCCTCATTCCCGGGCCCAGGGCCACGCGTTGCGCGGCTTCACAATCCGGCCGCGGACACCTTCCCGTACATCCCCTGATTGTAGAATGGCGCGAACGCCGCCACCACTGCCACTCGAAACGCTTCTTGCCGTGAGATCAGGTCCCCCGACAGCACGCCCCAGGCCCCTTGCGCGTCGCGAATCCCTACCGCTCCCGCGAAACGATCGATCGCCTCGGAAAGTTCCCTGCCGTTCGATAGCACGTCTTCGGCTAACGCCTCGGGCAATTCAATGCTCCCCGAGCACCCGAAATGCCCTCGCCGCCCATCCGTTACATACGCCCAACTCTCCAGCAGAACACATCGCCGGCCATTCTCCACGGCTATATCCAGCCCGCCCTCCAGGCCCACAAAATAGTTCGCGGACTCTCCCGACGACCTTAGCCGCTCCACGAGGGCTTCCGCCCTTTGCCGCGCCCCGCGCATCAATTCCTCCCGCGAAGCCGGCGTATGCCCGACCCCACTCTCCACTTCATAGCCCTGAATCTCCAAATCCATCTTCGGAGCGATTATTTCCTTGAAGAGTGCGCCAGCTTCCCTGACGGCATTCAGTTTCGGCCGCCGGGTGCTCCCGACAGCGATGCGGCAGACAGTCATCGAGTGCAGGACCCAATTGCGGGCATCATAGCGGGAATTCGCGCAAATGTTCAGCGCGATTTTTCGGGGGGCTGAGGATATTTGCGGAAGAAAATGGAGCGGCCTATGAGAATCGAACTCACGCCTGAACCTTGGCAAGGTTCGAGAAGCTAAATCTAACGCGCTGGAACGGCGGCACTTAGTACTTTTGAGCTGGCTCTTAATTGGAAAACAAATGGAAAATGAAACCATAGACGGCATCCCACATAGCTCAGACGGATAGAGCGTCTGCCTTTTAAGCGCGACCGCCGACTCCAACAACCCCATCCAATAATCTTAACCACCAATGCTTCGGCTTGGCCGCGTGTGCGGCCGCGGAGATGCGATGCCACGCGCTGCCCTTTATGAAAAATCTCCACCGTTGCCGGCGTGGAGCGGATCTCCACCACTTGCTGAACCAGCGTGTACGGCACGCTGTAGAAGTTGCCATCGAAGGCGATGTGGTAGTCGATGTTCACGCGAGCGCGCGACCACTGGCTCATGTCGAACCGCTCGGCAGGCAACGGCCGCAGGGCGCTGCGTTCCAGCGCCGCGAACACGCTGGCACGCGATCCCTCACGCTTCCGGAAGGGCCGCTGATTCAAACGTGTAGTTCGCCAAATCGTTGCGCCCTGCATTAAAAGGATTTCTTTCTACTTGGCAGAAGCTCTTCGGTTTGGGATTGCAGGCTAATTCGTCGACCGGCGAAAGATGCTCGTAGAAAACGTGAACCGCGCCTCGGCCGGGTTTCAAGAAAAAGAGTTTGGTCTTCAGAAAAATAGCTCTTGAGTCTACGCTGCCACCGCATAACGATGGTGCAGGCCGCCGAGTCTCGGAAAGGATTGAATCGTGTGTTCAGCCTTAGAGCGAATTTCTGTAGGCCGACCTGCTGGCGTGTCCTTTGCGAGTCCGAGATGAGTCCGGTCCTCGTGGTAATAGAGCAGGTATGCAGACATCAGCCGTTTGAGATGCCGCTCATTCAGGATGATCACGTGGTCAAGCAAATCGCGCCGGCAACTTCCAACCCAGCGCTCAGCAACACCGTTCTGCCACGGACTGCGAAAGGCCGTGCGAGTTGGCTGGCTTCCCATGTCCCTCACAACCGAAACCACATCGGCTCCAAACTTTGCGTCGCGGTCGAATAGCAAGAATCTGTGCGGCTGTTTGTAGGCCCATGCTTCTCGCAATTGCTGCACAACCCAAAGAGCATTGGGATTTCGCGTCACATTGAAGTGCAGGATCTTACGCCGGTCGTGGCCGATGACGAAAAAGCAGTACAGAACACCAAACGTGAGCGTTGGGACGGTGAAGAAGTCCATCGCAACAATTGCCTCACGATGGTTTCTGAGGAACGTCAGCCATCGCTTCACAGGATCTGCATCTCTCGGGGCTCGCCGGATCCATCGCGAGACACTCCTTTCCGAGAGATCGAAACCCAGCTTGAGCAGTTCGCCGTGAATGCGCGGCGCTCCCCAGGTCGGATTCTCGGCAACCATACGGAAGATCAAGGCCCGAACCTCTTTGCTGACACGCTTCCGTCCTCCTACTTGTCTGACTCTTGAGACCCATGTCCAATACAAACGAAACCCCGCCCGATGCCAGTTCACGACCGTTCTAGGAGTGACCAAGACGAGAGGTTTGGTCCACCCGGACCAGAACGTTCTCAACACAACCCAGAACAGCTTGTGCAGGGCAGTCAGTCGACGGCGAGGTCGTTGCGCGTGCAGAGCCAGCAATTGCTGACGGAGAGCCAGGTTTTCAAGGACGAGCTCCTCCCGGGAACTGAAAGCGCTGACCATCCATCCGAGGAGATGCCGGAGCGACACGATCATGGCAAGAATCTTATCGGAACTATCCGAATTCAGCTTTTCGCCAAGTCATTCATTTTGCAGGTGTACGACGTTGCGGCCGGTCTTCAGAGAGGTCCAACGAGAACGTATGGCCCGGGCACACCTGTTGCATCCAGCAGCGTGTGTAGCTCCTGTGCGATCTGCTGTGCCGTGCGCGGCTCGCGCGCCGGGACGCGAGACTTCGAAACTGTGCCTATCTGCGCGACTCTTAAAGAGACGGAACATGATTCTGTGCCGCAACCTTATCAAACGCTAGGATCAGAAAGTCACCTTGGCCGAAAACTGCAGCGAGCGTGCCGGAAGCTGGTTCGTAATGCCGGCAAGCGGCAATCCGAAGCCGGTGCCGGAAGCCGCTCCATTGCCCCACGTTCCACCGTAGCCCACAAAGTTAGCATGGTTGAAAACGTTGAAAGCCTCGGCCCTGAGGTCTAACTGAACTCTGTCGCTGCCGAGGGCAAAGGGACGCTCGATGAACGGATCGAAACTGTAGATGGCACGGCCCCGGCCGGCGTTTCGTCCAACGACAACTCCGTCGACTACTGGGCGATCCGTCGTGGCGCCCGTGTCGCCGCCATTTGTAGTTCCCGTCGTGAAGTTGTACGGCAGACCGGAGCCCAGAGTCGCTACGCCACCGCCCCGGAATTTCCAGGGAGCTGTATAGAAGCCGCTGAGCACGAAGCGATTGCGCTGGTCATAAATCGCGTTGCCTTTCTCCTGCGCGCCGGTGAAATTGGGATCGTTGGGGTTTTGGCTGGGAATATCGGGATCCACATTATCGATTGCGTGAGACCAGACGTAGCTCGCCAGAAAGGAGAATCCGGTGAATCCGAGGAAATCGAAC
>PMES01000089.1 GCA_003154775.1 Acidobacteriota bacterium | reverse complement strand
ATTCCGACCGGAGGGACGGCGCTTTTGGCCGTCCCGGAGTGGAGGAATCCCTCCCCGGATTTGGATTTCGGGACAAAGGGTTCTGGCAGTAGACTGTTAACTGAAAACTGACAACTGACAACTGATAACTGACAACTGTGACCTGACAACTCTTCCCCCATGCCCATACCACTCGACCCGCGCAAAAAACCCACGGCCGTGAAAATTCACGTGAAGACCGGCGCGGGTGTGGACATCACGTGGGCTGACGGCCACGAGAGCCACTTCGATTTTCCCTATCTGCGGGACAATTGTCCGTGCGCCACGTGTAACGACGAGCGCGGAAAGAAACAGACCTTTGCGGGGAGCAATCCCGCGCCCTCGGCCGTGTTGCCGATGTTCAAGCCCAAGCCGCGCGCGCAGTCGGCGACGCAGGTGGGCAATTACGCCATCCAGATCAACTTCACTGACGGCCACTCGACGGGGATTTTCAGCTACGACTATCTGCGCTTGATGTGCCCCTGCGCGGATTGCGCCAGGGAATTTCGCAGCGCCACCACTTAAACTGAAATCCGAAGCTGGATTTCTCCCCCATCCTCCACTACACAAAAATTGTCATTCCGACCGGAGGGACGGCGGTTTTGGCCGTCCCGGAGTGGAGGAATCCCTCTTCAACTTTGGATTCCAGGCTTAATTGATCGGTTGTTCCAAGCCCTTCAATTTTTCCTGCACACCGGCAGCAGCCTTCGAATTCGGCTGCAATTGCAAATATTTCTCATAGGCCTGCCGAGCCTCGCTCTTTTTCCCCACCTGCAAATACGCGTCTCCCAGATTCAAGTACGCGATGGCACGATTGGGGTCCAGCGCCCCCACGCCGTTTATCAAGACGATAGTCTTCCGGAAATGGGCGACAATCTGGATGGTGTCTTTTGCAAGTGCGGAAGATGCGTTCGCTTGCCCTCTCGCCGTGTCACAAGCCAGAAGAAGCAAGCCCACACAAGCCGCCCAAGACCTGGATAATGGTGCGCTCATAATTCGCCGTCGGTGAAGAATGCTACTCTGCCAAATCATGACTCACGCGCCCGCAGAAATCCAGCAGCCCGTGGCACCGCGTTTCATGCAAAGCTTCCCGGGGACCGGCTATCGGGTCAATTTCCGATTGTGCGACCATACGTCAAAGTGGCCGTGGGCCTGGCTGAACAGCCTACACGCCAATGATACTTTCCGAGTAGCCGATGTTCCGGCAGTTGGCAGGCGGGATCAGAAAGACGTGTGAACGGCTGGCAGAGTTCTCTTCTCGTGCCTTAGCGGCGAATCGAGGCACACAGTCAGCCTTCTTATTTGTGATATTCTCGCATTTAAAGTGCGAGGTATTTCGTGGAGCCAGTGGTAGGAGTCCCAGCGATGACCACTCTGCTCGTCGGGTTCGATTCCGCGTGGACCTCCACCAATTCCGGTGCGCTCGTCGGGGTGATCCACTTTGATGACGGGACGTTTCACGGTCTCGGTGCGCCCCAGATCGTAAACTACCGCGAAGCTGAAGGCCTCATTCTCAAGTGGCAAGCCGAGCAGGTGCCGACGGCGACAATCGTACTGCTCGACCAACCGACCATCGTTAAGAACGCTACGGGCCAGCGGCCTGTCGAGAACATTGTTGGGTCGCCGGTCAGCCGTCGGCACGGCGGGATGCAACCGGCCAACACCGCCAGGCAGAAGATGTTCGGCAAGAAGGCACCGGTGTGGCCGTTTCTGACTCGGTTCGGCGGCCCGGCAGATCCACTGGAGCCAGTCGCGGGCACGCGGGTGTTTGAGACCTACCCGGTGCTAGCGATGATTGCACTCGGCTGCATGCTGCCAGATTCACGCGCTACGGGTCGCCTGCCCAAGTACAACCCGCAGCGGAAAAAGACCTTTTCGACCTCGGACTGGCAGCACATCTGTAAAAAGGCGTCAGGCGCGTTCCATAAACGCGGACTCATGGACATCGTTCGGTGGATCAACGCTGTCCAGAACACTTCGCCGCGCAAGAGTGATCAGGACGGTCTGGATGCTTGCCTGTGTCTGCTGGTGGCCCTTTGCTTGGCCGAGCGGAAAGACTGCCTGATGGTTGGTGATCGGCAGACTGGCTATATCGTCGTGCCGTACGGCGCCGGGCTTCGCGCAGAACTCGACGCCCGCTGCAACCAGACTGGTCGGGTGCCGTCGGAGTGGGTACGAGTGTTCAAAATGGATTCTTCCCGATTAATCGGAAACTGTCCCACCACTCTGAACTTCGCCAGCTAGACTTGATTTAGAAAAGGTGCGAGCATAGGCGACGCAGGTCGACAGTCCTTCTAAATAATGAGTAGCTCTCCCAACAACCCGGCTGCCCAGAGCCGCCTGGGTAATGGAATTCCGCGTGTTCTGGTTGCCACCACCGCGCTGCTGAGCTTTATCTCCTTCTGGCGCGCGGCAGCCATCGTCTTAAACGACCTCGCTTCCTCGGCCTACTATGCCGGTGGCGAAGCCGAGGGCTACATCGGCAAGGCCGCGCCGTGGTTCATCCTCGGCATCATGCTGTTTTCCTATTGCGTGCGCGCGATCTACGTCGAAAGCTGCAGCATGTTCGTGCGCGGCGGCGTGTACCGCGTGGTCAAAGAGGCCATGGGAGGCACGCTGGCAAAGTTCAGCGTCTCCGCCCTGATGTTCGACTACATCCTGACGGGCCCGATCAGCGGCGTGTCCGCAGGGCAGTACATCGTCGGGCTAATCAACGAAACCTCCGATTACCTCCACGTCGGCTTGCACATCTCGGCGGGTATAGGCGCGGCGTGCTTCGCCATCATGTGCACGGTCTATTTCTGGTGGTACAACGTCAAGGGCGTACACGAATCCAGCCAGAAGGCCATGCGCATCATGCAGATCACGACGGTGATGGTCGTGATCCTGATCAGTTGGTGCGTGTACACCGTGCTGATCCGGCACCCGGCATTGCCGCCGATCCCCACTCCTCAAAACATCAAGCTGGGTCCCAACGCCATGGGCTGGCTCTATGGCATGAAATTTGCCCACATGGCCGCGATGATTGCGATTTTCGTAGGGTTGGGGCATTCGGTGCTGGCGATGAGCGGCGAAGAGTCGCTGGCGCAGGTGTACCGGGAAATCGAGCATCCGAAACTGCCAAACCTGAAGAAGACGGGGCTGGTGATCTTCATTTACAGCCTGGTGTTCACGTCGCTGGTGTCGTTTTTCGCGGTGATGATCATCCCAGACGCGCAGCGGCAGCATTTCCTGGAGAACCTGATCGGCGGGCTGGCCATGAACCTGGAAGGCCCGTTCCTGTTACGGCTGGTCTTCCACGGGTTTGTCGTTGTGGTCGGGACGCTGATATTGGCGGGAGCGGTGAATACGGCGATTGTGGGCTCCAACGGCGTGCTGAATCGCGTGTCGGAAGATGGCGTGCTGGCGGACTGGTTCCGGCAGCCGCACCGGAAATTCGGCACCTCCCACCGCATCATCAATGTCATCGCAGCCCTCCAGATCCTGACGATCATCATCAGCCGGGGCCGAGTCACCTTCTTGGCAAACCTTTATGCGTTTGGCGTGATCTGGAGCTTTGCCATGAAGGGGCTGGCGGTGCTGGTGTTGCGCTATACGCACCCGGGCGACCGCGAATACCGCGTGCCCTTGAACTTCCGGATCTTCGGGCTGGAGATTCCCGTGGGGCTGAGTTTGATCACGCTCACGCTACTGGCAATCGCGGTCGTGAATCTGTTCACGAAACCGGAAGCGACAGTTGCAGGTGTGACGTTCTCCATATTCCTGTTCATCGTGTTTACGGCGTCAGAGAGATACACGCGCCGCGCGCGAGGCAGCGCGCAGCATGTGGAGATGGACCAGTTTCACTTGGCCATGGAAAGCGAGCTTACCCCGGAATCGGTGGGCGCGCGCGCGGGGAACATCCTGGTGCCGGTCAGCAATATCCACGCGCTCTACCATTTGGGCAATGTGCTGGAACGGGTGAAACCCGGACGTCGCGACGTTGTCGTGTTGCACGTGCGATTGTTACGGCGGTCCGCATCGGGCGAATACGATCTGGAAGCTGAACAGCTTTTTGGAAGCATCGAGCAGCAGTTGTTTTCGCAAGCTCTTTCCATCGCGGAGAAGCGTGGCAAGACGGTGCGCCTCGCGGTGGTGGCGGCCAGCGACCTGTGGGACGGCATCCTGCGCGCGGCGTCTTCGCTGCAATCCAGCACTATTGTGCTGGGCCATTCGCCGAAGGAATCAACGGAAGAGCAGGCCCGGCTGATTGGGGATGCCTGGGAAAAATTGGGCGATCCCAAGCCGCAGTTCAACCTGGAAATTCATCTTGCCAATGGCGACAAGGTGTACAAGGTGCTGGGCCCGCATGCGCCGAACCTGACGGCGAATGAAGTGAACCTGTTGCACCGGCTGTGGCTGCGATTCAGCGAATCCATCGCGCCGCTGGAATTCCACCACCATGATGTGGTCCACTTCGCGCTCGAAGAAGTCCAGAAAGAGCTGGAGGAAGGGCATGAAGAAGAGATCCTGACGCGGCTGCGCGCCCTCCTGGAATCCAACCTGAAGAAGCCCCCGCCGAAGAACTAGCCGGGCTTTCCCGCGAGATGCAATTTCGCTCGCTCATCGACCAGCGCAGCCTCCTGTCATCCAGGTTCGCATTTCTCACGAGAGATAGTTTCGCCGGTCACTTAGACACAGCAACGCACTGTCATCCTGAAGGGCGCGCCGGGCATTTACCCCGACCTGGTCGGGGCGCCCCCAAGGATCTCAACTTACGCACCACGCACAATAAGATATTGAGGTCCTAAGGCGATCCTCCTCGGATCGCCTTAGGGCGAAAATGTTTTGCTGAACTTGAATTTCGGATAAACCGGGGCTCGTGAGAATGCCAGTCTACACCGCGCTGGTGCAATGCCCGCACTTTTTCGCCGAGACGGGAATGGGCATGGCGCACTGCGGGCAATCCTTCGTCGTGACCAGCGGCGGGGGCGGCACGGGTTTCGGCATCCAGCGATTTACGGAACGCACCACCATGAAGATGGCGAAGGCCACGATCAGAAAATTGATGATCGTGTTGATGAAGTTCCCGTAGTTGAATGTGGGAGCGCCCGCTGCCTTGGCGGCCGCGAGCGTGTCAAAGTGCTTATCGCTGAGATTCAAATATAGACTGGAAAAATCGACATGGCCCAGCAGGCGCCCCAGCGGAGGCATGAGGATATCATCCACCAGCGAGGCCACGATCTTCCCAAAAGCCGCGCCAATAATCACGCCGACAGCAAGGTCCAAAACACTGCCGCGCATGGCAAATTCTTTAAATTCTTTGAACACAAATATTCTCCTTATCGAAGTGATAAAAACCGCAAATTGGTACCTCGGGCGGATTCCCTGGTTTGGGAAAGACTACCACTGGCACCGCATTATAGCGAAAACAAACCTAGGATTGACGGAAAATCAGGATGGAACCAAAAATGCCTCTGAGGATCAGCACCAAACCCGCAAGCGCCAGTAATTTTCCGACCCACAGAAAGGGGACACGCGTTGCCGCGAGCATGATTGTACCCAAAAGCAGCAGCGAGAGTCCGCGGTTCCACTTTTGCCAGCGGGCCCGCCATTGCCCGGGCCGAGCAAGGGCCAGGAGGCCCCAGGCCAGTAAGGCGACGCTGAGGACGAGCCAGGAAACGCTCCAGCGATCGAAATAGATGCGCCCACTGACTCCCAACCACACTACGAGAGTCCCCAGCAGCAGGAACACCAGTTCCACCATGAGTTCCGTGAGGCGCGCGGGAGAGAGCATAGGCGTCCTACGGTACGCGTTCGATGCGCAACTTCTGGATGACCACGGGCGTGCGCGGGCGGTCCATGGAATCGCGCGGCACATTCGAGATTTTGTCCGCGATATCCTGGCCTTCAACGACCTCACCGAAGATGGTGTGGCGATTGTCCAGGTGCGGCGTGGCAGCAACGGTGATGAAGAACTGGCTGCCATTGGTGCCGGGGCCGGAATTGGCCATGGAGAGTTTGCCCGGCTTGGAATGGCGCAGCGATGGATGGAACTCGTCCGCAAAGTTGTAGCCGGGGCCGCCGCGGCCGTCTCCCCGCGGGCATCCTCCCTGAATCATGAACTGAGGAATCACGCGGTGGAAGACCAGACCGTCATAGTAATTGCGTTTTTCTTTTTTGCCGGAGCTGGCGTTGACAAATTCCTTCGTGCCCTCGGCCAACCCGATGAAATTCTCGATCGTCTTGGGAGCTTCCTTGTCAAACAGCCGGCAAACGATATTGCCCAGCGATGTCTCGAAAACTGCATAGGTTCCTGCCGCTCGCGCCATCTGTTCTCCTTTGCCTAAGCCTACGGACCCATCGTACACGACGCGCTCCCGCTTCGGCTACCCTGCCGGAGGGGATTTACCCTGAAATCCGGGATTGACCATTTGCAGGCGAGCCCATCTTGCTTAGCTTCGATCGATTGTCGTAAGAAAATCCAACTTTGCCAAGGCTGGATTTTCCCACATCATCCAACTCCCAAGAATTGTCATTCCGACCGGAGGGACGGCGGTTCTGGCCGTCCCGGAGCGGAGGAATCCCTCCGCAACTTCGGATCTCAGGTTTACCAGCCCTTCTGCTCACGGAGCCGCGTGATGTGCGCGGTGTGATGTTTCCCGTGCCAGCAATAAATGAACAACAGCCAGTCCAGATTTTTGACGCCGTGTTCCGGATGCAGCAAGGTGCGCGCATAATCCTCCGCCTTCACGGAGCGCAACAAACGCACCCAGCGTTCGTGGAGGGGTTCGATGAGTTTCAGGGAAACTTCCACTGGAGCGCTCCGCGCATCCTCAAGATTGGCCCATGCTTCTTGTTCGTAGGGCTTCATGGTCGGCTGGGTCTCCGTGAGCGCCAGGCGGCATCGCACGTAGGCGTTCATATGGCTGTCCGCGATGTGGTGAACCACCTGGCGAACGGTCCAGCCGCCTTCGCGATAAGGAGTATCAAGTTGCGCGTCGCTAAGTCCCGCAACCGCGGCCCGGACTTTGGCGGGTGTGGCGGCGATATCGACGATCGCCGCCTGCCGCAACGCCGGCGTCACATCTTTGGGTAGCTCAAATTTTCCGATGGGATAACGCGGATCCATACGGCAGCCTCCTCGCTAGATGCGGGAATCGAGCTTCAACTGTAGATAGATGCCCCGTATGCTGTCTATCGGTATATGCGCGGAAGCTTCGCCAAATTGGCTGCTCTGTGTCAGGACTTGCCGGTATGCCACTCGCTGACCTGGCGCGAGGCAATCGATACGAGGAATAGCAGAACGCCGCCGCGCAAAAAGGTGTAATAGGAAATGGGCGCGCCTTCGGCGGGTACGAGGTTTGGCCAGATGCCAATGGCCGCCAGCGCGCGAAAGACAATCGTGAGCAGAGCGCACACGATACCCAGCCAATAGCTGACCACGGCTATCTGTTTCTCCATCGCATGCCCCCTGAAAAGCGTATATTCCCGGATGGACGTGACCTTGCTTAAATCCTGCGCCCGGCCCCAGTCAGCGTCAACAATCCGCGGTTGCGCACTTTCCATACCTGCACTTTCCTGTTTGCGTGAGAATGTTACAATCATCGTTCGCTCTGTACCTCCGGGACCCCATTGAGAATCCAATCTGCGGAGCCATACTCATGCACAAGGTCGTCATTATCGGAAGTGGCTGTGCCGGGTTGACCGCGGCCATCTACGCCGCGCGCGCCAATCTGAGCCCGCTCGTTCTGGAAGGGCACGAACCCGGCGGGCAGCTCTCCCTCACCACTCATGTGGAGAATTTCCCCGGCTTTCCCGACGGCATTCTGGGCCCGGAATTGATCGAGAATATGCGCAAGCAAGCGCAGAAGTTCGGGGCGCAGTTCAAAGCGGGCACGGTCAACGAAGTCGATCTCACAAGCCGGCCGTTCAAAATCAAGGTGGGCAATGAGGTCTACGAAACGAAATCACTGATTGTGGCCGCGGGCGCCTCGGCGCGACTGCTTGGGCTAAAAGGCGAGAAGGAGCTGATCGGCCGGGGACTTTCCACCTGCGCCACCTGTGACGGTTATTTCTTCCGTGGCAAACCCATTGCGGTCGTCGGCGGCGGAGACTCCGCGATGGAAGAGGCGAATTTTCTATCTCGCTATGCCAGCAAGTTGTACCTGATCCACCGGCGGAATGAATTTCGCGCCTCGAAGATCATGATTGATCGCGCCAAGGCGAACGGGAAGATCGAATTTGTGACTCCGTATGTAGTGGACGAAATTCTCTCTCCCGAGGGGCTGGTGAACGGCGTGCTCTTGCATCAATCGCAAACCGGACAGAAGCGGGAAATCGCGCTGGATGGCGTGTTCGTGGCCATCGGCCATGATCCCAATTCGATGGCCTTCCGCGGCAAGCTGGAGATGGACGAGAACGGCTACCTGATCGCGCGTCACGGCAGCCTGACCGGCGTTCCAGGAGTGTTTATCGCTGGCGATGTGCAGGACCACCGCTACCGCCAGGCAGTCACCGCGGCGGGCTCCGGGTGCATGGCGGCGATCGACGCGGAAAAGTTCCTGGAAGAGCACAAAGACTAGCTCGCCACTGGCCTCGCCCGGTAACAACGGGCATAATCAGACTGTCCATGCTCCGCACGATTCTTCTCAAACTCTCCGAAAGCAAGGCCTTCGCGCACTGGGTCACTTCCAACTCGACACTGCGACGCATGGCGCTCCGATTTGTTGCGGGCGAAACGCTGGATGAGGCGATTGCAGCGGCGCGCGCGTGCAACCACGCGGGAATCGCCGTGACGCTGGATTGCCTGGGGGAAAACGTGGCGACCCCGGCGGATGCCCAAAAGGCGCGCGACACCTATTTGAAGATTTATGACCGCATCACCGAGGAGAAGTTGAACGCTAACGTCTCGTGCAAATTGACGCAACTCGGGCTGGACCTCAGCGTGGAATTTTGCGAAGGCCTGGTGCTTTCGATTGCGGAGCGCGCCGCGGCTTATGAAAGCTTTCTGCGCATTGATATGGAAAGCTCCGTGTACACCCAGCGGACCGTGGAGCTGGTGAAACGCGTGCGCGCGCAATCGCCCGCCGTGGGTGCGGTGATCCAGTCTTATCTCTACCGCAGTGAAAGCGACATTCGCGACCTGCTGTCTTATGGCTGCCGCATTCGCCTGTGCAAGGGCGCGTACAAGGAGTTGATCGAGGTGGCCTATCCCCGCAAAGTCGATGTGGACGCGAATTACCTCCACCTGATGCGCCTGCTGCTTTCCAGCGGTTTCTATCACGGGATCGCCACGCACGATCCCCGCATGATCGCGGCAACCATCCGGTGGGCGGCGGAAAAGAAGATCGCCAAGGACGATTTTGAGTTTCAGATGCTCTACGGGGTGCGCACGGACCTGCAGCGCCAACTCGTGCGCGATGGCTACCATCTGCGCATCTACGTCCCGTATGGCACTGAATGGTTTCCGTATTTCATGCGGCGGCTCGCGGAGCGCCCAGCCAATCTGGGATTCTTCCTGCGGATTTTCTTTCGCTCCTGACTCGCTTTCTTCTCTAATAATTACTTACGAAGAGCCATCTATTGTAGCGGCCGCCTTCTGAGGCGGGCGCCTTGGCGGTGACGAAACAGCGCTGTCTCGATTGAACCCAGAAGATCAAGTCCTCCGTCTCACCATTCTTGATGACAACCCGTGCATGGCGCCGCGCCCTGGTCTGAAATCCGCATTGGAGCGTGGCGCGGTTCAGCTTAGGGTTTCCCCCGGCTTGATGGCGTGGATTTCCAGGCCCGCGATGTCCTTCGTTTCGGCGCGCAATCCTTCCGGCGTGCCGGTCAGCGTCGGAAAAGTCGCGTAGTGCATGGGAATGACGTGCTTGACGCCGAGCAAGCGTATGGCGAAGGCGGCTTCGCGAGGACCCATCGTAAAGACGTCGCCGATGGGCAGAAACGCCAGCTTCGGCTTATAGATTTCCGCGATCAGCTTCATGTCTCCGAAGACCGCGGTATCTCCCGCGTGATAGAGCGTCACGCCACCGGGGAGATTCACGATGAAGCCGGCGGGTTCCCCGGCATAGAGTCTCTGCCCCTTTTCATCAATCGAATTGGAGTGGAAGGCGTGGGTCATCGTGACCTTGAAGTCGCCGACTTCCTGGGTGCCCCCCTTATTTCCCGGGAGGCATTGACCGCCCAGTCCTTTGGAATCGAGATAGAGATACGTTTCAAAGTTAACGACGATCTTGGGTTTGAATTGTTTGCCCAGCGCCAGAAGATCGCCCATGTGATCGCTGTGCGCATGGGTGAGAAAGATGGCGTCCAGGCGCGGGAGCTTCTTGAGGGTTTCCGGGCATTTCGGGTTCGTGTTAAGCCAGGGGTCAATGAGCGCGAACTGGCCGCTGGGCGTGGTAATCCCAAAAGTGCTGTGGCCGAAATAAGTAATCTTGTTGCCTTTCAGATCGAGCATCTCTGCCTCCGTCTAGTCTTTCTATCGCGCTAAGGAACGACTATACGACTATTTTCTAAATGTTTTCTCGCGCCCGCTTTTCGCTTACTTGGATAGCAGGCTGCGGATCGCGGCATCGAAGGTGTCGTGATCTCCGGCGCCGAAGACATGCCCGGCCTGCCTGCCATCCTTCGCATAAAAAAAAGTAGCAGGGAGCGAGCCGTTATAGCCCGGCATTACGGCCTGCGAGAAGGCATCTTCTTCACCCTTCTTCTTGCGGAAGTTCGGGAAGATGGGCTTATTGCGGGCCAGGAACCGCCGCATCAGGATGAGGTCGCCATCCTGGTCGAAATTAACGCCCACGACCTGCAAGCCTTTGGGAGCGTACTGCCTGGCGAGCTCATTGAGCATGGGATACTCGTCGCGGCAGGGTTCGCACCAGGTGGCCCAGAAAGTCACCAGCAGCGGCTTGCCTTTGTATTGTTGCAAAATCTTCTGGTACCCCTGGGCATCAATGAGCTCGGGATCCTTCGGGGCGTGGGTCTGCGCGGCCGCCAGCGCGATTCCCGCCGATACCACGAGCGCAATAAACGCAGCCCTGATTTTCATGCCCACTCCTCAGGTCCCTATTTTAGCGCGTTTGGACGGGTTGAGAATCTTGGACAACCCCCGTAGAATTAGATGCAGGTACTTGTGACCTGGCAGTGCCTGAGTCGGGTTGTCTTCCGCCGGTTGTGCTGAGCAGGTCCGGCCCGCTGCCTTCATCAAAGGAGATCTTGCATGGCCTACGTGATTGCCGAACCCTGTATCAACACGAAGGACACCGCTTGTGTCGATGTCTGCCCCGTGGATTGTATCCATCCGCGGAAGGACGAGGCGACCTTCCAGTCCGAAACGATGTTGTACATCCATCCGGTCGAATGCATCGATTGCGGCGCTTGCGTGCCTGTGTGCCCCGTTACCGCCATCTTCGCGCTCGAAGATCTGCCGGAAAAGTGGCAGAAATTTACAGCGATAAACGCCCAGTGGTACGAAAAGAAGTAATCATACATTCGCGCCGCATGGCCTGGCGCATCGACTCTCGACGCGCCCCGAATCGCTCGGGGCGCTGCTTTTTGGCACTCGCGCGCTTCCAATCAAGCTGCTTCTTCCCCAGCTTTGACATCCAACGGTGTGAAAGAATCAGGCCTTTGCGGGAGCTCCCTTTGCGCGCCTCTAATATCCGCCACTTTTTGATCGGCCTTGCGGTGGTCGCTTCTCTGCCGTGCTTCCTCTCCGCGCAGACACCCGCTCCGCTCGCAGGCAGTTACGCCGGGACGCTGCAGGCCGGGGAAGCTCAACTGCACCTGGTGCTGCATCTGACGAAATCCGCGGACGGCGCCTACCATGCTTCGCTGGATAGCCTGGACCAGGGCGTCTACGCGATTGAAGCGAGTTCCACCAGCATTGCCGGTTCCACATTGCAGCTCGAAGTCGCCTCTGTGGCCGCGCATTTCGAGGGCAAGTTTTCCGCCGATCATCGCACGATCGATGGCACGTGGTCGCAAGGAAGCGCGAGTCTGCCGCTGCTGTTTCATCGGCAGACGGCCGGCACCGCTGCGCGCAAGCCCACGGAAGCTGTCTTCCCGGTCGAAGGCCTCTGGCAAAGCGCGCTGGAAACGCACGGGCTGCGGTTGCGTCTGCAATTGCACGTTTCGCATGATTCGGAGGACCAGCTTGTCGCGGCGCTGGACAGTCTGGACCAAGGAGTGAGCGGCTTGCCGGCCATCAACGTGCTACTCAAGGAAGCCGCTTTTCACCTTGAAATTCCCTCGTTGGCGGGCGCATTTGAAGGCACGCTGGATCCCGGCAAAAACAAGTTGAGTGGGAATTGGTCGCAAACGGGCGCGGAAGCGAAGCTCGAGTTTGTGCGCTCCGATCAACCGCTGGAATTGCGGCGTCCACAGACTCCAAAGAAACCATATCCCTATCACGAGGAAGAGATTTCGTTCTCCAATGCGACAGCAGGAGTTTCGCTGGCCGGCACGCTCACGCTTCCAATAGGCGCTGGGCCCTTTCCCGCAGCACTGCTGATTGTGGGTTCGGGGCCGCACGACCGTGATGAGGCTCTGGCCAACCATCGGCCATTTCTTGTGCTGGCGGACCACCTAACGAGGAAGGGAATTGCCGTGCTGCGGTATGACAAACGCGGAATCGGCAAGTCCACGGGCTCCGCGGACAAAGCGACGACCCTCGACCTGGCGGCCGATGCGCAAGCGGCCATGGCCTACCTGAAAACGCGGAAAGAGATTGATCCCGCCAAGATCGCGCTGATCGGCCACAGCGAAGGCGCGATGATTGCTCCTCTGATCGCTTCGCAAACCAAGGATGTGGCCTGGGTTGTTCTGCTGGCAGCGCCGGCCACCAAGGGCGAAGACACGCTGCTCAACCAGTCGGAGCTGATCGGGAGAGCCGGTGGGCTGACGGACGAACAACTGACAGCGAGCTTGGACCTCGACCAGGCCGCGTACGATTTGGTCCGCACAGAGAAAGATACCGCAGTGCTGAACGAGAAGCTGAACGGCCTGGTGAAGGGAAGCGGTTTGGCCGCAGCCATGTCACCAGCGGTTCTGGAGCCGCAGTTGCGTATGATGGAATCGCCGTGGTTTCGCTTCTTTCTGGATTACGACCCGCTGCCGAATCTGAAGGCGCTGCAAGTGCCCGTGCTCGCGCTCTACGGGCAGAAGGACCTGCAAGTGCCCGCGAAACCGAATCTGGCGTTGCTGAAGCAGGCTTTGCAGGATGGCGGCAACAAAAATGCCGACGTGCGCGAACTTCCGGAGTTGAATCACCTTTTCCAGCACGCGTATTCTGGCACGCCCGCCGAATACGCGGCCATTGAAGAGACTTTTTCGCCGGAGGCGCTGCAGATCATCTCCGACTGGCTGCTGCACCACACCAGCAACTAGCCCCAATTCTGGCCTGACAGAGCATTCCCATTGCTCAGGCACAGCATCACACTGTCATCCTGAGGGGCGCGTCGGGCGTTTACCCCGACCTGGTCGGGGCGCCCCGAAGGATCTCAACTGGCACACCGCGAACAATTCCGATGTGCGGTCCGTCGGCGATCCTCATCGGATCGCCCTAAAATGGCGACGTTTTGCTGAACTTATTCCAAAAGGCTCATTGCCGGACCTCGAAGAATTGTGGGAAACTCTGGACCGTTATGCGCAATTTGAAACGGAACGCTTCTAGATCCCGGGGATGACGAGCACATCTCCAACCAGCGCCGGGGATTCCACTTCGCAGCAGGGAAGATGGTCGATCGCATTCTTGCTGGCGTTTGGCGTTATCGTTAATTTTTTCGACCGCATCAATCTGTCGGTTTCCCAGGAAGCGCTGCATGCCTCGTTCGGCCTCACGCTGATTTCGTTCGGCTATTTGTCCAGCGCGTTCAGTTGGACTTATGCCGCGATGCAAGTGCCCGCGGGATTGCTGCTGGACCGGTTCGGGGTGCGCCGCGTCGGCAGGATCACCACATTTTTGTGGAGCGTGGCGTCGTTTTGCGCGGCGCTCTCGACGGGACTGGTGGGACTGTTTGCGGCAAGGCTGCTTCTGGGTGTCGCGGAATCGCCCACATTTCCGGCAAACGCCAAAGCGATTGGCCTATGGTTTCAGGAGCGGGAGAGAAGCCTGGCAATTGCCGTCACCGACGCGGCGGCAAAGCTTTCCTCGGCCATCGGCGTGCCGCTCATTGGCATACTGCTCCTGCATTTTGGCTGGCGCTGGAGTTTCGCCGCCACCGGCTTCATCAGCCTGATTTATTTTGCGCTGTTCTGCCGGGTCTATCGCGATCCGCCGGAAGGAGACAGGCCGTCGGCTGAACAGCCCGCATCCCATGTCCAAGGAAGCGCGCGGCACAACCTTCCGGCGCGCGCGGCACAAAGAACCTCGATAGGATACTTGTTACGTCAACGAAAAGTCTACGGCCTGGCAATCGGCTGGGCGGCTTACAACTACAGCTTTTTCCTGCTGCTGACCTGGCTGCCCAGCTATCTTTCTGTCTCGCTGCACGTGGATCTGCTCCACTCCGTGTTTTACACCAGCGTGCCGTGGCTGTTTGCGGCCATCACGGATTTTGTTGTGGGCGGATGGCTGGTGGACTTCCTCATCCAGCGGGGCAGGAACGCCACGCGCGTGCGCCAAACGGTCCTGCTGATTGGCACCAGCCTGGGGCTGGCGATCTGGGGAGCCGGCCATGCTCACTCGCCTGCCGCTGCGCTCGTGTGGATCAGCATCGCACTGGGAGGCTTAGCAGCGGCAGCCCCGGTGGCGTGGACCGTGCCATCCCTGATTGCGCCGCAAGGAGCCGTGGGAACAGTGGGCGGCCTGGCGAACTTCTGCGGGCAGCTCTCCGCCATTTCGGCCCCCATCGTCACCGGCTACATCGTCTCCGCAACGCATTCGTTCGCCGCCGCCTTCGCCATCGCCACCGCAATTTTGCTTCTGGGAATTGCGGCCTACGCGTTGCTCCTGGGACGCATGGAGCGGATTCCGGAACCTCCTGTGGCGTCTTAAGGGTTAATGGACGGAACACTGTCTTTTCCATGGCACTTCTCCCAGGGGTGTCGAGGTATCATAGATAACGAAAGACCATGGCCGCCACCAACCCGCCGTTTCACCTCATCCTGATTATCCACGCGCACCAGCCCGCCGGGAATTTTGAGCACGTTTTCGAAGAGTGTTACGAACATTCCTACCTGGCGTTCCTCTCGCTTCTGGAAAAGCATCCTCGCATTCGCGCGGGGCTGCACTACTCCGGGCCGCTGCTCCTGTGGATTGAAAAGCACCATCCTGAATATTTCCAGCGCCTGCGCGGCATGGTTGCTTCCAGCCAGATTGAATTGATCGGCGGAGGATTCTACGAGCCGATCCTGATCTCAATCCCCGCGGCGGATCAACTGGAGCAGCTCACGCGTTCAGCCGATTACCTGGAAAAGCATTTTGGCAAGCGGCCCACGGGAGCGTGGCTTGCCGAACGCGTATGGGAGCCGCAATTGCCATCGGTGCTGGCTGCCGCCAATGTCGGTTACACACTTGTGGATGATTTGCCCTTTCTCGCCGCGGGCTTCGAACCGGAAGAGCTATATGGCCCGTACATTGCCGAGGATTGTGGCAAATCCGTCTGGCTTTTCCCGGGACTGAAGGAACTGCGTTACCTCATACCATTTCGCGGGGTCGAGGAATCCATCGCCTATTTCAAAAAAGCCGCCCAGGTGCGTCCCGGCGGCGCGGCTGCCTTTGGCGACGATATGGAAAAGTTCGGAGTGTGGCCGGGGACGTTTGCGCATTGCTATGAGGCGGGTTGGCTGGAAAATTTTTTCCAAGCGCTGGACGAAAACGCATCGTGGCTGAAGATTTTGACGCCCAGCGAATACATCGCCTCCCATGTTCCGCTCGGGCGCGCCGACCTTCCCTCGGCTTCTTACGCCGAGATGATGGAGTGGGTGCTGCCCACCGAAACACGCCTGCGCTATTTTGCTCTGCATAAGGAATTCGCGGGGCGTCCGGACCTGCTCTCCTTTATTCGCGGCGGCTCGTGGCGCGGATTCTTCCGCAAATATTCGGAATCCAATCTGCTCCACAAGAAAATGCTGCGGGTTTCCGCTTGTGTAGCCTCTGTGCCTTCGCGGCGCTCCAGCACTGAACACACTTCGCAGTTGCAGGAAGCGCGCGACTTTCTGTTGCGCGGCCAGGGGAATGACGCTTACTGGCACGGCGTGTTCGGCGGCCTCTACGCGCCGCACTTGCGGACAGAGCTTTGGCGCAAGCTCATTCGCGCCGAATCCCTGGCCGACCAGCTCACGCCCGGCGGGTTTCTGCCACGCGTGGAAATGCTCGATTACGACGCCGATGGCGCGCCGGAACTCCTCTTCACGGCGCAGGAATACCAGGCCCTGCTGAAGCCTTCCGATGGCGCGACACTCGCGGCCTTCGATTTTCGCCCGGCTTCCGCGACGCTCATCAATTCCATGATGCGGCGCCGCGAGGCTTATCACGCGCGGCTCCGTGAAGCGGTCGCCAGCGCACCATCGCAGGGTGGGGCCGTCTCCATCCATGACCAGGTCCACGTGAAGGAGCCAAACCTCGAGCGATTCCTCCGTTACGACCGCTTCGCTCGCCATTCTTTCCGCCTTTTGCTGTTCGATCCTTGGCGCACGCCTGCGGATTACGAGACACTGCAACTGAACGAAGTGGCCAGAATCGCCGCCGGCGCGTTCCAGGTGCGAAGCTCTTCGGCCAACCACGCCAACCTCGTGTTCGAGCGGGAATTGGCGGAATTCGCGGCCAATCCCGCCGATCCGCCGGTTCTGAAGGTGACCAAAAATTTTCTGTTCGGCCCGGCGCCGCAGGGCTGCGAAGTGAGCTGCGAAGTTACCCTGTCGCTGACCGCGCCCTTGGGCAGAGCGCTTCTTTTCGGCCTGGAATCGGTGATCAATTTTCTTGCCCCGTCGGACGCGGACCGGTTTTTCGTTACTCCGTCGGGCCCGCAGAATCTGAGGTTCTCGGGGGTGTTGCCTGCACCGCATCTCCAGATCGAGGACGGCTGGCAGCGCGTACGGGTCAACCTCCATGCTCCGAATGCCGAAAGTTTCTGGGTGGCGCCGATCGAGACCGTATCCGAATCCGAGGGTGGCTTCGAGCGCGTTTATCAGGGTTCGCAGATTCTTGCGGTGTGGCGGCCGGATTTTACGCTGCAAACTTCCTTCTCCGCCCGCCTGCTCTGGCGCGTGGAATCCCTCTAACCGGACTTTCTCACGAGCTACAATTTTAATGTCACTCGAACGGTGCAACACCCTGTCATCTTGAGGGGCGCGCCGGGCGTTTACCCCGACCTGGTCGGGGCGCCCCGAAAGATCTCAATGGACAAATCGTGCACAATTTTAATGTTGCGCTCCTTCGGCGATCCTCATCGCATCGCCTCAGAATGATCATGGCTTGCTGAACTCGGACATCGGGTGAATCGAAGTTTGTGGGGAATCCGGGCTGGCACGTTTATTTGGAAACAAAAATAGGGCGCCCTTGCGAGGCGCCCCATTCCTAACAAATGCTTTGAACGTATCTACGACTTGATACCGAGCATCTCCGCCAGCTTTGCCAAGCCATCCTTCAATACGGAAGTCTTGTTCACGGCATCCAAGAGGTTGCCCTGCTGGAAAGATGCTGCCGCATCACTCCACCCCTGCTTAAGCTGATCATATTGCGTCTTGGCATCCGCAAGCTTGGCCTTGTCCATGCCCGCGGGCATCTTCGCGCCGTGCGAGCAGGCATCCAGTTTTTTCTTCACTGCGTCGAGCGACTTGGGGAAGGATTCGCTGACACTGGCCCAGTTCTTGGTCAGTTCGTCCTTCTTCGCGGCTGCGGCGGCTGCCAGGCCCTTGGCCTTGCTTGACGCATCCTGTGCCGCGCTCAATGCCGCCTTGTAATCGCCCTTGGCCAGAGCGTCCTTGGCGGTTTGCACAGCATCCTGCGCGGCCTTCAGTTGATCGGGCACGTATTTTGCCGCTTCACCCTGCGCCGCGGTGATGGCCGTTTGCGCCGCATTCAAGGATGCTTGCGTGGCTGCTTTCTGCGCGCTATTGCAAGCCGCCAGCAGCAGTGCCACACAGAGAACTCCAAACACGAGCCAATTCATCTTCCTGAACATCGTTATGTCCTTTCTGGATTGTGCTCATCGCCGAGCGGAGCGTGAGCAGAATGTCGTGGGCGTATCCCATGAGCACTATACTCGAAAATAGACGGTAATAAATAGGTTCGTCGCGGGAAAGCCGCAGTGGGCCTTTCACCGAAGTCGTCAATGCCGCGTTGGAGTACCGCAAAGGAGCTGCGACGGAGTATTCTCTTTTATTGTGAGACACTGGCTCTTCCAACTCGGCCGATCGCTCTTGCTCATTTTTGTTGTTGCTCTTTGCCTGAGGTGTGCCTTCCTCTTCCACCAGGCCCGGCTAATTCCTGCGGAAGCGCTTGCCTCGGTGCCGTTTCAGAATGAGGTCGGCAACGTTGCGGATTCGCTGGCGCACGGCCATGGTTTCTGCTGCTTGTTTCGCCAGCCCACCGGGCCGACAGCGTGGCTCGCTCCACTCTATCCGCTACTGATTGCGGCGATCTTCAAACTGTTCGGCAGCTTCACCGTAGCCTCTTTTTATGCGGCTGCCTTGATGAACAGCGTGTTTTCCGCTCTCGCGTGCATCCCGCTCTTTTATGCCGGCAAGCGCATCGCAGGCGTGGGAGTTGCCGCGGTCGCTTGTTGGGTCTGGGCAATCTTTCCCAGCGGCGTCATGATGCCATTCGAGTGGATCTGGGATCCTTCGCTCTCCGCATTGCTGGCGGCGGCGCTGCTCTGGGCCACGCTGTATGTCGCGGATAGCCGGCGCGCGCGTGATTTTGCGCTCTATGGGCTCCTCTGGGGAGTCTCGCTGCTGACCAATCCCGGCTTGGGAGCCCTTTTGCCATTTCTCCTGGGCTGGATGGCCTACCGTCAATTCCGCGGCGGAAGCTTTCGGCTGACGCCTGTGGTGGTCGTCCTTGCCGTGCTTTTTGCCTGTTGCCTTCCCTGGACGATCCGCAATGCCGCGCAGTTTCACCGGCTCATTCCCGTGCGTGCCAATTTTCCTTACGAATTGTGGTCCGGGAATAATGAAATCTTCGACGAGCATTCGCGCGCCGTGAATCGCATCACGCGCTACGAGCAGACGCGCCGCTATGCGCAACTCGGCGAGAACGCTTTTCTGGACGAAAAATGGCAAAAGGCCACGGAGTTCATACGCACTCATCCGGCGTTGTATGCTCAGCTTTTCGGCTGGCGCGTCGTGGCCACGTGGCTGGGCGCGGAATCGCCGTGGCAGCTTTTTTCCCGCTCGGACTCCCTTCTCGTGCGCGGCATACTCATTTGGAACGCGATCGCGCTGCTCGGCTCGATTGGCGGTCTCCTGCGTCTCTTGGTGGCCCGTAACCCATTCTTTGTCCCTGTTGCGGTGTTTCCGCTGGTGTTTCCCATCACCTTCTATATTGCGCATACTTCTCTCCGGCATCGTCACCCATGCGATCCGATAATCGCGTTGCTGATGGCCATCGCCCTCTTGGGCGGCCGTTTGACACACAGCGATCGGGCTTCGCCCGGCACTTCGGCTGGCGGGTCGACTTAGCGCCTTGCTGGCGGATGGGGCGCTTTGTTACAGTTTGGATTCACGGCCTGGAGCGAATCATGAGCATTTCCAAGGAATTGCTGGACATCCTGGTATGTCCTGTCTGCAAGCAACCGGTCCATCTTCTGCCCGATGAATCCGGGCTCAAGTGCGCGGCGTGCAAGCGCGTCTATCCGGTGCGCGACGATATTCCGGTGATGCTGCCGGAAGAAGCCACGATCGCGCCGGAATAATCTTCGCTACGGAAAAGAGACGTATGTCCACCGATTTTGCCAACTCCATTCCTCGCCTTAAGCGTTTGCTGCCGCGCTTCCGCAAGATGCACATCGGCGTGCTCGGCGATCTCATGCTGGATCGTTATCTCTGGGGCACGGCTGACCGGCTATCGGCGGAAGCGCCCGTCCCGGTGGTGAATTTTGTGTCGCAATCGGATTGTCTGGGAGGCGCAGGGAACGTCGCCGCCAATCTTGCGGCTCTCGGTGCGCATGTCGAACTCTTCGGAGTTGTGGGCGGCACTAAAAGCTTGGAGAAAAAAGGCAGTCAGAAGTTGCAGGATGACGAGGCGGGCAGCGCGCTGCGTGCTTGCTTGCGCAAGGCGAGGATCGGAGGGCGTGGTGTGCTGGCCGATGCCCATCGCATTACCACCGTGAAAACGCGGATTATCGCCTTGCACCGGCAGATCGTGCGCATTGACCATGAGCGTTACGATGCGCTCCCAGCGGAAATGGAAGAGAAACTTTTCCGGTTGTTGCTGTCGTCCCTGAAGCAGCTTGACGCGGTGGTTCTCTCCGACTACGACAAAGGACTCATCACTGACGGCTTTGCGGAGCGCGTCCTGCATGCCTGCCATCAAGGCAATGTTCCGGTATTCGTGAAGCCCAAGACTTCGCGTTTGTACGCTTACCGCGGAGCCCGCGCCATTGTCTGCAACACAAAGGAAGCCGGCTTTTACGTCACGCGGGCGCTCACTGATGAGAAATCCATCGAGGAAGCCGGCCGCGCCCTGTTGGCGCGCTTCGGCTGCGCGGCAGTGGTGATCACGCGCAGGGTAAAAGGCATGAGCATCTTTGAGGAGTCTTCGCCGCGCCATCTGCACATCCCGGCGACGAGCTTTGAGGTGACTTACGCGCGCGTTGGCCAGCCGGGCATCGCGCGCGGCGCCACGGGCCGCCAGGTGTTTGATGTGACCGGCGCGGGAGACACCGTGCTCAGTGTTTTGGCTCTGGCGGTGGCGGCGGGCGCTTCGCTGGCCGATGCGGCGTTTCTGGCGAACACCGCGGCTGGCGTGGTGGTCGGCAAACTCGGCACAGCAAGTGTCAGCCCCGAGGAACTCGCTGCCGCGCTTGGAGAAATTCAAGAATAGTTTGCAGTTTTTAGGCTAGCCGCCGGAAAAGTTAATAGGGCACAGGAAAGCTAAACGACTTATCCGCGGGAACCACCCAAATCGTGACCACTTTGGTCTTCATGCTTCTTTCGCCGTCGCCGGGCTGGGGCAATGGTGTATACGGACTGATGGCCACGTTCACCGCGATGGACGCGCTGTTTCTTACCGCCTTCGCGTCCATAATCCTGTAACTTCTCACCGGCCCGTAATACCCGTTCGTTCCCCAGTCGGCAAGGAAATCATTCATGGTGTAGGTGGAAGAGGGCTTCCAAAGCGCATAGGCTTTGGCGGTATCGCCGGCGGTCAGCGCGACAAAGAATTGGCCGGCCGCTTTCTTCTCGGGGTAGTAGCGGAAGCTAAACCAAAGCGCGACGATCACAACGATTGCAACGGCGATGATCGTAATCTTCAACACATAGTGTTTTTTCGGTTTTTCAGCAGGTGGTTCGAGTAGTGACATCGGGAGGTCTCCTTCCTGCGAACCTCAAGGCAGCCGGGCCGGATTCACTCAAGTCCTGGCAAGAGAACTTTAACAACAGAAGCGCCTCCCCGCAAATCTCTTCTTTCTGTTCGATGCGGTCCGGTTGGCGCGGGGTTTTTCAGAAAGCTGCGATGGCGTCCTTTCAACGCAAAATCGCTGGATCGCCAAGCTCAATTCAGGTTGTCAGCGCGCCGCCAGAGCCTCCCGGAAGTTCGATGGCGTATTTGGTGCGGGATTTTTCGTGGTGCATCTCCATGGCCAGCTCAATCAGCTTATCAATCAGATCGCGGAAGCCGATGCCGCTGGCTTCCCAGAGTTTGGGATACATGCTGATCGAGGTGAAGCCGGGAATCGTGTTGGCCTCGTTCAAAAGGATCTTGCCGCCCGTTTTTTCCAGGAAGAAATCCACGCGGGCCATGCCGCAAAGTTCCAGCGTGCGGAACGCCTCCACCGCCATGCCCTGGACTTTCCTCACTTGCGCGGGCTTCAAGTCCGCGGGAATCAGCAGCCGCGTGCCATCCTCCAGATACTTCGCGGTGTAATCGTAGAACTCGCGGTGCGGCACGATTTCGCCCGGTACGGATGCCTGCGGATCGTGATTGCCAAGAACGGAAACTTCGATTTCCCGCGCGGTGACGGCCTTTTCCACCAGAATTTTCATGCCGTATTCGGCGGCGAAATTCAGCGCCGGCGCCAGCTCTTCGGCGGTGTGCACCTTGTTCATGCCCACCGATGAGCCCAGCGTGGCGGGCTTCACGAACACGGGGTACGCGAACTTCCCCTCAATCACGGCTTTCACCGCTTCCGGCTCTTTTTCCCACTGCCAGCGCTGCACGGCCACCCAGGGCACCACGGGGATGCCGGCGTTGTGGCAAAGGCGCTTGGCCACGTCCTTATCCATGGCGATGGCGGAGCCGAGTACGCCCGCGCCCACATAAGGGAGCCCGGCCAGTTCCAGCATGCCCTGAATCGTGCCGTCTTCGCCAAACGTGCCGTGCATCACGGGGAAAATCACGTCGAGGCGCTGTGCTCCGGCGCCGCGGTCCAGCGGCACCAGCGCGGCTTCCGTGGGATCCGCGGTCAGCATCACGCGCCGCCCGCCCTTCAGGATGTCCGGCAGCATTTTGGCGGCGCCTTCGCCGACCAGCCAGTGGCCGTCCTTGGTAATGCCGATGGGCACGGGCTCGTATTTGTCCAGGTCGAGTCCGCGGATCACGCTGGCGGCGGAGGCCAGCGAAACCTCGTGTTCGCCGGAGCGCCCTCCGAAGAGCACGCCAACGCGCAGTCGTTTTTTTTCAGGGGTCACAAGTCGTTCCTATTCCGCTGGGCGGGGGAAGCGGTTGATTGGGCTCACTGTCATTTATAAGTGCAAACGCGGAAAAAGGGGCAAACGAGTAGCGCCAGCGTTGCGGAAACGGCAACCTCTCTCTCTTTCTCGTGTACGCGCGCGGGCCGCTCCGCCGCCTCTGTAGCGGCCGCTTTCCGAAGCGGGCGCCTTTTCTTGGGTTTGCCCTTTGCTGCATGCAAGAATGGGAATGTCGGCGCGCCGACAATTTCAATTGATAACATAGTTAACATGGTGGAAGAAAACAAAAGAGTTATAGGCGAAGACATTTTGCAGGAGGCACCCCACCCCCCTGTTTTTGCGGATGTACGGGAATGATTAGACTTACGGGCGAGGCGCGCGGATCTACGGGAATGATTGGAGTTAGGGGAGAGACGCAGTTTTAAGTTATCAGTTGTCAGTTCTAAGTTTAGGAAACGGAGAAAGACAAGGATTAACATCCCGACCGGGCCGGGACAGGCGCCGTTCGCCCCGACCAAGTCGGGGTAAACGCCGAGCGCAGAGAAGAGGGAGGAAGGGAGTTGCGCGGGCATGGCAGGGGTCAATCGGAATTGGAGGAAGGCGCAGGGTGCCCCATCCTCGTTTTGTGAGGGTGGGTCTTGGGTTTCTCTTCTCCTGGCTTCCTGATCAATCCCGGGAACGCCAATCTCCCGATTGGCGGTGACTCTTGGGTTGCTCTTCTCGGCGAACTCTGCGCTCGGCGTTTACCCCGACCCGGTCGGGGTGACCTCTGCGTAATTCCTATCTTCCCTCTTGGGTTACTCTTTTCTCGGCTTCCTGATCGCTGGTCACTGGTCACTGTCCGCCGCGTTATCTTTTCTCCTGGGTTACGCCTTCCGCCATACGCTTCTCCGCCTCTTTCCTCAACGGGGGCCCATACTTCATCTTCAGCAACATATTCAGGTTCTTAAACCCCTGCAATTCCGTCAGCCGCGCCTCCGCCTTCAACCCCGCATGCGCTTGCAGCAACAGGTACGCGATATACGCCAGCGTCGCCGCCCGCCGCGGCGAAATCCGATTCCCCGCCAGCGCCTCATACAGCTTCCTCAGCGATTGGTTAATCTCCGCCTGCGAAAGGAACGCCCCCGAAGGGCTCGCCAGCTCGTTGTAGAGATCGTCTTCGCGCGCGGTGGTGCGCATGTGGATGGTGCCGTGATTCAGGCACAGGCCATCGTAGTTGGGATGGGCGGGCATGCCGCAGCATTTGCCGTTGGCAAACTGGAATTGGCAGAGGTCGTAGGGATTGTCGGCTCGTTTGGTTGTCATGGGAAAAGCGTAGAAGCAGAATAGTGAGTGTGCAAGTAACTAGTTGAGCACCAGTTCGAAAGTTCTGTGGAAAGTTGTTCGAAGATATGTGCTGCAAAATGGGGCAATGAGGGGCGTGGGATCACGCAGGCCGCAGAAAAGTCGGAATCCCCCGGGTGAAAAAGCGTCACCTGGGGCACCCAACCCTACAGGGCATTGCGTCCGGGCCACCCGCCGCTCACAATCATCAACACATTTCCGGCCGGGCGACCCGCCGTGTTATCTCCCCGGGGAAGCGGGAGCAACGTTCGCAGCGCCTCCGTCTGAGGTTTTTTCACCCGCGGGCACGAAGTCAAAATACGCAAGGTTGTTACCCTGCCTGTAATGCAGGGTCAGGAGCTGTCGCCCCGCCTGAGGAAAAGTGATTTCTCCACAATCGGCCTTGTTCCAGATGTGCCAGACAAGCCAATCCGGGGAGTTCGGGACAGGAAACTGCTTTGGGGTGTCGACCGGAAGCTTGCAGTCGGCGGCGGGCTTGTTATTCAATGAAAACTGGATGGTCTGCCCGAGATTGGAATACATGGCGACGATTCGGTATGTTCCGGCCTTCTTCACTTCCACCGTGTAGTTGGTCCACTCGCCATCTTCCGTCCAGCCAATGTATAACTGCTGCCATTCCGGCGCGACCCCGTTGGCATGATTCAGGTCTAGGTTTTTCTTCACGTAGGAGATGTCCACACCCTCGTTTTCGCGAAAATGGCAGACATACGCGGGCACCCCTGCCTCGCACTGTTCCGGTTTGTAATTCAACTCGCCGCTGCCGTGGTTGATCGCGTCCGCGTCGTGATAGGCAATCCCTTCCCCGCCCAAGTCGTATCGTGTGGCTTGTAGGCGGCCCGGAATACTCTGCGGGCCCGCCGAATAGGTGGAATCCTGAAAAGGTTTGCCCTTGTAGTCTTCGGGAACGCCACCGTGCGCATAGAAAGCAACCAGAAATAGCAAGAACGAGCAATGCAGGCAAATTACTTTCATAAGTCCCTTTCCAAGCTTGAATGGATACTGCAGCTACCGCCGGTAGCAACTAATCGTAACAAAGTGCGGATGACAGCGACCGTAATAACGCCGCAGCCCGCTCGCCATCGCGAACCCCAAGCCCCACCCTCACACCACAAGGGTGGGGCACCCTCCGCCGCTCTCTAATCCCAGCGAACGTATTCAGGTGATATCCTCTCTCCGTCCGCCATGTCAACAAATTCCGAACAGTCCACTCCGCGCCACCCGCCCCAAACAATATCGCAAAGTAAACGTACCTACAAGTAACTACTATGCCAATTCCAGGTACCGGAACTGTGGAAAGGTGTTCGAACACAACCCGCTTTTCGGCCCTCTTTCTTGCGGCCGGCCTTCAGGTCGGTTCTTGGGCTTCTCTGCCCTCGTACCTGCCCCGTGATCAGTCTACTTCAGGCGCCTGTTCGGACTCGACTTCAGGTAGCTGTTCTGCTCCGCGACCGTCAATCAAGTTGCTAAACTCGATTAACTGCTCATAGAGCGCGTCCGCTGAGACCCTCTTATTCTCACGAGCGCGGAGGATACCGGCGATCAACCTACTCTGTTCGTCTCTGTCGTTCGGATATGCGATTTCGAGTGCTTCGAAGTCTGGGGATTGAGTGCGCCGGCGATTACTATGCCCCGTTGTAATTGCCCGGAACGCCCTCTGATAATAGCGACTCCGCAGCAAGCATTGCAGAAACTCTACTGAGAGATCAGGCTCGACAACTTCGTAGATGGGGAACTCTTTTGTAACGAGCCCGCCATCGAAGTCTGCGGGCACTACAGCGATACATCCCTTCCAAAGATCAATGGAGGAATAGACGAAGTCTCCTGCTTTCGCCTGAAACCATGTAGACGGCATATCCTCGAGATAAGACCCAAGCCATTCCGGGGGATTGTTCCCCTTTCCGGCGGCTCGCAGTCGAATATCCCCGGTCTGCGATATCGTCATGACCTTGAATTGCCCATCGGGTTCTTTTTCTGGTTCCGCGACCTGTAAGCGCCTCCGCATAACGGTTCTAATCGGTACTTTCTTCCAATTCGGTGGGACAGGGCGCGCTGCTTCCCTTTGAAAGAGGTGATATTTGGGATCGAGCCGATTGCTACTGTGGGCGCTCCAAAGGCCATCAAAAGGCATGCTCATGCAGTCAGGAATACGCGACCCCTCGTATCGCGTAGGGTCTAACAAGAATCTACGCCACTCACCGAGTATTGACCCCGCTTGATTGGCTTCAAGTCCGTCGTTCTGACTCGGACGATAAAGATCATTTCGGCCCGTTGGCAGACCAGTCGTCGTGTACCCGACCCAATTTGCCTCCGCTAGGAAAACATCGTAAGCGAGGCCCGCGCTCCCGATTGCGTCACGGATCGAGTCAGCCGCGTCCTTGCCGCCACCTAGCGCCCTCTCGTAGGCCTGTTCAAACGCACGTTTTTCATGCGCCGCAAACTTCTGGAAGAACAGGATAGAGGTTTTGTTCTGTGCACCAGATTTCCGGAACGCATAGCCGGTAAAGAAACAATTGCGAGAATACGGCCATTACTGGCGAGCAATCTTCTGGTTGCAGGGCAGTTGGACATTTCGCCCTGATTATTCAAAAGTCCATCTGGCAGAACCAACCCCAGTCGGCCACCCGGCTCTAAGAACTGAATAGATCGCTCGAGAATTACTTGTTCCGAGTCGACCCTTGTCTTATCGCCCGCGATAGTGAAGTTTTCAAGTCGATTGCTGCCCAGCTTATCGTCGTCACCCTGTTCCACATCATCACCGAAAGGAGGGTTCCCTACGACGGCGGTGAATCGACCCAAAGTACTCATGCGGGGGTTGACAAATACTGAATCCAGACATGATCTGTTGGCCTCGATGTTCGTGTGGCCGTCGTGATGAAGTAGCAGGTTGATCTTACAAATACGCGCAAGGACTTCGTGAACCTCGATTCCGAAGACATGTTGAAATGCAAAATCATACTTGACCCTGTTGATTTCGTCCTGGGGCTGCCCAGCGAATTCCTTGTCGACCTTATGCCACGTCTGTAGAAGCGCCTCGAGCAAGAATCCGCCACTTCCGGCCGTCGGGTCGAGTACATAATCATCCTTGGAAAGATCGAGTACTCCGACGCTGAAACGGGCAAGTTGACGCATCGTGAAGTATTGTCCAAGCTCCCCCCGAAACACGGCCCCGAAAAACTGCTCAAACGCCTTCCCTATGGAATCAATGTCGGTGCGAGTAAAACTGACTTCCTCCAAAGTGCGAACAACGTCCGCAACTTTGGAATCAGGCAAGTTAATTCGTGTTCCCTCAGGGAAGATCGTGCGGTCCTGCCTACAGGCCAAACCAAAAATGCCGTGGACCCGGTTTGCAACTGCTGCAATCGTCTCCTGAGTGCCGACTTGAAACGCTCGTGGAGAGCCTGTGGCAGTATTGCGCTCGTCATGCACCTTTGCGAACAGCAACTTGCTCCATTCATCGAACGCGGTAAGCGGGTCGCGCCGCCCCCCTGCCCATATCACTGAGTGCGCGCGCCTGATTCTCGCTTCCAGTGCGCTTGAACGAACTGGTTTAATATCGCTATCGCCCCCGGCGATATAGGTATAAATCGGGATATCGCCGTACTGCTTGGCGAGGGCGTTTCGATTCCCTTTACGATTGAGCTCACGCTCGTTTGCGGGGTAATTGGCGACATCAAAAAAGGATGATTCACCCAACTCATCGTAAAGGCCGACCGGAGCCCTCAAGGAGTTACAATTCCCAAATAACTGCTCGATTGCCTGCGCGCGTTCCCTCGGCAACAGTTCTTGTGCTTTGTTTTCCACGACCAGGTAGGGCTGTTTGCACGCGTCATCTTTATAAACCACAATATCTGCGTGATCCGACGGCATCCTGCGTGGAACCACAACCTCTGTCCTGATGCGATTAGCTGGATAGTCTTTTTCGATTGCGAGCCATGCGATTGTGTGGCAGCGAACCCATTCCTCTGGATCAGTCCAGCTATAGGACTTTTCCTGATTTAGAGAGTACTTGACTCGATTTTCCGAGATGGTTACGACACCGCGCTTAACCGCTTCGGCCACGCACGGGATTAGGAGAACATTATCCGCTGATAAAGGCATGCGTGAATCTTACCTCAAAAAAACGAATCGCCCTGGGTCAAATGTCCTAATGAAGTTGGGTGCTCTCCGCCCCCTCCTCGTACCAGTTTCGAAACTAGTACCCTATAAATAATAATTGACAAGTGGTAAATAATGTGCTAAGCTACATTTGTTATGCTGCGGGGACGCTGCTCTTGTGCCATTTCAGCCCGCCCCACTCCCTCACCCGCCTTTCAATCTCTACTAACTCCTTTGTTTCCCCTACTTACAAGAAATTCTCCCGTAAGTAGCTTTGTTTCCCCTACTTACGCANNAAAACAGGGGGGTGGGGGGGGGTGGAAATCCTTCCTAATCCCATGCCTTTTCACCGACGCACCCCCCAATCACGAGCCTTCCGCATTTGGCCGCTCCCCACTAGTCACTCGTCACGCGCCACTAGCCACTGCCTTAAGAATTCTGCTCCGAACTCTCGACTGTCGGCGGTGAATGGTAAACCCGCTTTTCTAAGGCCTGCGTTTACTATAACATCAATTGATATTGTCGGCGCGCCGACATTCCCGTTTCTGCACGCGACAAAAGGCCATCCCAAGAACCGGCCTTCCCGGTGAGGAACCGGGACGCACACACCGCGGAAGGTCGGCCACTACATGAGCAAACCCAAGAGCACAGGCAAGAATGCCTATGCCACAAAGTCCGCGGAGAAGAGAAACCCAAGACCCACCCTCACAAAACGAGGATGGGGCACCCGGCGCTGGCCGGAGCATTGTATGTTGAGGCGGCGAGATATAGAGTGGTGGCCAAGATCGGAAGTCAAACCGGAAATTGGGGCTTTGTTGATACGGAGGACACAATGTCACCACGTACGATATTTCTTAGTAAGTTGCTTGGGCTCTACAGCGTTCTCGTCGGGCTGGCTATGCTGGCGCACAGACACGCGTCGGTGGAGACGATCCAGGCGATGGTGCACAACGCGCCGGTGCTCTACATTGCTGGCGTGATCGCGGTGGCCGCTGGCCTGGCGATGGTTCTGGGACACAATGTCTGGCACGGCGGCGTATTGCCGGTGGTCGTCACCCTGGTCGGTTGGCTATCGCTGATCAAAGGCCTGCTCCTTCTGTTCGTGCCGGCACACGCGGTAGAGGGATGTTTCCTTGGGGGGCACTACCAACTATATTTCTACCTGAAAGCCGCGATAGCAATCATCCTCGGCGCCTACCTGACCTATGGAGGGTTCACGTCAAAATCGAGTTAGGCGGTGGCCGAAAGGTTGCGGCTTAAAACGATTTTGGGTGCCGCGCAACGGCAAGCGTAACCCAGGAGCACAAGCAAGAGGGTGCCAAGATCAGGAGATTGTGCGGACAAGGGGCGCAGGAGTCCTGCGCCCCTACAAAGGCAAGAAAAACCCAAGAGCGGCCCGCCTCAGAAGGCGGCCCCTACAAAAGCAAGCGAAAGTCAAGAGCACAGGCCCTTCGAGGCTCCCCTCGCAGATCGGGGCAAGCAGGGTAAACAAGAATGCCTGTGCCACCAAAGGCAAGAGAAAAGAAGGATGGCGGCAGCGAAGAAATGCAAGAACGCGCCGTTTGCAATTTTCACATAATCGGTACAGTTGATTTTTGGCCATAAGGGAAACAACAGCACCTGCTCCAAAGCTGGCCGCACAACCAGTTGTTTGAGACCACTGCGGCTCCTACTCTTACGCTGGAGATAAAAATCTCGAGCGGCGATCGCCAAGCCCCCCTCCCCCCTCCCCTCGCTCACCCCTCGCTCCAGAAACGACTACGAAGGATTGCCTGTCCATGAACAAAACGCTACTGGTGTGCCTATCGGTCGGATTGATTTTTGCAGGTTCCGCCTTGTTTCCTATGCCGGTGCAAGCCCAGGTCGGAGTCGCTCCCACATCGTTGAGTTTCGGGTCGCTCACCGTAAACACAAAGAGCGCGGCAGATACCATTGTGGTGACAAACGATAACCGGCGTAGCGTTGCGATCACCAAGGTGTCGAGCAGTCTTTCGGAGTTTATTGTCACCGGCCCAGCTCTGCCCTTCACACTGAGAGCTGGTGGCAGCGCATCCTTCCAGGTGGCGTTCCTGCCGAACGCCGCGCAGAGTTTCAGCGGCAGAATCGTGGTCAGCTTAAGCCATCAGGAAAGCATGAGTTCAACGCATTCCGTGGCCGTGACGGGAACAGGCGTATCGCCCGCTCCTCCTGCGCAAACGTATCTGCTATCGGCCAGTGCGAGCAGCCTGAGCTTCGGCAATGCCCTGGTGGGGAGTAGCGCTTCGCAAACGATGACGCTGACGAATAGCGGGACAGGCAGCGTGACCATTTCGCAGGCCGCGATCAGCGGCGCGGGATTCAGCGTCAGCGGGTGTTCCGGGGCCGTGACCCTTGCGGCGGGGCAGAGCTTAACTCTTACTGTGAGTTTTGCGCCGGCCACTGCAGGAAGTGCGGCGGGAAACATCAGCGTGGTCAGCAGCGCAACAAATTCGCCGGCAACGATTGCGCTGAGCGGCACTGGCGTGCAGCCGCAAATCTCCGTGACGCCTGCCAGCGCCAGCTTTGGCAACGTCACCGTGGGTGTGAGCAACTCCCAGCTGCTCACAATCAAAAATACCGGGACGGCGAACCTCAGCGTCACGCAGGCAGCGCTGGCCGGGACGGGCTTCAGCCTCACTGGCCTGACATTGCCGCTGACCGTTGCACCCGGAGGTTCCTCTAGCTTCACCCTTGGGTTCACGCCTGCCGTTGCGGGCAGCATTACCGGCAGCGTCACGCTGGTGAATAACGCACCCAGTTCACCGCTGGTTGTTGCACTGGCGGGCATAGGAGTAGCGCCGGCGCTGCAACTGACGGCGAGCCCGGTGTCGCTGAGTTTCGGAAGCATCGCCACGGGGACCAGCACAACGCAGAGTGTGAGGGTGACAAACACGGGAAACTCGAGCGTGACGGTTTCGCAGATCAGCGAAAGCGGGACGGGATTCAGCGTGGCGGGCTTTACGGTGCCGCTCGCTCTTGCCGCCGGGCAGTCCACGACGTTCAGCGTGATGTTTGCTCCGGCCACCGCCGCCAGCCTTTCGGGCAGCGTCACCATTACCAGCAATGCGACGAATTCGCCGGCAACGATTGCGCTGAGCGGCACTGGCGTGCAGCCGCAAATCTCCGTGACGCCTGCCAGCGTGAGCTTTGGCAACGTCACCGTGGGTGTGACCAACACGCAATCGCTCACTATACGAAATGCGGGGACGGCGAACCTCAGCGT
The DNA here is from genome assembly GCA_003154775.1 of Acidobacteriota bacterium. Taxonomy (GTDB): domain Bacteria; phylum Acidobacteriota; class Terriglobia; order Acidiferrales; family UBA7541; genus Acidiferrum. The sequence continues at coordinate 10,965 of PMES01000089.1, read as the reverse complement.
TACGCAGGCAGCGCTGGCCGGGACCGGCTACACATTGCGCGGCCTGACAGTGCCGCTGAGTGTCGCACCAGGAGGCTCTTCTACCTTCACCATCGGGTTCACGCCTGCCTCCGCGAGCAGTTTTGCCGGCAGCCTCACGCTGGTGAATAACACACCCAATTCGCCGCTCGTTGTTGCTCTAGCCGGCGCAGGCATTTCGCCGGTTCTCCAACTTGCCGTTGCTCCGGCGTCGCTCAGCTTCGGAAGCATCACCACGGGCACCAGCACAACACAGAGTGTGACGGTGACCAACAGCGGTAACGCCAGCGTGACCCTTTCGCAGATCAGTGAAAGCGGGGCGGGATTCAGCGCCACCGGCTTTACGGTGCCGCTCACACTGGCTGCCGGGCAGGCCACTTCGTTCAGCGTGACGTTTGATCCGGCCAGCGCCGGCAATCTTTCGGGCAGCGTCACGGTTACCAGCAATGCCGCCAATTCTCCGGAGGTGCTATCGCTCTCTGGGGCAGGCACCGCCGCCGCGAGCTACTCGGTGAATTTGAGCTGGACAGCGAGTTCTTCGTCGTACTCTGGCTTCAATATTTACCGTGGAGCGCAGTCCGGCGGGCCGTACAGCAGGGTGAACTCCAGCTTGATTGCCACGCCGTCTTATACCGACACCAGCTGTGGAACAGCAGGAACCTACTACTACGTGGCGACCGAGGTGGACACCACCGGGGCGGAGAGCACCTACTCCAGCCCAGCCAGCGCCATTGTTCCCTAAATGTGCCGGCAATCCGGCTTGCTATTGTTCTTGAACGGGATGCGGGTTAGTTTTGCCCGCCGGCTTTGTTTTGCGAACTGGCGGCGGAACGCACGGCCGGCCAATTGTAGACAGGATATTTCGGGCGCTTGATGGGCGGAGCCGGATGATCCTTCAGATCCTGCAGCGCGACGGCGACGGCCTTCTCGAGTTGCGGATCGTGGCCCTGACGCCAGGCAGCGGGGTCAAATTCAACCTCGATGTCCGGCGAGATGCCGCGATTTTCCACGTCGAACTCACCGGTATCGGGATTGAAGAGGCCCCAGCGCGGCGCAGTAATCCCGCCGCCATCGATCAGCGAGGGATAACCACCGATACCGATCAGGCCGCCCCAGGTGCGCGTACCGATGAGCGGGCCGGTGCCGAGCCGCTTGAACATCCAGGGCAAGGCATCACCGCCGGAGCCCGCGTACTCATTGATGAGCATGACCTTGGGACCAAAAACCGTTTGCGGAATGTAGTTATCCTTGCCTTCGCGAGTCATGGCCGCGGCCAGCAGCGGTCGCTTAAGCCAATCCACGATGTAGTCGGCAATCCAACCGCCGCCGTTGAAGCGCTCGTCAATCACCGCGCCTTGCTTATCCCACTGCGCGAAGTAATAGCGGTTGAAATTGGTGTAGCCGCTCACGGAGGTGTCCGGCAAATAGACGTAGGCGAGGCGGCCGTTGCTGAGCTGGTCGACTTTGCGGCGGTTTTCGTCCATCCAGGCGCGCAAACGCAGCGCACGCTCGGTGGGAATCGGAACAACAGTCACCGCGCGCGCATCTTTTCCGGCGGGATCGGGACCCACCTTCAACTGTACGGCCTTGCCCGCGGTTTCCTGGAAGAAGCTGAAGATTTCGTCGCTGCCAAGGAGTTCGCGGCCATCAACCGCCAGCAGATACTCGCCTTCGTGGACATTCACGCCGGGCTCGGTCAGCGGAGCGCGCAGGCCGGGATTCCAGTTTTCGCCGTGATAGATATGCGCGAAGCGATAGCGGCCGTTCTCGATCTTGTAGTCGGCGCCAAGCAGGCCGCCGGTGACGTGCTTCACTTCCGGCCGGTCGCCGCCGAAAATGTAGATGTGCTGCGCGGTGATTTCGCCGAGCATGTCGGCAAAGATGTAGTTCAGATCGACGCGGCTCATCACGTTGTCAACGTAGGGCTGATAGGTGGCCGCGAGCGATTTCAGGTTGGCGCCGTGCATGTTGGGGTCATAGAAAAAGTCGCGCTCGATGCGCAGGACCTCGCGGAACATTTGCTCCCACTCGGCGCGTGGATCAACTTCAATTTCCATGGAACCGAGATTCAACGCGCCGCCGGGCTTGCCGGGTTCGCCGGGTTTGCCGAGTGCATCGACAGGCTTGATGAACCAGGCGCCGTGGGGACGCCCTCCCCCGCCGCCACCAGCAGCGGTAGGACTCGGCTCGGGTAATTGCTCGTAGAGAGCCTTTTCCGCGTTTGCGGAAATGAAGAAGCCGCCAACATTGTCCAGCAGCTTGTCTGTCTTGCGCGTACACACATCGAATTTGTGAACAATTTGGCCGGGGTTGCCGGAGCCATCCTCGACCTGTGGCCCCTCGAGCAAATAGAGGGTGTGCGTCTTTCCGGCGAGCATCCGGCTATAGTTCCGGACGGGAAAAGGCAGGGAAAGGATGCGCTGATCGATGTTGTCGAAGTCGATCTTTACAGCAGGAGTCTCCTTGGACTTGTCCTCGTCTTTCTTGGCCTTGGCATCCTTGTCTTTCTCTTTATCGCTGTCTTTTCCGGCGGCTTCCTTGGACGGCTCTGCGGCGCCTGATTCACCTCCAGGCTTGCAATCATCCAGATCGGCGATGGGTTTTTCCTTGTTGGCGGCATCGGTTTTGCCAGAGGAAGCGGGGGGTGCGGTAACTTTCTCTTCGTCGCTTTGCGGAGCGAGCGGCGATTTCAAATCCTTGCGAAGGACAATCACGTAGCCGGCACGCGTTACGGGCACCTTGAATGCGCCCATGCTGCTGGCCAGGGCGGGACCGTTGTCCGTGCTGGCGGTGAAGTAGAGATACTTGCCATTTCTGTCGAAGGCGGCAAAGGCCGCGTCGCTCATGCCGTCCGTCACCTGGTGCGGCGTCTTATCCTCCAGCCCGTAAATGAAGGCCGCGCGCATTCCGCTGTTGATCTGGCGCGTGTAAGCCACCCAGCGGCTGTCCGGCGACCACACGGGATTGAAGCCCGAGCCGGGGTCGCCGTCGTAGGTGTTGGTGTCAATCAGGACAGGCGCGCCGCCATCGGCGTTCACATACCAGAGGTTCAGCCGCTTGTCGCTGTAGACAATATTCTTGCTATCCGGCGACCACACCGGCGAATAGTAGAAGGTTGTTGGACTGCCAAGGTTGATTTTGCGGACATCGCCTAAACCATCCTGCGAACGCAAGTGCAGCGCGTATTCGCCGGATTCATCGGAAAAGAAGGCAATCCACTTTCCGTCGGGCGACCACGCAGGATCGCGGTCCGCGACGCCTGGAGAATTGGTGAGGTTGCGGATGTCGCCGTGCTCGACGGGAACGGTCAGGATTTCGCCGTGCGCTTCAAAGACGGCGCGCGCGCCGGTGGGAGAGATGTTGGCGGCCTCGATTTGTTCGGCGGCCTTGACGAAATGACGGCGGACCGCAGGGAAGTCTCCGGTCACCTGAATTTCGACGGGGTGCTGTTTGCCGCTGGCCGGATCGAAAAGATGGAGCGAGCCGAATTGTTCGTAGACGATGGCATCCGGGCCAGCCGAAGCGGACTTGATGTCCATACCGTTGCTGGGAATCGCCTCGCTGACCTGCTTGGAAGAGGTGTCGTAAACGTAGAGATTCACCGGGCCGTTGCGGTCAGAGAGGAAATAGATGCGGTTGCCGATCCACATCGGAGAGGAGTCGTTGGAATCCTTGCGCGGGACTTTTTCAAAGGTGGAATCGGAGAGATTAGCGATCCAGACGGGCGAAGCTGTGCCGCCGCGATAATGCTTCAATCCGCGCTGGAACCCCCAGTTCTCCTGGAAATTCGTGAACGGCACGTAGGCCGCGTGCGAGCTGTCGGGAGAGTAGGACAATTCCTCCGCCATGGGCAGGGGCACTTCTTCGGGCAGTCCGCCCTCCACGCCAACGGTGAAAACACGATTGAAGCGGGAATAACTATTGCGCCCAGAGCGGAAGAGCACGCGTTTGCCATCGCGAGTCCAGCCGACGACCTGGTCGCTGTAGGGATGCGAGGTCAGGCGCTTGGGCACGCCCCCAGCAGCGGGAATGAGAAAGACATCCTCGTTGCCATCGTATTCGCCGGTGAAGGCGATCCACGCGCCGTCGGGCGAGAAGTACGGATCGGATTCGATGCCGACGTCGATGGTCAGGCGGCGCGCCTCGCCGCCATTGCGATCCACAATCCACAGGTCGCCGCCGTAACTGAAGGCGATCTGCGTGCGGCTGACGGTCGGCTTGCGAAGCAGCAAAGCGGTGTTACTCGATTGTGCCTTTGCGAGTGAAACGCTGAGAAGGAACACCAGGACCAACAGCAAGCAGGCGAGGCAGCGCACAAACAGGGGGTTTCTGCGGACGGACATATTTCCTCCATGGATCGAAAGGATTTCGCGCATCGGGTGGCCAGGTAACTCAGGAGTCAGAAGTAAAGTCGTGCGAATGGCAGGGGAAAGTGTAGCACAGGAAAAGGCGGTGGGAATTGGGGAAGAGGCGATTGGGGAGCAGTTCGTTGCTATGGCCCAGAAGAGCCACAACCCCCAGGTGAACCGTCACCTGGGGCACCCTGCCCTTTGAGGCGTTGCGCCCGGGCCACGCGCCGGCGTCACTGTGCTTGGCTCGGTGGCCGCTTCGTTTGTGGTTTTCCGCAGGGAACCGCATTCTCCTGAATGGCGTTTTGCTGGGCGCCAATCGGGAGATTGGCGTTCCAGGGATTGTTCTTAGAGTGGCCCATTGAATGAACGGAGCCTTTTCGCGAGGGTCAGTCCAGGCTTGCCGCCCCATTGGGAAGGGAGCGCCGGCTTCTACCAGACTTTGCATACCTTTTCGGGCGGCTTTGTCATGGGCTGGCCACGCTTGCATCCAAAGGCCGCGGCGAATTCCGGCATATTCACGACCACGCCGTTGATGCGGTACTCGCCCGGCGAGTGGGGATCGGTGGCAGCGCGCACGCGCAAGTCCTCGGGCCGTTCATTGCTGCAGGCCCACTGCGCAAATCCGATGAAGAATCGCTGCTCTGGCGTCAGCCCATCGCGCGGCGAGAGGGATTGCGCTTTGGTTGCGTCCTGCCAGGCAATGTAAGCCAGAATCTCGCCGCCGAGGTCGGCGACATCCTCGCCCAGCGTGAGCTTGCTGTTGATATGAATGTCGTCCACGACGATGTAATCGGCGTATTGGTCTTCCACGCACTTGGTCCGGGCGTCGAATTTTTCGCGATCCGCCTTGGTCCACCAATTCTTCAGGTTTCCGTCGGCATCGAATTGACTGCCTTCATCGTCGAATCCATGCGTCAACTCGTGACCGATCGTGCCACCGGTGTTGCCGTAATTTGGAGCCGCGTCCAGTTTTGCGTCATAGAGCGGAGGTTGCAGCACTCCTGCGGGGAAATTGATGTCATTCATCTGGGCATTGTAGTAGGCATTCACGGTGGGCGGGCTCATGCCCCATTCGCCGCGGTCCAGCGGTTTGCCAATTTTATTGATATCGCGGTGATGTTCAAACTGCGAAGTCCGGGCCATGTTGCCGGCAAAATCAGTTCGAGCAATTTTGACGCTGCTGTAGTCTCTCCACTTGTCGGGATAGCCGATCTTGTTGCGGATCCCGTGAAGTTTCCGGAGCGCCTGTTCTTTCGTTTCCGGGCTCATCCAGTCGAGCTGCTGGATTCGCAGAGCCATAGCGTCTTCGATGCGCCGCACCATATCCAAAGTGCTTTGCTTCAGCTCCGGCGAAAAGACCTTGGCGACGTAGACCTGTCCGAGCGCCTCACCCAATTCGCGATCCGCAAAACTGACGCAGCGCTTCCACCGGGGCTGCTGTTCCTTGGCTCCCCGTAAGTACTTCCGGTAAAACTCAAAATTCTCGTTGACGAAGGGCGAGGACAGATAAGGAGAGGCGGCATCCACAATGTGAAACCGCAGGTAGGTCTTCCAGTTGTCCAGCGGCTCTTCCGCCAGCAGCGAATTGACTTCCTTGAAAAAGTCCGGCGTATCCACGTTCAGGATCTCGAACCGCGGGTATTGCGCTGTGCTGTAATACGCCGCCCAATCAAAACTGGGTGCCAGCGCGTTCAAGTCCGCCAGCTTCATTTTATGCTTCAGCTTGTAAGGGTCGCGCCGGTCCACACGTGTCATGGAAGCTTTTGCCAGCGCGGTTTCGAGCCGCATCACAGTTTCAGCATCTTTTTTCGCCGCTTCCGGGGTCTCGCCCATCAACTCGAAAACCTTCCGCACATGTTGCAGGTAGCGTTCACGCGTCTCCTTGGATTTCGCATCATCCTTGGTGTAGTAATCGCGGTCCGGCAAGCCGAGCCCACCCTGGTCCAATTCCGCAATCACCACTTCGGAATTGTCAGGATCCTGCGTCGAACCTGCCTCAAACAGCACGGAACGTCCGGAAACCATTTGCAATTGCGCCGCCAACGCTGCGATCTCCTTCACCGTTTTCAGGCTACCGACGGCGTCCAGATAACCCCGAACGGGTGCGATTCCCTGTTTCTCCACTGCGGCTTCGTCCATGCAGGCAGCATAAAAATCGCCAATCTGCTGCGCGACCGCATCGCGCGGCTGGCCGTTTGCCGCCACTTGTTCCAGGATTCCCCGCAAAAATAGAAGATTATCTTCATAGAGCTTGCCGTAGACAGACCAGGATGCCTGGTCCGGAGGGATCGGGTTGTTTTTCTTCCACCCGCCGCAGGAGTACTGATAAAAATTCACGCACGGGTCAGCCATCTTGTCCATGGAGGCCAGATCCAGGCTGGGAATATAAGGCAGGACCAGTTCCGGTGTTGTCTGGGTTGCTGGAGGCGTCTGCCCTTGCGCCATTCCGGCTGCCATCCATGCAAGGAAAAAAACACGCCAAAGTATTCTCTTCATAGTCACCCCCACACGCCATTGTCTTCGAGGAAAGCGGTGTTGGCAACCGCCCACTGCCCCGAGATGAACTCATCGGGTGGCTGACAGGAGCGCGGAGGCAAAATGGAGTGATTGTGCGGACACTGGGGGCAGGCCCTGTTCCTCACAACGCCGCAGCGTGATCGGATACTTGCGTGAGATGCGGCTGATTTCGGCTACGACGCAGCCTGCCACCGCTCGCGCGGCGTCAATGTGCTTGGCTCTGGCTGGCGCTTCGTTTATGGTTTTCCGCTGGGGGCGCCATTCTCCTGAATGGCGTTTTTGTTGGACGCCAATCGGGAGATTGGCGTTCCCGGGATTGGGGACTTTTCGCAAAGGCTACAGGATTTTCTTGCCGAGGCCGGATAGGACGAGTTCGACGCCGAGGAGCGCGGTGCGGTTGTGCTCGTCGATGATGGGGTTGATCTCGACGATTTCCATGGCCACCATGGCTTCGCTGTCCGCGATCATTTCCATGGCGAGGTGCGCTTCGCGGTAGGTGACACCGCCGCGGACGGGCGTGCCCACGCCAGGCGCATCGCTGGGATCGAGGAAGTCCATGTCCAGGCTGACGCAGACGCCTGCGGTATCGTCCATGGCGTATTTGAGGGCGTCGGCCATCACTTCGCGCATGCCGCGCTCGTCGATGTCGCGCATGGTGAAGGTTTTCACGCCCAGCTTCTTGATGAATTTCTTTTCGTGGGAATCCAAATCGCGCACGCCCACCAGCACTACGTTCTGGGGCTCAATCTTCGGCTTGTAACCGAAGAGGTCGTGGAGTTCGGGAACCCCGTAGCCCAGAATGGCGGCCAGAGGCATGCCGTGGACGTTGCCCGATGGCGAACTTTCCGGCGTGTTCATGTCGCTGTGGGCATCCAGCCAGATGCAGCCGATCTGCTTTTTTTCCTTGCGGAAATGCGCGGCGACTCCGCTGGTGGATCCGGCGGCGATGGAGTGGTCTCCGCCAAGGACCAGCGGCAAGTAGCCTTCTTCGAGAGATTTCTGCACGGCGTGGCCCAGGGTCTTGCAGGCATCGGCGATTTCATCAACGTACCTGGAGCGTTTTTCGCCGACGGGCATTTCCTCGGGCTGTTTCACGATGATATTGCCGATGTCCTCGACGTGATGGCCGAGATGCTTGATGCGGGATTGCAGGCCGGCAACGCGCAGGGCGGAGGGGCCCATATCCACGCCGCGGCGGCTGGTGCCGAGGTCCATGGGAACGCCAATGATACGAATCTTTTGAGACATGCCTGTTCTCTATTCGCCGAAAGTGGCGAGTGACGAGTGGCGAGTGGCGAGAGCAGAGGGGCTCTGGCCGAGTGCCAACGCACCCGGACGTTCAGCAAGGATATTGAACTGCTCTGGTGCAGGAACTACGGGAACTGCCGAATCTACCCGGTATTAAGGATATACCCGGTAAATCATCCGGGGGAAGGGGATGACTTCGCGGATGTGCTCGGTGCCGGTGATCCAGGCGACGGTGCGCTCGAGGCCTAGGCCGAAACCGGCGTGAGGGACGCTGCCATAGCGGCGGAGATCGAGGTACCACTGGAAGGACTCTTCGGGTAAGTTGTTTTCTTTCAGCCGTTTAAGGAGGAGATCGTAGTCGTGGATGCGCTGGCTGCCGCCGATGATTTCGCCGTAGCCTTCGGGGGCGAGCATGTCAAAGGAGAGTGCCAGGTCGGGACGTTGGGCGTCCGGCTGCATGTAGAAGGCTTTGATGGCCGCCGGGTAGTGGTGGACCATGACGGGGCGGTCGTACGCACTGGAGATGATGGTTTCCTCGTCGCCGCCGAAGTCATCGCCGAACTTGGCGGGGTTGCCGTGTTTCTGGAGAACGCCGACGGCTTCTTCGTAGGTGATGCGAGGGAAGGGCGGCTTGATGTGCTCGAGCTTCTTGATGTCGCGCTTGAGAGTTTCGAGTTCGCGGGATTTGTTTTTGACGACGCTTTGCACGATGGCGCTGACGAGGCCTTCGCCGAGGTCCATCATGTCGGGAAGTTCGGCGTAGGCGGCTTCGGGCTCGAGCATCCAAAATTCGGTGAGGTGGCGGCGGGTTTTGGATTTTTCGGCGCGAAAGGTTGGGCCAAAGGTGTAAACCTTGCCGAGAGCCATGGCGGTGGCTTCGACGTAGAGCTGGCCGCTTTGCGTGAGGTAGGCTTTCTGGTCGTCGATGTAGTTGACTTCAAAGAGCGTGCTGGTGCCTTCGCAAGCGGCGGGGGTGAATATGGGAGCATCGGTGAGGGTGTAGCCTTGCGAGTCCATGAAGCTGCGCGCGGCGCGGACGGCTTCGGCGCGGATGCGGAGGATGGCGGCCTGGCGCGGGGTGCGGATCCAGAGGTGGCGCTGGTCAAGAAGGAAGTCTACGCCGTGTTCTTTTAGCTGGATGGGGAAGGGCGTGGACTCGGGAACTTTCTGGACGATCTGGATTTTGCTAACGCCCATTTCGTAGCCGCCGGGGGCGCGCTGCTCGGCGCGGATTTTGCCGGTAACGATGACGCTGGATTCCTGGGTGAGGCCTTTGAGGGCCGCAAAGGCTTCGGGATTTTCTTTCAGGGAGCAGACGCCCTGAATGATGCCGGTACCGTCGCGAAAGATGGGGAAGAGGAGCTTGCCGGATTCGCGAAGGTTGTAGAGCCAGCCGCGGATGGTGACTTCCTGGGCGTCGTATTTGCCTGCGTGTTCGATGGTGATGATGGTCATTGTGAGGTTCTCTGTTGTGGGTTCAAACGAACAGTTTAGCAGAGAAGAGACTACTTCCTAGATAACGGGAACGGCGACATCGTTCCAGTCTTCTTCGAGGCGGGCGAGGGATTTGGCGGCGGCGTCGAGCTGGTCGGAGAGAGAGGGGGCTTCGGGGCCGGTTTTTTCCTTGAGTTCGAGGGTTAGGGGGAGCTCGGCGGCGGCGGGGGCGGATTTTAGGAGGGCGAGGGCGGCGGGCCAGGCGATGGTGCCGTCGTAGGGCGGGAGATGCTCATCCTTTTCGCCGTGGTTGTCGTGGATATGGGCGCTGGCGACGAGATCGCGCAAGGGCTCGAAACCTTTCGCGATGCGGGCTTCTTCCGGGCCTTCCGCTAGATGCGCGTGGCCGATATCGAAATTGAAGCGCAAAGTGGTGAGGCGCGTTTCTTCCACAAAGGCGCGAAGATAGGCGGGATCGCCCATTTCGCTGGTGGTGTTTTCGAGGCAGATGGTGGCGCCGGCGTGGCGTGCGTGGAGGGTGAGATGTTCGAGGGAGCTGAAAGCGGCGTCGCGTTTGCGCGGGTCGGCGGCTTCGCGCGAGCCGCCCATGTGCAGGACCATGCGGGGGAAGGGCAGATCGTCGGCGGCGTCGAGGACACGCTTGAGTTCATCCATGGCTTCGATGCGGCGGACGCGTTCGACCTCGCAGATGGAGAGGGGCGTGGCGCCTTCGCGATTGAGGCTGAGGTCGCGGCTCGTGGGGGCATGCAGCGAGACGAGTTGCAGGCGGAGATCGGCCAGGACCTGGGCGATGGTGCGAACTTCCTGCCTGGTGGCGTAGTCGAAGTGGCTGCGGGCGGCGAAGATTTCGACGGCCTGAAAGCCTGCGCCGGCGATCTGCGTGAGGATTTCGGGCGTGAGTTTTTTGGAGACGAAGAGGTAGGTGGAGAGGATACGGAGCATAAGTGGTCGGATACATTTTAGCGTGAAATGCGAAGAGTAAGAGAGATTCATCGCACAAAAGACGTGCGATGGAGAACCGTACCCTCGCTGCGCAGACTCCGCTCGAAATGACGGCAAAAGAGGGGCAAAAGAGAAAGGTAAGAGAGAAAGGCCAGAGAGAGGCGGAGCGCGGAGCCAAGATCAGTGGATTGTGCGGACATGGGGCGCAGAAGTCCTGTGCCCCGACAACGGGGAGGAAAACCCAAGAGCACAGTCAGGAGTGACTGTGCCACGGATCGCGGGAGTTGCGAGGAATTTCCTGGTTGATCACGAAGAGGGCAAGAAGGCGCCGTCCCTCCGGTCGGAATGACAAATTCTGGGGGGGCGCGCTGAATGACGGAGTTTGAGCTGAAGATGGCGTGTCATTAGTAGCCTAGCCCAAGTTCGTCACGAG
>PMES01000062.1 GCA_003154775.1 Acidobacteriota bacterium | reverse complement strand
GGGCTTGGCTTGCGCTTGCTTTTCAGGCTTGGCCTGTTGCTGCTTTTGAGGCTTAGCTTGTTCTTGCTTTTCAGGCTTGGCTTGTTGCTCCTGTCGCGGGGGGCTAGCCTTTTCTTCTTGTTTCTCCTGGCGTGCGTGGGCCGGAACAGCAAGTCCCAGAAGCAGCAACAGTGCTGTTGTACTGATAGTTCCAAAAGGTTTCATGATGTTGCCTTCCTTACCGCGTATCCGTGCGCGCGTCACCGTACGAATGTGACGCGATACTTCTTGCCGATCGTTAATTCTGGTGCGCAAATCGCAGCGCGGGACCGCGCCGTTCATCGCCCAATGCCTACCTACCCACGTGGATATTCGAGAGAGAATGAAATAGGCCAAAAACGTTTAGGAGCCACAGAACCACGGCAATGACAACGACGGCGTTCAAGATGGACTTGATGCTGTTTGCCATGGGGATAAAGCGATTCACCAACCAAAGGAGGACGCCCACCACGATCAGGGCAAGTAGGATCTGAATGAGAGGCATAGTCTTTCTTCCTTTCCGACTGCGCTGCAAGACACTTCTGGCGTGCCGCCCGGAATTACCGCGAACACTGCCGCGTACGGGGAGCCCAACGAGCCACTTGCACTCTGCATATCGCCTAACTGCCTATCGGGCCAGAGTGTCTGGCTCACTTGTCGTTCGATGTCCTTGACGCTTGTGAAATCCGAGGGGAACAAGCTCCGGGGATGGACCGGACAACAAACCAATCCCTTTACGGCAAGCTAATCGTAGGCTTTGTGAAGGCGCACGTCTGTTCACTTGTATACAGGACTTGTATACAGGATCGCAAATGGACGTTTAATGGCCGTGCATTGCACTTGCACGCCGAAGGGTTTGCGGCTTTTGGGATTTCATGGCATAGAGAGCCCTGTCCGCTGCGTAGAGAAGCGTTCCGATGGTATCGGCGTCCTTCGGATAACTGGCAATTCCCACGCTCACCAAAAGCACTGGTTCTTCGGCCTCTCTCTCGAGAAGTTCGCAAATCCGCCGTCCTACCAATGCGGCGGCGGCTATGCTTGTCTCCGGCAGGACCACCGCAAATTCGTCCCCGCCGTGCCGCGCTGCGGTGTCTACGGACCGGCAGCAGTCTCTCAGGATCTGCCCCAGCCTGCAGAGCGCCCGGTCACCCGCCTGATGCGAATACGTACTGCGGAGTAAAACCCCAGAACTGGTGCGGCAGGAATTCTATGGGCTCTTGCTGGCGCATTTCGCTGTTCGCGGACTGATGCACGAGGCGGCCTTGTCCGCTGGAGAAGACCCTGATCGGCTTTCTTTTCTCCACGCCATACGTGTCGTTCGCCGGAAGTTGTCGGTCTGGAACGCTATTCCCCCCTCGGGCAAGAAAAAGCCTTCACCGCGCCATTCTGGATGAAATCCTCGAGGAGCGCGTCCTATCCAGGCGGAAACGATGGAATCCCCGTGGCGTGAAGCGCAAGATGAGCAAATATCCGTTACGGCCGAGACACCGTGCACCGAGCCAGTGCAGCAACATCGCAAAATGCATCCGCATTCTTAAAGGAACAGTATTGCGGCTAAGTCCAAGTTATTGAGGCCATTGGAGCCCCCTGTTCAAAATAGGACAGACCACGGGGTTTCCTATGACAGAAGATTGCCCGGCAATTAAGTTCTCGCATCAGGAAAATCGTAATGATGAATTGCCCGCGGTGCCACAGTGAACGCGTCCGTCGATCAAAACGCAAAGGGATCATCGAAAGAAGAATTCTGGCTATACTCTTCGTCAAACCGTTTCGGTGCGGAAGATACGACTACCGATTCTTCCGCTGGTCAATCCCCGTGAATCCGAATTCATCCACCGCAGCAACGACAATCGGTAGTCAACCCAGCCGATCGAGCGAATGACGTTGATGCAACCTCAACATGCACGGGACAGCGCAATCTATTAAGCAACGCTCACAATACATCACCGCCGGATCTGATGACGCATCGTTTCGCGATGACCGACATAATGAAGGCGTACGACACCTTTGGAAACGCAGCGAAGGAAGGCGCACGCATAGTGGTGCTGTAAAATGACTGGACCAAGGTGAGCAACAATGTCTCTTCGGTCGCAGGCTGAGTGGGCGTGCGGGCCCGATCAGCAATGCTTGAGGCCAATCCAGAAAGTTTCAGAGGTTTGCTTGGGGGGGTTGCCTGCGGTCTCCGAATCCTTGACTGGCGGGTCCAAAGGCGGTCGCACTACCACCAATGGTTGGGAAATAAGTTCCTGAGCAAGGCTCTCATGGTATAAAGCGCCAGATACCGAAGGTGCCGCGGATGGGAAGAAAAGTTACGTCTTTCGAGGGCTTCTGGGATCGGCCACTCCAGGAGCTATTGCAACTGCTACAGACAACTCCAACCGGGCTGACGAACGATGAGGCCGGCCGGCGATTACGACTCTATGGCCCCAACAGCCTAGTGCGTGAGTCACGCTTTGCTGTTCTATTCAGTTTTTTCGGTTTCTTCGCTAATCCTCTCGTCATCATCCTTGTCATTGCCAGCGGCATATCTCTTGCACTCGGAGAGCACGTCGGCGGGCTGATCATCATTACTATCGTGCTCTTCAGCGTACTACTGAATTTCTTGATGGAATTCCAGGCTCGCCATGCAGTGGAGGAGATTCAGAAGCAGATTGCGACAACTGCTGCCGTGATGCGGGACGGGCGTGAACAGGAACTGCCGATAGCCGAACTGGTCCCGGGAGATATCATCCGGCTCAAGGCGGGAGACCTCGTTCCGGCGGACGCTCGTTTACTGGACGTCAAGGACCTGCACCTGCGCGAATCAGTTCTCACTGGGGAGTCTCTGCCAGTCGAGAAGACGGTGGCTGACCTTTCCAAGGAGAAACACGGCGTCGCGGACGCGAGCAACAGCGTTTTCCTGGGCACTGCCGTTCAGACAGGGATCGGTACCGCGGTCATCGTCTGCACGGGAAAAGATACCGCCTGCGGTGAGATTGCGCATCGTCTGGCCATGCGGCCACCGGAGACGGAGTTCGGCCGTGGCGTGCGCCACTTCGGGATGATGCTCACATGGGTAACCATGTTGCTCGTTCTTTTCGTCCTGCTCGTGAACATCATTTTTCATCGTCCGGTGCTGGAGTCTTTCCTTTTCTCCGTCGCGCTTGCCGTCGGGATGACGCCTGAAATGATGCCCATGATCATCACGGTGACACTGGCCCAAGGCGCGAAGCGCATGACCCGGAAGAAGGTCCTGGTAAAACAACTTGCGGCGATCGAGGACTTCGGCAGTGTGGATATTCTCTGCACCGACAAGACGGGCACGCTCACCGAAGGGGAGATCGTGCTTGACCGGCACGTCGATTTCCAAGGCAAGGATAACGAAAGCGTTCTGCAGTTCATTTACCTGAACAGTCGCTTTGAAGCGGGCATCAAAAGCCCCCTTGACGATGCCGTCCTAAAGCACGAGGCCCCTTCCATTGCGGGGTATGACAAGGTGGACGAGATCCCGTTCGACTTCAACCGCAAGCGCCTCTCAGTGGTGGTGCGACAGGCTGAGGAGTACCTTCTCATCACCAAGGGCGAGGCGGAAAGTGTCTTCGCCATCTGCGAAAAGGTGACCATCGATGGCGTTCCTCAGCCGTTTGACGATAGCCGGCGCGCGGAGGCAGAAAACACTCTTAAGAAGCTGAGCGCGGATGGGTACCGCGCTCTTGGCGTGGCAGTGCTGAAAGTGGAAAAACAGGATGCGTACACCCTCGCGACCGAACACGCTATGACCCTGGTCGGCTTCGCGGCATTCTTTGACCCGCCGAAGGAAGGGGTTCTTTCCGTCCTGAAGGCACTGAAACAGAATGGCATTTCTGTGGTCGTGATGACGGGCGACAACCAGTACGTGACACAGAAAATAGCCCACGACGTCGGGTTGGACGCAGACCGCATCCTCATCGGAAACCAAGTCGATACGATGGACGATGCCGCTCTGGCTCACCAGGCGGAGAACGGCGCCATCTTCGCCCGCGTATCCCCCGAACAGAAGAATCGGGTGATTCTCGCTCTTAAGGCCCGCGGGCACGTCGTTGGCTACATGGGTGATGGAATCAACGATGCTCCGTCGCTGCACACTGCGGATGTTGGGATTTCCGTCATGAATGGAGTGAATGTGGCCAAGGACGCAGCCAAGATCATCCTGCTGGAAAAGGATCTCGCGGTTGTGAACGATGGCGTGCTCGAGGGGCGGCGTTCCTTTGCCAATATCATGAAGTACATCATCATGGGCACGAGCTCGAATTTCGGCAATATGTTCAGCATGGCCGCGGCATCACTCTTCCTGCCATTCCTGCCGATGCTCCCGAGCCAAATCCTGCTAAATAATTTCCTCTATGACGTCTCGCAGGTCAGCATCCCAACTGACAATGTTGATCTCGCCATGATGCAACGGCCCAAGCGATGGCAGATTGGATTCATCCGGCAGTTCATGACCATCATCGGTCCGATCAGCTCAATTTATGATTTCCTGACATTCGGGGTGCTGCTCTGGGTGTTCCATGCTTCCACAAACGAGTCGCTTTTCCACACCGGATGGTTCGTGGAGTCCCTGGCGACACAGACGCTCGTGGTATTTGTGATCCGGACGGCCACTAATCCTCTCAAGAGCCGCCCCAGTCGGCCGTTGTTGATAAGCGTGTTGGCCATCGTCGTTGTGGCGACTGTGCTGCCCTACACGCCGCTGGGGAGTTTGCTGCGGTTTACACCACTGCCACTATCGTTGTTAGCCGTGATTGCGTTTCTTGCGGTGACCTATCTCTTTCTCGTGCAGGCCGTTAAGTCCTGGTTTTATCGTCGCCACGCGCTGTTATGATGGCAGCGTTTGGGCAGGGCACCTGACCCCGCCGAAATTCGATGGGGCACGCTCACGCAAGTGTTCCGAACAGCCACCCCACACCTGCCGTCAATGCCATCGCCAGTGCTCCCCAGAATGTTACGCGTATTGCGCCGATCACCACTCTTGCGCCGCCCACGCGGGCGGCCAGCCCGCCCAGCAGCGCCAGGAACACCAGCGACGTTGCGGATACAAGCGGGATTAAGCCCGCGGCTGGCGCCGTGACAGTAACCAGGAGAGGCATGGCTGCTCCAACAGCAAAGCTGCCCGCCGATGCCAACGCCGCCTGAATGGGACGCGCACGGAAAGTCTCGGAGATGCCGAGTTCGTCGCGGGCATGCGCGCCTAACGCGTCATAGGCCATCAACTGCTTGGCGACCTGTTTCGCTAGCGCAGGATTGAGTCCGCGAGCCACGTAGATGGCCATCAGTTCCTTGTGCTCGCCCGTGTCATCCGCTCTGAGTTCCGCACGCTCCAGATTCAGTTCAGCCTCTTCGGTGTCTGCCTGCGAGTGGACAGACACGTACTCCCCGGCAGCCATCGACATTGCCCCAGCCACCAGGCCGGCGACCCCCGCGACCACTATGTTGCTGTGAGTGGCATGCGCGGCTGCCACGCCGAGCACCAGACTCGATGTGGAAAGAATGCCGTCGTTCGCGCCCAGTACCGTTGCGCGCAACCAGCCGATGCGTCCCGTGCGATGTCCTTCCTTGGCGCCGACAGGCATCTTGAGGCCTCCTTGATCTTCGGAGCGCTATCGATCCAAAACACTTTCTCCTGCGGGCGCCTCATTTTTGATCCGCAGGGAACACTGGATACCGGAAAATGTGGATCCAAAGTGGCGGAATTCACTCATTTGCAAAAACCAACCGGCCGCGTTCATACTTACTCTGGTAGATGGCATATCGCTGCTTGCCCGCCGATTCGCAACTGTTTGCTGACAGGGGGGCCTGCTTCGCGGAACAGTATTCTGTTCCATCATCGGCGAGTTTTGTCGCACCGAGCGGATTCACGAACCCTGTCGCATCTTTCAGTGGGAGCTCTCCCCTCAGATAGGCATCGATGTTCTGTTCCATTTCTGGAGGAAATCGCGGTGCGGGCCCTACTAACTTTTCCTGATAGACCTTTAGGATAAACTCTCTGAATACCGGGAGGGCAGCCAAAGCGCCGGTCTCCTTCGCGCCCAACGAACGATTGTCATCAAAGCCAATGCGCACTGCCACGGTAATTCCGTTGGGGCCATAGGTGGATCCGATAAAAAGGGCGTCCCGATAGTTATTTGTTGTGCCGGTCTTGCCCATCACCGGAATCGGGAAGGCGTGCGAATCAAGCGCGTGCGCGGTGCCGGATGGAATGCGCACAACCCCGCGTAGCCCTTCCTGAATCGTGGTTAGCTCCAATTCGTTCACGTTGCTCGAGCAGCAGAGCGAGTCGTGGCTGTAGACGACCTCTCCCCCAATATGTTCGATCTTTGCAATCACGTAAGGCTCCGCATGTATGCCGCTGGCCATCATGCGGTAAGCGTTTGCGAGTTCCAGCAGGGTGACTTCGGATGCGCCGAGGGCCGTAGTGTCATAGCGATGTAATAAGGTTCGGATGCCAAGTTCTCGTGCTGTGGTCAAGACAGAATCGATTCCGATCTGTTGAACGATCCAAATGGCGACTGCGTTTCTGGACTCCGCCAGCGCTTGCCGGGCCGGGATGAGGCCCTTAAATTTACTGTCGAAATTGGAGATCCACTTGAGCGGAGGGTCTCCCGAGGCGACGACTGAGATGGGCTCGTCGGGCACCGGAGTGTCGAGATCCAGGGCGCCTTGACGAAATGCCGCTAGATAAACAATCGGCTTCATGGCCGAGCCAGGCTGGCGCAGGGACTGAGTTACCCGGTTGAAGTCGCTGTAAGTGGTGTTGTGGCCCTTATAGATGCGTCGCCCACCCGCCTCGGCCAGAATGGCGGAGTCACTATTCCGCAGAACGACTACGGAGCCCTGGATCAGCCCCGCATTCTGAGGATGACGCCTTTCATAAAGTTTCAAGCCGTCTTCGAGTGCTGCGTTCGCGAAGCGCTGGATCCGATCATCGATGGTCGAATAAATCTGGATGTGGCCCTCCAATAATTGATTCATTCCAATATCGGAGGCGAGGGTGGAGTCGAGCCGCTTAAGCTCCTCGAGGACATTTTCGACTGCCGCGGGAGCTTCGGTCGGACCAGTGACATGAGCTGCCAGACGAATTGAAGCTTGTTGGCAGCGTCCAGCCGTCTGTGGGGGAATAAAATGGTTCTTAACCAGGAGGGCTAAGATTTGATTCCGCCTGCGGAGCGGTTTTTGATTGTCCGCCAAGGTGGGGGCATACTCGCCCGGCGACTTGGTGATGCCTGCCAGAAGTGCCGCCTTATCGGCATCATCTGCAGTGAGAGCCGTCACCGGGATGCCGAAATAATACTGCGAGGCCGCTGCGAAGCCGTACCGTCCGTTGCCCAAGTAGATGAAACTGGCGTAACGCGCGAGGAGTTCTTCTTTAGCTCTGCGTTTGGAGCCGTAGCGCTTCCGCATCTCTCCCTCAATCCACGAGGCGAGACGCATTTCCTCCACTTTCAGCAAGACTCTGTTGGCGCCCGGGATACCGATGAAGAAGGCGAGAAGGTGCGAGAGAAGACCCTGGTGTTGAAGGGTATTGCTATTTTTCGTGCTCGTAAGTTGCTGCAGAAAGTAACCCCGCACAAGCTGTTGAGTAATCGTCGAGCCGCCTTGGGGGAAGACCGGCGCGCGCTCCGCGGCATTATCGCCGTTTGAGCCAGCAGCGCGAGCGATCAAGGCGTGAATGTTTGTCTTGCTGAGCAAGCGAGGAAAGACAGAATAATCCACTCCCGAATGTGCGAAAAAGTTCTCATCCTCGGCCGAAAGGATCGCTTGCCGCAGGACGTCAGGAATGTTCCCATATTGGATGATTTCCCGGCGTTCCCTTCCTAATTCGATGAGGACGTGGCCATTCGCATCGTAGATGTGGCCCGTGGTGGGGGGCTCAAAGCGTATGAATCCATCCAAATCGGGAAGGTCTGAACGATCAAAGTTAACGTAGAGAACTGTGAGTACCGCGAAGATCACCGGAACCAGGGTGATTCCAGCAACGACCCGGAAAGCGACGCGGGCCGCGCGATTTTTCCGCACAGCGGCAATTGCCTTGTGAAATAGGGCTGGGACCTGTCGAATGAGTTCTCGAATATTCTGCATGCGATCTGCCGCGCCTAACGGCCCCGTGTCCTTCTGGTTGTTCCATTCCCCGCGCACTTTGCGACTGCCTCGGGAATTCCATAACCCTACCGTCGGCTCAGGCGGTGGGCTGTTTTCGATGTAGCCACATTCGAGAATTGCCGCCACACGCCTCAGGCTGGATCAGACTCTCCCCAGGTCCACCGGTCTTTTATGCTGTTGCGTTTCTGCCTCTCAACAAATGGAAGACGAGCAGGATGAGACCGACAATGAGGACGAGGTGAATGAATCCAGTGGTAACGTGGAATGCGAAAAACCCCAGCAACCAAAGAATAATGAGAACTGCGGCGATTAATCCAAGCATGTCTTGAACTCCTTCTATCTCAGAGCGCGCGCCAAATAGAAATCGCATTGTCACACGCAGTACGGATTCCGGCTTCTCGTTGGTTTCGTGCTCGTGCTGACGATGCTCCCAGATCACGGATTGGAAATCTGTTCCATATGAGTCACATCCATGTCGCCGGTTATCCGCGGGCTCATGCAGAGGTTCCGGATATGCCGGATTTCCAGTCGAAAGAAAGAAGCGCTTATATCGCGGAAGTGTTTCTTCCCACATAAGTGCTATACGGAACAGACTTCGCGGCGCCAGCGGCACATAGTCATTGCCACCGGGGTTCTCAATTGACGCATCTCGGACTCGGAGGAATACTTCATGCATCGTGTAGATCGCTTTATCTGTTCACTCTTCTTGGCGGCTGCCATTGTTGCACCCACCCTGGTTGTGGCCGAAGCCAGAGCTCAAGAGGCCGCCGTCCAGGTCCGGGTCTATGATCGCGACCACCGTGACTACCATAACTGGGACGATCGCGAAGACCGCGCCTACAGGCGTTACCTGGTGGAACAGCACAGGAGTTATCGTGAGTACAACAGACAGCACCACGGCGTGCAGCGGCAATACTGGAATTGGCGCAACAGTCATCCGGATCGCGATTAACAAAGAACGGTAAAAAGCACAAGCTTGTTGACCGTCAGCGGACGTTGTAGCTTAGCCTCATTTTCAGGACAGCCGGGGCAGTTGAACGGCTGTTTGCGGGACACCGGGAGTACCGGATCGTTTCTATATCCCCAAATTGTGCCCGATTCCAACAAGAACGCCACTATTCGACTTGGCATTTCAGTTAAGCTGCCGCGACCTTTGTGACGACACGACTTCTGATTTGTCTTAGGGGGCAGCAGGAAAAAACCCTCGAACCAAAGAAGAAAGAGCCGGCTTGGGGGGAGCCGGCTCTTTCTTGGGTGGGACTACTGAGGAGACGTGCCGGCAGCAACGGGCTGCAAGCTGAGCGAAACGATCTTGGTGCCGATCACTTCGCCTGACACGATCAACTCGACACGGCGATTCTGCTGACGCCCTTCGGAGGTATCGTTTGACGCGATAGGCCGAGTCTTACCAAAGCCCGTCGCGGTCGTTGAAGATTCTGGGACGCCTTGCTGGCTTAGATAGCTGCGGACACCTTCCGCGCGCTTCTCTGAGAGCTCCTGATTGAAAGCTTCGGTGCCGACGCTATCGGTGTTGCCTTCGATAGCCAGCTTGAGCGACGGATAAGCAAGCACGATGCCCGAAATCTTGGCCAGCTTTTCGCGGGCCAGCGGGCGGAGCGTGTACTTGCCGGTGTCGAAAAGCACGTCCGACATATTGACGACCAGTC
This sequence comes from Acidobacteriota bacterium, assembly GCA_003154775.1. Taxonomy (GTDB): domain Bacteria; phylum Acidobacteriota; class Terriglobia; order Acidiferrales; family UBA7541; genus Acidiferrum. The sequence continues at coordinate 1,995 of PMES01000062.1, read as the reverse complement.
CGCGCGCGGTGTCGCGAGTTTCCAGGATCAGGTTGAACTGTTGGAGGAGGCGGGCACGGAGATCTTCGCGGTCACGCACGGCTTGTTGAAGCTGCGCATTGGATGTGGCTGCGGCGGCGCGATTGAGGTCGGAATCCGCTTCAGCAGCATGTTGCTGTTGCTGAGCGTCGTTCCGCGCTTTTTCGGCATCGGCCTGGGCGCCAGCGGCGCGTTGAGCGGCGGCCTGCGCCTCAAGATTCTGGCGGTTTGCTTCATTACCTCGGCGAACGGCATCGGCGGTCCCGATTTCGGCTGTGAGTCGCAGCTGCGCTTCCTTATCGGCACGTGCCTTTGCGGATGCTTCGCGACCGGCTCCCGCGTTGCGTTCGGCCTCGGTACGCTCTTCATCAATATGTTTCACGGCGATTTCGCGTGCGTCTTCGGACGTCTGCACGACTTCGCGCGACACGGAAATAAGCGATTTCTTGTTTTCATGCTTCCCGGAAGCCAGCGCATCCGCCTCGTCCATCTGGTGAACGGCCTTTTCGTAGCTTTCCGCGGCATACCGCTCGGCGCCGGCAGATTGCGCTATGCGAAGAGCATTGCGTGCTTCAAAAAATTCCAGCGGCAAATTGGCGTTCAGGACCACGGGGTCAAACTTATAGCCCGTGGGGATATAGCCGCCGCGATCGATCAATTCATACTTGGCATCGACGTCCTCGGTAGCGCCACGCGTATCGGAGCGAACGGCGTTCTCAAGAATCACGACGTTGCTGGGACGGCGCACCGCATAATAAGGTTCCGCTGTTACGATCAGCGCGAACGCCTGAAGGTCCGTGGTCACGTCCAGCTTGCTGCGGCGGTTATCGCCCACTAAAACTTCGCCAATGTTCACTGGCCGGCCTTCCGGCGAAATCGCCCACAACACATAAGTCAGATACTCGTTCCCAAAACTGTTGGGACGGTCCAGCCCGGAGAATTCAGCTTCGATTTTCATGGCCCCGCGCTTGCTCTCGACTTTGGCCTCGCCCGCTGCGGCGGGCATCAGATCCGTGCCTTGAAAATCGACCTTCGTGGCCCCACTGCGATGCCTATAGCTCACCGCCCGCGTCGTGCGGCTCACTACATTGATCCGGTATGTCGGCGTTGGATTGCTGGCGTCTGCCGGCACTTGCGTCTGGGTCTGCGCTTGCGCTGCTGCGCCCAGCGCCATGACGACTGTTAGAGTGATGCTGGATATCTTGAACATGAGTCTCCTTCCAAAAACTTCGAGACTCGAGTATCAAGCTTTGCGAGCCTCGATACTGTGCGATAATGCACGTTTCGCAAAAAAAAGGGGCGCAAAGCTGGGAGTTCCATTTTGGGTATTCACTTCGCCTGCAATCTGCACCCAACCACTTCCCACAGTGTGGACTTGACGATGTATAGGAAACGCACTCGGTACGTTCCATATCGTCATGGGCCTGCAGGGAGAATCGGTTGGGCAGCAGAAATCTGAAACCGAGAAAAAGTTGGCGTGTCTTAAAGAGTCCGCTTAACAATGGTTTCACAAAGCGCTTATTTTAAGAGCGGACTGGCGGAGAAACGCCGCGCGATGGAAGCAGAACGATAAGAGTATAAATTCCCAGAGTTGTCCCAAACGGAATTTCAGAGACCGACAAGAAAGCGGCAACGAGAGCCAGCGTGCGGGCTGGCCGTTGATTTGCTAAGAGAGCCACGCCAGCCAGGACCCCTAAAAGACCGCATAGAAACGCCAAGACCACGACGCCTGCATAAACGATGTGAAAATCACTCATCAACGCAAATGGATTGGGTACCCGATCGAGGAGCGCACCAAACATGACCGTGGCCGTTCCGCTAAACAAAACGAGACAGATTCCCATGAGGAGGCGGAGAATCCCATATATGAGCCAGCACACACCCAGGACTCGCCGATGACCACTCAAATTGTTCCCCGCTGATTCATTCAATGGCATCTCCACATCCGGAGTTTTGGCTTCACTCGCTTTATCCGTC
>PMES01000106.1 GCA_003154775.1 Acidobacteriota bacterium | reverse complement strand
AACTATGGCGCGTCGGGCCGCGCAGTGGAGGGAACTCTCTGCCGCCTTGGGGACCGGAAAAGTACCCCTCCCAATTCGGGACGGAAGTGTTGGCGACGGAGTAACCCCCTCCCCCCGGGTGTTTTTGTGAAGCATGTCAAAACAAAGGGGATACGGGCGCAAGTGTGCGTAAGTGTGTGAAAACAGGTGATTTATAAAGCCTTTGTTTTGATATCGATGCGCGCTGTTGGTGCAGAGGGTGAATGTGCTGGGGAACTGCGGAGCGCGGGCGGGGTTGTGCCGTTTACTCACAACGCATCATACCATACTATTTACCAACTGTCAATAGATATTCATGAGGTACTAGTATCGGAGCTGGTACGAGGAGGTGTGGCAGAAAATGGCGGACCCACCCTTTCCAGACCCGAAAGGGTAGGCCACCCAGATTAGTTTTGGGAGCTAAGGCTGCGCCGCCCGCGGGCCCCTAAATTCTATCAATGAGACGGTTGTCCCCAAACTCATATACGCTCGTCACGCCTATAGTCTTCAGGAATTCATCAATGCTCCGCTCGTGACTGGTTGCAATAATGATCTGTGCCTTGTTAAGGCTCTTCGCGTATTTGAGCATTGCACGAAAAGGGACTTCTTCAACGGATTGCTGCTGGGGGTCGTCCATAATCAGCAGGCCCGGATGATTTGTTTGTACAGAGAGCCCCAACTCCAGTAGCCCCATCAGGTAGGCCCAGTGCAACCGAATGAGGTCGCTCCCAGATACATCTGCCGTCAGGTTGATATCCGAAGCTTCGGGTACATAATTGTCTCGGGAAATATTGATTTCTGCCGGATTTAGACTTCCCATGCTGTAGAGAACGAGTTGCTGACGAAAGGATTGCTGAAACGCATTTATCTTATTCTCATCGCTCTCAGAGAGAGCGCCTCTCGGAAGGCGTGCGCGTCGTTCCTGCACATTCTTCCAGTCGACAGTGAGCTGTCCGAATTCGCCCAGCGAATCCTCAAAGCTCGCTAAGACCCCTTCAAGAATTCTAATTCGGTCTTCAAGTCTAATGCGCTCGCCCAAGCTTTCTATGGACGGCATATTCGACGGTGAGACTAACGTATCACGCAGCTCCCGTATCCGATTCCTGAGATTCTCTATCTCGGACCTCTGGGACTCCAGCTGCATTTGGCTGGCTTCGATGGCGAGTCGTGCGTTCGCGAGAACAGCACTGAAAAGCTGAAGTTGCTCTTCGTAAAAGCTGACGTTCTGATCGACTGACATGGGGACGGTTCTTCTCCCTGTTTCGAGAAGAGAATCCACCATCTCCTGATGGCAGGTTGGACATACCCCCTTACTTACTTCAAGCTCGTCGGACGATCCGAGCTTTCGCAGGCGACGGACATCCTTGTACTTGCGGAGATCGTCCTCAATTCCCTCAATGCGCTTCTGGAGTGCTTGCACTTCTGAACTGTCTGACTCAATCTTTCCAACCAGGGCACCGGCTGACCTTTCCCGTTCTGCCAACTGAGATTCGGAACTGGCTAATTCCTTACGCGCACGGGAGTCGTCGGAGGAAGCAGTCGGAACAGGCTGAGCTTGCAACGTTGCAAGCCTTTCGCGGAGCCGCGCCAGATGAGCCCGCAGTTGTACCCAATCCGATCCGCTCGGCATAACGATCTGAGGTCCCACTTCGGGGGGCCATGCAGAGACTGGTTCGGTCGGGATTCCCCGGACCATTCCCGCAGCCATTGAAGAGAGCTTGTTGGTCTTGCTCCGCAGACTTGCCCATTCCGTACGAATACGTCCGATCTCATCTTGTACTGCGACTCTCTCAATCGCAATCGCATAGGCGTCCAACCCCAACAAAAACTCGACGGTCCTTCTCGCCACGTCCCGAATCCCCAACCAAGTGGGATAGCGGGCCGGCAGCCTGCCCCAACCTAGCTTCTGTTCTACATACAGGAGCGGAAAGATAGTCTCCAAATACAGAGGGCAATCGACGTCGTTGAAACGTGGGGCAAGAGGTAGCGTCCATCCCAGGAATTCAGTCAATCTCTTGTGAAATCCCCGTTCGCTAGTAGCTGCATGAGCCTCGCGCACAAAATAGTCGCGTCGAGTCTCAACGGCTTCGTTTTTCGTGATGGCTCGGCCTTCATAGACCGTGATCAGGTGGCGGTGTCGCTCACCCTCAATACTCCGCTGCAGGGTAAGGAATTGGCCGTTCCCGTTTTCGATTTCTAATGACACCATAGAATCGATAACGTTGGCCTTTCCATCGTTGAATTCTAGGTAGTCAGTTAGAGCATGCGGCAGCGGAACGTCATGGGAGGGATTGAACATCCCCTCCAGCCCCAAGGCATAAACGATTGATTGAAGCAGGGTCGATTTTCCGGCCCAGTTTTTGGCGCGAATGACGTTTACACCATCTACGAAGTCCCGCCTCACGCCAAATTGACCCTTGTCTGTATTGGCGATGATAAGCAGATGTCTAATTCGAAGCATCACCAACTCACCTTAGAGCTAAGCAGCCCTTCCGCGACAGTTTCCGTGACGGTCTTACTTATTCCGGTCAGGAAATCTCGCTCCGGGCGCATCAGGGATTCATCTTTAAGGATCCCCGTCACCCAACGCCTGCCCTTTTGGGTAATCTGCAGACGGTCACCACCGACCCATGAGACCAATTGTTCTGCTACTGCCAGATCGATGGCCCGTGAAAATGCTGGCTCGAAGCGGACACTGAATCCAAATAGGGGCAGTGGGTTCGCCCTTGCCTCCTTGAATTCGGCGCCAAACTGGGGATAGCGAATCGCCCAATTTAGTACGTGCAAACGCTTCAGCGAGCTTTTCCCCCCGTATGAGCTGATTTGAAGAATCAGCAGCAGGGTCGAGATTTTCCAATCGGGGCGAAGCTCTGCAGCAATAGGCATCGGCTTCCTCCTGAAGCGGAAAGGAAGGCGTATATCGCGCTCTATGCGCTCGCGGTTATCGCTCATTCGTCGAAGTCCATTGGACAGTTAAGCAGCCAGTCGGACACTGCCTCGCGAGCAAGTATATCGGCGACGCGAGGGCTTATGCCCGGCACGGACTGCAGCTCTGTCCTATATTCCTGGAGAGTTGACTCAAAGAACTCTGCTGGCACTTTCGTAGTCGCATAGGATTCGGCTTCAAGATTGGTCTCGCGCGCGACTTTATACTCGATTACCTTGCCATAAACTTCCGGAAGTTCTTGCTCGAGCCTACACAACACGATATCCCCGCCGATGTACTGGGCCACGATCCTGGCTTGAAACTTCTCCTTCAGTTGTTGTGACTTCCCCGCGCCAATACGGGCGGCCTTTCGCTCGAGGTTGCTCACTAGACTCAAATTACTTCTCCCTTTCATCCACTTCGCTAGACGGTCTGACTCTGTCGGAGGTGCAGCGACATCGAACTGGTACAAATCGAGCTTAGCCAAAAGAGCGACTTCGACTGCGAAATCGTCGGCAGTGAGGATTGAGATGGCAAAATTCTTTTGCGTGTGCTTGAGCTTTCTTTCTCGTACCTCCAAGGCCTTGGCATTAGCGTGCATCTTTAAATCTTTGTTGCTCCAGTACGGGACAACTAGATTCCACTGTCTAATCTTGACGTGTCCGAATATCTTGCAAAACGCATCCTCGTTCCGTATGAATTTTGCGATGTCGGCTGTAATTTTGTTCTTTTGCTTCTTCACCAAGTCGTTCGGGTTCAGCCACTGCTGTGCTGCATAACACTGGTACGCCGTGCCATCCTGGGCGAAACCCTCAACCCCACAGTCGCCCTTAACTGTGTCAGGGACCTCTTGATAAGTCCCGGGCGGTTTGCAGTATCGCTGTTTGAGGAGACGTTGAACGTGCTTTTCCCACTCCTTGCTGTTCCAGGGTCGAGTATCGCCGGGCATGAAGTGTATACTCCGGGGGCATCATAGTACGTGTGCTATCTCTTTTCTAGGTAGATTCCAGCTACTCAAATGCCCGGCTACGATAGTATACATAAAGCGAATATAAAGCGAAAGTCCTCTTCGCTCGCCGCACTCGCCTGTTAGCCCCTCATACTAGCTCCAAAACTAGTACCCACTGAATAATAGTAGACAAACGGTAAATAATGTGATATGCTTGGCCTGTTATGCTGAGGGGATACTGCTCTTGTGCCATTTCGGGCCGTCCCGGAACTTCATCTGCATCAAGAACTCAGCTAACTCCTTTGTTTCCCCTACATCCACGAAATTCTCCCGTAACCCCTTTGTTTCCCCTACTTACGCAAAAACAGGGGGGTGGGGGGTATCCGAAGGAAGTAAGGGAGGCAAAGGAAGTAGAGGAAGTAAAGGAACTGGACTACAAGCGCGCTTTTCTAACTCCTGCGTTTACTACAACATCAATTGACATTGTCGGCGCGCCGACATTTTTGTTCCTGCACGCGATCGGGAGGTCGCAAGAGCGGCCCGCCTCAGAAGGCGGCCCCTACACGAACTTTGAACTTTCGAGGATGGTAGACGATCTCTCCAGAAAGATGATTTTCGCGGCAGAGCTTCTTTGTGATTCAAGTTCCGGTGATTTCAACCGGTTGGAGGACTCTGCTCAGGACCTTGAACTTTCAACTTTTAACTTTGAACGATTCTTCTCCCCTAACTCCAGCTATTCCCGTAGATACGCGCGGGAGCCCCGTAAGTCCAATCATTCCCGTACATACGCAAAAACAGGGGGGTGGGGGTCTGCAAACCAAATGGATTCGCCTATAACTCTTTTGTTTTCTTACGCCCTGTTAACTCGTAAGTTAAGTGCAATTGTCGGCGCGCCGACATTCACATCGTGGCGCGAGCCGGGAATGTTGCACGTGCAACATTCCCCTTGCAGGCGCGCGCGCGGGCTATTTATCGTTCGCGATGGTGATGAGGCTGGGCAGAGTCACGCCGGCGCTGAGAGGCGTGTCCACGGAAGAATCGCCGACCTTGATGGTGTAAGCGCCGCTATCGGCCTGCCAGTGCTTGGAGGCGACATCGTAGAACGCGAAGGCGCGGGCGTCGAGCGAGAGGGTGACGTGCTTCGTTTCGCCAGCGGCAAGCTCCACGCGCGCGAAGCCCTTCAGCTCATCCGCGGGGCGCGGCACTTTCGGATTGGCTTCCGCAACGTAGAGTTGCGCAACCTCGGCGCCGGCACGGGAACCCGTGTTCGTGACGTCGAAGGAAACGGTATAGAGCGCCGGACGGCCGCTGGGCGCCACCGCCGACGAACCTGCTGGAGCGACGGATAGATTGCCGAATTTGAATGCGGTGTAAGAGAGGCCAAAGCCAAACGGGAACCGCGGCTGCACATTGTTGTGTTCGTAGCCGCGATAACCGACGAAGATTCCTTCCTTGTAGGACACGCGAACGGTGCCGGCTTCCGGATAGTAGTTCGCGTAGGCCGGATTGTCTTGCCAGCGCTTTTCAAACGTAGCCGGAAGATGCCCGGAAGGATTCACGACGCCGAACAGAATCTCCGCGAGAGCTGTGCCGCCCTGCTCGCCGGGATACCACATCTCGACGAGCCCGCGGACATGATCGATCCAGGCGGAGACATCGACATTGCCTCCCGAAGTGAGCGCAACGATGGTGTTCTTGTTCGCCGCGGAAAGTTCCCGAATGAGTTCATCCTGACCAAAGGGCAGCGAGAAGGGACGGTCCGCGCCTTCACCTTCGCTATCGTTGTCGAAGCCGGCGGCGATAATCACCACGTCCGCTCTTGCCGCGAGCTCCTTCGCCGCATCAGAAACGATTTTATGCTGATCGATGATCGCAACGCGCAAACGTCCACCTACGATCGAATTGACGAATTCCTCGCCAATGATTTTGTGAGGTCCCGCGGATAGCTCCAGAACGGCGCTCTCTTGAAAAGCCTTGGCAAGTTTCCAATTGTCGAAAATCAGCTTGTCATCGATATAGAGGCGATAGCCCCCGTCCTCTCCCGAGCCCTGCGCAACGACCTCGTAAGGGCCGGCCTGCGGGGCAACGAAATAGCCGGTCCAGCGTTTCGAGGAAGGCTTCGGTTGGGAATTGAAAAATGTCGCCATGGATTGAATGTCAAGCGCGAGGTCTCCCCAGGCTGTGCCGGGGTCGTTGAGGTGTGGAACCACCTGCGTGGACACTGGCGCGCCGGAGAGGTCGGCATTCTGGAAGAACTCGAATTTCAGGCCAGGCTGGCCATTTTGCGGCTCGGTCGCAAATTCTGTGGCGGCCGCCGCGCTTTCCATGCTGGGCAGCCCCGCTTCGTAGAAAACATTGGCGGATGGGCCAAGGAAACGGCCGATTCCCTGCAGGGCGCTTATGGAGGCAAAGGGAACCACACGAGCGCTGCCGCCTCCGACCGGTTCGCCGGGATAGGCATCGGGTCCAACCACGAGCACGTTCCTGCTATTTTGCTTGTCGAGCGGGAGCAGATTGCTCTCATTCTTCAGGAGGACCATGCCCTCGCGCGCCGCCTGGAGCGCCAACTGCTGGTTTTGCTGGTTGTAGGTCGAGATAGAGAGATCCGTCTGCGGACGATCGAGCCAGCCGAAGCGAATAGCGGTCTGCAGGATGTGGCGAATTTTCTCGTCGATGGTCGCCTGGGTGACGCGGCCGTCGGCAATCGCCGGCAATAAATTGTGGCGATTCATAAACGCGCCGATAGGCATTTCAAGGTCGAGCCCGTTGTTGGCCGCGGCAACGCCATCGTAGGTGCCCTCCCAGTCCGACATCAAGACGCCATCGAAGCCCCATTCCTTGCGGGCGATTTGAATGTTGAAGTAACCATTCTGCGTGGCGTGCTGGCCGTTGATAAGGTTGTAGGAATCCATGATGGCGCCAACATGCGCCTGCTTCACGGCCGCTTCGAACGAGGGGAGATAGATCTCGCGCAGCGCGCGTTCATCGATCAAGGAATCGGAATCGTGCCGCAGATATTCGGAGTTGTTCCCCAGAAAGTGCTTAATGGTCGCTGAAACGCCCTGTGACTGCATGCCCTTGATGTACCCAACCGCGATCGACGCCGTGAGGAATGGATCTTCTCCAAAATATTCGAAGTTACGGCCATTCCGCGGCGAGCGGCAGATGTTCACTCCGGGGCCCAGCATGAAATGAATACCGCGGGCCCGCGCGTCTCTGCCGATAGCAGCGCCGATCTTTTCGGCCAGCTCGGCATCCCAGGACGCCGCGAGGCCGACGCCGATAGCATAGGTGGTCGAAGGAAATCTTTCATTGCTGCGCACACCAAAGGGGCCATCGGACATCTCGAAAGACGGCAGGCCAAGAGCGGGGACGGCCCGAACAGCAAACCCAGTTCCGCCAATGTAATCGATCTTTTCCTCGAGCGACATCTTGCCGAGGTAGGTGTCCGCCCGCTTCGCCACATCCGCATTCGTCGTTGCGGGCGCCTGGGCAAAGGCCGCCGCGCAAACGAGTAAAAGTACAACCAGAATCAGCGCTCTACGCATATCCGGTATCCTTTCCGATCCCTATTCTCTTATTGGAGCGAAGTCGATCCCCTGCAACTTAAACTCTATTACTGATAGAGTCCCGGCGCAAACTCGCGCAGATATACTTGCCAGTTCTGCCAGGTAGGGCCGTCGGCGGCGGGCTAACTCCTGGTAGTGTGTGGTGAGAGGCAAAGGATTTGCAATGTGTACAAATGCGAGGGAGGACTCTACTGCCGGTGTATCTTGCCGTCGGCAGTCAGGCGCTCCAAGAAACGCCGCGCGGTCGCGGCTTCCGGGCTATCACTGTGGTTCTTGATTAGTTCTCGGAGAACCTTCGCTGAGTCCTCGTACCGCCCCACGGCCACGAGTGACTTTGCAACCAGCAAATCGATCTGCGGCACCTGTCCATTAGACTCCGCCTGCGCCTGCTGCGAGACCTTCAGGGCATCGTCAAACCGTTCGCTGTGATAATACGCCTCCGCCAATGACCAATGCGTCTCCCTGTCGCTGGCCGGGTTCAGTTGCACGGACTTCTCGAGTGGTGGAATAGCCTCTGCGTATTTGTCCTGGTTGCACAGCACCATCCCCAATGCCGCTAGAGCGCGCGCGCTGTTTGGTTCCATCTGCGTGGCTTTTTCCAGAACACTTTGCGCCTTTGTCCACTCGTGCTTTTTCAGATCCAACACACCCAGCACATAAAGCACATCCGGATTATTTGGAGCGAGCTTGATAGCCTGGTCCAGGGCCTTCTCCGCCGCATCCAAATTGTCGTCTCTCAGGGCCTGGATGCCCTTGTCCAGGGCTTTCTTGGCCTTAGGAGCGAGTATCGGATTCCCCGCTGGCCCGGGCGTAACATTCGAGAACGCATCCCGCTGCAGGCTTACCTCCACCTCGTACTTCGTCGCTGTGGCCACCGACACGTCTTTCTGTCCTGATTTGTACCCGGCTGCATTCACACTGACGGTGAAGTCGCCTAGACTGTGCAAGATGAAAAACATCCGCCCTTTGGATGTCATTCCCTGGTCGTACGGGGTTCCGTCCCGAAGAAGTACCACGGTCGCGGGCACGGAGATGATCTCTCCAGAACTACCGTGTATGGTCACGTCGATTTCCGCGCGGGAACCGCGGAACTCCATCTCGTCTCCGCCGTTGGATTGGCACCATGCGGCGAGCGGACACAAAAGGTTACACAACAGGATCGGTAGTAGGAATGCCCCTGCTCGCAGCAGCACGCGTTGGTTTGGCTGGTGCATAAACGCCAGGAAAAACAGCCCGAAGCCTAGCCCTCCGAATCTGGGGAGTCAAGGGGGAACATCCTGTATCCCCCGACCTAATCAACGATGACCTTTCCGGCTCTACGGCACCTACTGATGCAGTGCGGGCGGCGCGTCAGACAGCTTTTTAAGCAGAGCATCGTCTGCTTTCTTGTGTAGTGCGCGGAATTTGGCGAATTCTTCCTGAGACGCGGAGGTGTTCCCCATTACCCGATACAAGTTCCCAAGCCGGAAGTGCATGTCGGGCTGCTCCGGATCCAGTTTCACGGCCTGTTGAAACGCCGCGAGAGCGTCTTCGTACTGCTTCTGGTCCATATAAATTGCACCTATATCAGCATAGGCAATGCGAAGGTCGTTTTTCTGCTGCACCGCCTTCTGGAGCAACGCGAGCGCTTTCTCCGGGTTATTCAGCTTTAATTCGACATCGCCTAAATAGGCCAACGCCTGAGCGTTCCCAGGATCAATGCTTAGCTCCGTTTCAAACTCGGCATTGGCCTGGTCATATTCATGTGATTTCCAGTACAGATAACCCAAGCCGAAATGGACCCCCGGCTCATTCGGAGCGGCTTTCACCGCGGCCTGGAACTCCGCAATCGCGTCCGCGCGCCTTTCCAGACCGTCAAGAGCTTCACCCATCAGCATATGGGCCGCCGCCGAATCCGGGTTTTGCTTCAGAATCTGCTGGAACTCTTTCAAGGCGCAGTCATTGTCCTTTGCCCACAGACAGCTCTGCGCCAACACCTGATGTAACTCCAAATTGTTGGGCTCGGCTTGCGCTGCCACTTTCAGATACTTGGCAGCCTCCGCAAATCGCTTTGTACCGTAGTAGCTAAGCCCCAGCAGCGTGCGCGCTTGCATGCTATGGGAATCGGCCGCCAACGCCGCACGAAGCGGAGAGATCGCTTCCGGGAAACGCCCCTGTTTGAACTCTGCCAGCCCTAGATTGAGTTGGATGCCTGGCAGATTCGGATTCAGCTTCAACGCTTTCTTATAGGCCAAAACGGCTTCCGGGTAACTTTCTTGCTTGGAGAGCACCAGCCCCCAACTGGCGAATGCCGCGGCGTCACGAGGGTTGTGGGTAGTAATCGCCTTCCACGCTTCGGCTGCCTCTGGAAGCCTTCCCTGGCGTTCCAGGGCTTGTGCGTCGGAAGGAGTGGGAGTCTGCGCGCGAACCAGCGTAGCGACGAGGAGTACCGTGAGGAGAGAACCAGTCTTCCAATCGGTCATGGGTTCCAGATCCAAGTTTGCCAGTGACGAATGACGAGAATTTGGCATCACCGCGAACTAGCCGTCACGGACAGTACCCAGTGTATCGCCTTCTGGCCTGTTCCTTCCCCCGGTTCATCCACAAAAAAAGAACCGACCAGCAGTCTCGCTAACGAGGCTGCTGGCCGGGCTGAGTTACATTTTGCCGTACTAACTAACCGTTGGACCGCTCAGAACTTGAGCTTGAGGCCGAATTGGAAGACCCGAGGGTCCCAAACGGAGGTGATGGCGCCGAAGTTACCCGATCCGTACTGACCCTGCACGCCATTGAACTCCGTGTGATTGAGCGTGTTGTACGATTCAATGCGAAATTCGATGCCGCTCCCCCTGCTTTCGCTGAGCACGAAGTTCTTCAAAAGGCAGATGTTCCAGTTGTCGCGACCCGGCTGACGTACCATTTGGGGGGGGGCATTACCCCAGGCACCCAGCGCGGGAGTACTGAAATTTCCGGTGAACCATTGACCATAAGTTTTAGGATAGGAGACGGAGCCCGTGACGTCTGGCGTGTTGTTGCCGTTGTCCACCCCGTTGCCGCCCTGCGAACCGGCCAAAGTGAGGAAAACCGGTATACCCGTTTCCATCGTACCAATTGCGGAAAGTTCCCAGCCACCGGCAACCGTTTTCAAGGCGTGGTTTTCAGAGTGCCGGAAAAATGGGAGTTCATAGACGAGGTTGACCATCCCCATGACAGTGCGGTCGAGGTTCGAAGGCCCCGAGTTCCATTCGAGATTGTAGGGGTTGGGGGACTGGTTGGTATCATCACCACCGAACGATGGGTCAATGGAGCGCGACCAGGTGAATGCGCCTTGGAAGGTCAAATCCTGCCTCAGACGGGAGCGGAGTTGCACCTGGAGTCCGTTATAGTGTGAGTTAATGTCATTCTGGAACATGTTGATGCTGTTAAAGCCGGTATACTGAACCGCCTGGAGATAGGCAAGGGAGCCCGTGTGCCCCGTAAGGCTCGCCAGGTCGCTCTCGGGCGGAAGGTTCATCTCGGCTGAGGTGGTCTGATGGCGGTTCTGGTTGCCAACATAGGCTATCGAGAGTACGGACTCGCGCCCCAATTGTTGTTGAATACCGATGCTGTACTGCGTGCTCACAGGGTTCTTGTAATTGTTTGCAACAAGACCTTCATCCATGCTGGGCACCGGGATGGGGGATATCGGGGCCGCGCCCGTGGCCAAGTTAAGGTTGGGGTTCGACAACGCTACGCCTCCGAGGTTGATGGAATCGCTGAAGGGCTCATTGCCGCCGCTGTCGTACATGTCGTTGCCCTGCACGCGCTCGTACATCATGCCGAAGCCGCCGCGCAAGATGGTCTTGCCCGTGCCGGTGAGATCGTAGGCGAAGCCGATACGCGGACCCCAATTGTTCCAGTGGTTTTGGACCAGACCGGCGGGGGTGCCGTTCTGGCCGATGATGCCAACACCGTTGAGATAAAATATATTGCCCAACTTGGCGAGGACGGGATTGGGGCTGGCGCCGAAAGCCGCGGCGGGGGTCAGGGTGCCGTCGATGGTGCCTCCCGGTGTTAGGACCGCCGCGTTGGCGGGATTATATAGGTTGGGGTAAAAGTTGGAATCACGGCCATTTGATTCCGTGGTATGCGGGATTCCGTCCCAGCGCAGGCCCAGATTCAGAGTCAAGCGGCGAGTCGCACGCCAGTTGTCCTGAATATAGCCAGCCCACGAAATGTTCGGCCAATGACCGCTGTCTTGCAGCGCCAGTTGGCTGTAGCCGCTGTCCATACCCAGCAGGTAGTCAGCAAAAGCGTTGCCTGACCATTGCCCGTTGAAGGAAGCTTCGCCTTGCGTGTTGCCGAAGAGCTCCTGGACTTTTGTGTACCGCGCCCAGCTAAACCCCATCTTGAGCTGGTGTGTGCCTTTGGTCCAGGAAAGATCATCGCGGATCTGATTGTCAGCAGCAATATTGGTCCAGGGCACCTCGGCGACGTCGTAAGTTGCGATGCCGCTTAGGCTGATGCCGGGAATCCGGTTACCGGTGTTTTCGGTTGGCAGTCCGACAGCCGTCTGCAAGTATCCCGGAATGGTGAGGCCGGAAGGCTGCGTGTATATACCCGTCGGCGTAAAGAGGATGCTGTTGCCGCCGTAGTTGTAGGCAATCTCGTTCATCAGCGTGGGACTAATGGTGTGCATGAGGTGAATGGTGGCGCTCTTCGAGGGGTTGGCAAAAGTGGTGCCCACCGTGGGCACGTTATCGTCGGCCCACATCGTAGTGCTTGTGTTCTGGACCACCCCGTCTTGGGCATAATGGCCAAAGATTGACACCTTATCGTTGAAGTTGTGGTCGATTCGGACGAGTTCTTCCCGCACGTTGGTGGGGAGGTTCGCGCCGCCGAAGTATGCGGGGGCGCCGCTGGAGGTGCTGTTGTTCGCAGGGAAAATGCCCGTCTTCAGCAGGAGTTCTGCATTGGGATCCACATAATTCGACAGCGGGAAGGCGGTGGGGAACGCCGCGCCCTGTATCAGATTACCAGCCAGGATATCCTTCGCCATGAGGGTCAGATTTGCCGGTATGCCTGCGCCACCGGCGGCAAGAGCGTTGACTGACGCAATTGGTAGCTCGGCAGCGCACGGGACCACTGGCACAAGCAAACCAGCGCCACATCCCGACGTTGGGGCTTTTACGTTGGTAATCCCTGCACCGCCGTACGTGGCTGTGTCCGGAACCGTCTGATCGATGGAGCCTCCTTGAATCATTTTTCGCCATTCCATGTTGTAGAAGAAGAAGGTCTTGGTCCTGTTGGGATTGTAGAGATGCCCGAAGGTAACGGGCCCGCCAACGTTGAAGCCGAAGGTGTTAAACCTGAGTTCGGGTGTCTTCGAACCGGTGGCGTTGGCTTGGTAGCTGTTCGCGTCGAAGGCATCGTTGCGTATGAACTCCCAGGCACTGGCATGGAGCGTGTTGGTTCCCGATTTGAAAACCAGGGCCACGGTTCCGCCCGAAGACAAGCCGTACTGCGCGCCGTAGTTTGAGGTCATGACGTTGAACTCGGCGACCGCGTCCAGGGAGGGCATGAGTTGGATTTTGCCCCCGCTGCCTCGGTCGTACGATTCCGCGCCGTCCATCAGATAGAGGTTGTGACCCAGCCGCAAACCATTGTAACTCACGCTGTTATCGCCGCTGGTGGAGCTCGGCGCTTGGTCGTCCGTCATATGGTTGGAAGCTCCCGGGACCAGGGTGGACAGGGTGTAAATGCTGCGGCCGTTGGTGGCAAGCTGCAACACCTGTGTCCCATTAATCACGTTGCTGATTTCACCCGTGTCGGCTTGCACAGCGATGGCGTTGGCTTCCACGGAAACAGACTGCGCCGTGGTGCCAAGTTCCAATTGGAAGTCAACGCGCGTGCGATCGTTTTCCTGCAGCACGAGCCCTACGCGTTCCGCTACCTTGAATCCGGTAACCGAGGCTTTCACATTGTAGTGGCCGATGGGAATATCGGGAGCCACGAATTGCCCCGCATCATTCGATGCGAAGACAGTAGCGCGGCCAGTTTCGACGTGGGTAATCGTTATTGTGACGTTGGGAACCACCGCACCCGACGGGTCGGTAACAGTTCCAAGGATGGTAGCGTTCTGTCCATAGGCCAGGAACGGCAGGCTAAGCATGGCCAGGATCAGGATCGCCAAGTACTTTAGATTTAATGATTTAAAAGGAAAAAGACGACCACAAACACACGAAATGGCACTTCGGTTCATTTTTCACCCCTCTTGCCAAGTGGCAAGACATTCTAGACTTCACCCTAAGACTCACCGTTAAGGCTAACGGTTAACCCTTATTTATTACTTTGGCGAATCCATGTCAAGCAAATTTTTGCTGCAACCGCAAAGAAACTGCCATACAAAATCGTTTTGCTGCAACCTGCCCCTAGCCGTCCTGGACCTGGCAAAGGGGCATATTCATCGGCCAAACCGGCAACCTAAAACTCCTTACCGAAAGCGATTGCGGAGGGAGTTGGCTGGGGCCGTTCCGGCGTAGATCAGGCGTGACCACGCAACGAATGAACCCCGTGGGATTGCAGGGGAGAGCTGCGCAGGCCCAAGGACGCCATTTCCCAACTGTGAGAAGATGATCATTCGATTTGCGCTGCAACCGTGGCAGTCAAAGGAGGCTGGTTCCGTGCTGGATCGTGCAAGGCGTCGTGACTCGGCGCTTGGGGCAATGAGCCGCCGAAAGTTGCTTTCGCTTCTTGGCGGCTCTCTCGCATCGTATTGCTTTTTGCCCACTCGCGGCACTGGTGCGGCGAATACCGCTGCGGCGCAGATTAAATTTGCCCTGAAAAGCATGCCCTTCCGCGTGGAAACCGACGAAACTCCCAGGTTTCCCCACGCGCCAGCGACCATGGCTGGCGGCGTAGGCGTCTTTGACTACAACAAAGATGGGCGACCGGACATTTTCTTTGCCAACGGCGCCAATATCGAAACGCTGAAGAAAGACGACGCGAAATTTTCCAACCGCCTGTTTCGGAATGATGGAAACGGCGTCTTCACGGATGTCACCAGGGAAGCCGGTCTGGCCGGCGCCGGCTATGACATGGGCGTGGCCATCGGCGATTACGACAACGATGGATTCCCGGACATTTTCATTGCCGGGGTGCGCGGCAAATCGCTCTATCACAACAATGGCGACGGCACGTTCACGAATGTGACCGCGAAAGCCGGTCTCGATCGCTGCAACGATCCAAAGTACGGCCCCCTCTGGTCCAATGCTGCCGTCTGGGTGGATGTGAACAGCGATGGCTTGCTGGATTTGTTCGTGGTGAATTACCTGCAGTGGGACCTGAAAACAGAGCATCTGTGCGGCCCTTCGACAGGTCACGATTATTGCAGCCCAAAATTTTATGAGGGCCAGCCCAACCAGTTGTTCCTGAACCGCGGCGACGGAACTTTTGAAGACGCCTCCGAAAAGTGGGGCATTCGGGAATTGGTGGGCAAGGGCATGGGAGTGGGAATGGCGGATTACGATCTTGACGGCCGGCCTGATTTGTTCATCACCAACGATACCTCCTACAACTTTCTGCTCCACAACACCGGAAAAAAATTCGAAGAAGTCGCTTTTTCGCAGGGCGTCGCCTTAGTCGAGGACGGCGAGTTTATTTCCGGCATGGGTGTCGATTTTCGCGATTACAACAATGATGGTTACCCGGACATCGTGCTCGCCGCCTTGAATAACCAGACCTTTCCCATCTATCGGAACAAGGCCGGCAAGGGATTCGAGGAGGTTACCTATGCCAGCGGGATGCGGCAGCTCAGCCGCTCCATGGCGGGCTATGGCCCCGGCTTTTATGACTTTGATAACGATGGTTGGAAAGATCTGTTCATCGCACGCGGGCATGTGGAGTCCGTTCCGAAGCCCGGTATGGATATCGAGCAGCCCAACACGGTATTTCGCAATCTTGGCGCAAGCGGCCAATGGCAGGCCCTGACCGCCGAGGCTGGCCTGGACGCGGCTCCCCCAGCCCGGCATCGAGGTGTGGCGTTTGGAGATTTTGACGGAGACGGGCGCGTGGATGTGGTCGTCACGGCGCTCGGCAAAGACGCGGAGATTTGGACGAATCGAACAGAAGGCGCAGGCCACTGGCTGGATGTTGCGCTGGAGGGCACCAAGAGCAATCGTGACGGGATTGGAGCGGTGGTGAAGGTTGTGACCTCCGCAGGCGCTCAGTACAACCACATGACTACCAGCGTCGGCTATGCTTCTTCCAGCCACGGCCCGGTGCACTTTGGCCTTGGCAATGACACGAAGGCCAAACTCATGGAAATCCGCTGGCCTTCAGGAGCGGTTCAAACGCTACAGGATGTAGTGGGCGATCGCGTGCTGAACGTAAAAGAATCCGCTGGGAAGTAGAAACGCCTACGGGCGGCCGAGGAGCAGCCGGTCAATGCGGCGACTGACGTCGCGCAGATAGGCCTCGTCGCCGCCCGCGAGCTCCGCAATGGCGCTTCCGGAGTAGCCTATTTCGGCGAAAGCTTGGCGCACCGCGGGCCAGTCCACGTCGCCGTCACCTAAGTTTACCCAGGCGTAGCCATCTTCCTTGCGCTTGAAGTCTTTGAGGTGGACGTTGACAATGTCCTTGCCGAGCGTGCGAATCCAGTCTTGCGGATAACCGTAAAGCAGCACGTTGCCGACGTCGAACCAAGCCTTGATCCACGGGCTCTGGAACTCGGCGATATATTTGGCCATTTCGAGGGGACTCAGCAGGAACTTGTTCCACACTTCCTCGAGGGCAATTATGATTTTCAGCTCCGAAGCGAGGGGAATCAGCTTGCGGATCTCGTTCTGAGAACGCGTCCAAGCGTCGCGGTAGGACGTGTGCGGATTCACCACGGCTGGAACGAGCAGCACCGTGTCCGAACCCCAGAGCTTGGCATTGTGGAGGGAGGTCCGCATTCCCGCCAGGCTTTTTTCCACCACCTGCGGGTCGTCCGACGACAGCGGATATTTCCAGTGATCCGTGTTCATCACGGAGTCGATGCGGATGTTCGCTGCGGCGGCGGCGTTCTTGATCTCCTCGGCCGTATGCTCGTCAGGCGTGGTAGGTGCCTGCACCACGTCAAAGCCAGCGTCACGCGCCATCTTGAAGCGGTCTGAGTAGCTGAGACCGGGGGGCAGCATGTCCAGGACCAAGCCCTTCTTGAGCGAAAGTGCCGCGGGGGATGGCGCGAGTTTTGCTTCGCCGGGTGCTGAGCCACCAGGGGCAGCTATGAGAGAACTAGCGAACCCGGCGCCGCTAAGGCCGGCCGCACAGCCCGCTGTGACTGAAGACTCCAGAAACTTGCGGCGTGATATATGGCTCATCTGCACACCTCGATGGAGGCTTAGTGGCCGGCGCCGTTTCGTCCGCGATTTCTCAAAGCACCGAAACCACGGCTGAATCCAGTCGAGAAGAGAACTGAATCCGGAGTCGCAACCTCAGCCCAGTTTGTTCAGGTCAATCTTTGGATCCCATACCTCGGTGGACTTCATCAGTTCATCCCAGGTGACTTCGCGTCCGTTGTAGGCAGCCGAGCGCGCCATCATGCACGAGAGGGCAGATTCGGCGCCCTTGGCGGCCTGATTATGGAAATTACCGCTCGTGATGCTCTCAACGAATGCCTTCTTCTTTTCCGAGTCGGCGAATTCGAGGTTGGAGCTGAAATTCCCTGTAGTTGAAAAACCCTTGGAATCGGACGAATCCTTGGCGACAGAGCCCGGCGACTGCCAAGGATCGTCACCCCAGATGCCAAGCGGCCCGGTATAGGGAGACTGGGAGGTACCCTTGGTGCCAAAAAAGCGTTCGGTGACGTCCCACCATCCCTTTGCAAACTGCGTGGAGCTGAAGGTAACGTCGACGCCATCGGGATAGTGGAAGAGAACATTGTAGTTTCCGTAGACGTCTCCGTCGGTTGGGCGGCCCAGGCGCCCACCCGTCGCGGAAGCTTTCCATGGGTGGGCCTTAAGTATCCAATTGCAAATGTCGATCACGTGAATGTTCTGTTCCACGATGATGTCCCCGGAAAGCGTGCGGTCATAGACCCAGTTGCGGATGCGACGCTCGGCGGGTGAAGCGTTAGGCCAGGCCGGCCGGTCGAGGTAGCCGGCGAGGTAATGAGCTTCGCCACAGACAATGTTGCCGAGCGCTCCGTTATGGATGCGCCGAACCAGTTCCACGAAGGGCGGGCAATCGCGGATCTGAAACCCTACATCGAGGCTTAACTTTCCTTCGGCGCGTTTGCCGACTTCGATCACCTGCAACGTGCCGGGTACGTCGACCGCCACTGGCTTCTCCAGATAAACGTGCTTGCCGGCAGCGACGACAGCCTCCAAATGCCGGGGATGATAATAAGGCGGCGTGGCGATTACGACTGCATCCAGTTCCTTGGAGGCTGCAATCTGCTGGTAGGCACTGGGGCCAACGAAGAGTTGCGACGAGTCCACGGCGGAATAGCCTTTGGCTTGCTGGATCTGATCGAAGTGCGCCCGGGCCGTATCGAGCTGGTCCTGAAATAGGTCAGCCAAGGCCACGACGCGAGCACCACCCGTGTCGATAAGATTCGCTGCGTCTTCGGTGCCCCGGCCACCGCAACCAAGCAGGCCCACATGGACGGCGGAGTTGGCGGCCGTGCCGCGAATGAGGGAGGGTTTGATGAACATGACGCCCGCGCTTGCCGCCGCTGCCCCAAGAAATTTCCGGCGGCCAATCTTGCCGGTGAAGTTCACTTGATGCTTGGAATCGCTTGACATGCTGCCTCCTGATGCTCGGAAGATCCGGTCGATGCACTTCCTGACATCCCACCTACGTTGCCGGGGAACGGGGATGCGGCCATTACTACCCGATCAGCTTTTCCAGGTATACCTTCGCGGCGCGAACATCCGCCATTTGTTGCGGGCCGGAAATTTCGCGTTCGATGGTGACCGCGCCGCGATAGTCCAGTTCCTTCAAACGAGCGATGATGCAGGGAAAATCTACCTTGCCCTTGCCGATAGGAACTTCCTCGCCGAGTTCCCGCGGGTTCGTGGGCCAGAGACCGTCCTTGGCGTGAATTCCTTGCACATAGGGGCCGAGGAGTTCGAGGGCGTCGACGGGATTTGCCTTGCCATAAAGGATCAGGTTGGCGACATCGAAGTTCACGCCTTGGTTGTCCATCCCAACGTCCTGAATAGCACGCACCAGGGTGATGGGAGTCTCCTGCCCGGTCTCGTAACGGAGATTCTGGCCATTGCGTTTGCAGTACGCGGCCACCTCGCGAATCGCCGTCACAGTCTCCTTGTACAACTGGTCGTTGGGGTTTTCCGGGATAAATCCGCAATGCGTCTGTACGGCGGGGATGCCGCACTGCTTGGCGAAGTCCGAAGCCTTCTTGATGTGCAGGATGCGTGCCGCGCGCGTCTCTGGCGGAACCAAGCCGATGGTCAAAGGCCCCTGGTAAAAGTCCCACACTTCTCTTCCGGGCCCGCCGACGACAAGAGAAGTCGCTTCGATGCCGTATTTCTCGAGGGCCAGCCGCAGGCGCCCGACTTGCTCCGGCTCGAAATCGTCCACAAACACCTGGCAGGTGGGAAGGCCAAGATCGTGGACCTTTGCCATAGCGGCATCAGGATCCTTGCCGATGCCGATGATTAAGCCTAGGCGCAACGGCTTCTTGCCGTCGTTGGAGGCCACGGCCAGTGATGCAAGTCTGGGGTTGAGGCCGAAGGATAGGGCGCCGGGAGTGGCGCCATTCAGCACGACGGCACACCCGGGGCCAAGGCCGCCTGCCAGAGCCGCTGCGGAAGTTTGAAGAAAGGCTCGACGGTTTTGTTTGTTCATGATGTCGACCCGTGAGAGCAACCTCTTCTCGCGGCGAGGCCTTCGTTTCCACCTGACCAGGAATTGCAGTGTCCTGCTCAGAAAGGAAAGTTATCACTAACTGTGGATTAGCGAAATCAGTTTCACAGCGCGGCAGAGCCGCAAACAAACATGTGCGGGCCATATACCGGCAGGCATTACCACTGAGAGCAACATTTCTGCGCGGCTCGCAACGAATTTGAGGATTAGTAGTACAGGGCGAAAGGGGAAACTCATTTTCTGACACACGGGGAGAGTTAGCTTCCAGAGTGACTGCCCAGTGCAAACATGGCTTGGGACGGAAACATTCCGACTCTCCTCCGGCAAAAATTCCAGGCTGCGAACGCACCTACGCGAAGATATCAACCTGAACAGCAACCCGCCAGTTTTGCTTGACGGAAGCAAATGGAAATATGGGGGATAGAGAATTCTGGCGGAGAGGGGGGGATTCGAACCCCCGGTACAGGTTTTAGCCCGTACAACGGTTTAGCAAATTTCCCCGTTTCACAGCCTGGTGTTCGGAATCGATAAGTTACGTTCGGATGAGATGCCCTACTATGGTGCAAAAGACCCCTGTTCGGCAGCATTTGTGCAACTATTGTGCAACCCAGAATTTCAACGGTTTATCATACCGTTGTACGCGCATCACGAGCGCTAACGATAGAGCGTCTTACGGATCTGCGATCTCCGGCGCGCCGCCCGGAAGTGGCCATACCAGTCAATACAAGGTACCGATGCACAACCGAACCTCTACTTCCGTATTGCCCGTGATCCGGGCGAAATCGCCAAAGGTGCCGGTACGGATCACATGTACGCCTTGCCGATTACACATCCGGTGGAGGTGCGTGCTGTTCTACCTCGGTTGTTTCCTAGCCGAGCGGTCAAGAGCCAGAGGCTTTATCTGCTCATTGAGTACTTTCAGCGTCATTTCTAGTTCGGTGGCCGATGATTCATGGCCAGTGCCAGGCACCAAATAGAATTGCTTGCGCGGTGCCTTGATGCTGTCGAAGTAGGCCTTGGCAAGTTCAGGCAGCGCTGTCAGATCTTCTTGGCCTTGAAAAATGTAGATAGGAATCGCAAAATCGGTCCCCAGAGCCGGAAGATCCACCATCTCCAGCGGCCCAGACATGGTCAGTCCCCAGAAGTGTTCAAAACAAAAATCGTCCGCTGCCGCAGATTGAGCTCGTTCCTCAGGCGAGGCGTACTCGGGGCTGATTGTTTCAGGAGCTGGTGGCGCAGTCACCTTCTTAGCCTGATAGGCCAGTCTCCATTTTCTGAATACAGGCCAAGTTTTGACAAGTGAACCCCAAGGAGGAGGACCAATTTTTGTCAGGGCCGTGATCGCCTGCTGATCGCCTGAGGCACGCGCCATCGCCAGCACGCGCGCATAGCTGGCCGCCTCATTCTTGCGCGTATTTACCAATTGCGCGTCGCCGACATATGCATAGAAGAGGTCCGGTCGGGCATGAGCCATATAAATGCCGAGAATCGACCCCCAAGAACCACCATAAATAATGATCTTCTTCTTGTTGAGATGTTCGGCTAGAAACTGGGCAACTTCGATGCCATCATCAGTCATGCGCTCGACGGTCATGGTCGGCTCGATTGACGGGTCGCTTTTGCCGTAGGTTCTGCCAGCGCCACGCTGGTCCCATTGGACGAGCGTGAAGTCTTTCTCCCATCCCGCGAACATGGCGTCGGCGAATGGACTCAAGGCATCCCCTGGTCCGCCGTGCAGGAAGAGCAGGACCGGGTTGTTGCGATCATCCCCTTTGATGGTGATCCATTGATCGATGCCTCCGATCCGGACGAACATTTCTTCTTTCACCCGCTCTGGCGCGCGGACCTGTAATGTTTGCGCAGCCACATTCTGCGGAAGGACATGATAAGAAAGGCTCACAGAGACAATCGATATAAGCCCCATGAGAAACCACCTTGCTGGTCTCGCGGCATCTGCTAATCCAAGCATCTGAGCACCTGTGCGTGAAAACGGATCATGAAACGAAGATCGTCAATCCGGCTAGGATTGTGTTTGGTCCAGTCATGCAGATCAATACGAAGATTGGGGCTTAGATGTTCCACCGGCCCAGCAGGGCTCTTGTCAACCTCAAGAGAGACGTATCGACTGGGTTCTGAGCGAGTCGTCGGCAAGCCGGAAGTAATGGGAGGTCGAGTATTAAACACAGCGTCTCAACTGGATGCGCATCGATTCGAAAATGGACCTTCCTGGCGAGTATTGTGTTTCGAATCATGCGCAATTACTTATGACGCTGTGTTTAGAATAACTTCCGCATAGCCCGTGATCCAGACGGGATCATCTACAGACCGAAGAGTTGTTCATAAAGACCGCTGTCGCCAGTTTTTTAGACTGATTCACCCACGGTAGAGGACATTATCATCCGTGAAAAGAGGGGCATGATTTAAACTACGTCGTAACGGGATTGATCCGGGCCGCAACGCCCCATGTCTATCTGTCGACAGTGATCGACGAGACCCCGTGCGACATTGCCTGCGCGTCCAGTTGGCCACTGGCTATGGCCAAGATTGGGTTATTGTAGTGGAACCATTTCGGATTCACGTCGCGGATGAGGTGCTCAATGATTTGCGGGCACGGTTGCGCCATACAAGATGGCCCGACCAGATACCCGGTATAGGCTGGGAACAGGGCACCGAGTTGGACTGGTTACGACGCCTCGTGTCCTACTGGGCCCACGAGTTCGACTGGCGTGGCTGGGAGCGAAGGCTCAACGCGTTCAACCACTTCACCTGGGAGGGCATCCACTTTGTGTACCAGCGTGCGGCATCAGGTAGGGGTGTGCCGCTCATTCTCACGCACGGCTGGCCCAGCAGTTTCCTCGATTACGTGGACATGCTGCCGATGCTCGAGCACTTCGACGTGGTCGTACCCTCCCTGCCCGGGTATGGTTTCTCGCCGCGTCCACCCAAGGTCGGCATCAACTACCGGTACGTCTCGGAGCGCTGGCACCGGCTCATGTCTGAGCTTGGGTATTCCCGCTATGGTGCGAGCGGTTATGACTTTGGGGCCGGGGTGACGACGATCCTTGCGCTAGACCATCCCGAGTCGGTGATCGGGATCCATCTCACCACACTGGAGTCGGATCTCGCCCCCGTGGTGGACGATACGGAACTGTCCGGTGTCGAGCGTTCGTATCTTGCGGTGAGCCGGGGCTGGGATACGACGGAGCGGGGCTACAGCGCGATCCAGTCCACCAAGCCGCAGACTGTCGGCTATGGACTCAACGACTCCCCGGCAGGGCTCGCGGCATACGTGGGTGAGAAGTGGCACTCGTGGAGCGACGTTACGCCGACCGACGACTTCCTCTGCGCCACGCTCACTCTGTACTGGATCACGCAGAGCATCACCTCGTCGATGCGCGACTATTGGGACAATCGCTGGCACCCGGTCGATCCCACCTACGTCAGCACGCCCACGGCGTTTGGTGTTTTCGCGCACCAGACCGTTCCCGAGGGCGAACTGCCGCGCTCGTATTTGGAGCGCTTATACAACATCCAGCGCTGGACAGTCTTTCCACGCGGCGGGCACTTCGCCCCGGCTGAGGAACCAGCGGCGGTCGCAGGGGACCTGATCGCCTTCTTCCGTGGCCTAAGCTGAGGCCATGCTGACGATCCGCACTTCCAAATGCAACACGATAATAAGAAGCCGTCCTCAGCTCTTTATTCTTTGGCTTCATAATCCAAAAGGCTGGTTTGTCGGCAAGCCGGAAGTAATGGTGCGGTCGGGTTTATTTGGAATAACTTCCGCATAGCCCGTCACCGGGGCGCGATCGCCAAGATGACTAGGGCGGACTGCATCTCCGGTTAGCCAAAAACAACCGCAAGGAAAATCATCCATAGCCCACACCGGATCAGATCATCAGACGCCTGTCAACGACCTGCAGACCCTTGCATGAAGCTCCTTTTCTCCTCAAAGAAGAATGCCCTGTTTCCCGCGATGACCAGGATCGAAATGAACAACAACACACCCGTCCAAATGCACTTGGTAAATTGTTCGGTTTGGAACGCCTCCGCCGTTGCATCCAGTGCCATATGGAACAGGATTGCGGCCACGATGCTTCGATTGTTTTTGTAATACACCCAGTTCATGAGGATGGCTGCGGGGATGATACTGACAAAGAAGTTGGCGACGTAAATCGGGCTGCTATTCCACAGGCCGTGTTGATAGCTGTGATCGATAAAGAACAGGGGGACGTGCCACATCGCCCATAGGGCGCTGAACAACAGCGTCGCCTTCATCATGCCGAATTTCGCTCGGAGGCTGTCCATTCCGTAGCCTCGCCATCCGAGTTCTTCGAAGGTGGGAGCGAGAAGAATGATCGGTAGCATGGCTGCAAATCCGCCTGAAAAGCGGAACTGATCGGCGGATCGGCCAACACCAACCGACAGCCATGTCGAGAGAAACAACGCAAACGGCAGCAGCAGCAAAATGACCGGGATGTAGCCGGGTCGGATCAGCCTGAGCCTGACGAGTCTCTCCTTGAAATCGTTCTTCAGATCCTGGTCCCCTGAATTCCAGATCATGATCAGGGCTGCAAAAAAAGGCCCCAGCAGGCCAAGAAGTGCGAACAGGTTGCTGTATAGGTCCATTCCGAGCTGGTAGCTGTAGTAAGCAGCGAATGACCAGGGCACCCAGGTCAGAACGAACACCAACGCAAAGTAGCTAAGCGGTTTGTATCTGTAAAAATCGCCCATGCGTCCGCTCGGGCGGCAAGACGTTTCAACCAGAATTTCCGATTTGGCGCCGTGACTCGCCCATCGTACGCTTCTCCTGCCCTCGACACAACGAAGTTGGCGCCAGAACAAGCCCCCGCGGAGATCGCGAAGTTCTTACGGCTCCAAACGGGCGTATTGTCGGCAAACCTTACCTTGGGATTACTTCACGTTTGCCCGTGACCCGACCGCAATCAGCGGCAAGCGTCAACAGCATCATCTTGCCGCGTCCAGAAGTCTATGATCATATGTGGGTACGATAGTCTTATTCATTACCGATGCTGATGGCCCATCTCTTTGGGGGATACATACTTATGAAGAAAATGCTCATCCGTGCCTTCGCGCTCTTGGCTTTGTCCGCTTTGGCCGAGGGCCAGTCCGCCAAGGCCGCAGCGGCACAGATGCTGCCGGAGCAGCTGTCGGTCGAGAAGTGGTTCGTCGGGAACTGGATCTGTGAGGGGACACAGCATGCCTCACCGATGGCGCCCGGGGTGAAGTTCATCGATAGGTTCAGCTTTCGCATGGCGCTACGCGGCTCCTGGCTCATCTACCACATCGATCAGTTGAAGGGGCCAGTGAAGGGCAAACAAACGCTGATCGGATCGAGTACCTGGGACGCCAACGCCAAGGTGCACGTCCGACGGGACATGAACATAGGCGGCTCACGGGTGGACGTGACCTCACCCGGATGGGACGGCGACAAGCTCGTCTTTACGGGCTACATGATCGCTGGCGATGAGAAGCTGCCCGTCAAGCACACCTTCACGAGGAAAGGCGATGCGGCGTACGATAGCGCGCTCGAAGTGACTGGCGCGGACGGCAAGCCGGCGATGTGGGAAGAGGAGAGCTGCAAGAAGGTTAGAGGCGTAGCAGCAATGACGCCCAATCACTAAACTACGCGACCATGTGGCTCTTTTCTCTTGTGCTTACCGGAAAAGTGAGTGCTAGCCTTTGCGCGCGGAGGGAAAAAGAGCGGCCCGCCTCAGAAGGCGGCCCCTACAAAATCACGAACCATAAGTCACACGTCACGAGACACGACTCACGAGACGTTCTAGCGGGCGCGGGCGATGACCAGCGTCAGGTCATCGGATTGCTCACCGGAGCTGTATTCTTGGACGGCGTTCTGGATAGCGGTGACGAGGCGAGCGGGCGGCAAGGTGAGGCTTGCGCGCACCGTTTCGACCAGCCGCGCCTCGCCGAACTCTTCCCCCGCAGCATCAGTGGCCTCGGTGACGCCATCGGTGTAAATCACCAGAAGGTCGCCGGGCGCGAGAGTGATGCGCCGGGTGACGCACTCCCATTCGGGAAACAAGCCGATCACCGTGGACGTGGACGTGAGCCGTTCGAGAGAGCCGTTGGCGCGGAAGAGCAGCGGGGCGTTGTGACCGCAATTGGCGTAAACGCCGGAGCAAAAATAG
>PMES01000128.1 GCA_003154775.1 Acidobacteriota bacterium | reverse complement strand
CTTCGCGAATAAAGCGGGCTAGTGAGTAATTCGGCGCCTATTTCGGTTTTTGATTCTGATGTTAACCCACTGAAAAAATGGCTTAAATCGGCGCTGGTGGAGCAACACATTGTGCAGGTTTTGGAGTTTGCGGCTTATCTCCGAATCTTCAAGAACGATCCAGCGCTGGCCGACAAGATTGAGAAGCTCAAGCGTGACCGGTTTTGGCCTGTGCTTTTCGAGTTAGCGATGGCAGCGCGAATGAAGGCCGCTTGCCAAGGTTCTCAATCCGTCGCTCTCAATCGCGAACGTCCGGATGCCGTAGGCGATTTCGTCTTGACGGTCGGCGGCACAAATACCCCATGTGAATGTTCGAGACTCGGGAACTCACCAGAAATCGACGAGCCCCATATCTTGTCAGAGCACATTACAAAGAGGATCGGAGATGCGACCGCTCCGATTCCCATCCCATTGATTTTCAAAATAAGGTCAACAAGTGCCTTGTGCGGGAAAACCTACAACCTCATACTCAGGTTGCTCCGCAGGTGCTTGGCCGATATCAAACGGTCTCGGCTTCCGACGACCCATTACGAAGGGGCCACAGTCATCTGCTGTGGGGAATTGACCCCACATTCCGAACGGATGCCGTTTAGGATGATTAGGGGCGTTGTTACCAATACCGAGGGCACGGACTGGGATAACGCCCAAAGCATAAAACGAGTGCCGGTTCATTCCGAAGACGAGTTGATTGCAAAATTTAAGGAAGGGGAGCGGTTTCAGGAGTTTGAAGCTGTCAGAATTTTCATGAAATTTGGACCGCCGAGTGAAGGCCCCGATTACTATGACCGGCTAGCGAATAAGCTAAAGAAGAAACTCAAGCAGACGAAGGTGGAGGCAAGCAATTACGGGAAAGTTGTTTTGATCGAAGTTCCCTCGGACCTTCGGTCGGCAGACCAAAACAAACTGAACGGAACGGTCGCCGACGCTGTCAAACACTCGCAAACCACATTGGCCGTCGTTTTCGCGCACCGAGAAGGCAATCCGCACTACCGGCATCATTATTCCCTTCATACATCGCTTGATCCCAGTGCATTTGCGCTGAAACCAGAGCTGATGTCGCTCTTTGACCGATTTCGCTCCGGCGAGATGCGGACCGACCCAATCACTGGGCTCCCGTATCAGAGTTCGTGGGAGGAAGCGTATGCCCGAGCGCAAACCAGAAGGGAACAGTCTGGCTACTGACGAGTTGGCTAGCCCTCGGGCCCACCTCCCGGTGAGTGGCCTAATCGGAAACTGACGCACTACCCGTTCGTGAGAGGGATCGACGTTAGGCGGATATAGCGCGGCGGATGTGCTTCGTCACGCCTGAGGTTTCTTCAGCAACTCGTTCACTTTGGCCATGACGTCGAAGGCATCGGCGACGTAGAGCACGTCGGCCTTGCCGCGGGCCCAGCCGCAATTGGGATCGAGATTGATCGCGCGCCGCTCGTTGATGAAGCGCCAGCCGACCACATGCGGCTCTTCGCCATGGCAACACGTGGAAAGGCCTTTCGGGTGGCGTGGAGTGGCGCCAGTTTGGCCCACCTGATTCAGATGGGTCATGAATCCCAGCACCGCCTGGTTTTCCCCGCTCTGATCCACGAGCGACTTGCTGCCTCCTAGCGAAGCCCCGGAGGCGCGAAGAAAACCGAGGATGAGAGATTCGGCTTGTTCCGGGTGCGACTTTCCGTCGGGCTGCTTTTTGGTCCAGCCGGCGCCGGCCACGAAGAGCAGGGCGGCATCGGGTCGAATCGTTTGTGAATCAGATTTGGGAGCGCGGATTCCCGCGATGGTCGTGCGCCGGGCCTCGGCAGACAGAGCCACGGCGATCTCTTCAATGGTTGCTTTTCCCGAGGGGCCGCAATACGCCTCGTGACATCCGGAATCGAGCAGCAGGATCCACGGGCGCAGATCGCGCTGAAATACACCCTCGATGCGCTGCCGGTAGAACCAGCGCGTGGCGCATAGTTCTCCATCGACTACCTGGATCGAGGTGACGTGTGTATCCACGCGGCCGTTCAGGCGGTGGGCCAAGCCGGGCAGCGCGCGCAGGAAGCGGGACGTTGCGGGCGCAAGGATCAAGTCGGCGGAAGCGGCGCGGCACAAAGCATCCGCAGCCAAAAGGTCGCTGGCAAAGCGCGGGTTCGCGAATTCTGATCCCGTGACGGCGAGTAGACGTTGGGCACCACTGTTAGCAACGGAATCCGCAGCAGCTTGCACATCGCCGCCAATTAAACCGATGGAGAGAGGCGCATTCAGTTGCTTGGCCAGATCGACAGCAGCACCGAGCGCTTCTCCTGCGGCCTTTGGCAGTCCATTGCCGGATTCATCGAGATGAGCGAGGAGCAGAATTTTTTTGGTCATGGTCTGTTCCTCACGCCTTCTCGATCCAAGCAACGATTTCCCGGGCAATCTCTTCGGCGGAGAGATTCTTGACGATGCGTGTTTGCCGCTGTTGTTTTGGCGGACTGGCGCTTCGATACCGTAGAGCGTCCGGAGCGGGGGCAACGGTCTTGGCGCGCTGTAACGCGGGCATGATCGCGCGCATATTGGCCATGCCGATCTGCGGATTGTTGCGCGGTTCCGGGAGATTGCCGGTTGCCCAGCCGAACAACGCGGGCGGGCCTTGGCAAAGCGAAACCTGGTGGCGGCCGCCTTCGATGCGTTCCAGAATTTCAAACGCGCCATCAGGCTGCATGGTGAGCTGATCGACGCCCTGGAATTGATCGAGAATGCCGAGGCGTTCGCCGATCAATTGCATGGTGACGCCCGCGCCGCGCGAAGCCGATTCCCAGCCGCCAAACAAGAGCAGCCGCGAGCGATCCAGCCCGGTGATGGATTGGATCGCTTCGGCGAGAAGCGCCGCCGTGGCATGCGCATCGATAAAGCCGCTGGCAGGCCCGTCGATGGGAACCAATTCGAAGCTGACCTTTTGCGCGATGGTCATCATCACCTGCCGTAATTTGGCTCTTGCGCCGAGGCTGACGAGCCACACTTTGCTTCCGGCTGCGTGGGCGGCGAGATTGGCGGCTTCATAGAGTGCGTGCGCGGCCCAGGGATCGAGCACGGCGGGGAGCAGCATCTCGTTCTTGAGGGCCGGGCCGGCGGGTGTCTCGATGGGCTCGAGGGTTTGCAGCGGATCGGGCACGACACTGCCACAAACTACGATATGGTATCCATTACTCATGCTGGTGAATTCCCCTGTACGCGAATTTTCGTTCTGAAACTCAATTCAAAGCGGAATGCAAACCGCCGGCGCCGGCGCGGAAATCTATGTTAGCGGGTTCGCCGGCTTCATCGGCGCGGCAATTCCACAAGCAAGCGCCGCAGAAGATGCACTTTTCCCGGTCAAACTGCGGCACGCCGCTCTCGCCACGGGTAATCGCCTGCCCGGAACACATTTCCACGCAAAGTTTCGGCTCGCAGTTGCGGCAGACATCCGGGCGAAGGAACGCCACATGATTGGCGTAGTCTGGCGGCGCTTGCACGCTCCCGCCGGTCAGCAAGGCGTCTTGTTGCGAGACAAGCAGTTTCCCGTCGAACGGGATTTCCGGCCAGCCGCAGCGGCTCATGATCTGGTCGTGCAACGGCAGGCTGCGCTCGGCGGCTTCGTCCTTCAATTTCTGTAGTTCGGCCGGAGGGATGCGCGCACCGAAGCGCTCTTCCAGGGACGCGCCCTTTTTTCGCGAAGACGGCGGAGGAATCACCACGCGGCCTCCGGTGAAGCCTGCGAGCGCCATCCCGAACAGGCCGCTGAGCAATCCATGCGGAAACCCATTGCGAGAATCGGCGGCAACCCGGGATTCGCTGTCTACCCAACTGGCGCGGCGGCGACGCACGTAGGTCTCTTCCAGATTTTGGCGCGTGAACGGCAGTTTCTTTTCGAGGAGCTGGACCACGGCTTCGGCGAGTTGCGCGCCCGTGGTCCAGGCTTCATCCACGCCGGAGCCGGAGAGAACATTGGTGCTCCCGGAGCCTTCGCCGATTCGCGCGTAGCCGTCTCCCACAAGGAAAGGCTCGCCGCGGCGCCCCGATTCCTGCAGCGACTTTGCGCCCCAGGACTTCAGCGTTCCGCCCTGCAAATGGCGCCACAAATAAGGATGGAGGACGAAGTGCTGCAAATAACGATAGGCCGTGCGCACGGGGCTGCGGAACCACGAAGGAATGAAAATGCCCACGGACGCCAGTCGGTCCGGATGGACGTAGAGGAAGCCGAAAATCTCCGGCTCCGGGAAGCCGAACGTGTGCAGAACCGTTCCTGTCTCTAGCCCGGAATCTTCCCGAAGCTCGATCACCATTTTCATGCCCAGCGCCCATTCGGAGTGTTCGTGCCCCGCCGGCAATCCAAAATGCGCATCGATGCCGCGGCCGACAGCGCCCACCGGTCCATCGCCCACCACCGTCAGCGCCGCGCGAATGTCCATTCCCGGCAGAAAACCATCTTGCGGTGTGCCGTCCAAAGCGGCGCCCTGATCCGCAAGGCGTATCCCCTTCACGGCTCGGTCTTCGATTAACGGTGCGCTCACGGGCGTACCAGGCCAGATCTGCAGCATGCCCGAGGAGGTGAGCTGCTCGCCCACCCATTGATTAAACTGGCCGAGGGACATCACGAAACCGTCGTGCTTCTGCAAAAAACTCGGGATGAGGGGGAGTTCGAGTGCGTCTTCACGAAAACGAAATAGAGAGCCCAACGCGCGAATCAGTTTGTCGGCCGCGCGTAGCGCGAAGGAACGATTGCTGGCGCCGGTGGGATCGAGAAGATAGACCAGTTTCTCTTGCTTGACCGGCGTGGCCATGGGGATTTGCGCCAGGTCCAGATCGGGGAAGCTGCGGCGGATGCCGCGCCCCCGCGTGACCGCTCCCGAAACCCCAAACCCCAAGCCGTCAGCGCGTTCGTAGCAAATCACCTGGAGCGGCGTGCCGGGCAGGCAACTGCTCTCCAGCCTAGGAGAACCGTCCGGGTTCAGCAGGCTGCGCGAGAGTGTGGTGAGGAAACCGCCCATCGCCGGACCGAAGCCGACACAAGCGATATCGACGTCCATCTGCTGCCGGTCGATGGGGGCAGCCGGCTCGGGTCCGACAGGGGTCATGCGGGGTAGTCCAATACTTCCGGAATCATGAGCTTCGATACGGCTTCGGCGGCGCGGTCCTTTGCCAATCGCGAACCCGTAAGGCATGTGGCCAGCTTGCTGTGCAGCGTCAGGAACTGCTCAGCGCCGTTGCACTTCGCGCAAGGACCGGCCTTGCTTGGGTGTGAGCCGTCGCCTGCAATCACATCGGTAGCACAAGCGGCGATCCCGGGAACGAATCCTTCGAGGGCGTCGAGTTCGTCCTGCTGGTAGCAGCCCCGGTAGCCTTCTTCATCCCAGGCGGGGTGCCGGTTGTAGCCGAAGACGAGTTCCGCGCAAATGCGGGCCGCTTCGCCTCCCGCGCGCGCAGTCTGTACGTGGCACAGATCGGTCAGGAAATTGACCAGCCCGGAGAGGCCTTCGGCCACCGAACTGTCCTGGGCGCCGCGGCGATCCAGTTCCAGCACATCGAGGATCTGGCAACGCGCCGCCAGCAGCCAGCAGAGCGCGTCGGCCAGCGGGAAAGTTACGCCCTGCCGTGCGCTCTGATACAGCTTGCCGCCATCGCTATCCGTGGAGTGCTGCAGGCGTTCGAGCGTCCACAGCCACATGGTCATCGCCGTTGCCAAAGTGCATGCGCCCGTGCCGGGACGCTCCGAAGCGATGCCGCGCATTTCCCTGATCCAGTTGCGGAGCTGCGCCAGAAAGACCGGGTTAGTCATGGTCACGGATAGCTGGCGCCGCTGCACCGCCTCGGGTCCCTCGTAGGTGGCTTCGAGCTGCGCGTCCATCCACTTGTTGCCCAGGAAGCCGGGGCAGTCTTCCGTGATGCCGTAGCCGCCCATCAGGCTCACAGCTTCGCGCATCATCTGCGCACCCCAGCCTGTGTTCCACAACTTCGCGGCAGGGCAGAGTATGTCCGCAAGAGAATCAAGCGTCACAAAGCGCATCAACGTATCCGATTGCAGCTTCTCCCTGCGTGGGTCGCCCGGCATGAGCCGCAGAAGCGACGCGGCTTCATCGGAAACCTGGCGCAAGAACTTCGCTTTGGCGCGCGTGCCGCTCACACCGCGCTCCGCGATGATGCGGTCGGCTTCCCGCTCGAGTGGGTCCAGTTCGTCAAATGCTCGCGCGGCTGCGAACGCAAGCGACGCGCTCGCCTCCCCCGTGGCCCACACATCCACCAGCCGATGCAGGGCATCTTCGCGTGCCTGCAGACCCATCTCGTAGCGTACCGAGCCAGGGGTGGCCGTGGCGGCGCCGCGGAATCTGCCGCGTTGATACCGGATTACCGGTTCCACGGCGGACAGCAACTTAGCGGCGGTCATCACACCCACGGTTACCCGAGTGCGCCGGAACACCGCTTCAATGACTTCGCTGTGGCTGTAGCGCGGTACCAGGACGCCATCCTTAATATCGTATCCCCCCACAATACGGCTGGCCGGAACGCGCAAATTGAAGATCGGATCCCCCGTAGAGGAAAGCTGGTGAACCATTTTCTTGGTGGCCGTGCCACGATCGAAGATGCCCGGATCACCCTCTTCCAGGATGACCATGCAGCTTCCCTTGATTCGGTCATCGCCAGAGTCAACGGCGGCGGTCACAAAGTTCGCGAATCCAATGTTGGTGATGAAACGACCGCGCTTCTCCACTTGGAGGATGGGCTCTTCCCCAGGCTTCCATTCGACGATACGGATCTTGCCGTCAAGCATGCCGGTGTCTACGCCGACATAGGGAATCGGCTCGGTCAGGCAGAACGCGCCGCGCCAGGGCTTGCGATCCTCGCCGGGTTGTGGGGGAGCCGCAAGTTTCATGTAACGATCCTGCTGTTCCGGGGTGCCGCGCTCGTGAATCGGTGCCAAAGCAAGACATCCGGCGAGGCTGGCGGTGGCAGCGCCTCCGTCCACCCAAGCTAACTCAAAGGCCACAAGCGCCAACGCGAGGTTCCGGGGTCCCGCAATGAATCCACCTTGTTCGGGATCCATAAAAACCGCCGTGATGCCCGACTGGTCAAAAGCTTCCAACATCTCCGCCTTGGCGGGGGTCCACTCGTGGGTATTACGGCCACCCTGCGCTACCAAGCGAGCAACCGGACCCCGGGCTACAGCCCGAACAGACTGGACCAGCATTTGGAGTTCATAGCGGTCGGCAAAGCTCCATTGGATCTGGCGGGCGGCATCGGAGGGGAGGGTACGGAGCATTTCCAGCTTGTGACGGGTGGCGGTGGACATAGATGGTGTCCTTTCGGTGGGAGACTTCACCAATCTGTCAAACCCGGAACACACAGGTCTGTGATATCTGTCACTGGCAAATGTGACGTGGTCGGAATTGGCGGTTTTGCCACCAGCGGATTTGGCGCGAAAACGGGGCACAGGCGGTTCATTGGCCACAAAAGAGAGTCATCCGGCGGGAATGTGGCCAAAGAGCCTACAGTGTTTGGGCGGAAAGAAACTTTGCCCACTGCTGCGAGTCACCCTCCCCCGTGACTTGCATCACGGTTTCGCCGCTTCCAGACGCCTAGCATCCAGAATGTAGGTGTGTGGTTTCGATGTGAATGAGGACATAGTCCTCCGTCAAGAGTGCGTGTGCAAGAAGGGAGAACGCTGGCTCAGGAAGTATCGAGGTTTTGGATATGTGAGAAAGGATTGGGCGACGGCCGGTGGTACTCAGCAAACGGGGCCAGGTTCCTGCCAGGGCCTGAACCGCACGGCGTGCCCGATCTCGCAGTCAGCAGCACCTCGTCCAGCTTCTCTCGTTCCTCGTAGATCAGAATCGATGGCCGAAGTGGGTGTGAACAACACCCGCGCGTTCCTCTCTGGCGGGAAGGGACGCGGCAGCGCTGGAAGACTACACCGGTTCATGACGCAGCACACCAGGCTCAGGACGGTGCGCAAGTACCTGCGAAAGGAGTGCTATGCACGAAATGGCCAAGGAACTTCTCGACGCGGGTGAACGCGATTTCATTGATCAGGTTATCGCCAGCAAGAATGAGCGCCCTGGCGCACTGCTGGGGATCCTGGAAGCCGTTCAGGAGCACCACCCGCACAAATACCTTCCCATGGAGACGCTGGAGTATATTGCGTTGAAAACGCGGACGCCGCTTTCCCGCGTCTATAGTGTTGCCACGTTCTACGCTTTGTTCAACCTCCAGCCACAGGGCGACAACACCATCTGCATTTGTCGCGGCACGGCGTGCCACACGCGCGGCTCGCGCAATCTCCTCGAGAGCCTGCGCCTGGAACTCGGCTTGGCGCTCGAAGATGAAAGCGACGGCGGGGGGGCAGACAAAATCCTGCAGACGACGCCCGATCAGAAGTTCACGGTACGCACCGTGGCGTGTTTTGGGCAGTGTGCGCTGGCGCCGGTCGTGGAAGTAAATCATCACATTTGTGGCCACGCGAATGAGCGCACGTTGCAGCGTGAGATCCAGACGATCGAGCGGGGGAGTGAGTGATGCCGCGAATTCAGGATATTGGAGCATTTACTGCCGTCCGCGAATCGGGAATGGCAAAACTGGTGCCGCAGGTGCCGCGCATCGCCGTTGG
Source organism: Acidobacteriota bacterium (assembly GCA_003154775.1). GTDB lineage: Bacteria > Acidobacteriota > Terriglobia > Acidiferrales > UBA7541 > Acidiferrum. The sequence continues at coordinate 19,973 of PMES01000128.1, read as the reverse complement.
CATGGGCACGTGCGGACGGGGGAATGGCGCCGAAGGTCTTTACCGCGCCTTCGCCGAGACCATTGACCGCAGCGGGATGAACGTGGTTCTGGCGAGCGTCGGGTGTTTCGGCGCTTGTTTTCAGGAACCGCTTGTGAATATCCGCCTGCCGGGACTTCCGCTGGTCATTCTGCATCGTGTGCAGGCGAACGACGCCGTGCGCATCCTGCATGAGCTTTCCCGGGGAAATATCGCTAACGACCTGGCGTACTGCAAGGTCGAGGAGTGGGATCACATTACCGCGAAGTTGAAATATGGCCGGGGCTACCCGGAGATTCCCCTCTGGAACGACGTGCCCTTCTTCAAGGGACAAAAGAAAATCGTTCTGCGGAATTGCGGGTTCATCAATCCCGACGACATCGAAGAATACATCGCCGTCGGAGGCTATCAGGCCTTGTACAAGGTCCTGATCGATGGCCGCCCGGAGAACATCCTCGAACAGATCAAGGCTTCAAAGTTGCGCGGACGCGGCGGCGCGGGATATCTCACAGGGAATAAGTGGGAATTCCTGGCCAAGGCCAAGTCCGACCAGAAGTACATCATCTGCAACGCGGACGAGGGCGATCCCGGCGCGTACATGAATCGCAATGAGATTGAAAGCGATCCGCACTCCCTGATCGAAGGCATGATCATCGGCGGATACGTGATGGGCGCGACGGAAGGCATCATTTACATCCGCGCGGAGTATCCCCTGGCCGTCCACCGGCTGAACTGGGCGATCGAGCAGGCGCGGGAACACGGCGTTCTGGGCGACAACATCCTGGGCCGCGGGTTCAAATTCAACATCGAACTGGTGGAGGGCGCGGGCGCCTTTGTTTGCGGCGAAGAAACGGCCCTGATCGCTTCGCTCGAAGGTTGTGCGGGGCGGCCGCGGCCACGGCCTCCATTCCCGGCGCACAAGGGGCTCTGGGGCAAGCCCACCAACATCAATAATGTGGAGACCTGGTACAACATCTCTCCCATCGTGACCCTGGGTCCCGCCTGGTTCACGGAAACCGGCAGTCCGAAGAGCTCCGGCACGAAGGTATTTTCGCTGGTCGGAAAAGTGAGCAGCACCGGCCTGGTGGAGATGCCGCTGGGCACACCGCTGAGAACATTCATCTACGACATCGGCGAAGGCGGCGCGAATGGGCACCAGATCAAAGCCGTGCAGACCGGCGGGCCGTCCGGCGGCTGCATTCCGCCGGAAATGTTCGATACCCCCGTGGACTACGAAAGCCTGGCGCAATTGGGTTCGATCATGGGCTCCGGCGGCATGGTGGTGATGGATGATGACAACTGCATGGTGGATGTAGCGCGTTACTTCATCGAGTTCACGCATTCCGAATCCTGCGGAAAATGCTTGCCGTGCCGCGTTGGACTGAACAAATCGCTGCGCATCCTGAACCGGATAACCGAAGGCGCTGGCACCGTGCATCACCTGGGTCTTCTGGACGAATTGAGCCGTTATATCCGGGAATGTTCGCTTTGCGGGCTAGGGCAAACAGCGCCAAATCCTGTGCTAACTACTCTGCGTCACTTTCACCATGAATTCGAGGACCACATTGTTGCGCGGCGCTGCCAGGCTGGCGTCTGTGAAGAACTGGCGCTCTCTCCCTGCGAGAACAGTTGCCCGCTGCACATGAACATTCCGCGGTTCCTGCAACTGTACAAAGAGAATCGGCTGGATGACGCGTTTGTGTCGGTCATCATGGAGAATCCTCTGCCGGCCTCGACAGGCAGGGTGTGCCAGCATCCGTGCGACAGCCGCTGCCGGCGCCAGACGTTGGACGAGCCGGTGAACATGCGCGAAGTGCACCGCTTCATCGCGGACTCGGTTTTCTTCTCGGACCGCCATGAAGAAATTCTGAAACGTGTGTTGTCGCGCAAGCTGGAACCCACCGGCCGGAAGATCGCGATTAGCGGCGCGGGCCCCGCGGGGCTGACGGCGGCGTTCTACCTGGCGATGCTGGGCCATGAGGTCACGGTCTATGACAGCAAGTCGGAAGCCGGCGGCATGTTGCGTTTCGCGCTTCCGGAGTACCGCCTGCCGAAAGCGGCGCTGCGGCGCGAAATCGAACTGATCGAGCGTCTCGGCGTGAAATTCATCTTCAATACGCGTGTCGGCTTGGATGTGCCTTTGAATGAATTGGCCGACCGTTTCGATTCCGTCTTCATCTCCATCGGGACCTGGAGAGAATCCTGGGTCTATCAGCCGGGCACGGAGTTGAAGGGCGTCTATCCCGCGCTGCTCTTCCTGGAAGCGGTGGCGAAAGGCGAGAGAGTGCCCATCGGGAAAAACGTCGCTATCATCGGCGGTGGAAACGCCGCCATCGATTCGGCGCGCACGGCATTGCGCCGCGGCGCGGAAGTTACCGTCTTCTACCGGCGCGAACATAAGGACATGCCTGCCATCGAGGAAGAAACACAGGCCGCGAAGGATGAGGGAGCGCAGTTCGTGTTCCTGGCCGCGCCGCATCGCGCGATCGGCGACAAGGCCGGGAATGTGAAAGCCATTGAGATCGTGAAGACCACCCTTGGCGGCTATGACGCTTCCGGGCGGCGTAAGCCTGTGCCCACCGACGAAATTCGCCGTTACGAGTGCGATTCCGTGATTTTTGCGATCGGCGAAAGCGTGGACCTCGATTTCGCGCGCGCTTCGGGGCTGAGTCTGAAGCCGAGCGGCACGATTGACGTGGATCGATTCTCACTGGAATCCAGCCGCTCAGGGTTCTATGCCGGGGGTGACGTCATCACCGGCGCCTCGAACGTTTCTAACGCCATGGCCTATGGCAAGCAAGCAGCACGCAACATTGACATGAAACTCATGGAGTCCGACCGCTGGGCCGAGATCTTGCCGGATTTTGAATTCGGACAAGATCCTCCAGAGGTTCCCAGTCCCAATCACCGGAACAACGGCCAGATGCTGGCTCCGGTCGTGCGGGTCCGTTCCAACGCCGAGGTGGTCATGGGCCTGAGCCATGAAGAGACGCTGGATGAAGCGTGCCGATGCCTGCGTTGCGACGTCAAAGTCGCCAAAGTGAGCTAAATAAAGGAGCACCGCCTTGCCGCAGAAAAAACTTTCCGTGCGAATCGATGGCGAATTAATCAGCGCCTTGGAAGGCCAGACCATCCTGCAGGCCGCGCGAGCCAACGGCAAACGCATCCCCACGCTCTGCGACCTGGAAGGGCTCACGCCGGTTGGCGCTTGCCGGCTTTGCATCGTGGAAATCTCCGGAACCGACCGGTTATTCCCGGCCTGCACAACTCCGGTGCAGGACGGAATGTCGGTCACCACAGTGTCGCCCAAACTCACGCAATACCGGCGGGTTTCGCTCGAACTGCTTTTCGTCGAGCGTAATCACACCTGTTCCGTGTGCGTTTCGAATGGCCATTGCGAACTGCAGGCCATGGCCACCGAAATGGGCGTCAGCACGGTGCGCTTTGCCTACAACTACCCCAAGCTAGACGTCGATTTGTCTCATCCGCGTTACGTTCTCGACCAGAACCGCTGCATTTTGTGCACAAGATGCGTACGTGTCTGCGCGGAACTGGAAGGCGCGCACGTTTGGGAAGTGACTTCGCGCGGCATTCATTCCCGGATTGTCGGTGATCTCAATCAGAAGTGGGGCGACGCGAAAGGATGCACGAGCTGCGGTAAGTGTGTGCAAGCGTGCCCGACAGGAGCGCTGGCGGAAAAGGGCTGGGCCGTCGAAGAGATGGTCAAGAAAAACGACAATATCAGCTCGCTGGTTCGCAGGAGAGGAGTCCAGGCATGAAGAAAGTCAAAGTGGCGACGGTCTGGCTGGACGGCTGCTCGGGTTGCCACATGTCGTTGCTGGACATGGATGCCGCGATCATCTCGCTGGCGCAGAAGATCGAACTGGTCTACGGCCCGCTGGTGGACGCGCAGGAATTCCCCGAAGATGTGGACGTGACTTTGGTCGAAGGCGCGGTCAGTTCGCAGGACGACCTCAACAAGCTCAAGAAGATTCGCCAGCGCACGCGGCTGCTCATCTCTTTGGGGGATTGCGCGGTCACCGGCAATGTCCCGGCGATGCGCAATTCTATCCCCGTGCAACGGCTGCTGCAGCAGGTGTACGTCGAAGGCGTGCAAGCAAACAAAATCATACCGACGGATGGCGTGCCCGCGCTGCTGAAACAGGCTCGCCCGTTGCGTGAATTCGTGAAGGTGGACATGTGCCTGCCCGGTTGTCCGCCACCCGCAAAGGCGATTTCCAGCGTGATCGCAGAGCTTTTGGATGGGCGAAAGCGTGAAGGGACCCTGGCGGTGAAGTTTGGATAAGGAGCTTCCGATGAAGCGCATCACGATCGACCCGGTGACCCGCATCGAGGGGCACGCCAAGATTACGATTCATCTGGATGATAACGGCCGCGTGACGGGAACCGAATTCCACGTGACGCAAATTCGCGGTTTTGAGAAGTTCACCGAGGGGCGCCCTTATTACGAAATGCCGGGGATCACCGCCCGGATTTGCGGTATTTGCCCGATCAGCCACCTGCTGGCGTCGTCCAAGGCGTGCGACGCGATCATGGCTGTGCGGATTCCACCGGGGGCCAGGCAGCTTAGGGAACTGATTCACTGCGCGCAAATGGTGCAATCCCATGCGCTCAGCTTCTTTTATCTTTCGTCGCCGGATTTTCTTCTGGGCATGGATTCCGATATCGCCACCCGCAATGTGCTGGGAGTGATCGCCGCGCATCCGGAACTCGCGCGGGACGGCATAGAACTCAGGAAATTCGGTTTGCAGATCATTGAAAGCCTCGGGCAAGAGCGCGTGCACTCATCCTGGATCGTTCCGGGAGGTGTGGGCGCGCCGTTCTCCGCCCACGCGCGCGACCGCATCCTGGCGGATCTGCCGGCCGCCAAGGCGATTGCCGAGCGCACCATCGCTTTCTTCAAGGGCGCGCTGGACTCCTATGAAGAGGAAATCGAGTATTTCGGTTCCGCGCCCACGATGTATGCCGGGCTTGTCGATGCACCGGGGAACTTGCAGTTCTACGATGGCGGCTTGCGCTTCCAAAAGGCCGACGGCGAAATCGCGGTCGACCACATTCCGGCGGAGGACTACGCCAACTGGATCGGCGAGGCCAGCCTCCGTGAATCGTATCTGAAAGCGCCCTATTTCAAGCCCCAGGGATTTCCCGATGGCGTGTACCGCGTCGGTCCCTTGGCGCGATTGAATGTAGCCCAACAGTGCGGCTTTCCCAAAGCGGACGCGGAATTCCAGGAATTTCACCAGCGCTTTGGTGCTCCCGCGCATAGCGCATTCCTGAATCACTACGCGCGGCTCATTGAGATCCTCTGCGCGCTTGAAAAAATCGAGATGCTCCTCAACAGCCCGCAAATTCTGGACAAGCACGTCCGAGCCACCGCTGGCGTGAACTCGCTCGAAGGCGTGGGCATGGTGGAAGCTCCGCGCGGTGTGCTGATCCACCACTATAAAGTCAATGAAGAAGGCGGCATCGTTTGGGCCAACCTGATCGTTGCCACGGGCCACAACAATCTGGCGATCGGCCGCAGCATTCAGCAGGTGAGCGAGCATTTCATTGACGGCACCAAACTCCAGGAAGGCATGTTGAACCGCGTCTCCGCAGTGGTGCGAGCCTATGATCCGTGTCTGAGTTGTTCGACACACGCGAATGGCCAGGTGGCCCTGCGGATCCAACTGCGCGCCGCTGGCGGGGAACTGCTGGACGAGATTGCCAGCACCTGAAGCGAATCTTGTGTTTGCCCCCTAAAACCGCCTTTATGGATGTTTCCGTTCGCCTCGGCGGTATGGAAAACTGGTCGTCAGAATCCCCTCGTTGTGGAAATTGTCCGGGAAGCCTATATTACCGGCAGCTTCCGGACCCAACCGGTGGCAATTGTTTTCCGTAAGAGATAGCGTTTGAGTGCGAGGCATCACGCCTCGGGCGAGCGAAAAGAGGGGAGAGATTCCTTGGCGCACACAAAATTTGCCGGTTTCCTTGCCGTGGTGGCTGTTGGATTCGGCGTGGCGATGTTGCACTATGGGAACTCGCCTTCCTTCGCCTCTGAGGAGAGTCCCGCGAAAGTCGAGCGGCTGCATCCGGCCGCCAACGACATCATTCCGGACGGCGCCATTCTGTACAAGCTGGCCACCGGATACACCTGGACAGAAGGCCCCATCTGGATTCACGAGGGCTATTTGCTCTTCGCCGATATTCCCAGCAATAGCATCCGCAAATTGCAGCCCGGAGCTGCGGCGAGCATCTTCCTGCAACCCAGTGGTTTTAAGGGAGCGGCACCGTTCGGCGGCCACGAACCGGGATCGAACGGGATGACGCTGGATGCCCGCGGCCGCCTGACCGTCGCGGGACACGGGCAACGCGACGTCTACCGGATCGAATCGCTCAGCGATCCGGGACACGCCACCATTTTGGCCGACACCTACCAGGGCAAACGACTGAGCAGTCCCAACGACCTTGTTTACAAATCGGATGGCTCCCTTTATTTCACGGACCCGCCCTACGGTCTGCCCACACAAAAAGACACTGATCCGGCAAAGGAATTGACGGTCAACGGAGTCTATCGCGTTGCGGGCGCCTTGGAGCAAGCACCCGGGACGCCCCCGAAGCGCGAAAACTTGCAGCTTCTGATAAAGGATCTGCCGCGGCCGAATGGCATCGTTTTTTCGCCGGATGAGCAATTTCTCTATGTCAGCAATTCCGAGCCGCAGAAGACCTGGATGCGCTACCGGGTAAAAGCGGATGGAACGCTGACCGAGGGAGAACTTTTCTTCGATGCCACATCCGATCCTCGCGAAGGAGGTCCCGACGGGATCAAAGTCGATCAAGCCGGGAATTTGTACGGCTCGGGACCCGGCGGCGTGTGGATTTTTTCTCCCGCGGGCAAACACATTGCGACGATACTCATGCCGGAACGTGTCGCGAACCTGAACTGGGGCGGCAGCGACGGGAAGTCGCTCTACATCACGGCGAGCAGCAGTGTGTACCGCATCGATTTGAAGATTACGGGAGTGCGGCCGTAAGCATCCCGGGCGGTGCGGCGGGCTAATTGTCCAGAATCTTCAGGGGCTAAAGCCCAGTTCAGTTTGCAGGCGTTCCGTCAGGGCTGAAGCCCTGGCCCCCAAAGAGGAGTGCAACAAAATTGCTGGACACAACTCTAGACCCGTTAACCGCCTCGCTGATGTGACGTAGCCAAAGCAAAAACGCAACTGGGTCCAAAAGCGGCGCGGCCAGTTGAAACTTTCTTTGCTCTACAGCCGTATCCACTGTATAGGATTCCAGGTAGCCACAAATAAAGTCAGGCTCGCCTTGAGAGCCAGCAGCACTGGAAGGGTTGAGGTCTCTACCAAGTTGCTGAAAAACACCGGAAGAGCTTTCTTCAGGGGCTGGAGCCCATTCGTTTTACGAGCTTCACGCCGGGGCTGAAGACCCGGCCTCCTGAAGAGAAAGACTTTTTCAGCAACCTGCTACGCTTCATCGCACGAGGTCAACGGGATTGAAAACACCTGGACGATTCTTCTTCACCTTCGCCGCGGTCCTGCTTCTTGGCCTGATGGCCCTGCTTGCGGGCGGGGCAGTGAGGCGTGAGTCCGTGACCTTCGATGAAATCGCGCACATCGGTGCTGGGGTGAGTTATCTCCAGAAATTAGATCTGCGAATGAACGAAGAGCATCCCCCGCTGGCGAAAGTGGTGGCGGCGTTGCCGCTGGTTCTGCGAGGAGCGCATGCCGACTACTCCCACATCTCCTGGACGATTAGCAGCAAAATGTTCTACCAGTTTTTGGGCGAGTGGGTCTTCGGACACTGGTTCCTGATGCGGTGGAATGATCCATATTCCACAGTGATGTGGGCGCGAGCGCCCATGTTGTTGATGACCTTGTTAGTCGGCTTCATTCTTTATATATGCGGCTCGCGGCTGGGCAGTCCCTGGGGAGGCTTGTTGTGTCTCGCTGCCTTCGTGACGATGCCGGCCTTTATCGCTTTTGGCCCGCTGGTGATCACTGACATCGCAGTCACACTGTTCTGGGTGCTGACGGTTTGGCAACTGCCGAATATGTGGCGTTCTCCCACACGAGGAACAGTTGTGAAGTTTGGCCTGGTGCTGGCCGGCGCTTTGCTTTCGAAGTTTTCGTCGGGACTGTTGTTCTTCGTGTTCATTGGCTTTGCACTGAGTTTGCGCTTCAAGCCGCTGCCGGAGCAACCGGTTGAGAAGGCCGAACTGCGCCGCTGGCGCCGGCGAGCGTGGCGCAATATTGCAAAAGGAACTCTCTGGGCTGCACTGTTCGTTTACATCGTGTATTTCGTCCTCTCCTGGAACCAGCCAACAGATTCGTTCCAGATCATCCCGCATTTTCCCGCTTCGCCGGTCCTGCGGCGACTGCTTATGCCGGTGTGGATCTACCTGCGTGGCCTGGCCGGGTTTGCCCTCAGTGCTTCGAGCCGGCCCACTTTCGTCCTTGGCCATGCTTATTCGCACGGAGTGTGGTTCTATTTCCCCGCGCTCTTCCTTTTGAAATCGCAGTTGGCATTCCTTCTGCTGCTCCTTCTTGCCATCGCCACGGCCTTGCTCGTAAAGCGCCGTTCACCCGCGCAATCGGCAATACCTAGCGGCATGGAGCTGCAGTGGCGTAGCGTGTGGGTTTCCCTGGTGGTTTTCGTCGCGGCCTGCCTACTGAATCGGTTGGACATCAGCATCCGCCATTTCTCGGTTGCGCTGGCGCTGATTGTCTTGCTGCTCGCGCCTCTCCCGCGCATGCTGGGGCTGCTGCGAGACGCGATGCCGCACAGAGCGCGCGTCGGGAACTGGCTGGCAATTGCGCTCGTGCTGGCCTCCATCGTCACGGCAATACGCGTTTACCCGAATTATTTTCCATACCTGAACATGCTCAGCATGGGACGGCCGGGGTACACCTTGGTCAACGACTCGAATCTCGACTGGAACCAGGCTCTTCCCGAAGTCGAGAGTTTCGTGCGCCAGCGCCGTTTGAAGCAGGTGCTGCTCGATGAGTATGGATTTTCGGAGCCAGCCGCTTACGTTCCCCAGGCGCTGCTTTGGGATTGCCAGCAACCTGCACCGCACGACGGGGGGCAATGGGCTGTAGTCTCCGCCAACTATATGCTGGATTCTGGAAACTGTATTTGGCTCTTGCAGTATCAGCACCAGGCTCTCGCCGGTGGCAGTATGTACGCGGTGCAACTTCCCGAGGTCATCCCCGCGGCAGGCCAACCCGGTGGACCGCCGCTGCCTGCAGACTACCGGTATGTTGGAGGCATGCAAAATACCGAAGGGCTTTCCGTATTCTTGAAGTGTGTTCGCGATCCGCAGCAACTGCAGCCGACCATGGACCGCTTTATGGCGATGGCGGAAAACTACCGTAAGAAGAAGTAGGATTGAGAACTTAGCCGGCCTGCTCCGGATACGTTTTGTTCAACCACGAAGTGAGAAGCTGAAGGCGAGTTCCGGAGGTATCACCGGTAAGCCGGAAACGATTAGTGTTTTCATCCAATTGTCTATGTCCAATTGTGTGGCGGGGATCGCTTCTTCCGCGTGGATACTGCCGCTGCCGTCCTTCACAAAGTAGCTGATCGTTTTCTTGCAAACGTCGGGCCCGATGCAATCCAGGCACTGCACAGAGGAATCTTCTTGGTTGTTTCCGAGCCGTCTGTCAACCCCCGCCGCGTTGAAGCTCCTTCGCCCCTTGATACGCTTCCGTATGCCTGCGATACACTCTGTTTCTTTAAATGGCGATGTTTATTGCCCCGGCGCTTTGCCGGAATCGGCGGGCCCGCCGATGGCGCGAAGGCCGGTGATCGAATCAACTTGAATGCGGAAGAAGAGCGGAGCGATCGCGTGGTCGCCCAATCTTAGCTGACGCTCGCCTAATGCGTTTTGCCACCACAAGCAGCGCTTTCCTAACAGCGTCCGCGCGTGTTCCCGCTCGGCGGTATATTGGGGCTCGGGCAATTCCTGGTAGCGGCCAATGGCGATCACGCTCATCCACTGAGACTGGTTCGCGATTTCGTCAACTTCGAGACAAACCTTGGGATTCGCCCGCATCCATTCGGTCTTTTGCCCGAAGGTCGAGAGGACGTAAATAAAGTCAGGCTCGTACCCGAAGTAGATCGGCACCACGTACGGCTGGTTATCGCGCGAGCAGCCGAGCCTTCCGAGTGAAGCGCTGGCCAGGAATACTCGACACTCCTCCTCGGTCATCTGAGTGATCACCATCGCCACGCTCTCACCCTTCGGAACAGACTTTTAGATCGCTTCGGGTTCGCGATTCCCAAACCGTGTCTTTTACTTGGTTGGCGGCTCGCTAGCGGTCTCTTCCGGCTGGTCTTCCGCCTTTTCCCAACTCGTATCGAGGTTGTATTCCTTCAGGGCTTTGCCGAGGGCATCGGTCTTCCTGCCGAGATCCTTCTGGTACACGACTCCGTCCTCGCCAACGATGAATGTCATCACGCCGGACGATCGATATTCCGCCGGAAAGGCCACAAAGGCGAAACCTTCGGTCATTTTGCCGTTAACGATATAGTTTTTCGCGCCGCCCGGGCTATTTTTCCCCTGACGCGTTAGGATGTGGTAATAGTAGCCGCGGTAAGGAGCCGGACCGCCGTCCAGGCTTTTGGCATTTTCCTTGGCAACGGCCCACGCCACCAGCGGCCCGATGGGGCTCTGCGGTTCGCCTTCGGCAGCTTTCCAATAAAGGCCATTGTGCTGCCCTTCATCGCTAAAGATTTTCTGGGCGTACTCGTCGTGCTGTGCGGAGTGATATTCCTTTTGCGCCGCGATGAGTTCCTGGCAAACACGAATCGCCGATATTTCATTCCGGCCAATCCGCCGGTACAAAATTTCTCTCTTCCCCGCATCGGTGTCGAAATACCACAATTTACCCTTGTTCACGAGCGGAATGGGCGTGGGCCAATTTTTCGCGCCGATGTACAAGACCGTGGTTCCATCCGGTTCTTTCACCAGACGGTGCATCTCCTGATATCTCTGCACGAAATTAGCGCGGCTCTCGGTGTCCTCGGCTTCGTCTCCTGACGAGACGATTTGCTTTCCGTCTGGTCCGAGGATTTCGAGCATCGCTTTTTCGTCGTTACTCTGCGCAGCCGTGACCAGGGCTTGGCTCGCTTCCTCCGTCGATGAAAATGTTTTCTGCCCCTGTTGCTGCGCCATGGAACGCGTTGCAAAGCACGCCGTTAAAAGGACTGCGACCGCCGCTAATTTAGAAAGTTTGGCCCAATGAAAATTGTCGAAGTTCAGCTTCGCTTGTTGCATATGGCTTTTCTCCATTTCTAAATTTCACAATGCACCAGGAACACGACGAAACTTCGATTACCGATGCTTTCCGCCGCCGCCACCGCCACCGCCGGCATGTGGTGTTCCGCCACCGCGCGCTCCTCCTCCGCCCATGCTAGCGCTCCCGCGTGACGAATAACTCTTTGTCTGTCCGCCGTGGTCGTAGTTACTGAAGGCGCCCGACTTCACACCTCTCTGACCGTTAGGTGCAGCATATCCTCGGGCTGCCCTGGTGTTTCCCTCGAATGGCCTTGCCGATGCACCGGGGCGGTTGGCGGCTCCGCCGCGCGCGCCCATGCTCCCGCTGGTAGGCCTGTTCCCCGCGTTGCGAGCGTTAACTCCGCCGCGGGCGCTGTTGACTCCGCGCGCGCTGCCACCGCGGGAGTAGGCGTTCCGGTTATAGAACGTCCTACTCGGAGAGTAGTACCTGCCGTGGTTGTAGATTGCGTAGTGGTTGTGCCAATCGAATCCCCAATGCCCCCAGCCCCATCCGTATCCGCCGTAGAAGCCGATTCCGAAGCCGAGTCCGAACGAGAGGTACGGGCCGCCAAACCAGATTCCAGGATACGGGTACCATCCCGGCCACGGCCCTATTGGGCCTCCGTAAACCAGCCACGGATCGTACGCGGGGATGTAAACGGTATCGGGGTTGGCCGGCTGAATACTAATCGTCGAGTCTTGCGTCGTTACGGTCTGCTGCGGCGTGCTTTTAAGATTGCCGGCATCTTCCGCTTTCTGGCGCATCACCTGTACGGCATCCATCACATCTTGTTCCTGGTTGTAGTAGGCATCGCCCAGAGATGACGTCCAGGAGAGGTTCTTGTCCATATTTCCAAGGACGGAGGGAAATGGAGCGAGCGCCTTGACGCTGGGGTCCCAGGGCTGTTGGTCCACAGCTTGACCCAAAGCGTCGCCCTTCAAATCAAGATGCGCTTGCACCCATCGGTCGGCCTCGACGACTTGCTCGGGAAACGTGGACGCCGCCAGGATCTGTGCCACAAGCGAATCCGGATACAGCGCAATCGGAGCCACCAGTTGCTGCAACTGCTCCGGAGTCTGTTGCGCATACGCGGGCGCCTGCGCGGCCTGCGCCGGGGGCTGGGTGGGGGCTTGCGCGTCCTGATACGCCGCCAGGTTCTGTGGCCAAGTTGCGAACAACAGCGCCAGCGACATCAGGGAAACCAAGATCTGTTTGCCCGCTTGAGCTCTTGAAAACCCTCGCGCGCCTTTGATGATGTTCATGTTCTCTACCCTCCTCTGCACCTTCATCACTTCAGGCCTCATATAGATATAGACGAGAAAGTCGCAGTTTACGTTACTATTTCCGATACTCTCCGAGCATGCCCTCGAGTTCGCCGGCAAGCGCCGATGCTATCTCCTCGACGATGCTGTTTGCGCCTTGACGATCGGCTCGTTGGCTCCAGTGACAGCCGGCGGGCTTCCTGCGGCTCCGATCCCACCTGCTTCCTGGACAGAAGTACTACCTTCTGCGGGCAACCCCTGCTTTGTCTCTACGCGAACGCTCCTCGCTGGGGCTGCTTTTGGCATCACTACCTCGAGTCTGCCATCGTTGAATGACGCCTTGGCCTTCGAGAGATCCACCTCACACGGCAAATCGATGACGTGGAACATCAACTGCGCGTGCCTATGCGAATGGGGATGTTTTTCCGATTTTTGGTTTTCCAGGGGCTCGGTTTTTCCGCTGATGCTCAGGCGGCGCGGCTCGAGACTCACCTTGATCTCCTGCCTGTGGAATCCAGGAAGTTCGGCGCGTGCGGTAAGCTGTTCGCCGGACTCCGAGAGGTGGAACTTCACGGGGGTAAGGAGCTCGGATTCCGCGAGAAACCAATCTTCCCGGTCGTTTCCGTGCACGCATCCACGGGCCTCGAACATCTCGAAGGCACGCCGGGCAATCAGATTGAATACGTCTTGTGTATGTTCGAAAAGTTCATGAACGGATACGAGATTCAAATCAGTGTTGATTTTTATAGATGATTCAAGTGAAGAATGGTGTGTCATGGCTTCCTTCCTTTCTGTGGAACAATGTCCTGTTCCCGGGCTCGGAGAAACGGGGAATCCTTCGGGTGCACCCCGTTCTCCGCCAAGATCACGCAACCCCGGCCTTAGGAACCGGCTAGTCAACCGACGGCGCGGCAGCTAAACACCGGGCCATTTCATCGAGTACACTCGCAAACTCCGAAGCGCTGGCAATCCCAAGCATTCTTTTCCACCATCAAATGGCGGGCAGCCAAAAGCAGCTATCTTCGACCGGCAAGCAAAGGAACGCGGTAACCGGAAGACCGTCCAAAGCCGCCAGCAGGCCAAAGCCGGTCCCATCGGACAGCTGCGTATTGCTGAGCACTAGATCAACCGGGCGCGAACTCAACAGATCGCAGGCCGCTCGCATATTGCCGGCAAGATGGCATCGGAATCCCCACCGGTGCAGCCGTTCCGACAAGGCCTACGCACTATGCCAATTCTGTCCGACCAAGAGCACTTCCTTCCCGGAGACTGTCATTTATCACCTGCTAGACACTGACGCTTCATTGGTGGTTGCTCGGATGCAGACAAGGACATGGTGTTCAACGAGATCGGAGCAATTTAGAGCTCCGTCCCTTGGAGTTCACGATTTGACTTTAGCTTCGTGGACATATTCGCCAATTTCGTGGAGCAGTGGCCGCGCCGATTCGGGAACCGGAACCTTACCGCTTAGGATTTCATGGCGGTCCACATGTTCGCCATACATGGCTTCGTCTCCACTTTTGTCGGCTTGCACCACGGCGCCGTCCAGGCTCACCCCAGCGAAAACGCCTTTGGCGCGCGAATAAGATAGAATCTCTGCCTTCAGTTTAACGTCCGTGTCAGCGGCGGCATGCCGGCCCACCGGCCCGGCTGCTACGGAGGCGTCGGCTCCGATCTTGAATTTGTCACTGAGCAGGCTTTGCAAGGCGTGATCGTTCATAAAGAGAATCACCAGGTCGGTGGACGAGCCCCCGATCTGATAACCCACGCTCCCGCCTTCAATAGCCACAAACATGGGGGCGCTCCAGCCATGCCCGGTACGACAGGTTGCCAGCCCCCTGCCGTAATTGCCGCCGAATATGAATGCGAACTTCACGTCCCCTGGAATGATGGCGATACATTTCACCGATTCCAGTAGTTCCTGAGGAATGCCCTGATCCGGGGTGTTCATGATCTCCTTGAAGACCTGGGCAGCTTTGTTGGTGCGCTTAACATCATCCTCGCGGTCCGAGGCCACGGCATTTAGAGTTACAAGCATACCTAGCGTTGTGACGATCAGAAGACGTTTCAACATTTATTTATCTCCCTCCAAGTTTGAACTCACTAACCGAAACGCACCGCCAATTCATTGATTCCCGAACTCGGCTCAGTTCGCCCAGGTGTAAATCACTAGCGCAAATCAATGCGACGGTCGCGGGCGAACTGGGTTTTTGGTTCTTAACCTACGCCTTTTCATCAAGTAGTTTCCCCCCCGCTAGCGGACCTGGACTTTTGGCAGACGCATTTCGTGCGAACACATCGATGCGCTATTGCGGGTTCTTCCCGCGAGCGGGGAGGAGCCTTAGGGCAAACGTACTATTATTCTTGGTTCATGACGGCCCCGACGATGCCGATGGTGATGCCCGTAGGCGGGCGCAGGGCACAGGGCGCCCAAAGTAAATATCAGCAACAGTGCAGCCAAAATCGATTTGTACATGATTTTCCTCCCTCTCTATGGGTTACTCGGGCTTGTTCCGATCGGTCCTGTTTAAGGTGCGGGCGGAGCCTTTGGTGCAGGCGGGGCTCCGGCGGCGAGTTTCCGCGCGGGCTTTGCGGCCGGCTCAGGCGCCCAGTATTGGGGATCGGCATCGATCCAGGATTTCTCAACGTAGCTCCATTCCGGAATCACCATCCAGATGTTGTCCTCGACGCTGGCCACGCTCTCCTCGGAAAGCTTGTTCATCCGGCGGCTTCCTTCGTCGCCCAGCGCAGCGCCGAAATCCTTCTTATGCGCCAGACCAGTGTCCTCATCCTTGAGGGACGTCATCGGCACCAAGACAAGATAGGCGTCCGTCACACCCGTCAGTCCTTCGTAAGTCGCCCAAGGGACGTTTTGGCCGCTCTTGAGGCTGGCGTCGCGACAAAGCTTCGTCAATTCCACGAACTGGTCGACGTGACCGGTGTGCATATGGAAGATGATCACCTCCCAGTAATGGGAGTGCGGTATGTCCGCTCCGGCGACGTTGTTGCTGAGGTCGGGGCGGTAATGCCAGATGGCGGAGCGGATCTCGGATACGTTAGGGGCCTGGCGCGCATCCAGCGCGTCAAACTTAGCGTCGATCGCCGCGTTGCCGAGTTCCCACTCCTCGTTCTTTTGCAGCGCCTCGTAAGAATCGTAGCCGTAGAGATAAATCGCTCGAGGTGAGCCCGTCAGGGCCTCCATCACCACGAAGTGCGTCGGGTCCTTGAGTTGCTGCGACAGGGCAGGGTATTGTGAAGCAACCTTGTCGTAGGGTCCATCCTGGTAGGGTTTTATGTTGTTCGTTTCGATGTTGAGGATGTTGGGTGGCGGAACTGGCGGAGTTTGTGCCTGTGCGGCCAGGGAGCCTGCCAATGCCAGGGACAATCCGGCGACGGAACATAACCATTTCTTCATGTCTGCCCACCTCCAGGGGGCCAGAACCTACATGGCTGTTTCACCAACTGCTGAACACATTTCTTATTCGGACGTTCTGCCCTTGCAGCCGGGGTGTCCGCACGCACAATCGACGTCCGGCGTCTTTTCCATTGCCGCGCACTCGGTGCTGCAATACTTGCCCGACGTGATCACGCACGAACAAACGGGGTGAGCACACTTCTGGCCTTTCGCAGTTGTCATTTCTTTATTCTTATTCGCAGTCTCCATTTTTTCTCCCACCTGCGGGCCAACAGCGGATGACCCCAGGCGGTATCTTAGACACTCGGGAAAAGCGTTTCTGTCCAAAAAAGAACACATTTCAATTTTGGTTGCAGAGTGGCAACCGCAGATATGGACGATCGTACGCAGGCTTTCGCGATAGGCGCTGCCAGGATACGTTCAATGACACGACCCGTCATCCTGAAACTGGCGACCGGCGACCATGGATGCAAGCGAGTGTGCGCAATTCATGATTCTCTGGTCCAACGGATCGTTATTGAGAGTGTCGGGAGAGATGTAATCCATGGACTTGCGTGATTCCAGAATTGTATTGCTCAACTTTTGCATGTTGTCTAACTCGTTGGTAAGTAATCTTAAAGCGTCTCGATCCGAGTCAGTTGTCACTGCCACGGATGCCAGCGTGAGGCTCTTGGCAGCTTGACCCCGATAGACACTCAACCAGTCCTCCGTGATGGGGTATCCATGCTGGACAGCGTTAGTAAGGACGCTTCGCCATTCCCGGATCGCCGCCATTTCCTCGATGCCTGTCCTCAGGAACTCTTTCGAGAACCCTTGATTTGCGGGCTCAGCTGTCGGAGAAGGAGCCGGCGCCGCGCTTGCCGTGGAGGCAGGCAATGTCAACATGATCTGATTCCCCTTAAAGCTGAGGGAACCGTTCGCGATGCGAGCAAGCGCTTCGATTTCGACGTAGGACCGGCCGTTCAACTGAACAACTGTAACAACTCCGGGCCGGCCGTTTACGGTCAGTGTCAAGTTCTGCTGCGCGGCTTGCGACAGGGCGAGTATTGGCAATGCCAGGAGCGCCGCCAACATCAACCACTTGCTGAATGGCCACTTTCGCATGAGTCTCCTCGTCAACGAGTTTTTCCCAACCCACAAGGGAGGTGCTCATCACTGTCTCTTGCGTTCTCTGCGGTCCAAAGTGCTTTCGGCTCTTTAATCCGAGTCTACGAAGCGGCCTTCGCACGCGCCGCCTCGGGCTCGCCGACCAACTCCTCAAAAAGCGTCCGGTAATGAATCATGGCTTGGCGCAAGTCTTCGGTGTTGGCCTGCCCCCGCGATTGACGAAGCGCGGTTTCGTGGGCCGCACGGTAATTTTCCAGAACCAGTGGATGATCCACAGAGAGATCCGCGGCACGCTGTTCAAAGTCGCTCACGGGATAGCCACGTGTAAACATCACGTCGCCCAGTAGTTGGTCGGCGTCCGTGACTGCCCCTCCGGGACCGTCCACGAACCTGGCTTGAACTCTGGCCCACGACTCGATAAACCGCGTACGATCGCCCGGAGCGAGCGGCCGGATGTGAAAGCGCTCCACGCGTTCTGCGCGATCGTCAAGCGCCGCTTCTGCCTTCTGCCAGCTCCCGCCTTCTTTTACGGCGCGGGTATATTCAGCGCCGCCAAACTGGGTGCGTAGTCTTTGCGTTCGGCGTTTCCGGACAAAAAGCGCAATGGCGATGCCTGCGGCCAACACCACAATAATTGCCATGATTGCGGCTATTTGTATCGTGCTTAGTGCTGATAGGTTCATGACCTTCCTCCATTTATTACTCGATTCCTTGACCCAAATCTAAGAGTCGTCACGGCTCGCCCTCGCGCAGCCCCGCCGGTTCACGGTTTTTCGATGACTTTTTCCACCTGGCCGATTTTCTTTTGCACTTTCCCGGCTATTTTTTCGCCCGTTCCTTCGTCTTCCAAGTCGGGATTGTTCGTCAGTTGGGCTATCTTTTCCTTTATCTTGCCCTTCAGTTCGTGGACCTTGCCCGCGACTTCATTCTCAGTGCTTGACTTCATCGGGTTGTCTCCTCTGAAACAATTTAAGTTCCGCCGCTCCGCTAAACACTCCTCATCATCGCCGCGCGCCAAAAAAGCTCATGCACGGGGCGTCCCGCGCTCCGCCAGCCCATTGCAGAGTTAGCGATTCACGATTGCATCTCTCCGCTTGACGTCAGGAAGGCTCTAGTTCCTGCGCCAACAGGAGTATCCCCCGGCCCCCACCGTCGAGCAAAAACACAACAAGAACAACGATCAAAAGAGTTTCCATGTGGATCCTCTCTGGTCAGAGGAAGCTGGTGGACTCATCCGCAAAAGAGTCGCCTGACTTACACGGGCGGTGCCATGTTAAGAAAGATGAGGGCAGATATCTGTTCACATCGAGACACTTTCACGTTTTGTGCGTTTTTTTCTTGGGGCGGGGAAGTTGCTCGTGCTGGCAGGGAGCGAGGATCTACTCCCTTACACGTGGCGCTACGCGAAAGTTAACTTAGTCGTGCAGGACAACGCTTAGGAGGGAATCGTTGACGTGGATCTCGCCGTCGTACTGGATGAAGCCCAGTTTCCTGAATTTGTTCATGAAAAAATTGACCCGGGACCGTGTTGTGCCAATCATCTCCGCCAGCATCTCTTGCGATACNNAGTTGAAAAGCTGATCGACCAGGTCCTCTTCGACGCGGATGTTTCGTGCCAGCATATGAGCGATGAAGCGGTCGGAGAACTCGTGTTCTCCATGGAGCACGCGAATCATCTCGCTTTTCTCGATGACGAGCACGGTCGTTGGCGCAATCGCGGTTGCCGTAGCCATGCAAATGGATTGGCCGGCAAGACACCCTTCCCCCAAAAAATCACCCGGGCCAAAGATCGCCACAACAGCTTCTTTGCCGGACTTATTGATCACCGTAAGCTTCACGCCGCCTTCCTGAATGTACAGGACATTCTTCGCGGAATCGCCCTGCGCGAAGACGGTTTCTTTCCCTTGAAACTTTACAACCTTTTTCCCCACACCGGCCGAGTCGAGAAATACTTTCAAATCGAACACAGGGCTCCTTAAAATCACTTGGGGGGGGGAGGGACTTGTACAAATACACGTCGAACTGCGGAAGACAGCACGCCATAGAATAGCATCAAACCAGATTCAGCGAACTGTACAATATTGAACAGTCCGTGTAATATTGACACGGTGTTCACAGTCTGCCGCTGAACTCCAGCAAGTCCTTAGGAGCCGTAGGATTAGGGGCGATTCCTAGCGGTTTCGGAGGACTTTCCACAACGAGCGGTGCACCTCTAATCCCCCATCGTACTTAATGAATCCCTTCTTCCTGAATCGATTCATGAACAGATTGACTCGTGGCCGCGTGGTCCCGACCATCTCCGCCAGGACTTGGTGACTTAGAGGAGGAATCTCAACAACCGCGGGGCCCTTTCCGTTCAAGTGGGCTAGCCGCAGAAGCACGCGCGCGAGCCTTTGTTCCGCAGAGGAAGTCAGGAGATGCGCCACGTGATCCTGGTAGTTTTTGACGCTGGACAGCAGATAGGCCACCAGGGAATTTGATGTCTTGTTCTTCTTGCGAAGTATTTGGAGCATCTTTTCTTTCTTGATGGTACGGATGGAACTGGCGGTCAACGCGACGGCCGTGGAAACACGAAGGGGATAGCCCGCGAGGCAAAGCTCGCCAAAAAAATCATGCGCGCCCAGGATCGCGGTAACGGCCGATGGTTGATGTTTCGTTCGGGTTGTGAGCCGCACCCCTCCTTCTTGAATGTAGAAAAGCGTGTAAGCGGGCGCGCCTTGCTTGTAGATATTCTGTTTGTCCCGATAGTGCGCAACCTTGCCGCCCAAACTGGCACCTGAAGAGAAACCACCAAGGGGGGAACCCCTCTGCTTCCTGCGTTTCATAAGTCGCTCCATTCCTGCGTTGGTCCGCGCGCCCTTAGCCTGGAAAATTCAT
>PMES01000045.1 GCA_003154775.1 Acidobacteriota bacterium | reverse complement strand
CTCGTGACGAACTTGGGCTAGGGCAAGGCGCGGTTTGCAACTTCACTGCACGTCCGTGACTTTGCCTTTCACGAACGTGACCTTCATATCTTTGTAGTAGTAAATCTGCTTGGCGCCGAGATTGACAATTTTCTCCGGCTGACCCAGGGCACCCGTAACTTCATCGGGGGTTTGGCCCAACTGAATCGTCGGGGGAGGCGCGGCCGGCTGTTGCGCAGCCTGCTGCTGTGCCTGAGCGTTTTGGCCCTGCGCGTCTTGTCCCTGCTGTTGCTGCCCACTATCTCCCGTGTCGATCTCGAGGGTTTGATTGATGAGGTCAGAAACTTGGCCGCCATCGGCGCCGCTCAAATAGTCTTTCGGGAACTGAAAGACGACCTGGCCTCTTCGCTGGGAGGGATCCTGAACGGAATTACAGGTGTCGCACTCGATAATCGTGAGCGCAACCTTGGAGTCCTTGCGATTGACGTCGATCTTGGAGACATACACCTTCTCCCCGACGGTCAGGAACTTCGTGTCCGTCGACGCCGCGCCCGT
Source organism: Acidobacteriota bacterium (assembly GCA_003154775.1). Lineage (GTDB taxonomy): Bacteria > Acidobacteriota > Terriglobia > Acidiferrales > UBA7541 > Acidiferrum. Next base: position 37,032 of record PMES01000045.1, on the reverse strand, counting down.
GGGGTCTGACACGCCCTTCCATTTCAGGAATTTACTAACTCCCTGCGCGGCCGTGTTGCTGGCCGCGTGAACTTGGCCATCTTTTACGGTGCTCGGCAGGATAACCGCGTTTCCGGAGGGGACGCTGATGATGCCACCTTTCTTTATCACCAGCACCGTCCCGGCTTCGAGCACCGAAAGCCCGGTCGAATCCGTGCCCAGCTTCACCAGCTTGTATTTCGCGGCAAGCTGACTCTCCAGGGAATCAGCCCCACTATCCTGCGCTCCAGCAAGTATCCAGGGAAACATCCCCGCGAAGACCACAGCAACCATCCGGATTGTCCGCGCCGCTTTCCCAGTCATTGAAAGCTCCTCCTATCGACCGCTAACACTCCCAGGCCCAAGGAACCGTTGCCCCCCAAAACTAGTTTTCCCGGCATAAAGGGGGAGCATCAGCCGAACACGACCGACGCTCCCGCTTCTTATGCCATCGGATGTCGTTCCCGGTTTTCCTCCTCCACTAGTCGTCGCTGCTGCTGCTTGCGGAGGCGTCCTGGACTTCCTTCTCGGCTTGGGTTGCCTCATCCTGTTGCGCTTTCAGGTCGGCCTCTACCGTCAAGTCTGGCTGCGCCTGACCGTTGGGATTGGGTTTGGAACCAGCCGCCGGACCGGTGGGCAGGCCGTTCTTCCCCTGGTTTTCCGCGAGCTTCCCGAGGCCTTCGCTGATCTTGGCCTGGAAGTCGTTGTGCATGTCCTGCAGATCCTGAACGGCTACGGCAACCTGTGAACCGGAGGTGCAGTCATTCCTCTGGCTACTGGCTACGAGTACTTTGACGTTCTGGTCCGCGTCCGGGGTGTCCTGGATGCGCGTCAACACATCACCGGGGCTCAAGGAACATTCGGTTCCGTCGGGTGTGGATTCACTAAGAACCGCGGACACGATGAACGTGCGGTGCGCGGGATCCAGCGCGGCGGGAACTTCATCGGGGCCGGTCTGGCCTCCGCCCGCCGGGGCAGTGCTGCTAACTGGGGCGGCGGGTTCGGGATGTGCGGCCTCTTGTTGTTGCGCTGCGATTTGGGCTCTCACTTCGTCGGCAATTTGCTGCTTCACCTCGGGCGTAAGACCGACTGCGCCGCCGCCGGATGCAGGTTGCTCCTCGGCTGCCGCATCGGCATTGGCCTCGCCCTGCGCCGCCGCTCGAGCTTCGTACGCTGCCTGGAGATTGGCAGCCAGCAAATAGTCGGTGATCCAGAATGCCGGAGAGGCATAAACAGGAGCAGGGGCAAAGTAGTAGCCATAATACCCGTACCAGGGAGCCGCACCCCAGCCCCAGCCAAACGCTACCGGCGCGGCCCAGGGATTGTAGGCCCAGCCATAAAATCCGGGGGCGTAGTAAACCCCAGGAACAAAGCCGAAGTAGGGATGTCCGTGCCAGTAATAGCCGCGATAGGCATACGCGTAACTGCGGCCACCATAGTAATAGGACCGCCGCATATAGGGGTGGCCGCCCCGGTAGTAGCCATGCTCGGCGTAACCACGGCCGTGTCCATAGCCGACCACTCTGACACCGGGCCGGGGATGGGAGTCGAACCGCCGTTCTCCATGAGCGCCGTGGTTGATCGTCATGCCACTGCGGGTATGAATGGTGCTGACATGGCCGCTGCGACTGAAATTCGCTCTCGTGCCACTCTTTGTCTCAATACTCGTCCTCTTACCACTGGAGTTGAAATTGTGGGTGCTGCCATTCGCGCCGGGCTTGGAACTCCCACCCGCGGGGTGATGCCCCGCCACGTTGGTAGCGCCGCCGTGGGCGGTATTGGTGGCCCCATGCGTGCCAGCCCTGCCGGCGGTTGGTCCGTGCGTGCCAGCCCCGCCGGTGGTTGGTCCGTGCGTGCCAGCCCCGCCACCCGAGCTTCCGGCTGGCTTTGAGGGTGCCTTTGGCGCCGGCTTAGCCGCAGCCGCAGGTTTACTCGGTGCCTTAGCCGGGGGCTTCTTCTCCTGGGCCACCGCGAAATCCGAGACCGCAAATAATAGAACTACAGAAAACAGCAGACCGCGAACCAGGCCTTTACTTCCTTCGCTCCAATTCATCTTCGAGCCTCCTCGAAATCTCCCTCGTCATTTCCAAAATCAGGTACGCGCCATGCTCCCAGCAATGTCTCCGACGGACCTTGGCGCCGGCCGCCAGCGTGTTGCCGCCGAGTGTGAGCGGGCCTTAGCCGGGTATTCATCTTTTTGTGATGGGAATACAAGGCAAGCAGCCGGAACCTGCCGTGACCACGGAAGCTGCTTCATGATGAACTTCACACTGGGCATGCTGTTCCCCAAAAAGCCAATGGCCGCAGAGGGAGGAATCTTACTGGTCCGCGGGCGCAGATGTCAATGAAAGCTTGCGCGATGCAACGGCTATTTAATTAAAGCGTGTGGCTCGTCGATCCGGAGGGGCTTAAGAGGCTTTTTGTGGTTCGGGACGGTGGTCGTGTACCTGCAGGCGTCTGAAATCGTTGTTGACGTAATAGCCAACCAGGCTGATCATGCGCCATGCCACCAACACTCAAGAAGGTGCTCCAAGCAGTATTCTGGTTCGTCCTTGGTCATCTTAGCTGCGCGGTCATGCATCATCTCCACCACTTCACGTGGAAATGACCGGGAGGCGTGTGCCGAGTTGGCATGGGTGGGATGGCTGGGGTACTCCGCCTGTCCGTTCGGAATCTGGAAACAGCACTTTGAAGAGTGCAAGTGTCCAGGCCGGCTAGAGCGAATAGGTCAGTTGTCGGGTTGACGCCTTTATCGCGGTCAAGATGCACAAGGGGCGTCGAGGGCCAGATCTTCGCCCGCCAGATGCAGGTAATCCTGAAGAACGGAAACGACAAGCGCGTGGTCCTCGCGCTGCGGCAAACCGGAAACGGTGATCGTGCCGACGCACCCTGTTCCCGCAAGGAGAATCGGGAAACAGCCGCCGTGGGTCGCATAGTCCTTTGGATCAAGGCCCACCTTCTCCTGCAGAGAGGTTTGAGCGCGCTCCTGCTTCAACCCGATGGCGTAGGAGCTGCGGTGAAAGCGCAGCACGACGTTACGCTTGCGACGAATCCAGTCCCAATTGTCCGGCGTGGTTCCCGGCATGGCGTACGAAAAAAGAGCATGGCCGTTGAGCTGAATATCGATGGCCACGGCAACATGGCGTTTTTCAGCAGCCGCTTTCAGGGCGGTTCCCACAGCCCAGGCCACTCCTGAATCAAAATGTTTGAATTGCAGCCGCTTTTCCTGCAGCGCAATTTTTTCGAGATCTTGATCGATGGTCATGAATTTTTCCTCCGTGAAACGAGTGAAATAAACCTACAGGAAACTTCTTTGTGACTACGTAACGATCGGCGCATAAGCAACGCCAGCGAGGCCAAACACGCGCTGGTAGCGCTGAACCTCTTCGCGGGGGCCCAGCGCCTTTTCAAAGTTGTCGGAGAGTTTCACCGCCGGCCTGCCATTGGCATCGTTGAGCTTGCACACCAGGCTTACAGGATCGAAGTCGCCACTACCTTGAGCATTGCAGTTGCGAAAATCATTGGTAAGCAACGTGCCCCATCCCGCGCTGAAGCGGATGCGGCGTTCGGGAATCCACTTCCGTTCGTCGAGAAAATCGCTCGCTTGCCGAAAATCCGTGGGAGCAGCGCCATTGCGAATCGTGCCGGAAAAATAGGCATGCAAACCCAAAATCGCGTCCACATCCAGGGCGTCAGAAGCAATGAATAGCTTTTGCCGCGGATCGCGCCCTCTCTGTTCGAGCCAGGCAATATATTCGTTGCCTGCGAGGAAAGGATCTTTGCTGTCCGCGCGCTGCCCCGTCCAGTCCGCCACCCAATCCGGAGCGTTGCCGAGAAACTGGGTCGTGCCAAAGGTGTCTGGAAGCAGAATGCGCAACTCGCCGTGATAGGTCTGCTGCCAGAGCTCCAGCAAGCGGTATTGCGCTGTTTTCAGTTCGTCGTCATCCTTGGCCATCGCAGCCAACGCCATGGGCAATTCGTGCGCATTCGTGCCGATCGCTTCCAAATCGTGCTTATAGGCCAGATAGGTATTCGAGGTGCCTGTAAAGTTGCTGCCGAGCACATCGCTAATGGCTTTTACCACGTACTCCTGCCATAAGAAGCTGTGCCGGCGGCGCGTTCCAAAGTCGCTCACTTTCAATCCCGGGACGCCGCGCAACCGCTCCATTTTTTCCCAGAGTTTCGTTTTGGCCCGGGCATAGAGAATATCCAGCTCGAGTTCGCTCAGACGCTTGAGGCTGGCGCGCGTCTTCAACTCGCTGATTGCCGACAGCGCATAAATCTCCCACATGGTCGTCTCTGTCCAGAGGCCGTGAAAGGAGAGGGAGAACTGCCCGTCTTGAATGGACAGCTCGTAATCCGAGAGCCGGAAGTCGCGATCGAGCCACTCCAGGAAAGCCGGTTGAAAGATACCGCGGCGTCCATAGAAGGTGTTGCCCGCGAGCCAGATCAGTTCGGACTTTTGAAATCGCAGCTTCCTGGTTTGCTCGAGTTGTTCCCGAAGCTCATCGGCATCGATCGAGTCGCCAAGCCGTACGTTGACGGAGCGATTGATGAGCGAAAAAGAGGCGGTTGTTTTGGGGAAGCGCTTCCAGATGAACTGCAGCATCAGCAGCTTGTAGATATCGGTGTCGAGCAGAGACCGCGTAATGGGGTCCACTTCCCAGTTATGGTCGTGGGCGCGCCGCGGGAAGTTGATGATCACAATGCAACCACTTTACCTCACTCGGGGCGCCCGGCGGCAAGTGTGCACGGGAGGCGGTGGGGTGACTCGCGATAAGGCGGGCCGCTTTGGCAACCTCCCGGTCGCGCGCAAGAACGGAAATGTCGGCGCGCCGACAATGTTGATTAATGTTATAGTAAACGCATGAGTTAGAAAAACGTGATGATGTTCTACTTCCTTTGCGTCCTTCCGATAGCCCCTACCCCCCTGTTTTTGCGTATGTAGGGGAAACAAAGGACTTACGGGAGAATGGCTTGCATCAAGGGGAAACAAAGGAGTTAGCGGGCGCAAGAGCGAAGAAGGGGCGAAGGACGAGGGGGTGGGGCGCGTTGTTTGCGTCCCGGATGGGGATCCGGGACGGCCCGAAATGGCACAAGAGCAGCGTCCCCTCAGCATAACAACCGAAGCATAGCACGTTGTTTACCGTTTGTCTACTATTATTTAGTGGGTACTAGTTTCGAAACTGGTACTAGGCGGACACGCCTGAGCAGAGAGGTCAAAAAAACACACGTAAAATCGACGTGTGGGGCACCCGAGTTTACTTGCGATCTAGCGCCCGGGCCACCCTCCTTGTTGTCGCTGCAGTTTTTTCATGTTGTCCAGATCAGGGAAGTATGGATTCGCTCCGAAATCTTAGGGGCCATCGTTCTCAAAAAGCGTTCGACGTGACCACTTAGCGCTATCACTTCATCAGGTTCTAGGGGGAGTTGCGATTTGCGGACATGGGCTATGTGGCGTCTCCATCCATCGTTAAACGCCCGGATTTCTATAAGCAACCGATTGTAAAATTTGTGCGCATCCTCCTTAGTGGCAGAATTCTTCCACTGCTGAATGGCTTCCACTGCTTTCCCTAATTCCCTGATGATATTTCCCCAGTCCGTAAACTCTATCGCGTCTCCTAGTGGTATCTGACGATCCTTTGCCAATTCCCACAATCCGACTTCGGCTGCTCTCATGAAGTGAAATGCTGCCGCAGTATTCATTCCGCAAGCCAAAGAATTTCCTGCTTCTTTTAGATCAAATCGTATGCTCGGAAAAGCATCGTATACTTCTTTCCCAAAGGGTTGCTCGCTCTCAAAATATCTGGCTCTTTCCTGTGGAATGTAGGCGAATCTGCGTTTGCCTAATTCGATTTCTATGTTCTGGCGAAACGCTCTCAGTTCTCGTTTGATGCTCTCTACTTCGATGGGGTAGTTCAGGGTCAGTTCGAATCTATGGAGTTCCGTCTTGATATTATAAAGAGGCAAGATCGCGACCTCTCCCAGAGCAATCGTTTTGCACTGATCCTCGGCGCATGTCATCCGCGCCTCCAAATCCAGCACCCAGGCTTTATCCACCGAATCGCTGAGGTCCCTTTCAAGGCGTAACAACTCCTGCGATAGCCACCAAAACTGAACGGCGCGAAATTCGTTCATAATGTGCCACAGACGGATAAGTCTGCGTTCGCTCCATAAGGGCATTTGCACAGTGAATTCTCTCTTTCACTGCCAGTAACATATTGGCCCAGTCAAATCACTGAGTCACGTATATTATTGCCCTCGTAAGTGTAGGAAAGGGAGCAAGCCTCTCTTCTCTGCTTAACGTCGCTTCTTCGTTGCTTTCTTTGGCCTTGGCGTGGCGTCAGCGGAGGTAAGTTCCATTTGCTCAGGGACAGGTGTCTCCACCTTAGGGGCACGCTTGAATGTCAGATTTCCGGCAGGGTGCGGGTAGTCAACCCCTTTCCCCTCGAAAAGTTCCTCAATCGTGAGAATCTGCAATTTCGGATGATTTCCCCAGGGTGATTTATAGAAACCTGCTGACGCTGCTTCTGTTCGCATCGGCTTGGTGACATCTTCGAGGCAAAGCAGGACGCCAATCTCAGCTTTCTCTCTGTCTATCACGCCTCGCAAGTCCCGAAGCTGACTAACGTTTACATGCCCTGCTTTCACCGAGAACAGAATCTGTTTTGTCTTTCCGGTCCCGCCTTCATCGTGGAAGAAAAGGCGTCCGTCGATGCCTTGGTCTGCGCCCTTTTTCTGTTCGGTGGGACGAGCGCCCACAAGTCCAAGGGACCACCACTGGAACTGATAAGGGTCTTCGTGCGCCAACTCGGCGGCATCCGGCAATGAGGTTGGTTCTCCAATAACAGTGTAGGTCTTTGCCACTGACCGACCGAAAGCATCGAGCAGGCGACTTTTAATCAATCCAATCGCAAGATGCGTTATATCTATCCCTATCCAGTTGCGATTCAGCCGTTGAGCAACTGAGATGGCTGTGCCGCAGCCACAGAACGGGTCAAGAACAGTCTCGCCCTCGTTGCTGCTGGCGTTTATGATTCGTTCGAGCAACGCTTCGGGCTTCTGCGTGGGGTAGCCAAGACGTTCCTGTGCTTGAGAGTTGATCGCTGAAATGTCCCGCCACACATCACCAAGCGCCACTCCCTTCATTTCATCGAGATAGCGTTTGTAGCGAGGAACCCCGCCCGGACGGGGCTGGATTACCCGGCCTTCGTCCAGGAGCTTCTGCATCTTTTCCTTGTTGTACCTCCAGTAGCGCGTGACTCCCATAAACTCGTACTGAGGGTGGCCACGCATCCCCGAGCCTGGAGCAGTCAGATCGAACAACTGAAAGTGTCGCCCGTTCTCGTCTACCGAGTGATAGTGAGAGCGAATGTAAGATTCATCGTACTCTGCAAAAGACTGCTGGAATGTTGCGCTCGGTGCATTCTTGCCGAAGTAGAGCAGTACATCGTGAATCCTAGGCCAGTTCTTTGCCCCTTGCGTGTAATCATTCTTCGTCGTCGTCCTCTTCCAGATGATTTCGTTCAGGAAGTTTGGACCACCGAAGATTGCATCTAGCAGTAGCTTCAAATAATGGCTCGCTGTGGGATCACAATGTAGGTAGATGCTACCTGTAGGTTTGAGTGCACGCCGGAGTTCGACAAGGCGGGGAGCCATCATCGTCAGATAAGCCAGCATGTCGTTCGTTCCCAGGAACCGCCGGAACGCTTGCATCACATCGGAGACGCTACCTCCAGATTCGATAAGCTGTTCGTGCGTGGCCGCTGAATCCTGATTCCACTCCCATGTGTCCTCGAAAGCCTTGAACTGTGAAGCGGCCGCCGTCCCGTCCTTCTCCGCAAACAAAACGTTGTAGTCCTGGTTGGATTTGAAAGGTGGGTCGAGGTAAACGAGATCAATGGACTCGTCTTTCACATAGCGCCGGAGAACGTCCAGATTGTCGCCATAGAAAAGTTGATTCACAAACGACAGTCTACCGACACTCATCCGGTCATGCAAGAACCGGTTATCAAGATGTACCCTATAGAAGTATGAAGGCTCGCGGCGGTGGGCTGATTGGGCCTTCCTGTGCTTTCAACTAAATGTGGCACCACTTCTAGAGCGCGATATGACGTCCCGCTTTAAGCGTGGAGGTGAAGAGTGTGGCAGTGGTCGATTGCAATGTTCAAGAGCGGATGGGACGCGGTGATGGGGGTACGAAGCTTATTTAGAGAACTCAAAGAAAAACGGGATGCAATGGAGGACGAAGAGAAGGTTCCCCAAGTGATTCAATGCATGGACGAAACTGAACAAAAGGTTCGCAAGAAAGAGAATTTACACTCGTATGTGCCCGTTTTCGACGATGAAGAATGGTGGATTACGGCCCTGCCGGGTGTTCCTCGCAAACTCATCCGTAAAGCCATGCAAAAGAGACAGGAAAAGAGAAAGAGAATAGATGACTTGTGGAACAATCGCTAGGCCGCTTTTCCTTTGTCAGTTTTTCAACCGCGAGTACCGGAGCCGTAACCATAAGGTGAAGAGTATCGGGCGGGTGTCCTCCCTATTGGCGTGGCCCGGCCGGAATTCGGGCGATTGGATTGGGCACACGCATTGTTGCCTAGGATACCACTGCAACAAATCACCGCGAAGTAGAATGGCACGCCCTCCGGAAAGCGGCGGGCGCAACAAGTGCAAATTGCCGGTCGGAGCGAAACCCAATCGGCCACGCCGCGCTTATTCGAGGACGTGGATGTTCTTTTTGGCGCAGATCTCCTTGAGGATCTGGGGCCACACGCTTACGGTGACTTCGCCGAGATGCGCTTTCCTGAGCAGGAGCATGAGGGTGCGGGACTGGCCGATGCCGCCGCCGATGCTCAGCGGGATTTCATTCTTCACAATGGCCTGGTGATAGGGGAATTTGAGGAAGTCCAACTGATGGGACAACTCCAGCTGCTTCTTCAAGCTTTCCGCATTCACGCGGATGCCCATGGAGCTGAGCTCGTGCCGGCGCCGCGTGACGTGGTTCCAGACCAGGATGTCGCCATTCAAACCATGCAGGGGCCGGCCATCAACGCCTTTGGTTTCGGTGACCCAGTCGTCGTAATCGGCGGCACGCATTTCGTGCGGATAGCCATCCTCGAGGGGATAGCCGATGCCAACGATGAAGAGCGCGGGGTGCTGCTGGAGAATAGCCGTTTCGCGCTGCTTCCTGGGGAGATTGGGATACATTCGGAGGAGTTCCTCGGCATGGAGGAAGGTGAGCTTCTCCGGCAGGTTCGGATACTTTTCATTCTTGAGCTCGGGAAAGAGATCCTGGGCGTAGAGTTCGGCTTCGACGAGCACTTTCCAGATTTTGCCGACGATCTCCTTCAAGAAATCGAGGTCGCGCTGATCGGAGGTGATGGCGCGCTCCCAATCCCACTGATCCACGTAGACGCTGTGGTCATGGTCGAGGAAATAGTCCTTGCGGATGGCGCGCATGTCCGTGCAAAGGCCTTCACCGGGACGCATGCCGAATTCCTTCAGGGCCACCCTCTTCCACTTGGTGGCGGCCTGGACAATCTGGGCATCCACGGGGTGCTTATCGTAATCGTTGCGGATATGGAACTGGATGGGGGTGCGGGAACCGTCGCGGTCCAGCATGTCGTTGACACCGCTTGCGATGTCCACGATCAGGGGGACTGTTACCATCAACAGATTCAATTCCTTACAGAGGTTGTCCTCGATGAAGCGCTTGACGGCGAAGATCGCTTTCTGCGTTTCCCTGCGGGTAAGCGCACTGGAATAGTCCAGGGGAAGGATCTTCTCCAATTCCTCATAGTTGCCAATACCGGGTCCTGCCAAATCCGCTGCTTTGCTGGACATAGGTCAAACCTCCGCTAGGCTACATACTGAAAAAGGGTTCGCGATTTCTTCAGGGGCTAAAGCCCCAATAATTCCCTGAAACACTAACGTGGGGGCTGAAGCCCCCACCTCCTAAGGAGGAGTTTTTCAGCAACCTGCCAAACAGACAATCGCGCAAAGCTGGCAGGGTGGCCAGTACGGCACACACGGAGGCGTGTGATATATGTCACAGCTTTTGGTGCCTATAAGCAAGTTTAATAGTAGTGCTCTCCGGCCAGCCTCGATTGCCGGCCCCTGAACCGCTTATCTCATGACATCCGAGTACCAAAATTCAATTAGGAGGACACACTCATGGGCATTAGTACCCTATCCGCTGCGACTACCAAAGGAACCGCGGACTATGTAAATGAAGTTTTGACGAGCGTACGAGCCAAGAATCCGGCCGAACCCGAATTTCATCAGGCAGTGCAGGAAGTACTGGAATCCTTAGGTCCCGCCCTCTCGAAACACCCTGAATACCAAAAAGCGCGCATCCTTGAGCGCATGGTCGAGCCGGAACGCGTAATCATGTTTCGCGTCCCCTGGGTCGACGATCAGGGCAACGTCCAGGTGAATCGCGGATTCCGCATTCAGATGAGCAGCGCCATCGGCCCGTATAAGGGCGGACTCCGCTTCCATCCTTCGGTGAACCTGGGCATCTTGAAATTCCTGGCCTTCGAGCAGGTGTTGAAGAATTCCCTGACGACGCTGCCAATGGGCGGCAGCAAGGGAGGCTCCGACTTTGATCCCAAGGGCAAGAGCGACAACGAGGTGATGAGGTTCTGCCAAAGTTTCATGACCGAGCTGTGCCGCCATATCGGCCCAGACACGGACGTTCCGGCGGGCGACATTGGAGTTGGCGGGCGCGAAATTGGCTTCCTGTTTGGGCAGTACAAGCGGCTGAGGAACGAGTTCACCGGCGTGCTGACAGGCAAGGGGCTGAACTGGGGCGGCTCGCTGATTCGTCCGGAAGCGACGGGCTACGGTTGCGTGTACTTTGCGTCGGAAATGCTGAAGACGCGGAAGGAAAAGCTGGACGGCAAGCTCTGCCTGGTTTCCGGAAGCGGCAACGTGTCGCAATACACGATAGAAAAACTGCTGGACCTCGGAGCCAAGGTCATCGCCATGTCCGATTCCAATGGCGTGATTCATGATCCCGAGGGGGTCAACCGGGAAAAGCTGGCGTGGGTTCTGGAACTGAAGAATGTGCGCCGCGGCCGGATGAAGGAATATGCAGATCACTTCAAGACCGCAAAGTACATGCCCGTGGATCCGTCGAAGGGCTTCAACCCGCTCTGGGCCATCAAGGCGGATTGCGCCTTCCCGAGCGCCACACAGAATGAAATCAACGCTAAGGATGCGGCCACGCTGGTGATGAATGGGTGCAAGGTTGTGGCGGAAGGCGCCAACATGCCGAGCACGCTGGACGCCACGAAGCTGTTCCTGGAAGCGAAGATCCTCTACGGGCCGGCGAAGGCCGCCAACGCCGGTGGCGTGGCGACTTCGGGCCTGGAGATGAGCCAGAACAGCATGCGGCTCTCCTGGACGAGGGAGGAAGTGGACGAGCGGCTGCACAACATCATGATCGCCATCCACAAGAACTCGTTTGAGACGGCCGAAAAATACGGCATGCCCGGCAACCTGGTTTTCGGCGCGAATATCGCCGGATTCCTGAAGGTGGCCGATTCGATGCTGGATCAGGGACTGGTCTAAGACCCGTTCAGCGGTTACTATGCGGCGGGGTGAAAAGTTCACCCCGCCGTTTTACTATTCAGACGGAAACATTCATGAATCGAGACCAGTTTCCCAAGCCATTGCCGGACGCGGAACTGCTCCTGGAGGGCTTCGACAACCTGATGCCCTTCCGCGTGCAGGAGATTCTGCTGGTCTCGAGCCTGTACGATTCGTTCATCTTGCGGGAAGACGGGCGGCTAAACGAGTTGCTGATCGGCGAGTCGCTGGACTTGCACCTGCAGCAGATTCCGCGGATCACGCACGTCTCCAGTTGTTCGGAAGCGCTGGCGTTGGCGCGTTCCGATCCGCGGCGCTTTAATCTCATCGTGACGAACCTGGCGGTGGGAGAGATGAATGCGGCGCAACTGGCGCACGAAATCAAGGCGGCGGGATTGAATGTGCCGGTGGTGGTGCTGGCCTACGATTACCGCGAAATCAAGAATTTCATTGCGCGCAATCCGGTGACGGATATCGAACGGATTTTCTTGTGGCAGGGCAGCGCGCGCGTGCTGATTGCCATCGTGAAATGCGTCGAGGACCGGCGGAACGTGGAGCACGACACCTCCACGATGGGCGTGCCGGTGGTGCTGCTGGTGGAAGACAACATCCGTTACTACTCGGCGTTTCTGCCGGTGATTTATACCGAGTTGATCACGCAGACGCGGCGCGTCATCCAGGAAGGCTTGAACCTGGCGCATAAGCTGGTGCGCATGCGGGCGCGGCCGAAGATTCTGCTTTCCTCGAATTTCGAGGAGGCCTACGAACTGGCGCTGCGCTACCAGGATCACCTGCTGGGGATTGTGTCCGACGTCGAGTTTCCGCACGGCGGCGTGCTGAGCGCGGACGCGGGGTTCGAGCTGGCACGGCGGGTGCGCGCCGCCGTACCTGATTTGGCCGTGGTGCTGCAATCGAGCCGGACGAAATTCCGGGCGCGGGCTCATGCGGAGGGGTTTTCTTTTCTGCGCAAGCGATCGCCGACCTTTTTGCGGGATTTGCGGCGGCTGCTGATTCAGCAATTTGCGTTCGGCGATTTCGTGTTCCGCACATCGGATCGCAGCGAAGTGGCGCGCGCAACAGACCTGAATTCACTGGAAGCGCTGCTGCACACGGTGCCGGTGGACAGCATCGCGTACCACGGGCAACGGAACCACTTTTCTCACTGGCTGATGGCACGGACGGAATTTGCGCTGTCGCAAAAGCTGCGGCCGCGCAAGGTTTCCGACTTCGAGACGATTGAAGGCTTGCGGCAGAACTTGATCGACTCGATCGGGGAGTACCGCAGAGAACAGAGCGAAATCCTGATTGGGGACTTCAAGCCCGCCGCGTTCAAGGCCGGCGGCTCGTATTTCCTGCGGATGGGGGCGGGTTCTTTGGGCGGCAAGGCGCGCGGGCTGGCGTTTATCCGGCACATGCTGCACAAGCGAAGAGTCGCGCGGCGGTTTCCGGAGGTGCGCGTGGGCGTGCCGCCGGCCGCGGTGCTGGCGACGGATGCGTTTGACCGCTTTCTTGCGGAGAACAACCTGCTCGATTTCGCGGTTCATGCGGCCGACGATTCGGAGATTCAGCAAAGATTCCTGGACGCGCCTCTCCCCGCGGCGGTCACGGAGGATTTGCGGGCCTTTCTTGCGGAAGCGCACTACCCCTTGGCGGTACGCTCCTCGAGTTTGCTGGAGGATTCGCAGTACCAGCCGTTCACGGGAGTGTACGAGACGTTCATGCTGGGCAACCAGCAGACCGACGATTCCCTGCGGCTGCAGCATCTGACGGAGGCGGTGAAGCTGGTGTACGCCTCCACGTTCAGCCGCCATGCGAAGTCGTACGTGCGGGCGACGCCGTTCCGCCTGGAAGAAGAAAAGATGGCGGTAATCCTGCAGCAAGTGGTGGGGGCGTTTCACGGCCCGCGTTTTTATCCGGACTTTTCCGGCGTGGCGCGTTCGCGGAATTTTTATCCCATTCCGCCGATGCATTTTGAGGATGGCATCGCCGCGGTGGCGCTGGGGCTGGGGCGCGCGGTGGTGGACGGCGGAAAGTGCCTCTCGTTCTGCCCACGGTATCCGGCGAATCTGGTGCAGTTCTCGACCGTGGAGGACATTCTTTCCGAGTCGCAAGCGGATTTCTGGGCACTTTCGCTGGATCACGTGGAACAGGAAACCGCGCCGCCAGGACTTCGCGAGGTGCGCTTCACGCTGGACGTGGCGGAGGCGGACGGCACGCTGCACGCAGTGGGCTCGACCTATTCGCAGGACAACGACGTGATCAGGGACGGATTGAACCGGCCGGGGATGCGCGTGGTGACCTTCGCGCCGGTTCTCAAGTACGGGCTTTTCCCTCTGGCGCCACTTTTGGAGCAACTCCTGAAGGATGGCGAGGACGCGTTTGGGCAGCCGGTGGAAATTGAATTTGCGGTGCGCTTGCCGCGGCAAACGGGCGAGCTTGCGGAGTTTGGATTTTTGCAGATCCGCCCGCTGGTGCTTTCGCAGGAGAGCGAAGAACTGCGCATGGAGAATGCGGAGGCTTCGCGGGTGATGGCGCACAGCACGAAGGTGCTGGGCAACGGGCGCATCGAGAATTTGCGGGATATCGTGGTGGTTGATTCGCAGCGGTTTGAGCGCGGGCAGAGCCAGGAAGTGGCGCGGCTGGTGTCGTACTTCAATGCGAAGCTGAACGAGGAGAACCGGCCGTACCTGCTGGTGGGAGTGGGGCGGTGGGGCTCAAACGAACCGTGGCTGGGGATTCCGGTGGAGTGGGACGAAATTTCGGGGGCGCGCGTGATCGTCGAGGCGGGATTCCGGGATTTCCGGGTGACGCCGTCGCAGGGCAGCCACTTCTTCCAGAATTTGACGGCGTTCCAGGTGGGCTATTTCACGGTGAATCCCGACCTGGGAGAAGGATCGGTGGATTGGGCGTGGCTGGCGGCCCAACCGGCGATGGAAGAGCGCGGCTGTGTGCGGCACCTGCGGTTCGCGGAGCCGCTGCTGGTCTTGATGAACGGGCGAACGAGCCAGGGGATGATATTCAAGCCGGAGTGAGCTGGGGTGCGCGCTGGTGCTGGGGAGATGGCGCAGGGAGTCTGTGTGGAATTCCCCTGAGGGTTACTGGAGCGCTTAGAAAGAGGGTGGTTCCGCAAAGCGTAAGTCTTTTTCTTTCAAGGATCGCGGGTAGAGGGAAAACGACAGGCCCATTTGGACCCGGTAATGCTCTTTCTCTTTGCGGGGTTCCCTGCCTATTCGCGAGGGACGGGCCGGGACAAGGAGGCGGGCATGGTTTTTTCCAACCTGATTCTTGCGACGATCATCGTGCTGGCGGCCGGAGCGGTCGTCTTCGGATTGACCGTGGCACTGCGCACCTACGTGAAGTATCGCGGGGAGCGCGTGATCACCTGCCCGGAAACGCACCAGGCCGCGGCGGTACACGTGAATGCGACGAATGCGGCGCGCGATGCGCTGTTTGGCAAGACGAATGTGCGGCTGGACCAATGCTCGCGTTGGCCGGAGCGCCAGAATTGCGGGCAGGAGTGCCTCTCCCAGGTGAACGCGGACCCGGCACAGTGCCTGGTCTGGAACATGGTGGACCAGTGGTACAAGGGCAAGTCATGCGCGTACTGCCAGAAGCCCTTCACCGAAATCCACTGGCATGACCGGCATCCTGCGTTGCTGGCACCGGATCACACCTGCGTGCAATGGAATGAAGTGGCTCCGGAAAGATTGCCGGAGGTTTTCGAGTCGTACCTGCCGGTGTGCTGGAACTGCTACATCGCGGAGACATTCCGGCGGCAGAATCCCGAGAAGGTTCTGGACCGGACATGGGAGCGCGGCCCGGGCGGCGAGTATGTTCCAAAAGAAGAACCGGCGGCTCCGGCGAAAGATATAAGGCGAGCAAGCTAAGTTGAAGTCGCTAGCGAAGGGCTTTAGATCTGGGCATACGGCACTCGATTATTCGTTTCCGGTCCGCCGCTCATACGTCCAAGTGAAAATTATTAGCCGTGCGCCAACTTCCCACATCGGGACTTCTCGGGACTGATCCCACTTTATCTTTGTAGTGGGGTTCAATGTGATTCAGGACCAAGGGGCTTTGTCCCGAGTGGCCTGAGTAGAACGCAGCACTCTGTGTTCGCGCGCACAAGATCATCCATCAGCGGCAACCCAGCCCAGGCTATTATTCTGAAATGTGACTGCAATGCCGAACACAGACACCAAGACCCCGCTTCGGACGGGCTTCCTCCGACCCTTTATTCGATGGCTTGTCATCGGCGTGGTGCTTCTTTGGTCGCTTGCCGCGCTGATCCTTGTGGCCGCCCGGTGGATCGACCCACCGACAACCGCGGTGCACCTCCAGCGCCGCTTGCAGGCCTGGATTCACCACACGCCGTATCGCGAACGCTACAAATTCATTCCGCTCAGCCAAATCTCCGCCGATCTCCAGCACGCTGTAATCGCCGCAGAGGACGCGCACTTCTACCAGCACCATGGATTCGATTGGCACGAGATCCAAATCGCTGCCGAAGATGATTTGGAAGGCGATCGCACTCGCGGAGCTTCCACCATTACGCAGCAACTCGTAAAAAACCTATTCTTCGGAACGGGCCGCTCTATCCTCCGCAAGGGCGCAGAGGTCACACTGGTACCGGTGGCCGAATTCGTCCTCGGCAAACAGCGCATTCTGGAGATATACCTCAACGTGGTCGAATGGGGCCCTGGTATTTATGGTGCAGAGTCGGCGTGTCGTTACTACGACGAAACCGCAGCCCGGAATATCGGCCGGCAACAGGCGGCACGGCTCGCTGCAATTCTGCCGGCTCCCCTGAAGCGACGACCCGAGCGCATGAATAACTACAGCGCGATTATCCTTAAGCGCATGGGCCAAATGGGTTGGTAATCGTGGCTAACATTTTACCAATGCGGCGGCTTTTATTACTTTCGCGCTGGGTTCTGGTCGGATGGTCACCGATTCGGAAATTGCTATCTCCACAACAAAGCATATGGCAGGAACCGACGCGGCACCATTCTTGAGCTACCTTGGAAGATTAGTATCGCTAAACGCGCTTACCGTCAGTGACTCCCGAATCGTCGGTATACGGGAAGTTGGCCAGAAACGGCGTTCGGGGAAGTCCAGAAAGCGTCGGCTCACTACTAACGGGACGCGTGACCCGCTTACTGGGGATTGGGCTCTTGCCAGCCCTGGCAATTCAAGATTGATCAGTGGCAGAACTCGCAGGCGCGGCCGACCGTACCCAAACCAAGCAATTCGATGTGCGGCGTGAGGTAGTCTTCGCGCACAGGCTCGTTGTGCATGAGCGCGGTGCTCAGGTATTTCTTATTGTCGTCGCAGAAGACGGTGACGACGGCGGCGTCCGGCGCGATTTTGTCCTGGGCGCGCAAAGCGGCGAGGAAGTTGCAGCCAGAAGAGATCCCCACAGCCAAGCCAAGATTAAAGGCGAGCTTCTGCGCCATGAGGATGGCGTCGCCGGCGTGGGCGAGGCGCAGTATCGCGCGGACCTGGCGCTGCTGGAGGAGTTGTCGCAGGCCATGAGCCTCACTTCCATTTGCGGGCTGGGGCAGATTGCGCCGGCGCCGATTCAATCCGTGCTAAAGCATTTCCGGGCGGAGATTGATGCGCACGTGTTGCAGGGCCAGTGCCCCAGCGGGATCTGTTTTTCGGCGAGCGCGCGCATGCCGGAATTGCCACGCGTGGGGATCAGACCTTAAGAGAAAAGCTTTAACACAGAGAGCACAGAGTTAAGAACACAGAGGTCACGGAGACATTGAGCAGCGGATTTCAGCGAAGACGATGAGCACTTCGGCAACCAACGCGGGACTCGTGGAACTGACGATCGACGGCAAGCTGGTGCAGGTGCCCGCTGGAACGACCGTCTACGATGCGGCGCGCGTCCATGGCATTGCGATTCGCTCGCCGCACGGTTTCGCGTGGAGCAGACGATTCGTCGCTGGCGATTGCCGTGGATCACGACGCGTGCATCCTGTGCGACCGCTGCATCCGCGGCTGCGACGAAATCAAAAACAATTTCGCTCTCGGGCGCATGGGCAAGGGCTATTCCGCCGGCATCGCCTTCGATCTGAATTCGCCGATGGGCGATTCCACCTGTATTTCCTGCGGCGAATGCATGGTCTCCTGCCCCACCGGCGCGCTGACAAACAAAGGCGTGGTGGGCACGGCCATCGCCGCGGGCCGCGACGCGCAGAGCCTGACGGCGGAGGAACTTCACAGGCTGCCGGTATTCGCGGGCGTTTCCGGCACGTTCCTGGAGCTGAATCGCGGCGCCATCGTGAAGCAGCGCTACCGCAAGGGCGAAGTGATCTGCCGCGAAGGCGAGTTTGGCTCGACGGCGTTCTACATCCTGGAAGGCAAGGCGCAAGTGGCAATTGCCACGCCGATTGCCCACGTAAAAACGCAAGGCGGAACAATTCAATTGAATCACGCGATTCACATGAAACCCATTCGACGCGGGCCGAATGGGCCGATCGTGCAACTGGAGTGCGACGATTGCCACCGCCCGGCGGGCGTGAATCAGGGGTGGCCGTATGCCGATAAGGCGTACGTCATGGCCGCAAGCTCATACAGCCTAGACCTCTCAGAGGTATTGCCAAACGACACCCTCTGGACTCCGAAGCCGCTGACCGGACGCGAGAACATGATCCCAGCGAAATTTGCCACCACTTGCGCTGCGTGCCATTTGCTCACATTTGACAAGCGGTTAGACTTAGGAGTGCCGCATGACAAGCCAGAAGTCGTTCATGTGTTCTTGATAAGGAAGTTTCGGGAATACATCGCTGCCCGTCCGGCTGAAGTACGCGTGGTGCGTGAACCCACCCGCGATCTAACCGGGAAACCGTTGTTACCGGAAGTGCGCATTTTGACGCCAGCTCAGTGAGTCGCGGAACGAACTGCGGATGCAGAAGAGTTGTTGTCGCGAAAAACCTGCAAGCAGTGCCACCTGTACGAGACTCCCGTGGATAACGCAGTTGTTCGGATTCCCACTCGCATCGAATCAGAATCGGAAACGGTTGGACCGCTTCCCGACATTGCCCCGGCAAAAATCACAATACGCTGGCTGCCACACGCGAAGTTCGATCACGACGCGCATCGCAGCTTCACATGCACCAGTTGCCACGCGAAGGCGCTGAGCAGCACGGAGACGAGCAACGTGCTGGTGCCGGGCATCGAGAATTGCAAGACCTGCCACGCGCCCGGCCCGGAGCATGCCGAGTCGCGCTGCTTTGAGTGCCACACCTACCACGATTGGTCGAAGCGGAAAGAAGTGAAGCCGGCGTATAGCTTGCCCGTGGTGCAGACCGGCGGAAGATAGGCCTTAAGAAGCGGGTCTGCGCTTGGCGGGGGAATTTTTCGCTAGGGTAACAGTTGTAAAAGCGGCGGCAAGCCGGCGCACTCCATACGTCAGCGGTTGACCAGGGACATCATGGCTTCGGGATAGCGCAGGCCGGAGGCCGCTCCCTTAGGCGCAACTTCTTCGATCCGCCGCAGATCCTCGGCGCTGAGCTTCACCTGCAACGCGCCAACATTTTCTTCCAGGTATTTGCGGCGCTTTGTGCCGGGAATCGGAATGATGTCTTCGCCCTGCGCCAGCAGCCACGCCAGCGCAAGCTGCCCCGGCGCGCAATGCTTTTCCCGGGCGAGTGCTCCCACGCGGGCGACGAGATCCAGATTCTTCTGGAAATTCTCGCCCTGAAAACGCGGCGAGAACCGTCGGTAATCATCCGCCGCCAGATCCTCGAATTTTTTGAATTGCCCGGTGAGGAATCCGCGGCCGAGAGGGCTATAGGCAACGAACGCGATGCCCAATTCCCGCGTGGTCTTCAGAACTTCCTCCTCAGGGTCGCGCGTCCACAACGAATATTCCGTCTGCAGCGCGGCGATGGGATGAACCGCGTGGGCGCGGCGGAGTGTGGCCGGCGATGCTTCGGACAACCCGAGGTATCGCACCTTCCCTTCGCGCACAAGCTGTGCCATGGCTCCCACCGTTTCCTCGATGGGCGTTACGGGATCGACGCGGTGCTGGTAATACAGATCGATCACTGCAACGCCGAGCCGCTTCAGGCTGGCCTCGCAGCAAGCGCGCACGTATTCCGGCTTGCCGCTCACGCCGCGCACGTGCGGGTTGGAGCGGTCGCGCACGATGCCGTACTTCGTGGCGAGAAATACCTTTTCACGGCGATCGCGAATGGCCTGGCCGACGAGAATTTCGTTGTCGCCGTAGCCATAGACGTCGGCGGTGTCCAGGAAATTGATGCCGAGTTCAATGGAGCGGTGAATCGTGGCGATGGATTCGGCGTCGTTCCGCGGGCCATAAAATTCCGACATGCCCATGCAGCCAAGGCCCAGGGGCGAAACGAGCGGTCCGATCTTTCCAAGTTTGCGGAGTTGCATGCGGGCACCTCAGTTGAAGCGTACTGCAAGATAGATGAGTAGCGTCCACGCCCGGCTACATGCCCTTATTTTGTTCTGCCGGCAATTTCGAGGGGCACACCCTCGGGCGGCCAGCGGGCCCGGCGAAATCAGCCGAGTTCGCTGGTCATCAGGAACAGGGGCTTCATTTCGAAGCTCTGATAGATAGGGCGGAGGCGCTCGATATTATAGTACTCCTTGACGTTGACGACTTTCTTGGTCGCGGTGACGGTGTCGATGGGCATGTTGTCATAGCGCCCGTTCTTCAACACCACCAGACGCCCGTGAATGCGGTTGAGGATCAGGTCGAACGCCAGATTGCCGTAGGCCATCGGAACGATGGAATCGATGGCGTCGGGATCACCGCAACGCACCAGGTAACCGAGCTTCTGAGTGATGCAGTCAATTTTCTTGCCGTTGTTGAATTTGGGAGAGTGAGTGGTCAGCTCCTCGGAAACGAGGTCGCCAATGCCGCCGAGCTTCTTATGGCCAAAGGCATCCGAGGCATCCCGCTGGAAGACCATTTCACCACCCTTGAACATCGCGCCTTCGGAGACCAGCACGATGGAGTAATGGCTGGGATTCTTGTTGCGGTCGTGGACCAGCAGTTCCGTCAGTTGTTCGATATCGAAATTATGCTCGGGGATGACACAGCGATTGGCCGCACCAGCCATTGTCGGCAGCATAGCAGTGAAGCCCGCGTAGCGGCCGAACACTTCGAGGACCATGAAGCGTTCGTGGGAACCCGCCGAGGTGCGCAAAGAGTTGGTCATCTGGATGGTGCGGGTGATACAAGTGCTGAAACCAATGCAGTAGTCGGTTCCGGGCACATCATTGTCCATCGTCTTGGGGATGGCAACGACGCGCACGCCTTCCTGGTATAGGCGCACGCCATAACTCAGCGTATCGTCGCCGCCGATCGGGATCATGTACTCGATGCCCAGCCAGGAGAGGTTTTTCAGGACTTCCGGCGTCAGGTCGTTTTTCTCCGCGTTGAACTGCCCTTTCAAGTGGTCGGGAACGCTGCTCTTGCTGACACGGCCAGGGTTGGTGCGCGAGGAATGGAGGAAGGTGCCGCCGGTTCTGCCGGCACGATTCACTTCGTCTTCGGTGAGCCGCTGAAAGTTGTTGGAATTGTCGTGCTTTTCATCGCGGACCATGTCCACGATTCCCGCCCAACCGCGACGGAAGCCAATGACCTCGTAGCCTTCATGGAGCGCTCGAAGCGTTACCGCGCGGATCGCCGGATTTAGCCCGGGGACGTCGCCGCCGCCGGTCAGGATGCCAATTACGCCTTTCTTTACGTTGATATTAGCCATTGTGCAAGGATCGCCTTAGTGTGGGATAGAGAACCAATGATTATGTAAGAAGAAAAGGAATTTAGAAAGGGCGTAGTGCGAAGAAAATCTGGCGGCGAGGCGTTGGCGAGCCGTAAATGCTTAAGTCAGAGGGATATACGCAGCATTCCGGCGCGTCGCGGCCGCGTGACCGACACGCGAAATTAGGCGCTACGGCTCGATGCGCGTTCCCAGCACGCCCAGAAACTTCGCCAACCACGCGGGATGCGCCGGCCACGCCGGTGCGCTGACAAGGTTGCCGTCCACCACCGCGTCGGTCATGGCCAACTCCGCAAACGTGCCCCCCGCGCGCGTGACCTCGGGAGAAACCGCGGGGTAGCAACTGCATTTCTTCCCTTCCAAAACTCCGGCGGCAGCGAGCACTTGCGCACCGTGACAGATCGCGGCGATGGGTTTCTTCGCGGTGGCGAAATGACGAACTATTTCCAGCACGCGAGGATTCAGGCGAATGTACTCCGGGGCTCGGCCTCCTGGAATCACCAGCGCGTCGTATTCCTCGGGCTTGACCTGGTCAAAGGTGGCGTTGAGCGCGAAATTGTGGCCGCGTTTTTCGGAATAGGTCTGGTCGCCTTCAAAATCGTGGATGGCGGTGCGGACGGTTTCGCCGGCTTTCTTGCCGGGACAAACGGCGTGGACCACATGGCCAACCATTAACAGGGTCTGGAAGGGCACCATCACCTCGTAGTCTTCGACATAATCGCCAACCAGCATCAGGATGTTTTTGCGGGACATCGCAGGCTCCTTGGAAAACAGAAAGCATAACAAATTGCAGGGGACATGGCGTCCCGCGTCGGGCCGGTAGAGACCACCCAGGGGTGATCGAGTTGCTCCTCGAAGCCGGCAGCAAATTCCCGTGAAACGAATTGTCGCTGAGCTCCGCATGGGCTCGCGTTGCGCCGGCGCCGCGAATTGCGGCCCGCGCTTTACCGCGGTTGCGCCGGTTGCGCCGGCACCTGGAGATTCGATTCCTCAATGGTAAGCATGTCGGTGCGCGTTTTGTCCCATTCGCGCAGTGTCAGGCCGCGCGTGGCGAAGAAACGCCGGACTTGCGCGGAATCCCAGCGGAGAACTTCCTCGAGCACGGGCACGAGGGCGCTCATGGTGTTGTCGCTAAGCACGGTGCGGCGCGCGACGCGGGTGATGAATTGCGCCTCGGACACGGCGATGGTCAGGCCGTCATGCTGGTTGACGTGCATCATCACGGGCAGGTCGGAACTGCCATCGCCCATGTAGATGACGCTGTCGGTGCTGATGCCCAGGGAGGCGCGAACCTCTTCGAGAGCGGTGATTTTCCCCCAGCCCGCAGTGGCGCGAACGATGGACTGGACCTCGCCGGTCGCTTCGTTGAAGCGGAATCGCGTGCCGACAATGTGGTCGGGCGGCACAATGCCTTCCAGCGCCGATTGGATGATTTCTTGTGGCGACGCGGAGATGACGTGAAACGAGAATTTGTAGTCTTCGGAAAGTTTTTCGAGCGAACGCGCGAAAAGATCGACATCGTGCTTCAGACGGATGCGCTTGCCCGTTTCGATCAGATGTTCGCGCCGCACGCGGCGGAAATCCGGGTCATGAAGAATCAGGTAAGAGAGTTCGGCGCCCTGCTGCACCAGGTGGATATCGGACAAGCCTTTCACCTTGTCGTGAAACCCGTGAAAGCCGATGAGTTCGCTGAGTACGACGCCCGAGTCGTTGAAGCTAAGGGTCTGGTCAAAATCGCTGGCCAGAAGATACTGCTTCACCATGAAAAGTACTCCTTCTTTCTGCCCGCCACTGCGGGCGCGAACCGGACTGGCGGCTCGGAAGCTTCCTCACAATTACACGTTAACCGCAATCCTGGGATTGGCCCAAGAATAATTTTGATGGGTGCTATGCGAGGAAAACGTGAACGGATTGTTAGTCCTGGATGAGATGCGCGGAAAAGGTAATCGGTTGCAAGGACAGGAGTTAGTCGCGGGAAAAACTCTAGAATGAGGGAATTAGGGCAAAGCTAATGCGGAAAATTGAATCGAAGAAAAAGCGATGGAGATAACGGTTGACAAACGGCGAGTGGGTTGAAAAAAACCTGGATTGCAGCATTCAACCGCGGATTAGCATGAGACGGCAACTTCAACAGTAGAGAGGCTCACGGAAATTTGTTGGGGGATCTCTTCGCCATCTGCAATGCGATCTTCGATGTGCAAGCGGATCGCATCCTTGATGTTCTCGACGGCTTCCTCATAGGTATCACCCTGGCTGTAGCAGCCCTGAAGCGCCGGGCATGAGACGAAATAGCCCTCTGAGTCCGCCTCTATGGCAAGCCACCTGCTACCGGGGAGACGCAACGTTGGAGATTGAAACGAAAACGCAGGACGGCGTGAAAGTCGTCAAGCTGAAGGGGCGCGTCAGCATGGGTCCCGCGCTGGAGCGCTTCAATGCCACCATGAGCGAGCTTCTCGGCGAAGGGCACAATCGGATTATTCTCGATTTGGAAGAAGTCCCGACAATCGATTCCAGTGGCATCGGCATGCTGGTGCGCTTTCTAACGAACATGAAGCAGAGTGGTGGGGCAATCCGGCTTTTGAAGCCTTCCAAGTTTACGGTTCAGACGCTCAAGATGGTGGGGCTGCTGAACCTCTTCGCAACGTTCGAGGAGCTACCGCAAGCCGTGGCCTCTTTTCAATAAGAACGACGCCGCGCCTCCGGCATTGCATCCGCTCTTCCTCGCAAACACGTTTCCCGTCCGCGCCAGAAACGCGCGCCCTCCTATAGGGCGTAGACGAGCAGGTCACGGAACAAAAAAAAAGAGCATCCTCAAAAGCATCCGAATCCGCCTCCCACGTATCCAAATAGAGGCGAACTCCGTCTTCGAGGAAGAAATCGTTGATGGAACCGGCTGGTGCATCGAGAATAAAAGCCTAGGGGGAACATTGAAAGACAGGATTAGTCTGGGACTTCTTGCCGCGATTTTGCTATTCAGTTTAACCGCGGGAGGATCGCGGCTTTGCGCTCAGGAGAGCCCTGCAGCTCCGCCCGCGAATGGGCAAGACAAGCCTACCGGCACTGCCGCGACACCAGCACAAGATCCTCCAGTGACGAAAGCCCCTGAAGGAGCAACAAGCGCGAAACCCGACTCGCCGCAACCGAAGATTGAGCCCGAGGAGTCCGGCCAGCAGACCAAACGCATCCTGTGGATCATTCCCAATTACCGCTCGGTGAGCGCCAATACCTACTTGCCTCCGCAGAGTTTCAAGGAAAAGTTCTGGCTAGCCACCCAAGATAGCTTCGACTACTCGGCTTTTATTTATGCGGGCATATTTGCCGGGACCGCCATGGCGGGAAAGTCGGAACCCGAATTTGGCCAAGGCGCTGCCGGCTATGGAAACTACTTTGCGCACACTTTTGCCGATGACACCGTAGAGAACTACATGGTGGAAGCGATTGTGCCGACGTTGACCAAAGAAGACTCGCGCTATTACACACTTGGCAAAGGCGGATTCTTTAAACGCAGCGGGTATGCCTTAAGCCGCCTGTTCATCACCAGAAAAGACTCGGGGAAAAGGGCATTCAATTTATCCGAGACCGTCGGGGCTGGAGCCGCCGCGGGCATTGGCAATGCCTATTACCCCGCAGATCAGAATCAATTGGTTAAAACCTACCAGCGCTGGATCAGCCAAATCGCTCAGGACGGCCTCGGCAACCTCTTCAAAGAGTTCTGGCCCGACGTCAACAAAGCCGTCTTCCACCAAAAATACTGAGGCCAAGGCCGAAGACCGGGGCAATCTGCTGTTGCCTCCCTCGCGAAAAGGGGGGAGAATGGCGGCGTATCGTCCGCACCTTTCGCTCCCTTGCGGTCCACATGGGCCGTTCGCATCAATCCCGCACCGAGGTGATCGCATGGGATCAGCTCTGGATGTGCACCGACTGCAGTTCGCATTTACTGTTACCTATCATTACCTATTCCCGCAACTCACCATGGGCCTGGCGCTCTTGCTGGTCATTCTGAAGACGCTCGCACTCCGCACCGGCGATGAGCATTACAACCGCGCCGCGCGTTTCTGGGCCAAGATCTTCGGCATCAACTTTGCCCTCGGAGTGGTGACCGGCATCCCCATGGAATTTCAGTTCGGGACGAATTGGGCGGAATTCTCCAAGGCCGCCGGCGGCGTCATCGGGCAAACCCTGGCCATGGAGGGAGTCTTTTCCTTCTTCCTGGAGTCCAGTTTCCTGGGGCTGTTTCTCTATGGCGAGAAGCGTCTCGGGCGAATCGGCCACTGGTGGGCCGCGTTTTTCGTTTTCCTCGGCTCGTGGATGTCCGGTTATCTGATTGTCGCCACCGACGCCTGGATGCAGCATCCCACCGGCTACCGGCTCAACGCCAGTGGCGGCATCGAACTGGCTAGCTATTGGCACCTGATCTTGAACCCCTGGGCGCTCTGGCAGTATGCGCACAATATGCTGGGTGCGGTGCAAACCGGCTGCTTCGTCATGGCCGCTGTTGGCGCCTTCTATCTTCTGACCAAGCGCGACCTGCCCTACGGCCGCACCTTTGTGCGTCTCGGCGTCCTCGTCGGCGTTGTCGCCGCGATTCTGCAACTTGTGCCTACCGGCGACTTCCAGGGAAAAATGGTTGCGGAAAATCAGCCCGCCACTCTGGCCGCGATGGAAGGGCTTTTCGTCTCGCAGGAAGGCGCGCCGCTGGCCATTCTGGGCCAGCCGGACGTGGAGAAGCGCCAGCTCGACAATCCCCTGCAAGTCCCGCGCATGCTCAGCCTCCTCACCTACCAGCACTGGAGCGCGCACGTCCAGGGGCTCGACGCCTTTCCCGCAAACCAGTGGCCGGACAAAATCGAGCTGTTGTATTACAGCTATCACGTCATGGTGGGACTCGGAACCATCTTCATCGCCGTCATGGTCCTCTCCGTCTTTCTGCTCTGGCGCAACAAGCTTTATGAGTCGCGCTGGATGCTCTGGATCCTCATGCTGAGCGTGCCGCTTCCCTACATCGCCAACACGGCCGGATGGATGACCGCGGAGCTCGGACGCCAGCCCTGGCTCATTTATGGATTGCTTCGCACCATCCACGGCGCGTCGCCCCGCGTCGGTGCCGGCAATGTCTGGTTCACCCTCTTGGGCTTCATGGGCATGTACACCGTGCTCTCGATCCTTTGGTTGTTCCTGGTTTATCGTGAGATCGAACGCGGGCCCGAACCGGAAAATGCGCAGCACGCTGGCGTAACCCCGCTGGCGGCGGACTGAGGAGGCGCGATGGAAACGATCTGGTTTTGCCTCGTCGCAGTGATGGTGGCAATGTACGTGCTCCTGGATGGCTTTGATCTGGGCGCGGGCGCGATCCATTTTCTTGTCGCCCGGACAAGCGAAGAGCGTCGCCAGGTGATCGCGACGATCGGCCCCGTTTGGGACGGCAACGAAGTCTGGCTGCTGGCCGCGGGCGGCACACTCTATTTCGCCTTCCCCGCCCTTTATGCCAGCGGCTTCAGCGGCTTTTATCTGCCGCTGATGATCGTGTTGTGGCTGCTGATTCTGCGCGGCACCGCGGTGGAATTTCGCAACCACATCCAGAGCCCCATCTGGATTCCCTTCTGGGATTTTGTTTTCTTCTTGTCCAGCCTGCTGCTGGCGGTTTTCTTCGGCGCCGCCCTTGGCAACGTAGTGCGCGGCGTGCCGCTGGATCAGACCGGCTACTTCTTCGAGCCGCTCTGGACCAATTTCCGCCTCGGCGAACACACTGGCGTTCTCGATTGGTTCACGATTCTTGTCGGCGTTCAGGCGCTTCTGGCGCTGATGATGCACGGCGGCTTGTGGGTGCAACTGAAAACGCACGGCGCCGTCAGCGAACGCGCAGAAAAAGTTGCTGGCAGGGCGTGGTGGGGGGTGCTGGTGATGACTGCCGTGGTTACGGGGGCGACCTTTGTCCTGCAACCGCAAGTGATCGCGAATTTCCATACTTGGCCCGCCGGCTACGTTTTGCCGCTCATAGCCGTTGCCGGCTTCGCCGCTGTCAAATTCGAATTGCACCGCAAAAACGAACGCAACGCTTTCCTGGCCTCCTGCACCTATTTCCTGGGCATGCTCACCAGCGTGGTCTTCGGTGTCTATCCGATGGTCCTGCCCGCGCGGAATCCGGCCTTCTCCCTCACCGTGCAAAATGCCAAGGCGGCGGACTACGGCTTGAAAATTGGCCTGATCTGGTGGGTTATCGGCATGGCGCTGGTAACCGTCTATTTTGTTTACGTCTATCGCTCGTTCGCCGGCAAAGTCTCCGAAACCCCCGATTCGCCCGGCCACGGCGATTAGTCAGCAAACCGGGACAGAGCGCCCCGGCAAATTCTACCGTCCTGTCCGCGAGACCAACGTGCCCTCGTCCAACCGCACGCTGGCTCCAGCCGAAACTATGCCGCGTCCTTAGACCTGTCCGAATGGACATATCGAGTGCGGCACACTAGTACTGCCGTAGCGTTGACCCTTTGAAAAGGCGCTCGTTACTGTCTTTATTGGCGAGGGGTGTGCGCGGAAGAGGCATGAACACATCGCGGTAACGATTAAGGTCCCAACAAAGGCAGCCTTTTCCGCTTCTGCGCGTTGAGGAAACCGGGCGGAACACTGCGCCGCGCGCGGTGTTTAAGGGGATAGGCCACGGGCACGTGGCGACAACAGCATGGCAACGATGGTCAAAGCGGGGCGTTACGAAATCCTCGACGAACTCGGCCGCGGCGCCATGGGTGTGGTCTATCGCGCCATGGACCCCGTCATCGGGCGCACCGTCGCCGTCAAAACGATTCGCCTGAGCGAAGAAGGCACCGGCCTGACGCGGCCCGAACTTTTGGCGCGGTTCCAGACCGAAGCGCGCGCCGCGGGTCTCCTCACGCATCCCAACATCGTCGTGGTGTACGACGCGGGGGAAGAGAACGGCCTCTATTTCATCACCATGGAACTGGTGGAAGGCAAAAGCCTGCAAGCGCTGCTCGATGGCGGCCACGCCTTTCCGGTCCCCCGCGTAATTCGCATCATGGAGCAGACGTGCAGCGCGCTGCAATTCGCTCACGAACGCAACATCGTGCACCGCGATGTCAAGCCCGCCAACCTGATGCTGACCGCCGACGACACCGTCAAAGTGACCGATTTCGGCACCGCCAAGATCCTGCAGTTCGGCACCGCCCAGCAGACTGCTCATGTGATGGGCACGCCCAGTTACATGTCCCCCGAACAGGTCAAAGGGCGCCCCGTTGATGGCCGCAGCGATATCTTTTCCATCGGCGTCATGCTCTACGAAATGCTGACCGGCGAAAAGCCGTTCCCCGGCCAGAGCATCACGACAGTGATCTACAAAATCGTCAACGAGGAACCCATACCTCCTCGGCAGATCAATCCTTCCATCCATCCGGGCCTGAATGACATCGTCCTCCGCGCACTCGCCAAGGAACCCGAGGTCCGTTACCAGAGTTGCCGCGAACTGCTGGAAGATTTGCGGAACTACCGCGCCATGGGCGGCAACGAACGAAACCCCGATGCCACCATGATTTCGCCGCGCCCTGGCGCCATATTGCCACTGAACGCCGAAGCCAGGGGTCTGCGCGGCGTGCATATTGAAGATCCGATGACTGCCGCAACGGTGCGTTCTCTTCAGAATCGCACGGGCGGCCCGGCGCAGACTCCCGTGGTGCGGCGCACCGGCCCCATCCAGCCCATCGAACCGCCGAAGAAGAAAAATACCTTTGCGACAGTGCTGGCCGCTTTGTTTCTCGTTGGTGTGATCATCTATGGCGGCAATAAGTTGCGCCCGGAATTTCAGGCCGCGCACGAACGCAACAATTCGCCGCAACAGGACGCTGTGCCCGATGGGACCGCGGTCCAGTCACCCGTCGTGAAAGATACCCCCGCTGATTCATCCGCAGCTACGGCCACGGTGACTGGACCAACCACCATTCCCGTGCCCGCACAAAGCGATTCTCAGCAGACTTCATTGAATCAGGCACCCGTCGAGGAGCCAAAACCCGTAGCCGCTGCGCCTGCCGCGACTCCCTTGAAAAAACCGGACCCTCGGGTCACAACAATCGTTGCAGTCAAGAGGCCGGAAGCTGCCTTAAACGCCGCCGCACTCGAATATAAGGGCCGCATCGAGGAAGCGGTTGCGGATCGCGGCTTGAACGGCCGCGTCACGATTGCGGGTATCGGAAACACGCTTACCCTGAGCGGCAAACTGCGTCCCGCAGAGCACGCCTCGCTGCTCCGGTTTATGCACGACGCTCCCGGCACCGTTCACATTGTTGACGACATTCTTTACGATGACACACCCCTTGCAGCCCCCGGCGCGGGAGAAGCAGAAGGTCACCCAGTCCCTGCAAAGGGCCTGAGCGCGGTTCACGTGTTAACAGACGTGCTCGGTGCGAAGGCCACGCTTTTCGGTCCTGGCGGACGCTCTCTGGCCGACTGCCAGACACCCTGCAGCTTCAACAACCTCTTCCCGGAGCGGTACAGTCTTCAGGTGCAGAAGGATGGCTACGTTCAGGTACAAACCGCAGTGGCGTTGAAGGCGGGTGAATCTCAGGACCAGAAGTTTCACCTGGAAGCCCTTGCGAAAGGTGTTTACATCAGCAGCAGGCCCCCTGGCGCGGATATATTCATTAACGGCGCGAAGCAATCCGGGCAAACCCCTACTACACTCCCCCTCGCTCCTGGCCACTACGACCTGGTCCTCCGACTTCAGGGTTACGCCCCCTATGTCGGTGAAGTTCAGGTCAAGGACAATATCCAGACGACGCTGGACGCCGAACTCAAGGAGCGCAGTCAGACTCACGTGGCTTGGGCACAGGTCACAACCACCCCGGCAGGTGCTGAAATTATCATTGACGGCAATTCGACCGGTCAGCTCTCTCCCTCTCGCGTGCAGATTCCCGCAGGTACTCACATTATCGCGCTGAAATTAAACGGCTTCCAGGTAGTAAGGCGGGGCATTGAGGTCAGTGAAGGTAGCACCGTGCCCGTTACCGAAGAGCTGAAGCGCAAGTAGAGACTGCGGAGTACAGCGAAGAAAAGAGAAAAATGGGCTTGCAGAAGAACAGGTTTTTCCTCCAGACTGGTAACATTTCTATCCCATAATGGACTGTTAGTACTATATCCATACACACTCCTTCCTACTACCCTATTGTTGCGGGATTCGCTCCCTCCGGGGCGCGGATTTCTCGCTCAACTGTTCCCTTTACACCCCGGGCGGGCGTGATTTCGGATGCATGGCGCGGCCCCGACAGAGTGCATCGGACCTAGGAAGGCCTTTTGGTATTGCGTGCCTCACTTCTGATCGATGAGAAGAGGTCGGCCAAGGCTGCCTCTCCTCGTGCCGTGAAGCACGAGCCCGCAGGTGCACTTCGCGAGCGCGCTCGCCAGAGCGACCCGCAGTTGGCCGACCTGACCCAAGCCCTGCGCGAGTTGCATCTGCTGTTGCGGGCCCACCGTCTGTACGATTCCGCTCACCCTCGCGTGCTGGACAGCCTGGACGCCGCATACGATTCCCTGAAGCGCGCCGCCACCGATTTTGACGGCCTGGAAGTGCGCACCGAACGGGGTGGCATCGTGGTAGCCAAATTTGCCGAGGGCCATTTGCCCGATGCGCGCGGCGAATTCTATACCTTGGCGAACGACCTGCAACGCGCCGGCATTCAGACCCTTTACTTCGCCACAAAGTTCCATGTGGGCGAATTGGACACGCTCGCACAACTCATCAAAGCCACCTTGCTAAGATCAGATGAGCCCGCAAGCCGCCCCGGAGCGATAGGCTGGCCGGCGCAGCTTCGAGAGCAGCGCGTGGAAGGAATTCAGATCAATACGCTGACTGAGCGCAAGGTGGACACGGTCCTGGCCAGCCTCATCGCCGCGCTGGTGGCCTATGGCGGCAATGCCCCGCAAGATAACGGCGACACGCCCATCCGCGCGCCGCAAGCCGAAGCGACCTTCGACACACTCCGCCTTATCGGCTGCTTGACGCCGCCGATGGAAGTGGCCAGCGGTCTTTCCGCGGAAGACGCGGCGCGCGCCATTCACTCCTCGATGGAACTCGCCAGCCGGAGCACGGTCCGAATGCTTATGGCGGCCGTAACGCATTACACCCCGCAGGAAGGCGAAGCACCTCAGGCCTATCTGCAGCGGCTCTCGCAGAGCCTGGTCCTCGAGCATCTCACCACGGAATCCGCCGCTGGCACCCTGGCCGCCGTAGCCGTGCGCGCGGTCCTGAATCAACTTGCCGATGTCCTGGTCAGTGCCGGCGGATATCGCGGGCCACATTCCTCGCAGCATCTTTCCGTGCTGGCCTCCGCCTGGGCCGACGAAACCTACCGGGAACAGCTGCTTGAGCGCTTCTGGCTGGAGCTTCCGCCACGTGAGAAGTCCGCCGTCCTTCGCGGCACGGAGATTTGGTGCGTGCCCATTACGGCGATCCGCCAAACTCTTGGCCAACTTGTCGAAGCCGGCACGGACGCTCCCCGGCGTGAAGCCCGCAATATTCTGTTGAACTACGCCAGACGCCTCGAACACGAAGTTCCTGCGGCGCGGCGCATCGTCGCCGCAGGTCTTAGCGAACTTACGCCGCTTCTCGAATCCCTGTGGCCCAACCAGCTTCCGGAAGAGTTGAGCCGCGGCACGATGAAGGCCCTCTCCAAGGAGCACGCCCCGGAAACCAGCGCTCTGCTCGCGGCCTTCCTCGAAACCCTCGGCCGCATTGCCGTCACCCGCGGCGATTTTGTAAGTTTCGAGAACATTCTGATCAGCTTGGAAAAAGTGCCGCGCGATGCCGAGCACGAGCACATGAACGCGCTCGGCCATCGCCTCGTCGCGAACGACCGCTGGATGGTGCTCGTGGACGCCGCGCTGGCCAATCGCCCTCTCGATCCCGCACTGCCTCGGCTCCTGCAGCGCGATCCGGAGCGTTTGCTGGATCGCCTGACTCTTCTGCTGACCGATCCCCGCGGCTCGGAGATGTTGCCGGCGATGGCTCGCATCTTGCGCGCTATTGGCGTTCCCTCGCTGACCCTCCTGGAAACGCGGCTCTTTGAAGCGCGGCGGCAGCGCGTCAGTGCCGCCATCAAACTCCTGGCGGCCGCCGACCCCGACCGGCTGCTGCGTGGCCTGACGCGCGCGATGGCCAGTTGGGAATGGAACCTGCAGGATCTGGCCGTCAGCGAACTGGCGCGACCCTCAAACACGCCCTCCGCGCAAAGCACCGCGTTTGTTTTCTCCGCCATCCTTGCCGACGCCCACCCCCTGGTCGTGCCCATGATGATCGATCAGATCGGCATCGGCCAGGAAGCCACCGCCGTCCCCATGCTCATGGAGATCGCCGCCGGTGAACACGAAATCCTGCGCGACCAGTTCGTCCGTATCAAGTCCATCGAAGCTCTCGGCCGCCTTCGCGCCACCGAAGCCACTGAACTGCTCCGCCATCTCGCCAGTAGACGGGAAGGCCTAACGTACGCTGAGCCCGCCGGGCTCCGTGCGGTTGCCGAAGATGCCTTGGCGCTTATGGAAGAGAGTCCTGCTTCCGCGCGAGCACGCGCCGCGTTCGAGCCGGCCGCCGCCCCGCTTGCGAATTTCGTGGTGCCGCGCCGTTATGCGCGCATCCCGCTTGAATCTCCCTTGCGCGCGCAAATGGGCAGCCAGCAAATGATGAGCCCTGTGCGCGTGCGCACTATCAGCCTGGGCGGCGCTTACCTGGAATCCCCCAGCCGCCTGAGCGTCGGCGATTCCATCCAGCTTGAAGTGCGCGCTGGCCTCCGCAAAATTCATTTCACTGCCGTGGTTCGCAATATCGGCCCTGATGGCGGCGGCGTTGAATTCGTGTACATGAAGGACGAAGACCGCGAGCGCCTGCGCAAACTCGTACAGCGGCATTTGCACCTCTGATCCCTTACTGCTACGTCGAGCTAGTGTCCCGAGTCGGAAACAGTTTGCATATGTCACGGCACTGTCCCTGTCATTCCGAGGGTCCCGCGCCGCGCGGGGCCCGAGGAATCTGCTTTTGTTTCAACGCGGCTGAAAAAGCAGATTCCTCGCTTCGCTCGGAATGACACGTTTATTTATTCAATGAATTTGCAACTCAGGACACTAGCCATAAACCCTTTAGTTCCCCTCCGGTACACCCTAGCCAAGCGCAGCTCTTTTTTTGCATTACGCTCACGAATGCGTCACATCCAAAACGTAAGTTTAGGAGTACCCCAGGGCTGTTGCTAAAATTAAGTATGGCCTTGAGCTGGTGCGAGCCGCCGCCCTGCGGGTTCCGGTGAGCGCCATAGGGCCAGAAAACACTTAGGAGAAACCGAACGATGACTGCCCCCGGTTGGGTTGAAATTTTAGGAGCTGTGGCCGGCTTCTGCACTACCTTTGCCTTCGTGCCCCAGCTTGTGAAGATCTATAAGCAGGGTGGCCGCGACCTCTCCTACGGGATGCTGAGCTTCTATCTGGGTGGTGTGCTCATGTGGCTGGCATACGGCCTCCTGATCCACGCGCAAGCGGTCGCGATCACCAATGCGGCCACCGCCATTCTGATCGCCGCTGCCACTCTCCTGAAGGCCTGGAAAGAACGCCAGGAACCCGGCAAGCCCCTCGTCCCCGAACAGCTCACCGAAAGCTGAAGCATCCCTGCAAACTTTGGGTGCACCCTCAGAATTTGAAAGATAGGGGGGGTGCCGCGCCATAACGGGTTGCGCACCTGGACTGCCCGAAGCGTTTCGCGCTACGTGCCTCTGCAGATTACAGTTGCAAAGATTCGCGCTTTGCTGTACAAGGCCTCCTATCCATTTCATTGTGTCTTAGGCCATCAACTGGCGGGCCAAGCCCGTCACCGCTAGGGGTAGCGGGGTTTTTGCAAGTTTCATAAGGAGGAAGGGTATGCAACGCAGGCAGTTGCTGTTTGCGTGTGTGATTCTGTGCGTGGCGATTTTGCTGGGGGTAGCAACGGCAGTGGCGCAGGTGAACACCGCGACCTTGACCGGCCTGGTCACCGATCCGCAAGGATTGACGGTCCGCGGCGCAAAGGTCACGGCCACGAGTCTAGCCACCGGTGCGGAACGCACTGCCACGGCAGACGAGGGCGGGCGCTACACCATCGTGGGTTTGGTGCCGGGCGAATACAAACTCCGCGTGGAAGGCAGCACGAATTTCGCGCCCTACGAAAACCCTTCCGTCCAGGTCACGGTCGGCCAGGAAGCCATCCTGAACGTGAGGCTGGAACTTGGCACGCAGACCCAGACCGTGACGGTTAGTTCGGAATCCCTGCCGATTGAGACCACCCGCTCGGAAAGCGCACAGACCGTCGAGGAACGCCAGATCGATAACCTGCCCATCAACGGCCGCAACTATATCAATTTCACTCTCACAAACTCCCAAACCACCCGAGACATCTCTCCCACCATTGGCCCTGCGCCCAACAGCGGCCTGAACCTCAGTGGCGCTCGCGCGCGTTCCAACATGGTGAGCGTCGATGGCGCCGATGCCGGAGATAACTCCACCAACGGCATTCGCTCCACCGTCTCTCAGGAAGCGGTGCAGGAATTCCAGATGATTCTCAGCAACTACAATGCGGAGTACGGCCGCGCCACGGGTGGTGTGATCAACATCGTCACCAAGAGCGGCGGCAACGATTTCCACGGCGATGTCTTCGGTTATTTCCGCAACAAAGCCTTCCAGGCGCGCAACGCCTTCTCCGGTGAAATTGACGCCAACGGCGACCTCGTCCCCGTCAAGCAGGCCTATACCCGCACGCAATCTGGGTTGACCTTCGGCGGCGCCCTCAAGAAGGACAAGACGTTCTATTTCTTCAGCTATGAATACACCCAACGCGAGGAGACTGGCTTCTCCAGCATTGGTATCAACAACTTTGGCCTCACGCCCTTCAATTGTCAGAACGCGTGCCCACTACAGGGCTTGGAAATGACCCCGGCGCAGTCGCAAACTGTTTCCACGCTGCTGAACACGCCGGGACTCCAGGATATCGGCTTGGCCTATGGGGCTCTTGCCGGATCTGCTTCCTCCGTTGCCGTCTCCAAGATCGATCCGGGACTCTTCGCTACGACTCAGGGTTTTCCGTACCCCGGGCCTGGCGCGCGATTTCCCATTCCCGTGCAAGGCCCGGAAGGTTACTTCCTGGCCTCTTTGCCAACCTCCTACGTCGGTCTGAATGACGTCAGGGGCAACTTCCCTGCCATGGAGAAAACTAGTCTGTGGTCCGCTCGCCTCGATCAGCGCTGGAACAATCACAACACATCGTTCCTCCGCGTTGGCGTTTCTCCTTCGCTGGTCACCGGCATTCAGTCCACCTCGCAGAACCAGGTCTTCGGCCAGAACGCGGGCTCGCGTACCGGCGTCAATCAATCCCGTGACTTCAACGTGACCTTCCAGCACGACACCATCCTGAGTGACAGCGCCTTCAACGAGTTCCGCCTTCAGGTCGCCCGCCGCGGTATTCATTTCGGCTATTCCGACCTTCCGGGCGGCAGCGATATCGGTGTGAACATTCCCGGTTACGCCTACTTCGGCCGCGAACCCTACTCCACCGTCGACCGCATCGAACGCCGCTTCGAGTTCACCGACAACGCCACGCTGACGCGCGGCCGCCATACTTTCAAATTCGGCGCCGACACCAACATCATTCAATTGCGCTCGAAAAAGCAGCAGATTTTCCAGTTGGATTTTGGCGGTGACGTCAACTTCGGCGCCATCGCTGCCGATTCCCTGGGTTTCCCGGATTGCGTGAATCCAAGCACCGCTGCAACCCACACCGGCACATGTGCGCAGGGAGAACTTGCCCTCAATTTGCCCAGTCTCACCGGGCTGCAAGCCTACGGCCTGGGTATTCCCACCACCTACATCCAGGGCATTGGCACTTCCAACGAGCCCTTTGACAATCTCCCCTTTGGTTTCTTTGCTCAGGACACCTGGCGCCTCACCCGGAATCTCACGCTGAACTACGGGCTGCGTTATGATTTCGAGATTACCCCGTTGTTTGCCCCTGCCACCGCCGTGAATGCGGCCGCGGAAAAATCTCTCGGCGTCGTCGAAGGCATCCCGCGCGACTATAAAAACGTTGCTCCGCGCATCGGCCTCGCTTGGGATCCCCGGGGAGACGGCAAGACCGTCGTCCGCGCAGGCTATGGTCTCTTCTACGATCATCCGTTGCTTGCGATTGCGTTCGATTCCGTCACCGCTGACGGCGGACGCTCCGTACAATTGCTCTCCGCTGGAGGGACTCCTTCAGCTTGCGGCCTGCTCACGCTTCCCACGGGCTCTCCCACGCCTCCGGGCTACTGCGGCGGTGGCGCGGACGGTCCGCAGAACCTCAACGGCTCCTCGATTTTCCAGGGCGTTCTAAACGCGCTGCCCAACATGTTCTATCTGCCGAACCAGCAGCGCTTCGATCCCTTTGCTTCCAACTCCATCTTCGCCAATCAGACGTATCTGAATCTCGGCTTCCCGCTTCCGATTCTTCCCTTCACCCTGCCCGTGGAGAAGAATTTCACATATGGTTACGCGCAGCAGGCTAACCTCACCATCGAGCACGTGATCGCCGGCAACTGGAAGCTCAGCGCCGGTTACCAGTGGACCCGTGGTTTGCACCTCAATCGGCCTCAGGATATTGGGGTGAACCCCTAGGATG
>PMES01000064.1 GCA_003154775.1 Acidobacteriota bacterium | reverse complement strand
AATCATGAATTTTCCAGGTTAGTTAGAGCAACAGTTCATCGATTCTTGATCCGCTGATATACGGACAACCCTGAAGGCTTGCTAGGACTGCCCCAATTTTGAGGCCCAATGGGATAGGTGGTTCAACGACTCCGCGTGTGTCGGGTCAAGGTGCAACGGCGTTACGGACGCCTCGCCCGCATAAATCGCCGCGTAGTCCGAATCCGCGTCCAGTTCCATATCCCGGTCGATGCGCTGCTCGCTCAGCCAGAAGTACGGGCTCCCCCTGGGATCCTCGCCTTCACGCAACACCGTCCGAGTGATTTTCTTCGATTGCCGCGTGAAACGCACCGCGCCCTTCCAGCCTTCCGGCACATTGATATTTAGCAACACCTGCTCCGGTAATCCTTCGCTGAGGATCAGTTCCGCGGCTTGTTTGGCCAAGCGTGCCGTCGGCGCAAAATCCGCATTCACTTTCTTGGAACAGAGCGACACCGCCAGTCCGTGTACGTGATGGATCACGGCCTCGCGTGCCGCGCCCACCGTGCCCGAGTAATACACGTTTTCACCCAGGTTCGCGCCATGATTGATACCGGAAATGACAAGATCGGGCCGCTCCGGCAGCAATTTGTGCAGCGCCACAATCACACAATCCGCGGGCGTGCCGTCAACGGCCCACTCGTTCTCGGCAATCTTGTGGCAGACGATGGGTTGCCGCAGTGTCAAAGACTGGGCTGCCCCACTGCGTTCCCAACTCGGCGCCACAATGGCCACGTGCGCAAATTCCCGCAACTCTTCCGCCAGCGCCCGCAATCCCGCGGCTTGGTATCCATCATCGTTCGTCACCAACACACTTGGCTTCTTCACGATCGCCACACTCTCCTTCTTCACCATTGTAATCGCAATTGAGACTTTAGCCGGAAGTTCCGACTAGGGACAATTTTGTCCCTTGCCCAATCACCACAACACGCTGTCATCCTGAGCGGCGCGTCGGGCGTTTACCCCGACTTGGTCGGGGCGCCGCGAAGGATCTCAACTGAGACGTCGTGCAGGGACAAAAGTTGAGATGCTTCGGCGCGGAAACGGCACCGCGCCTCAGCATGACAACGCCCGCGCGCTCGCTGCCTGCTTGAAGATCAAGGTCCGGCGAGAAATTCCGGTTAGAGGTGTGGTCGAGCAGTTCTCACAAAGTCCAGCGATTGAAGAGGCGGCGGATAGTTACATTGGTGTCGAGCAGGAAGCGGCTCACAAATCGACTGCCCGGCCGTAGTCCGGCTTCCTCTCCAGATCGATGGGCACTTTTGCCAGCGGTGATTCCGCAAAAAACTGCATCAGGTTTCGCGGATGCCTCGGCGAGCGGCCAGCAGTTCTCTTCTTCTTAATTACGGCAACGCGCTTTGCCATAGAGACCTCTAGACGGAATCCCGTTTTGGGGAAACTCAAGGAGAGAATTCAACAGCGGAAGAATCTGGTCGGGGCGCCCGGATTTGAACCGGGGACCTCACGCACCCCAAGCGTGCGCGCTACCAGGCTGCGCTACGCCCCGACCGCCGCGGCCAGGCATTTCGGGCCGCGTACATCCATCCAAACAGTATCACTTGCCTTCGAGCAGCGTCAAGAAACTACGCAGCGCATCACGCAAGTCCAGCAGCAACTTGCGATTGAGGCGCGTGGCGGGCAATTCTGCCGTGGCGTGCGCCAAATGTTCGATCGCCGCGAGCTCGCCGCCCGCTTCATTCCCCACCGACTCCCGCAAGTGGCGCCTCGCCCCGGCGATCGTGAATCCTTCATCGTAAAGCAGGCGCTTGATCTTGAGCACCAGGTCCACATCATCCTGGCGGTACAACCGGTGCCCGCGCGGACTCTTCACCGGCTGCAGCGTGGGAAACTCCGTTTCCCAGTAGCGCAGCACAAACGGCTTGAGATCCGCGATCCGGCTGACCTCCCCGATGCGGTAGAGACGCGTTTCTTCGGCGATTGCGGCGGCTGCGCTGCTCATTTTCGGAGTGCGGGGGAGGGCTCCCGCGTTTACGGTGTGAGTCTACCAGAAGGAATAGGGCTCATCTACAACCGCAGCTTGCGGCGGCCCGGTCATTCCTCGCTGGAGGGCGACGAGCGTTCCCCGCGCTTGCGCAATCGCAGGACGAACCGCACCGGCGTCCCCAGAAAATCCCACTTTGCGCGCAACTGATTCTCCAGGAATCGCGCGAAGCTGAAGTGCAGCGGCTTCTTCTGGTTGGTGAACAGCAGGAATACCGGCGGCGCCACCTTTGCTTGCGTCATGTAGTAAATCCGCACCGGCCGCGCCTTCGGAGTGGACGCCCGGCCCAGATCCACGTCATCCTTCAGCCAGCGATTCAACTCCCCCGTGGAGATTTTCCGGATTCGCGCCGCGGCCACGTGATCGATCAGCGGGAAGAGCTTCTGTATGCGCTCGCCGGTCTTCGCGGAAAGAAACACGATCGGGGCGTAGCTCAGGAATTTGAATTTTTCCTGCACCATGGCTTCATAGTCAACGAGCAGTTTGCCCTTATCCACGATGCGGGGCGGGGCCGTGCCTTCGGCGCGTTTCGCTTTACCCCGCGCGCTTTTCGCGGACTCATCTGCCGCGCGCTGCGCGGCTTCCACGGCCAGATCCCACTTGTTCACCACAATGATGACGGAGCGCCCAGACTGCTCCGCATAGCTGGCAATTGTGGCATCACCCTGCGTGACTCCTTGCACGCCGTCAATTATGAGAACAGCCACATCCGCGCGTTCCAGTCCGCGCCGCGCCATCACCACGCTCAGCTTTTCCGCTACGAGCGTGGTCTTGCCCTTGCGGCGAATTCCCGCGGTATCCACAAACCGGTAGGTCCGCCCGTCTCGCACAACCTCGGTATCCACGTTGTCCATCGTCGTGCCTGGAATCGGGGAGACGATCGACCGCTCTTCACCCGCCATCTGATTCAGCAGCGTCGATTTGCCAACGTTTGGCCGCCCAATGATGGCGATCTCGATCGGCTTGGCCTCTTCGACAGAGGTATCACTGGAATCGGCCACGATCGGCTGCGGGCCTCGCGCTGCGGCACCATAAAACTGATCCAGCGCGGCATCCAGCAGGTCGTCCACGCCGGTGCCGTGCTCCGCTGCAATTGGGAATACCGGCACGCCCAGAGAATAAAACGTCCCGGCAAGGACCTCCTGCTGCTGCGAATCGACTTTGTTCACCGCCACCACAAAGGGCTTGCCGGTGCCGCGCAGGAGCCTACCCAGTTCTTGATCGAGCGGCGTCAGCCCGGCCTGGCTGTCCACCACCAACACCAGCAGCGCCGCCTTTTCAATGGCCACGCGCGCCTGCCGCAAAATCTCCGTCGGGATCAGGGCCTTGTCGTCGGGCACGAGTCCGCCCGTGTCCACCACTTCTACTGTGCGCCCCCGCCATTCTGATTTACCATACATGCGGTCGCGTGTGATCCCCGGCTCGTCAGTTACAATTGCCCGCCGTGTGCCCGTTAAACGGTTAAAGAGCGTGGACTTACCCACATTGGGCCGCCCGACAATCACCAGCGATGGAAGTTGTGCTGCCATGGGGAAAGCGTTGTTCCGCGGAGTGCTTATCGCCCCGCGGTGCAATCTTCCAATGTAGCGCATCACCGGGGAACTAGCGAGCCGCAGCCTGGTTCCGAAGGCCAGCCTGGCGGGCGAGGCTTGACCTCTCGATTCAGCGGCCCGACGCATCCGATGAATAAAAACATTTGATAGTCAATTCCTTGATTATCCCCACTCAGATGAGTATGTTGCTCTAAATCTATATCCTGGTGTCCCTAGCCCTGAGTTCGTTCATGGTGCCCTGCACGCCCTATCCGGGATTTGCGGGTTCTGCTTCCGGCCTTGCCGGCTGCATACCGGGCACCCGCCACTTCGGCAATGAGGGCAGAAACTCCCTCATCGGCCCTGCCTTCCGCCAGATCGATTTTTCCATTTTCAAAAAGACCAGCATCACCGAACGCCTGAAAATGGAGTTGCGCTTCGAGGCTTACAACCTCTTCAATCATCCGAATTTCGCAAGCCCGCTCTGGCGCAATTTCCTCTCAGACCCCACTTTGACGAATTCCTTCAACCCCAATGGCACGCTGAAGGGATACCTTCCCATCAACGTAACCGCGGACGTCGGCGCTGGTTATCCAGTTCTCGGCGGAGGTGGTCCGCGCAGCCTGCAGGTCGCCGCGAAGTTCACCTTCTAACTTTTGGGCAACCTGTCTTCGAACCAAACGGTCCCGGGTCGCTTAGCCCGGGACCGTTTGGTTCCGCCCCCGTCCAACCCTCATCTCTCTACTTTCAGTGTTCATTCTTCCGGTATCGCCGCAATTCCCATGCGTATTCGCATTTTCCGGGCAGACTCCACTAACCACTGTGTTTTCTTGCGCTTGAGCACTCCTGCGCAATCTGGCCGCAAGAGAAGTACCTCTCCGCCTCCTGCAACCCTCTCTCCTCATAGCAACTTGTGATAGTTTTGTGACTTCCACTGCGTATTAAGTTATGGAACCTCTGAGACCAGGGCGAATGAGCGCGCCGGGAAAAACGGAAGCCACGGATGTGGTCGTTCGGGCTCGGACCGGGGACGCCGAAGCTTGGGGCGACTTGTACCGGGAATACGCCCCGGCGATCTTCCGTTTTTGTCGGCGCGCCATGCCCACGCACGAGGACGCGGAAGACGCGACCATGGAGATTTTCATGAAGTTGCGCGACAAGCTCAGCCAGTTCGACCACACCCGGTCGTTCTCTGCCTGGCTCTACAAAGTCGCCGCAAATCATTGCTGGGACATGTTGCGCCGCCGCAAAGGGCGCCAGAACAAGGAAACCGAGGATGTCGACAACGTTCCCCTGGAGCATCCCGATCCCAACCAGTTGGAGCGCTTGATTGAAGAGCGCAGCAACGAAGAGGTGCGCAAGGCCCTGGGCAAGCTCGGCGTGCGCGCCCGCATGGCTCTTGTGATGCGTTATTACTCGGACATGTCCTACGACGAAATTGCAGACGCCCTGGGCGTGCGGCGGGCGTTTGTGGGAGTAGTTTTGCTGCGCGCCAGACACGAACTCCGGCAGGTGCTGGGTGAAAACAGCGCCCTTGCCGTGGGAGGGACACGTTGAGCGACACTGAAATGATCCCGAACAAGCATTTGGATGAAATGACGCTGCTGCTCTACGTCGAGCGGCAGCTCGACCGGGAGCGCGCGCAGGAAGTGTCCCTGCACACGCAGACCTGCACGAGCTGCCTGACGCTGCTCCGCGCGCTGGACCGCGAATCGCGCCTGTTGACCCGCGCCATGCTGGAACAGGACGAACCCCTTCCAGCGCGACTGACGGAGTTTCGCTTGGCCGTGAAGCGATCCATGCAGTGGATCTGGGGCCTAGTGTTTGGTCTCGCGGTACTCGGTGTCTACACCCTCTACGCGAGTTATATCGAGCCCTGGGAAAAGCAACTCGAGCAGGCTGGCTTTGGCAGCACAAACCTTCTGAGCTTGCTGGTCTTTCAGGGGGCATTTTGGAAAGGATGGCAATCCATGTTCACGCTGTTTGAGGTTCTCGCGCTCGCCGTTCTGGCAGGTTCCGCCGCCTTTGCCTTCCGGAGATATATCCGAAGGGGATCCGCACTGGCGATGGTGTTTGCCAGTTTGGGCCTGCTGCTCGCTACGACGCCGGCGGCCTCCGCCAGCGAATTCCGCAAGGGCGAATCGGTGAGCGTCGCGAAGGGCGAAAACATCATCGGCGACGTCTTTATCACCGGCGATCACGTTCGCGTGGATGGCACCGTGGATGGCGACGTTTTCGCCTTCGGCCAGCAACTGGACGTTGCAGGTCACGTCACGGGCGATGTCTTTTGTTTTGCACAGGGCACGCGCATCACCGGCCAGGTTGACGGGAACATTCGTGCCTTCACGAATAACATCACCATCAGTGGAGACATCGGGCGAAACGTTTTGTCCTTTAACACCATGCTGAATCTCGACGCGAGTGGAAAGATCGGCCACAGCTTGACGGTATTCGGGCAGACCGTGACCCTGGACGGAAAAATTGGAAGAGACGTCCTTGCTTTTTTCGATCAAGCTACTCTTTCCGGAAACATCGGTGGTTCCCTGCAGGGCAAAGGGAAATCGCTGACGATCAGTCCTACCGCCGAAATTGACGGAAAAGCCGAGCTTGAGGGACCAAAACCCGCCACCGTTTCGCCCGAAGCCAGGCTGGCGTCACCGCTGCAATTCACCAAGCACCAGCCGCGCTCCGATCGCGAGCGTGGCGTGGGCTATTACATCTGGCGGCTGATCTGGAGCGCCGCGTTTGTGCTGCTCGGCTTGGTCATCTATGGATTGTTTCCGCGGTTCGCGGTCGAAACCGTGGAAGCCGGCGAACACTATGGAGCAGCGTTCGGACTGGGTGTCCTGGTCACCTTTGGATTGTTCATCGCAGCGTTAATTGCCTGTTTCACCATCGTGGGTCTCCTGTTGGGTATATCCACTCTGTTTCTGTGGACCGTGGGGCTGTTTAGCTCCTTCATTGTCGTTGGCACCATCGTTGGCCAATGGCTGCTGGGCCGCACGAGCG
Organism: Acidobacteriota bacterium; assembly: GCA_003154775.1. GTDB lineage: Bacteria > Acidobacteriota > Terriglobia > Acidiferrales > UBA7541 > Acidiferrum. Next base: position 52,089 of record PMES01000064.1, on the reverse strand, counting down.
AATACTGGCCGCTGGTGGCGCGCATGGCGCTGGGCGTACTCCTGGTGCGCATCGTCACGAGCATCCCGTTCATCGGATTCTGGGCCGCACTGGCGGTTGTTCTGTGGGGCATGGGCGCTATTTCCCTGGCGGTATACCGCCGGTTGCAGCCCGTGGTCGCACCCAATATTCCATCGGTGCCAACCGCGCCGCTGGGGAACCCGCTTCCGCCGAATACCACTGTCGGCGGCATGTAACTTGTCTATCGGTCAGGGCAAATTCGTACCAAAGAAAACGGGCCCCGGAACTCCCGGGGCCGGTCGCCTTTTGCGGAGGCGGGGAAAAACTATGGCCTAGGGCACGCGGACTTTGGCCGCTTGGAACGGATACGTTGCCGGCGAATTTAGATAAAGGGCGCGAATTGAAACTGTTGTTGTTCCGTCTATGAGGCTGGGATCGCTAAGCCCGGTAATTCCGTCGAACGCCGTCACAGATGGATAAGTAAACACCTGGGGCGTGCTGCTCAAAGAAGTGTTCAACGCATTAATATAGCCCGGCAGGGCCGCGACCGTGAAAGCGCTTCCCGCAACCGAGTTGAGCGTGCCCGAAAGGCGAGAATAGCGAAGCAGCATATTGTTTGCCGTCGCCGTGATATTCCCGTTGTTGTCTGTCGAGATGCCGCTTATCTGAGCGCGCACTACTTGGCCGCCCAAAAGGTCACTCCCGCTGGAGAAACCGACGACGGGCTGTGAAAGTTGCGTAGACAGCGTCTTCGTATCGACGGAATAGTTGGTGGCGTTGAGAGTCAGCAAAACTCCGCTCCCATAGGTTCCCGCGGAGAGCGTGGCATTCCCACTTGCTGAAACTTCGTCGGCCAAGACCATCCCGAACTCCCCGACCGTCGTGGTCGGATAGATGATGCCCTCCACTTCGTCAACAGCGGTTAGATCTAGCACGTCGACTTCCGTAGCGGTGAAAATCCCCGCCGAGCTCACAACCGTGTCCATGCTCACCGTGCTGCCAACCGTCACGCAAGCCGCTGCTGTGCTTTGGCATAGGCTGTAGCTGGATGGCGCCAAATCGTACTCTGTACTGCTGGAAAGGACCGCGGTCAACGACGCGTCGCGGATGGCGGAATGCACGGTGATGCTGCTACCGGTCGTGTAAGCGGTTACGACCCCGGTAAAATCTTCCACGGTATCGACGCTCCCCGAAGGAATGCCTGTTCGTGTAGTCGTGCTCGCGGTAAGAACGCCGGTCTGGGAGAAGTCTACGCTAATGCCGCCGGAGGATGTGATCGCCTTGTTCAAATTGAAATCGAGTCCGATCCACTGCTTCTGGTTTGCGGTTAGATTCAGCGTAAGTGGGATAGAGATGGTGTAAATCGCGCCGACGGGGAGAGCGCAGATTGCCCCGTTCACGCAGGAGTGTGTGCCATAAGTGATCGTGGAACCCGAAGTGTTAATGAAAAGATTGTTTGTAGAGCTGGTAGGGCCAAGCGTCACGTTGATAGCGGAGTAGTCCGCTGCGGGGACGGAAGCCTGATCGACGATGACTGCGGAGTCGCTCTGCAGCCGAGTCACTTCCACAGACGAAAGCGCTGTCGTCACAGGCTGGGGACTTCCGGAAGAGGAAGGCGTCAGGCTGATGCCGGCGATCGGAAGGGTGAAGCTCAATGCATTGGTACCTGTAGGCGGAGTATCGTAGAGAGAAATAGTCAAACTTGCGTTGCCGCTTCCACCGCAATTGACCGTGCAAACGGCGGTCTTCAGCCCGCTGCAGGAAGTAAGGACGAAAATCGATGAAATTCCAAGGATAAAAAGGGCACGCTTTGAGTTCATGCAAACACCCCACGTCAAAAGTAAACGCCGCATCGGGAGGACGAGATGGCCGAGGAGTCCCCGGCGGCAATTTTAGCGTTTGGGGCTCTCTTGGGCCGACTCGGAATTCCTCTCAGTGCCCAACTGTTAACGGGGTGTGTAGAAATTGCCCCGAGCATTCGTGTTTGGCCGTGTCTGCGGGCTAGCGGATCGCTTGCATATCGATTACACAGTCGGCGTGTTGCCCGTCCGGCGTGTCAATCTGGATGGTTAGAGCGGAAGAGTCGATTTTCTGCGGGTTGAACTCAAGTACCGCCTTCTCGCCATTGGGAAGAAGAAACGATTCCTCAGTAAAGCGCTCGGCGAACGCAGTGCGCGTGTCGGAGGCTGGGGCCATCACTTTCTTGTTTTGCAGCACTCGGATTCGCACGGAGTTTGGCGGCGGCGCTTCGCGCATGTAGCAGATGTCCAGAAAGATCCGAAACACCATGGGTTTTTCGTAGAAAGCTTTCACCGCATCCTGGGCACTGTAATTAGGCATAGCGCTCAGGGACTCTGCGACCTGCAGAAATGGCGTCTCAATCCGGATTTGCGTCGTGCAGTTACCTTGTTTGAGCTCTGGCACGGCTCATATTTCGCGCGGAATTGCGCATCAAGGCTACCCTGCCGAATTCCCAGGAAATATGCATCGCGAATGGCGTTGGAGGAAAGCGGAAAGTCATACGCACCCGCAGGCAATGCCAAAAGCAAGCCTAGAGCGCCGGCGATGAGCCTGAGCAGCGGCGTCCCGTGGGGAGAACGAATCCGGCTCATATTTCACCTATTCTCTTGACGTATAGGAGACGCAATCGGTTACAACTCTCCCGTTCAGCGCTTTGCCGCGCCGCGAGAACGGCCGCGCGGGATGTGCTATCGTTACAAATTCAGGCTGTGATTCCCCGGGGATTGGGCAGGCTCTCTGGCTAAACGCGCATCCAAATCGGAACTCCAGCAGGTAAACAAAAAGCGCAATGAGGCGTTTGCCGAGCGCGTCTATGTGCCGCTCGAAGAAGAGGCCCGCGCGCACGACGTCGAAGGCCATCCGGCCTCGAAACGCGGCGAACTCATTCATCCACTAGCGGACCGTGATGCAGCAGCTCCTTCCACGCAGCAGCAGGAGCACGGAACACAACCCACCATGGCCGCCATCTTCGGTCCCGGCGGCTTCCTCGAAAAAAGCATGATCGGCGGCTACGAACACCGCCCTGGCCAACTGCAAATGGCGGAAGCGGTGCACGATGCCTTCGAGAACCACCACCATGCCATCCTGGAAGCGGGCACCGGCACCGGAAAGACCCTGGCCTATCTCCTGCCCGCAATTTGCAGCGGCCGCCGCGTGGTCATCTCCACGGCCACGAAATCGCTTCAGGAGCAGCTCTATCAGAAGGACGTTCCTTTCCTGCAAAGGCACTTTGCTCCCCAACTCAAAGTTGCGGTGATGAAGGGCCGCTCCAATTTTCTATGCCTCGCAAAAATGCATGCCATGGCCGACCAGCCGGTTTTGCGCGGCATGGAGGAAGTGGACGCATTCCGACAGATCAAGGACTGGGCCCGCCTGACGGAAACGGGCGACCGCGCGGAACTCACCTTTTTGCCGGACGACTCCGAATTGTGGACGCGAATTGACGCGCGGCGCGACACCTGCACCGGCCAGAAGTGCCCCGAGTTTCAGCAGTGTTTCCTGACCGCCATGCACCAGCGCGCTAAGGACGCGGACCTGATCATCGTCAACCACCACCTCTTTTTCGCCGACCTGGCCCTGAAGAAAGATGATTTCGGCAGCATCCTCCCGGAATATTCCGCCGTCGTGTTTGACGAAGCCCACGAGATGGAAGACGTCGCCAGCGACTACTTTGGCCAGCAAATCTCCAATTTCCGCTTCGAGGAGCTTGCGCGCGATGCCGACCACGCCATGCGCCTGACGCACCAGGGAACTCCCACGCTCCTCCGCCGCACCCAGCGCATCCGGGAAAGGAGCCGCAGCTTTTTTGACGCATTCCCACCGCGCGATGGCCGTTTTTCCTTTTCCCGGCACGAGCGCGAAGCTTTTCTCGAGCAGAACCGCGAAGCCTACGACGCGCTAGTCAACTCCTTGAAGGGGATGGAGACGGAATTCGCGGCCCTCACCCAGAAACCCGAAGAGCTGCTGCGCGTTGCCCGCCGTAGCTTTGAAATACGCCAGGAGCTGGCGTTTCTTTTCGAGTCCAACGAGAAGAATTACGTTTACTGGTTCGAGCGCAGGAACAAGGGCGTGTTTCTTGCGGCCACCCCGATTGATGTCAGCCAAATCTTGCGCGAGCGCCTCTTTGAAGCCTTCGACACGATTATTCTCACTTCAGCGACACTCACCGTCGGTGGCCGCTTCGAGTTCATCCGCCAGCGCCTCGGCCTGGACCATGTCAAGGAAAGCGGCCTTCCTCCCGAATTTCACTACGAAGAGCAGGCGCTGCTGTATCTCCCGCAGAAGATGCCCGATGTGCGTGACCCGGGCTTTGCGCCCAAGGCCGCGGACGAAATTGTGGAGTTGCTGGAACTCAGCCAGGGCCGCGCCTTTTGCCTGTTTACCAGCTATGCCCAGATGAACGATTTGTTCGAGCGAGTCCGCGACAGACTCGACTTTCCCTTGCTCCTGCAAGGCACGGCGCCACGCTCTGTGCTTCTCGAACGCTTCAAGAACACTGCGAATGCCGTCCTTTTCGCTACCTCCAGCTTCTGGCAGGGCGTGGACGTTCCCGGCGACCAGCTTTCCTGCGTCATCGTTGACCGCTTGCCCTTTGCGGTACCCAGCGACCCCATCGTGGCCGCCCGCGTCAGGGCCTTGCAGGAAGACGGGCGCAACCCCTTTGCGGAATTCCAGGTGCCCCAGGCCGTCCTTGCCCTGAAGCAGGGCTTTGGCAGGCTCATTCGCTCCAAAACCGACCGCGGCGTGTTGGCCCTCCTGGACACCCGCATCCAACGGATGCCCTATGGTAAAATTTTTCTGGAGTCGCTGCCGCGCTACCATAGGACCCACGATCTAGCGGAGGTCGGGAGATTCCTAGCCGCGGCAAGTCCAGCCCACAGACGAAAAGCCTTCAAGGAAGCAGGCTGAAACAAAATTGGGCATTTGGACGCAAGGGGAAGAAAGCAACCACATGTTTGAAGTCAGCGTGGAAGAGACATTTTCCGCCGGGCACGCCCTGCGGGGTTACAAGGGGAAGTGCGAAAACGTCCACGGGCACAACTACCGCGTGCAGGTCACCCTGGAGGGGCCGCAACTCGATTCCATCGGCCTGCTCATCGATTTCACCGAACTCAAGCGCGTCATCCGCAATGTCATCCACCGGTTGGATCATCAGTTCATCAATGATCTGGAGCCTTTCACAACCGTGAATCCCACGGCGGAAAATATGGCGAAGTATTTTTACGATGAGGTCGCCGGCCAACTGAAGGGATTGCCGGGCGGCGCGCGGGTGACCGACATTGTCATCTGGGAGACAGACACAGCCCATGCGCGTTATCGTCCCGGGGCCTGAAGCACACCGTAGTCAGGGGAAACCATGAACCGCTCGCTTTTTATTATTCTGATTCCCGCTCTGCTCGTGGCCGCAGGCTACATTTTCGTCCTTCGCCTGATGGGCATTGCCCCCGGCTACCCGCGCTTAGTCGTCGCCATGGCGCTGTTCTTTGGCGGCATCTACTGGCTGTCCAGGCGTTCGGGGAAGAAGGCCAAAACCGCCGGCCAGTAGCGCTCTCCCTTCCGATTTTTGGCGTCTTATGCACATCACGGAAATTTTCAAATCGATTCAAGGTGAAGGGACCCGAGCCGGCCTTCCGTGCATCTTCGTCCGCCTCACGGGATGCAATCTGCGCTGCACCTGGTGTGACACGGCCTACGCCTTCCACGGTGGCCGGAAGATGACCATGGACGAAGTCCTGGCGCGCGTTGATGCTCTCAGCGGGCGCGCTAACGCCGGGAAAGCAAGTGTACCGCTCGTGGAGATCACAGGTGGCGAGCCGCTGCTCCAGGAGGAAATCTATCCTTTGGCCGAAGGTCTTCTCGCCGCGGGATATGAGGTCATGATCGAAACCAGCGGTGAGCGCTTCGTCGGCCGCCTGCCCAAGGACGTCATCAAGATCGTCGACGTAAAATGCCCGGATTCCGGCGAGCCCGATACCTTCGATTCGCGCAATCTTGCAGAGTTGGATCCCAAGGACGAGATGAAGTTCGTGATTTCCAGCCGCCGGGACTACGAGTTCGCCCGCGATTTTACCCACGCCCACCGGCTCACCGAGCGCGTCAGTCAAGTGGTCTTTTCCCCGGTGAGCGAAGACCCGCAGGGAAAGTGGCAGGGTTTGCAGCCGCGGCAACTCGTCGAATGGATTCTGGCAGACGGTTTAGCGGTGCGCCTGGGCTTGCAGTTGCACAAAATCGTCTGGGACCCGGCCATGAGGGGTGTTTGACAGGAATGCACTTGCAGGTGAGGGGATGACGAATCGCGGCAAGTCCGTCGTGCTGCTGAGCGGCGGAATGGATTCGTGTGTCTGCACGGCCATTGCCCGTGAGCAACACGGCGCCGGTAATGTTGCTCTGCTGCATGCCGGCTACGGGCAAAGAACACAAAAACGAGAGCGGCGCGCCTTCGAGGAGATTGCCGCCTTCTATGGCGTGAGCGAAAAACTCATCGTCCAATTGGATCATTTCCGGGCCATCGGCGGTTCCGCTTTAACAGATAAGGAGATTGCCGTTCCGGAGAATGAGTTGGGCGCGCCCGGACCGGGCGGAAGTGGAATTCCCGTCACTTACGTGCCTTTTCGCAATGCCCATTTTCTGAGCGTGGCGGTAAGCTGGGCGGAGGCCATCGGCGCCCAGGCCATCTACATCGGTGCGGTCGCCGAAGACAGCTCCGGCTATCCCGATTGCCGGCCGGAATACTACCGGGTATTTCAGGAGCTGATTAGGGTGGGCACGCGCCCCGAAACGCACATTGAGATGGTCACGCCAGTGATTGGCATGAGGAAAAGTGAGATCATCCGCCGCGGTTTGGCTTTGGGGGCCCCGCTGCATCTGACGTGGTCCTGCTACCAGGGAGAAGAGCTGGCTTGTGGCGCCTGTGACAGCTGCCTGCTGCGGCTACGCGCCTTCGCGGAAGCGGGCGTCTCCGACCCCATCCCCTATCGTGGTGTGGCTACGGCAAAACCATGAGGAATGTGACGTTGGTCATTGGAATCGGCCGCAGATGAGTGATAATAGGGGAAACCGGCCGGAGAACCGAGGCTGGCGCTCCTCAAACACAAAAGGAGAGTGGAGCATGTTGAAATCAGTCAAGGCGTACGCGCTCGCCGCTCTGTTGACGCTTGCGCTCATCAGTTTCTTTGCACCGCGGGCGACCGCACAATTCGACGGAAAGATTCAGGGAACAATTTTGAATTTTGAGGGCAAGCCCTTCGCCGACCTGCCCATCGATCTCAAGGGTGAACAGGGCACCACGCAGCAAACAAAGACTGACGCAACGGGCAGATTCCTTTTCGTTAACCTCAGGCCAGGGAAATACACGGTCAGCTTCCACCCTCCCCAGTTGCAACAGCCCTTTGAAGTGCAGGCTTCCGCTCAGGCCGGCGGCCCCACCGACATTAATTTGAATTTCAAGGAGATCCTCGAAAAGCAAAGTCCCGAGGCTGCCGCCGCTTTCAAAAGGGGCCAGGAAGATCAGCAAAAGACCGTCGGCATGAAGGAATACTTCAACAACGGCCTCGCCTTCCTCGATCAGGAACGCGCCCTAAAGGGAGAGCTCGCTAAAGTTCCCGCCGATCAGCGCGACCAGGCCAAGCAGAAAATCACGGATCTCTCCGACAAGGCGATCGCCGCGTTTCAGGAAGCCAACAAGGTGGCTCCGGAAAAGGATCCCAACCATCATCTCTTCTGGGCGCGCATGGGCGAAGCCTACGATCTGGCCGGGCGAAACGATGATGCCATCAACGCCTACCAGCAAGCCGTCACCTTGAAGCCCGATAATGCGAGTTACTACAACAATCTCGGCAACGTGCTCGCGCGCGCCGGCAAAATCGACGATGCGCGCATCGCCTACACCAAGAGTGCTGAGCTCGATCCCCCGAACGCCGGCTTCGCGTGGCGCAATTTCGGAATCAGCTTGTATCAGTCGAACCGTATGCAGGAAGGCGTCGAACCCCTCAAGAAGGCCACCGAAATCGATCCCAAGAATGCGCAGTCCTGGTATCTTCTGGGCGCCTGCCTGGTTGCCTCTGCCGATTACAAGCAAGTGGGCGACAGAGTAGAAGTCACGCTGAAGCCTGGAACCGTGGAGGCCTACCAGAAGGCTCTTGAGCTCGACCCCAATGGGACCTGGGGCAAGCAGGCAAAGGACGGGCTGGAGCAGGTGAACCAGCTCACCGGCGGCATCGAAACCAAGGTCGGCGGAAAGAAAAAGAAGCCGTAATTCGGTGCTCTCGATCTAGACAGAAAGACCGGCTCTGCTCTCGCGGAGCCGGTTTTGTCTTGGCGGTCTCCTTTGACCGAAAGAGTAAACAATCCCCGAAATATCGAAGCAGCATCCCACCGTGCGGGGCGAGGAAGCCCTCCCTCTGATTGTCCCGCGCCATCTCGTTTGGCTAAGAGCTAGCTGTGAGTCAGAGTGCCCGTGGTCTTCGTCCGGCGGAGTGCCCAGGCAAAGGCAGCCATCGAAGCGGGCAGCAGGATAGCCGCGAAAACGAGCAGCAAGAGCAGCGGCCTGCTGATGGCCAGCAGGCTTGCGCCATCCAACAGAGCCGCGCGCATGGCATCCAGCGCATACGTGATGGGATTTATCCTGGCGATGAATTGCAGCCAGTCAGGAAGGATACTGACGGGGAAAAGCATGCCTCCTACCACGCTGGAGATTCCCAGAAGAAACCACTTCGCGGGATTTCCGCGTTTGAAGAGCAGCAGGTAGGCTGCGGAGAGAACCCCTAAACCAGAAAAAGCCAGCAGCGTCGCGAGCAACACGGCAATCACTCCGATCCAGTTTGCCCTTCCCAGCGGAAAATGGAAAAGGATCGCGCCCCAGCCGAGATATACGACGATGCGCAACGCCGTGGCCGCGAAGGGATAAACCGCGGACCCTGCCAGAATTACCGGCAGAGAGACCTGCGTAACCAGCAATGGTTCCAGTGTACCCGTATCCCGCGCTTCCAGGAGGCTGCGATCGAAGCTGTCCAGCGCCGCATTGAGATAGTCGAAAAACACGAATCCCACCAGCGAGTAGGCGAAATACGTGTTTCCCTGCGGCAGCGCCTGGCGCAATTCCGGCGAATCCACGAAGCGCGCCACATAGTAAAACATCGCTACGCCAAACAGCGCTTCGATCACCTCCAAGATAAACGGGCTGCGGTAGGTGCTGGCGATCCGGAGGTCGCGCTGAAAAAAGAGAAGCAGATCACGAAGTGTGCGCATCATGCGGGATGGGCCTCCACGTCGGGAGGTACGGGGCGCCCCGTAAGCCGGAAGAAAACCTGCTCCAAGGAAGACGCCCCCGCCTTCGCCTTGAGCCCAGCGGGCGTGTCAAGCGCAATTAGCGCGCCCTCCTGCAGGATCGCCACGCGATCCGCGAGGAGCTCGATTTCCGGCAGGGAGTGCGAGGCGAAAAGAAGTGAAGTGCCGTGACCGGCGAGGACTTCAGTCTTCAGAAAGCGGCGGAACTCCAACGCGGCAATCGCATCCAGGCTGCGCGTGGGTTCGTCGAGCAGAAGAACTTTGGGTTGATGAAGCAGCGCGCGCAAAAGGCTGAGCCGCTGGATGGTGCCGGAAGAGAGCGAACGTGTCTGGCGGTCCAGCGCTTCGCCCAACTGAAACCGCTCGCCAAGTGCCCGGGTGCGCTCCTCGATAGTGTGGTCAGAAAGATGGTTGAGCCGCCCGAAGAAACGCAGGTTCTGTCGCCCCGTCAGGCGCGAGTAAAACCCCAGATCGCGGCCCGCGTGGTAGCCGATTCGGCGGCGCACCGCAGCCGGGTTGCTCACCGCGTCATAACCTTCGACCTGTGCACTGCCACGCGTCGGGAGCAGCAAAGTCGCCAGGACCCGCAGCAGCGTCGTTTTCCCTGCGCCGTTCGCGCCGAGCAGGGCAACCGCCTCGCCCTCCGCTACCTCCAACGAAATGCCGCGCAACGCCGGGGAATTGGGCGCGGTAAACGGCTGCAGAAGCGCGCGCCAGCCGCTGTACGTCGGCGGAAACCACTTCTCAAGTGAATCAATTACGATGGCAGGGGCAGACACGCTTGATTTTATAACCTGTCTGCTGCAATTAGACAATCCGTCGCAGGCCGTGTTCGGCGCAGCGTGCATGGCTTGCGAAGCCATTCCCCGGTAAGATACTCGCCGGAGCACTCAGATCGAGCCCGAATCGCCCCGCCGTCCCCCCCGGGCACGCAGGGGCAGGAGAAGCACTGGATGATGCAATTCGCCAATCGCGTGGTCGTTCCCAAGCACGTCCTCGTGCGGTATCTTGACGGAGAATCCGTTTTGCTGAACCTGGAAACGGAAAAGTATTTCGGCTTGGACACTGCGGGAACGCGCATGTGGGAGCTGCTTTCGTCTTCTCCCAGCATTGATGCGGCCTTCGCCAGGCTACTGGAAGAATTCGAGGTGGAACCCGAACTTTTGCGCACCCATCTCACTGAACTGCTGAGCCGCCTCCAGGAACATGGCCTTCTCAATATTGCGACCGACAATGTGGGAACCATTCCAGCGGTATAGAGCGCTAGATTCCGAAGCACGGAAGATGTTTCGGCGCGCCGCAATACTTCTTCCCCTCGTCGGGGCATCTCTGCGCCTGCGCGGTTATGGGAGGACACAGGAGTGGTTGCAGGGCCGCTGGGAGCGCCGCAACCAGGCCTTGCCGCAAACCGCCAGCAGCAAGGACATCGTGGAGAATACTTGCCGCATGGTTCGCGCCGCCGTTCACTACGGTCTGCCCGGAGCGAGTTGCCTCGAAGCATCACTCACCCTCTGGTATCTGTTGCGGCTGCAGGGAATTTCCGCGAACGTGCGCATTGGCGTTCGCAAGCACACGAACCTTTTCGAAGCGCATGCCTGGGTTGAGTACGAAGGCGCCGCCCTCAATCAGTTGGAAGAGGTCCACCGACATTTTGCCCCATTCGACAGCGAATTTCACGTTCCGCCGAAGGAGCAGCCATGAGCGGCTTCTTTGGCGTCCTGCGGCCGGACGGAGCGCTCTCCGGGAGCGCGCTTTTTTCCATGTGAGCATGGCCGGCGGCGGCCTCGCTGGCGCTCAATATCTCCTGCGCTTATCCCTCTCTCCCACGGAGGAAGATTGGGTGGAAGGCGCAGAGTATCGGCGCTCCTGGCTGTGGGATGCCGTGCGGCGGCCGCTGCGTTTGCTACGCAAGTACGGCCCCGACGGCTGAGCACCCCTATTGTCGGGCAAAAGTCCGCAGCAGCGAGCATCTATCCCGCGAGCGTTTCCCCAAAGCAAAGAACCCGGCCAGCGATCCACGCTAGCCGGGCCCGTTCAAGGACATTCTTCTCGTTTATATGTTCGTCCGCTCCGAAATGTGGTGTGGCTGCTTCTGCTCGGGAGCGGAAAGCTCCACGGTGAACGACATCTCGCTCCGGTTGCGTAGCAAGCCCAGCTTCACCGTCTTCGCGTCTTTCTTCAGCATCAATTTTTCGCGAAGCTCGCTGGCACTGCGGATTCTCTCGCCGTCCATGCTGGTGATCACATCGCCAGCTTTCAGCCCGGCCTTGGCCGCGGGCGAATTCTCGAATACATTTCGCACCAGGACTCCTTCACCATCCGGCGCGCCAAAGTAATTCCCGAAATCTCCTTCCAAGTCCTCCGCGTCAATGCCTAGCCGCGCGCGGCCCGAAACGGAAAAACTGAAATTGCGGAGACCCTCGAGCGCGGGCAACTCCTGCAAATCCGGCATTTGGAACGCAAAGGCTCCCGGTGTTGGCGCCACCCTCGCGTGGTGATGTGCGGCTTCCAACTTGCCCATTGTCACCGTGATGGTCTGCTGGCGTCCATCTCGCCACACCGATAATTGCGCCGTCCTCCCCGCGGGGATCTCGCGGATCATGCGACGGAACTGCTCCGAGCCTTCCACCCGTTGCCCGCTGATCTCGGTGATAACGTCGTTCTCTTTCAAGCCAGCCTTGGCGGCGGGGCTATCCGGCATGATCTTTCCGACCAGCGCCCCCCGCTCCGCCGGTAATCTAAGTTCCTTCACCTTTTCCTGCGTGACTTCGGCCACGCCCACGCCTAGCCAGCTTCCGCCTCCACCCAGCAAAACCTGGACCTCGTCATCGGAGGGAAGTCCTTCGATCTCGATGACATCGTCCGATTCCGCTTGCGGAGCTTCTTTTTCCTGGTTGACGTAGATTTGTGTGTGCTTTTGCGATGTGCTTCCGGTCTCTTGCTTCTTGGCGGAAGCGCCTGGTAGGGCAAGCAGTGCGATGCCCAAGGCCCCCAGCCCGAGTACGGACCAAAAATTTCGATTGTTCATAGTGTCGATCAGCTCCTTCGGTTACTTAGACGGTGGAAATGCTAAACCGTCGCCCGAAGTGCAACCACACGAATGGCCCCGTTCACTGTGCCCAGCCGGATGGGCGTGCCGCCGCGCCCCAGCTTCCCATGCAACACTCTGGGCTGCACTGCTCCACGCATTACCACGGGAAGCTCCGAGGAGAAATTCCCGTTCATGCAATGTGCTTCCAGATTCGCCGGGAGATCCGCCGGAATTGCCAGGAGCACCGACCCGTTCGTGGTCTCCGCAAGAGCCCCTTTGGAATCCGCCGGGTGCTTTAGTTCGAGATACACATTGCCATTTGTAGTGTGGGCATGCACGTTGCCACTGCCTTCGAAGACTTCAATATTGCCATTGACGGTACGCAGATCACCCACCGAATCGAGGTCCGTCACGCGCAGCGAGCCATTCACCGTATTGACGTGGGTTACCTGAGCGCGCCGCGGCACGTGCACCGTATAGTCCACCGCCACTTCCACGCCCTCTTCCTGCGGGTAGCGCGTGGAAATGGAAAGCCCCCCGTCCGGGCGCGAGTCCACGTCAATCGAAACGCGGTCCAGGTTGGATTCCTTTTCCGTAGTCGTCTTCACGGCGCGCACTTCTACCACATCCTTGTCCCAGGCCTCAATGCGCACCGTGCCATTCACATTATTGAGTTCCAGCGACCCCCCCGAACGCAAGGGATACGTTTGCGCGAACTCGCGCGTGACGCCGAAACATTGCGGAGCCAGCAGTACTGCAACGACCATCAGAACCAAGGTAGCGGGACGACTTACGGAGCGATACATCGTAGACCCTCCTTCGTGAACCCCAACCCGTTAACTTCCCCCAGGGCAACTACAAGCTTTTCCTACCCACACGCCACTCTCCGGGCCAGTTCCTCAGTGGAGTTGAAAGTTAAACGTTACCGTGGTGATGACGTCAACCTTTTTGTCACCCAACTGCCCCGGCCGCGCCCGCCATTGCCGGATCGCCGACGTTGCGGCATCTGCCAGCGCCGGTTCCCCTTCGATGATCTTGTCCACGCTCAAGCTGCCATCCGTCTTCACCCGGACTTGCATCCGCACCACACCCTGCAAGCCCGCCTTGCGCGCCAACTGTGGATATTCCGGCGGGGGCGAGGCGATCAAGCGCTTCTTGAACTCTTCCGCATCTTCACGCACGCCGCCCAGGAACAAACTCTCCATCCGAGCGATCCACTGGTCGACCCAATCGACTTTCGCCTCAGGTGTTAACTCTCCGGAAGCTGGCGGCTCTGCTGTTCCTGCTCCCTTGGGAAACCCAACGTTGACGAGACGTTGTTTTTCCTCATCCACCATGGATTGCCGCAGCGTTGTTTCCGTGTCCAGGTATTGCAGCCGGATTTTGCCTGCTGTAGTGTGCAACTTCAGCACCGCCCCTCCGCCGTTTAAAGCCCCGTAAGCGTGCAACGAACCCTCGGGCCGAGTCTGCAGATTCAACGGGAGAGACGGGTCCGCTTCGATGCGCTGCGCTCCGCCGTTGTCCACCGTCGCGTCGATCGTCGCCATGATATTCCGCGGCAAAAATACGACGATGTCGCCCGTGCTGGAAGAAAGTTGCGAGGCGCCTGGTAGTCGAACAGGATGCTTCGGATCGGGTGAATCCGGCGCAATCCAAGCTGTGATCGTGCCGTTTCCCGTTGCCGCGCGCAGTGTGTTCGCCACGTGCGTCAGGCAGATGCTGCCGCCGCTCGTTTCCACTTCCATCGGCCCTGTTACGTACATCACGCGAATTCCGCCGCCGGCCGTCTGCGCGTGCACCGATCCGTGCACTTCCCCAAAATCAATCTGGCCGCCGCCCGTGCGCACGCTCACATAGGAGCCCGCCTCGCCAACGGCAATGTTTCCGCCTTCCGTCTCCAGGTGCGCTTCGCCCCCAATTTGACCGGCGCGAATGTGGCCGCCCCCGGATCGCAGCTTGGCGCTGCCTGCGATATTACCGGCTTGAATGTGGCCCCCGGCTGTAAAAGCGTCCAGGTCGCCGGCGACATCCAACACAGTGATATGACCTCCCTGGGTTTCCAGCTTGGCTGCATAGCGCTCCGTGGAAAGGGTTTGGTAAGGCCCGAATCCCAGACGTCCAGTGCGAATATTGCCGCCCTGCGTTTCTAGCAGGACGCGCCCGGCCAGATCTGACGTTTCAATGTCACCGGCGCCGGTGCTCACTTCCACGCCGAAATTTGCTGGTATGCTGATCTGGAATTGCACCCAGTATTGCGCGTTGCGGTTGATAATCGAACGCAGTTGCGGAAGTCGCCCCACAAGGGAAACGCCGTTTGGTGTTTCTTTCGCCGTCAAAACATACTTTTGCAGCAGTGCGTGCGCCACTGGTTCCGAAGCGTCCGTTTCAATATGCACGGTGTAATGGACCACGGGAGGCGCGGTGGCGGGTAGGGTCTGGATGCGCACCGAACCCAGGTCGGCTGTCAGCGTGAGCGTCCCACGATCACTCGTGGTGATGTCTCCGGAGCGGTCCGCCGACGCATGCGGAGGCACATTTTCCCCCGCGTAAGCCGGCGACACCATGGCCAATGCAGCGATTACCAGGGTGAGTGTGAGAAAGATCAGTGGCTCTGACTGGCGACGGCGGGAACAAATCGAAATTTGCCAATCCATTCGCATGTGGTAAGCCCGGTTAGCAATCACGCGCTGAAAACTCACCGTTCGCTGCGCTCGTTGATTTCCCGCAGTGCCGCCGAACTGCGCAGCCGCACATACCGGCTGGGGTCTTTACGCTGCAGGTTTTCCAGGGCGCGAATCACATTCGCCAGCGATTCGTCCGGCGGAAGACCGGGAGCCCTTGGCGCCGTCATTGCATGCTCCGGCGCATCCAGATTTCCCCGCGCCGGCGGGGGCGCGGAGTCCGGCTCACTGGCATCCAGAGAGCGCACCAGCAAATTCACGGCTTCGACCCGCACGCCGGGATTGGAATCCTGTTGCAGCGACTCCAGCAAAGTGTCGCGCACCATCCGGTCTGAAGCCGAATCGCGCAGCGACTCCAGCGCTTTTAATCGCACTGCGGGATTCCGGTCCTTGCGTGCCGCCGTCAGCAGGGCACTGCGCACCCGCACGTCTTTGGCGCGCAACTTCAACACATCCAGGCAATCCAGCCGCACGCCTGAATCAAAGCGCTCGCCGTTCTCCACAACGTACATCAGCACTTGCCGCACATCCGCATCATCCAGATTTCCCGTCAGCACCACGGGTTGTTCCGCACTCAACTGCAGGCGGACATTCTGCGTTCCGGATCCCATGGAAGGAGTCAGGTTCACGCCGGCAACGGCCATCTTGGCGAGTTGTTCTTCGGTGAGTCGTGGCCCCGGCCGCACATTCACCGCCTGGTCCAGCGCGTTCGCGTCATTCCGGCCGGTGAACCACTGCGTTGATTGCACGCCAACCACAAGCCCGAAAAGCACCAGCAGCGCGCCGCTCCATGCCGGGTGCAACGCCATCCATCGTCGCAACCACAGGAACGCGGGTGCCCACTCTTTCACGGGAGGTGTCGCCAGGTCGTCAAGCTTTTCGTAGAGTTCACTCCGGCATTGCGCCAGCAGGACGCTGGCACTGTCCATGTTGTCCGCGGCCTGCGGCATCGATCCAACCGCTTCCTGGAATGCGCGTTCTTCGGCGAGTTGCTCCCGGCAGTCCTCGCAGGTCACCAAATGCGCCTCGATGGTCACGCGCTCCTGAGCGCTAACTTCATCGCAGGCGTAGAAGACCAGCAGCGGTGCAATCTCCGCACAGCTTCTCACCGGACCGGCGGCGCTCATCGCAGTTCTCCCAGTTGACTGCGCAATTTGCGCGTTGCGCGGAAGAGCGAATTCTTTACGGTCTCTTCGCTGGTGCCAAGGGCGGCGCCGATGGCGCGCAGCTTGAGTCCCTGGTAATGCTTCATTTCAAACACGATGCGTTCCCGGGGCGAGAGCCGCACCATGGCAGCCGCAAGCTTGGCCCGGATTTCCTGGCCAACCAAGTGCTTCTCTGGGTCAAGCGCAGGGCGATGCTCCCTCTGCCGCTCGAAAAAGTCCGTCGTGCCTTCCTCGTATTGCCCGGCATGCAGTTCGGGCGCCTGATCCTCTGGCCGAGCCCGCCGCCGCCGCAATTGGTCCAGGCAGACGTTGGTCACGATGCGATACAGCCAAGTATAGAAACTGCACTCAAAGCGGAATCGATGGAGGTTCTTGTACACCTTCAGGAAGGCTTCCTGATAAACGTCCCGGGCGTCCTCGGTGCGCTTCATCAAGTTGAGAGCCAGCCGCAGCACGTCCCGATCATAGCGGCGAACCAGTTCCTCGAAAGCAGCGCGATTTCCCACTTGCGCTTCCTGAACCAGGGTGCGCTCGTCGAGGTTGGCCAAAGAGGTCACCGTGGCCAGGGCAGCTTCGGAATTGCTGGTCCGGCCGGCATCATCCGCAAAAGCCAAGGCCCAGTTGGGTAGCGGCATATTCGCTTTCTCTTTGCCGAATTCGGTGCAGCCAACTCTACAACAGGAGCTAGCTTCCTGGCGCCCCGCGCAGAATAGTCCACACCACCGGTACAACATTTCGACGCATTCCACGCCGATTCGTAAGCAACAACGTCCCCACCCGTTTGCTCAGGCTTGTGCGGCCTGTTCCCTTGGATGCGGGCAAGGCCCGCCAGGTACTCCGAGAACTTACCCCGCAGCCGCGCTTTCCCCCGACCGCAGCCGCCACAACACCAGTGGCCACGCCAGCAGTACCGCCGATGCTGTCACCACGATGTAACCCTGGCTCCGGTAGAAGGCGTCTGGCTGCCCGGTTAGCTCCAACCCCGCCCCCAGCATGCCCGTGCACACGATCACAAGGAACCACCCCAGCAGGTTGAATCGCGCCACCCACCGGATCCCAAACACCACAACCGTCAGCAGGATCAATCGCCCCAGAAACTGCTTCAAGAAATCCGCGGGAGAGCCCCAGTTCGTGACCATTGCTGCGGCCATCGCGAAGAACAGCAGTAACCGCAACCAGCGTACCCGTAGTTCCGCGCCGATAAACGCCACGGCCACAGCCAGGACTCCTGTAATCAACAGGCCGCGATAAATCGCCCCGCCGATCACCCCGGCCGCTGGCGCCAGCGCGTCAAACGAAGTGCCGAAGCTATTGGGCACAGCGCGCTGCAAAGTAGGCCACCACAGCGACGCCGCGCTCAGAAACCGCTGCAGGCCAATCAACAACGCCGATCCTCCCAATGCAATCCAGAACGCATCCCGGTAATAATTCGCCGGCATGCCCAGCCACGTGGGAACCCACTCTTCGCCGAACGCCCGCGCCGCAAAGTGCCACGCCAGCCCAAAGAGAATCACCAGGATTCCCCCCAAAAACGCCGTTGCGATGAACTGGCGCACCACAATGCCAGCAAGGAATATTTTCCAAGGATAAGCTGTCGAATACTCCGCAAGTGTTTCCGGGATTCCCTTGCCTAGCAAGAATTGGAAAAGATAGACAGCCGGGCCGACTAGTCCCCAAATCATCAGGCGCCGCCATGGCACATGGAGATCGGATCCCCTGCGGGACCTCTTGAAATACACAATCACGACCACGATGGCCAGACCTACCGCGACAACAATCCGGCCCACGTTAAACAGAGTCCGTGGTAAGGACTGCTCATCCTGCTTGCGCTCGAATTCATCGGGAATTTTGATGTACGTCCGGTAATCGGCCGGCTCGTTCCCAAGAATATGCAAATCCATGCGAGAGTAGGCATGATCCGCGGCATCCTTCCCTCCGGCGTTCTGGGGATCCAGCGGCACATTCTGCTGCCACGTGAGCGTGTGATCCGTCCGGTTCGGCCGCTTGTCGGAATTCGATTCCACAAGTTTCCAACCGCTCAGGTCAATCTGCTTTTTCTCGCGCAGAAAACCTTCCGCGATCGCCACCGCCTCTTCTTTGCCTAGCGTCTCTCCCTTCGCAGCTTCCGGCAAAGTGTGCCAGAACCCGTGCAGTGACCCGTCCGGCTTCAGCGTTACCGCGAACTCCTCGGCTTGCGAATTCCGNNAGCGCACCCGCCACAACGCTCCCGGCACCCGTTCCGCATAGATCTTGTTGATCTCCGCGATGGACATCCGGCGCCGCAGGTATTCATTGCTGACGGAATTCGTCGTGTCCACAAATAGCGCCCCTTTGCGAAAACTTTTGGGGTCCAGACCGTGTTCGCGCAGCACGGCGTCCGCTTTCATAACCGCGGTGCGGCTGTTTGTGGAAAGCGTTAGATAATCTCCGATACTTTCGCGCTTGATGCGCCACGCCAGCAGCCCGCCAACCAGCAAACATAACGCCAGAAAACCAATCGCTCCCGCGGTCAGCGCGGTGTACCGCCGTGCCGATAGCTGCCCTCCCTCGGTTGCGGGACGACGTGCCAGGTTGATCTCCGGCACGGCCTCCGCGCCATTCAGCAGATCGTCCACCGGCTCAAATCTCCCGCGGAGCAAATAGCTGATGCCGGACCACGCCAGCGGAGCGACCGCTGCCAGCCCCACAACCACTCCAGAAATCTTGAAATAAAGATTATCGGAGCGGATCAGCAACATCCCGACCAGCGACGCATCCACCGTGTAATGCCAGATTAACGTCGCCACGATGCCCCACCGCAGCATCACCATTCCCGCAACAATCCCGATGAGTCCCACTTCTATTCCGCGTATATATCCCGGCTCCTGCGGATAATTGCTATGCAGAAACCCCCAGAAGAATGCCGGCAAGACGACCGCCAGGAATCGCGACCCCGTCAACTTGTGCAGAAAGGGAATCGCAAATAAACGGAACAAAAACTCCTCGCTGGTCGCCGCGGTTACGCCGATCGCCACTCCGGCGATCCAGGGTATTGATGTGTTAAAGGCCTCCGAATAATTCGTATCTTGCGGCGCCCACACACCAAACCGGCTACCCACCATGTAAAACGCGACAATGAATCCGATGTGCGCCGCTGCCAGTGACAATCCGACCACCGATGAGCAAAAAAACTCTTTCGACAAGAGTCCTCTTCGGCTAAACGTCTGGTAGAGACGCAATCGTTCTGGTTGCGCGGAGCGATATAAAGGCTCTCCGCCCGGCAACACCAAAGTCACCAGAAGCGCCGTCACAAGCGCGGATGCCAGGATGATTACGATTCGCAGCGTGACGAAGCTCGCATAGGAATCTTTCGTGTCATACCCTGCGCGGTAGGAATCCCATTGGTTGAACTGCATCAGGAAAAACAGCGCCGCCACGAACAGGCCAATTTTTATTGCGGCGCCCCACTTCGTCTTGTCCTGCCTGGTTAGAGAAATGCCAAGCCACAGAACTGCCCCCAGCAATAAAATGTACGGCACGATCGCAATGATTTCGTATAGGTCGTTTCTCGAACGCAGGTTCTTGTAATCCCGCGACCACGCTTCCGGCACCTGCAGGAATTCCTGCGTGCTTCCGATTTGGTTGCCCTGCAGCCCCACCACCAGCCGGTACGGCGCATCCTTGGCCTTGAAATTCTTGCGCTCCCAGGTAAACGACCAGTCCACGCGGTTCGGCCGCGTTTGGGAATTGGCCTCCTCCGGCAGGAAATTCCAGTTGTTCAGGTCCGTGCCTAGCTTGCCCTGCAAAAAACCCTGTGCTGCCGATTGCGCCTGTTCGCGGTTCAGCGATTTGGCCGCTCGCGCCTCTTCGATTTTGTGCTCGTACGTGACAATTTTCCCCGCAGGGCTGACCCGCACCTGAAACTCTTCCTCCTGTTGCGGCCGGAAAAAGCGCACTTCCCAATACCAGATGTTCAATTCGCCGGACATCAGCCGGTTGGCCTGCTGCAAGCCCAACTCGCGTTCCAGGTAGGTCTTCGCGGTTTCGTCGACATCGAACACAATCGTGGACTGATAACCGTTGAGCCGCTCCCCCAGCCCTTCCGCGAACTCCTTTGCGCGCTCCTGCGCCTCCGCCCGCGAAACCTTGAAATCCACCGAGGCTTCCGGAAACGCCCGGAAAAAGTATTTGTGCGCAAATGCTGCACCCAGGATCCCGAGCACGATCCACAGCAATAGCGCGCGCTTGTCCGCTCCATTCAATCGTGTTTCCGCCACGGCAACCTCCCAAGGGCTCTGCCGGCCCCGAACGCCCACTCTAACGATACGCATGCCCGCGACGCAAGTTTCTCGAAAAGCGGACCTTATCCCAGCAGTGGTATAAAGAAGGAGCGATGTCCATCTCTCTTCAGACCGATGTCCGCATGGTGAAAGGCGTGGGGCCGCAGCGCGCCGAGCTCCTCGCCAAACGCGGCATCTTCACCCTGGAAGATTTGCTCAACTATCTTCCGTTCCGCTACGAAGACCGCATCCATTTCTCGAAGATCAAGGACGTCCAGCCCAACGGCACCTACACCCTGCGTGCCCGCGTGATGAGCGGCCAAGCCGTTCGCGGCATGTACGGCCGCGATGCCATCTATCATCTCCTCGTTCAGGATGATTCCGGATCGTTGCCGTGCAAGTTCTTTCATGGCGGTTATCTGGAAGGACGCTTGAAGCCCGGCCAGCAGCTTATCCTGCACGGCAAAGTCGAAATCGATAAGCTCCGCCCTGCGCGCCGGGAAATGGTCAATCCCCAGATTGAAGTGCTTACCGGCGAAGAGGTGGATTCCGTGGAGATGGGCCGCATCGTGCCCATTTACGAAGCCGTCGGCACTTTTGGCACGCGCCAGATTCGCCGTGCGATTTACACCACGCTGCAGAACCTTGATCCCAACATTCCCGACGTCTTGCCTCCAGCCCTCCTGCAACAGCTCCACTATCCTTCGCGCCTCGATGCTTTAATCCACACTCATTTTCCCGACGCCGGCGAATCCCTCGAAGCGCTCAATCTCTTTCGTTCGCCCGCCCAGCAGCGCCTCATTTTCGAGGAATTTTTCCTGTATCAGTTGAGCCTGGCCTTGGGCCGCAGGGCCGTGCGCAAGGAAAATGCCATCGCCTTCCGTGTTCGCGAAGATAAAGTTCGCGAAGCCCTGAAACGCATTCTTCCGTTCAAGCCCACCAACGCCCAGAAACGCGTTCTTGGCGAGATTGCCACGGACCTCGAAAAGCCCATACCCATGAATCGCCTCCTGCAAGGGGATGTAGGCAGCGGCAAAACCATCGTTGCGCTCCAGGCCGCGGTCATCGCCATCGAAAACGCCTGCCAGGCCGCGCTGATGGCTCCCACCGAAATTCTCGCCGTCCAGCATTTCCTTTCTGCCCGGCGCATCCTCGCTCCCGGCGGCTACACCGTGGAACTGCTCATCAGCGGCCTCAAACCCTCCGAAAAAACCGCTGCGCGCGAGCGCATCCGTTCCGGCGAAGCCCAGCTCGTCATCGGCACACACGCCCTCATCGAGGAGGCCGTCGAATTCAATAGGCTCGGCTTTGTCGCCATTGATGAGCAGCACCGCTTCGGTGTCCTCCAACGCAAGCGCCTGATGGACAAAGCCGCCCGCCACGGCAATGCGCCGCACGTCCTCGTCTTGACGGCTACGCCCATCCCCCGCACGCTCTCCCTCACGCTCTATGGCGATCTCGAGGTCTCCGTCCTCGATGAACTTCCTCCCGGACGGACCCCCATCGAAACCCGCACCACCACCGAGCAGCATCTTCCCGGCGTCTGGGAATTTCTTCGCCGCGAAGTCGCCGCCGGACATCAGGGTTATGTCATCTACCCGGTCATCGAGGAATCGAAGCTGGAACTCAAGGCGGCGATGGAAGAGTACGAGCGCCTCTCAAAAACCGTTTTCCCCAAACTCAAGGTCGGCCTGCTCCACGGCCGCCTTCCCAGCGAAGAAAAAGAAGACGTCATGCAGAAATTCCGCCGCAACGATATTCAAATTCTCGTGGCCACTACTGTCGTCGAAGTCGGTGTCGACGTCCCCAACGCCACGGTCATGATCATTGAGCACGCGGAACGCTTCGGCCTCGCCCAACTGCACCAGCTTCGCGGGCGCATCGGCCGCGGCGCGCAGCAATCCCATTGCATCCTGGTCGCGCCCGGCCGCATGACCGAGGATGCCCGCGCACGCCTCGAAACGATGGTCCGCACTACCGACGGTTTTGAAATCGCCGAAACCGACCTCCAGCTTCGCGGCCCCGGCGAGTTTTTTGGCACCCGCCAGTCCGGCCAACTCGGCTTCCATGTGGCCAACCCGCTCCGCGATCGCGAACTCCTCGAACTCGCCCGCAAGGAAGCGTTCGCCCTCGCCGAACAGCCTGCCCAGAAGGAAGCGCTTCAGCGCGTGCTGCGTCTCCTTCCTGGCGAATGGCAACGCCGCTATCACCTTGCCCGCGTCGGCTGAGGCCCATCAAAAACCACCATGCGCATCATCGCCGGAACATTTCGCAGCCGCCAACTTAAAAGCCTCAAGGGCCTTGCCCTTCGCCCTACCAGCGATCGCCTCCGCGAATCTCTTTTCAACGTCCTGGCTGAACGCATCCCCGGCTGCCGCTTCCTCGACCTCTTCGCCGGCACTGGCGCCGTCGGCATCGAAGCGCTCAGCCGCGGTGCTGCTGAAGTCGTGTTCATCGAAAACCATTCGCCTGCCGCCACTCTCATTCAGAAGAATCTCGATTCCCTCGGCGTTAGCGGTTGCGTACGGATTCTCAAGCTCGACGTGCTGCGGGGCCTGCAGCGCATCGCCGCGGAACACATTCCCGCAAGCGCTCCATTCGACATCGTTTTCCTCGATCCTCCTTACGCTGCCGCCGACGAATACCGCCGCGTCCTCACCTTTCTCGGCTCCGCTCCGTTTCTCGCGCCCGGCGCCCTTGTGGTCGCCGAACACCGCCGCGCTTTCGATCTTCCGGAGGCACTCGGTCAACTGGAGCGTGTCCGCGTGCTCCGCCAAGGCGACGCCAGTCTCTCCTTCTTCCGGGCTCGCCCCGCAGTACACCCTAATCCGCCTGCGGTTCATCTATCTACTTGATTCACTGACGGGGCTCTTCCCGCGCTCCAGGTCCCAGGCAGAGCGCGATATAATTAAACTTTATGTCTACCGCTTTCCACGTCGATCCTTACGACCTCCTCGGTCAGGCGGAACTCTACCCGCCCCACATCTTCCTTCCGGGAGAGGTTCAGCCGAAGCTCGAAATCGCTTGGGGCAGCTTCCACCAAAATTTTCTCAGCAGTGTGGCCGTATCCTTCCAGCGCACACATCTCCTGAAAACCGATCCTCTCACCTTTGTCTTTCGGGATTGCCGCGTCGAGCGGAGCTTCCCACGCCGCGCTTTCCTCGCCGCAGCACTGCTGCACATCGCCTTCGTGATTTTCCCGTGGCAAAACCTTCCAGGCGCCTCCCGGCACAATCCTTCCTTTGATAACACGCAACTCACCTGGTCTGGCTCGATCGAGGACTTGCCATTTCTCACTGTTCCTCGCGCGAGGGCCACAACCCCGCGGAAATCGGTGCCAGACCCGCCCCCCGCTGAGCACAGCGTGGACGCATTTCACCCTCGCCAGCGCATTTACACGGATCCTGTCCACCCGACGCACCCACGTCAGACCCTGATCAATCCCGCCGCTCCAGCGGAAGCCCCGAAATTCCTTCCCGCCATGCCCAACATCGTCCAACTTGCCGCCTCGCAAGTTCCCGCGCGTCCGCATATCGAGATCAGCGAGCAAGCCCTCACGAAACTTCATCCCCATAAGGCTAGAACTGTCGCAACAACGGACGCGCCTTCTCCCGACCTGCCGAATCTCGAGCAGCGCCCCGCGGAAATCAGCTTGGCGGCCACTCCAACCGGCCCCGCCAGGCCCAAGCTCGAAATCAATGCCGGCTCCGCTCCTCGCGTCGCATCCCGCAAGCAGACCGGTGACGCCGCCGCACCGGAAGTTCCCGCCGTACCTTCTGAGGTGAACGGTGGAGCGCCCAGCACGCTCATCGCACTTTCAGCGAATCCCGCGCCTCCGGCTCCCGTTGTTCCTGTGCCTCAAGGCAATCTCGCCGCGCGTGTTGCCATGTCTCCCGACGGCAAGCCCGGCGCGCCTGGAAATTCACCCGGCCCCGCAAAATCCGGAAACGGCGATTCGCATGGAAACGGCACGGGCAGGGCAGGGAAGAGCGACATCGGCATCAGCATCAGCGGCGGTTCTCCGAAGCCAAACGCAAACTCCTCGGGTCTTGGCGGTGCGCTAAAGCTCAGCCTTCCGAAAACCCAATCGGGCCTGAAGCGTCCCGATCCGAATGCCGACGCCGATGACCCGCCCGAGCGCATCGGTCCGCCGAATTTTGCGACGTTGCCACCCGGCGCGAAGCCGGAGCTGATCTTCACCTCGCGCCGCGTCTACTCCATGAACATCAACATGCCTAATCTGAGCAGCGCCACGGGCAGTTGGATCATCCACTTCTCCGAATTGCACCTCGGTGGTAGTGCCGCGCATCGCCTTGGCGAAGTCAACGCGCCCGTGGCTCTGCGCAAGGTTGACCCTAAATATCCGCAGACTCTGGTCCAGGATCACGTGGAGGGTGAAGTGATCCTCTACGGCGTGATTCGCCGGGACGGTGCCGTGGACAGCATTCAGCTTGTGCGCGGCATCGACCCTCAGCTTGACGCCTACTCCATCGAGGCTTTCGCTCAGTGGAAATTCCAGCCCGCCACCAAGGAAGGTCAGCCCGTCGACCTCGAGGCCATCGTCTACATTCCCTTTCGCGGCCCTGAGCGCCGCTGATTCTTCAGCTCGCGCGTGAGTCTGGCGGAGAAAATCTCGGCCCGTGTCGTTAACTAGAGAATTTGGTTTCGGAGGTTCTACCGCGCAGGTTAAAAACCCGACTCCTGCAATTTCACTAACGTGTACAGCGCATGATTCACTGGCGTCGCCACGCCCAGTTGCTCTCCCAGCCGCGCCACATACCCATTCAAGGAATCAATTTCTGTCCGCTTTTCCCGCGCCATGTTCTGCGCCGTCGACGACCGCGTCCCGCTCATCTGCTCGGCAATCTTCAGCGCACCCGCGAGTGCCGCCTTGGAATCCTCCAAACCGGGCGGGTGGATTCCCTTTGCGCGAGCCACCGCCAGCACTTCATCGACCAGGGTTTCGATGATGCGGCGTGCGTCTGAACTCGCGAATATTTCTCCATAGGTTACGCGGCCCAGCGCTGAAATCGCATTCAGCGCACAGTTCCAGATCAACTTGGTCCAGAGCTCCCCTTCAATGTTTTCGGAAATCCGGCACGGCACCTCCGCCTGCAGGAAAAGACTTGCGATTCTTTCCGTCCGCGCATTCTTTGGTCCCACCACCAGGTCTCCCCGGCCCAGGTGCTTCACGCATCCCGGTGGCGACATCGCCGCAGCCACATACACCACGGCAGGGAGCGCATCGATTCCCGCAGAGGCCCGAATCTCTTCGGCGTTGTTCACGCCATTCTGCAGACTCACCACAATCGCCCCGGGCGAAATGTGTGGCGTCAAACTTTTCGCCGTGCTCGCCGTGTCCGTTGTCTTCACGCAAAACAAAATCACTTCCGCCCCGGCCACGGCGGCAATCTCCGTGGATGCCTCGGGATATACCGTCTCCCGGAACTGCACTGTGTCCAGTTGCAGGCCGGAGTTCTTCACCGCCTCCGCAAACGCCTGCCGCCCGATCATTGTCACCGGTGCGCCTGCCCGCGCCAGCATCCCGCCAAAGTAGCCGCCGACCGCGCCCGCTCCGATCACCGCTACTTTTGGCCAGCGCGTCTCCTCGCTCATCGCATTCCTTCGGTGGGTCGTTCGATGGTGTACGTCAGGGCTTGGCTTTTCAAAAATGATTGCGTAACTCGCGGAAGGCCGGCAGAATCACCAGCTTCCCCGATCCCGCCAACACCGCTTCCTGCTCCAATTGCCACGTGTTCACGTGCGGGATGTACACGGCATTCAGGCCCGCTTCCATGGCCGGATTGATGTCGCTGCGTGGACTGTTCCCGATCATCCAGCCGTACGTCTTCACAATCTTGTGCTTGTGCACCAGCGCCCCGTAGGTCTTCGCGTCCTTCTCGGAGACGATCTCGATGGCTTCAAAAAATCCCTGCAACCCGGAGCGCTCCACCTTCGCTGCCTGCTCCGCCGGCTCGCCTTTGGTAAAAAGGATCAGGCGGTGTCGCGCCGTCAGGTATGCCAGCGTCTCTGGCACCCCGTCCAGAATCTTCGGCGGCGTTCTCTCAAGTTCCATCACGCGATTGTGCACCTGCGCCAGCACCTCGCGCTGCGCCATCTGGTCCGCCAGCTTCAGGTAAGTCTCTTCCAGTGACCTCCCAAAACTCCGCACCCCGTAGCCATACTGACGGATATTCTTGCGTTCCGTTTCGTTCAGGATGTGGCGGATGTACGCCCGGCTGTACCCGCAGGGTTCGACCAGGCTGATGAAATCATCGATCAGCTTCTCGAAGAAAACGTTATTCTCCCAAAGTGTGTCGTCTGCATCGATCAGCAGTGTGTGGCGCTTCATGGTTTTGAGTAGATGACCCCTCTGGGCGGTCGCTCTTCCGACGATTCCCGGGGAGCAAGGGTTTAGTGTAACAGCCCCAGCGCATCTTCGACGATCCTGCTGGCCGCTTCCGGCCGCGCCATCTCGCTCGCTGCGCGCTTCATGCCCGCCAGCCTTTCCGGCTGATCCAGGAGCATTGCGATTTTCCAAGCAGCTGCCGGTAGGTTGTTACAGCGTATCGCGGCCCCCGCCTCCAGCAAGTGGTCCGCGTTGCGCGCTTCCTGTCCGCATCCCGCGCCCGCGCCTAAGCGCTCTTCCGCTGACCCGTTGAGAGTTTTTCCAGGATCACGCCACCCAGCTTTTGCAGCTCACCGAACCGTGTCAGATACTCCTGGAATTCCTGGTTCAGAAGCTGCGCATCTTGCGGCCCCAGTTGATTCCGCAGGATCATATCCCGCAGCTTCACCGGGTGCGGCAGAAAGCCATCTTCCCGCAATTCTTCCAGCGCCAGATTTGGATTGTAGTGATACATGCAAGTCCTCCCGAGAGTTCTTCGCCATCCTCGGTGGCGAGACTCTCCTGCAACTATTCTACGCAAAATGGTGAGCTGCGAGTTGCAATCTGGTGGGACGCCGAGGGCGGCCGGCTACGCGGCCGAAGCCCGAACGGGCACAAATTCATAGCGGTCGATGCGCGCGGCAATCCCGGTTTTGCCGTTGTCTGTGGCTTCGACACGCACGACCTTGCCATGGCAGCGAATATGCACATCGCCCACGGAAATCACCTGTTTCGGCAGTGTCAAAACAAAATCGATCTCGCTTCCACTGTCAAACGAAGCTTCCGCCAGGAAATACAGGCCGCGGTAGCTCACATCTCGCGTGTGGGCTTTCAGTTCCGGGCTGTTTGCATCATGTGCCATCACCCGAACGGGCAGGGTCATGACAAAGCGTCGTGCTTCTCGCCTGTCCGACAAATCAGCCATTATTTCCCCCTGGAGGTTGAACCGGGGGCGAAAGTAACATTCGCCGCCGTAAACTGCAATCCGAAAGTCCAACTTTTTAGCTCTAGTACGACAAACTCGCATAGTGGCAGGTATAGAACTGCCCCATCCCAGTTTCCCAATTGGAGCGCTTTTCTCCAATTGGGAACGGAGACCTTTTACAGGTGTCTTCCTGCGAGCCCGCTCTTTTCAGGTACACTTTTCCTGGCCTTTTATGCGCATTTCCCACGATTCCCGCAATCTCTTTCTAGACGGCCCTGTTGGCCGTTTGGAGGCCATCCTCTGGACTCCAACGCGGTCGGCCTCCCCCTCGCTCGCGGCTGTGGTCTGCCACCCACACCCGCTGTACGGCGGCACCCTCCACAACAAGGTTGTCTATCAAGCCGCCAAGTCCCTGGATGCCCTCGGCCTTCCTGTGCTGCGATTCAATTTTCGCGGCGCAGGACTCAGCGCCGGATCACACGACAGCGGCCAGGGCGAGCAGGGCGACGTCCAAGCCGCCATCAATTTTCTTGCCGCGGAATTTCCGAACATCCCCCTGCTTCTCGCCGGTTTCAGCTTCGGAAGCTGGGTTGGCCTTCGCGTCGGTTGTGCCGATCCTCGTGTCACCGATCTGATTGCCCTCGGCCTTCCTGTCAACAACACCGATTTCACCTATCTCTGGAGCTGCAACAAACCCAAGCTCTTTGTCCATGGCGCCAACGATGTGCATGGCGCCCGAACCAAGGTTGCCGAACTCGTCGCCGCGTTGCCCGGTGAAAATCATTTGTCCATCGTCGATCGCGCCGACCATTTCTTTTCTGGCCATCTCCACCAACTCGACCAAGCCATCACCACTTGGCTTGTCCGTCGCCATCCCGAACTTGCCCGCTCCTGATCCGGCTGTTAAACGCCCTCTCCCCGCGAAAACAACTTATTGAACTCCTCGATTCCCGCCGGCGCCATCCCCACGAGTCGCGTGTTCGCTTCCACATGCGCCACGCGCGACATTCCCACAAGTGCCGTCGCAATTCCCGGCGACGATCGCGCAAATTGCAGCGCCCGCTCCACATCATTTTCCAGCCCCAGAGCCTCGGCCACGAATGCCGGCAGGTTTTGCGCCACTTGCCCTTGCAGTAGCGCAGCGCTTGCAATCAGCGTGATGCCCAGCTCGCCGGCTGCTTCCATCATCGTCTTCGTATTTCCCCCAACGGTCTGGTTTCCCAGCGTGAGCGCCTCTGTCATCGCCAGGTTATACGGCAGTTGCACGAACCGGAACCTGTGTTGCTCTCCCGCAATCTCCTTCGCCAAATTCGCAATCTCCGCCAGTTGCATCGCATCCCCGGCGCTCGCGTTCTGCCGGAATCCATTCCATGTCGCCATGCCGTAATACTGAATCCGCCCGCGCGTCGCCTCCGATTCCAGAAATAAAAACGCCTCGCGTATCCGGCCCAAAAAATCTGCTTTCGGAATCTCACTCAGTTGTGTTTCCGGGTTGTGCAGATAATAGACGTCCACGCATTCCACGCCCAGATTTTTCAAGCTGCGCCCCAGTTGGTTTTCCAGGAACCGCGGCGCCATGCAATGGCTGCCCGCCGCAATCTCCTTCGCGGTGAAAATGCCTTTTTGGATGTACTCCTCGAAAAAATAGCGGTTGGGGTCCGCTGGCATGGTTCCATCGGGCGTCAGGTACCCTCCCTTCGTGCAGACAACGATTTCCTCGCGCGCAAATCCCTTGTTCGCCAGCACCTTCACCGCTGTGCCAACGCTCCGCTCGCTTCGCTGAAACCGGTAGTTGATTGCCGTATCGATGACGTTGATGCCATTCTCCACCGCCGCCACAAGCGCCGCCGCATATCCCGCGTCCATGTTTTCGTTCGGCTGGCCCAGGTACGTTCCCGCCCCAAGAGAGGAAATCGTCAATCCCTGTACCTCGCGGAAATGTCCCTCCGCCGCTGCCCCTTGAAGCTTTGCCGCATACTTCTTGGTTCCTTCTTGTGTCGCTCCCCGGCTCATTTCTGCTCCTCGCTTTGCGCTTTTCCTTCTGGAACCCCGGTTTCTTCCTTGGCATTTTTTTTCGCCGCCAGCAACCTGGCGCAAGCCCGCAAAATCCGCCGGTACGGCCAGTCCTTCTCCCGATAGAAAATTTCGCCTTCCCGTGGATTGCTGTAGTACCAGCGCGCCACCAGGCAAAGATGCTCGCCCAATTCCGCTGCGCTTTGTCTGATATTACCCGCAACCGGAGACGCTGCAGCAAGAAGTGGCACCCCACCGCCCATCACACCTTCCAGATACTCGCGGACCGTTTCTTCCGCCGACCGCGGCTCGCTGGTGTCCCCAAATCGCAATTCATAGGGTTCCGCCAGCCGCCCTCCTCGTACCGCATAGACCCCAATCGTTTGCTCCCGCGCCGTGCGTTGCAGAATTACAGCATCCAGGTCCTGAATCCTCCGCGCCAGTTCCGGCCTCCCGCGCAGCACATCATCCAGCTTTTCCACCTTCTTGTGAATCGCCGCCGCGCGCTCGAAATCCAGTTCTTCGCTGGCCTTTTCGCGTTCCGCTTCAAATCCTCCGCGCAGCGAGCCCCCGCTCGTCTCCAGAAACGACACCAACCGGTTCACCTCCACGTCGTACTCTTCCTTGGTGCAACCCGCAAAACACGGCGCCAGGCACATTTTCATCTCGGAATACAGGCATCCCGGAAAGGCCGGGTCTCGCCGGATCTTAATCTGGCACCGCCGCACCTTGAAAAAATCCAGCATCTTCTCCGCGAAGCCTTGCGCCGCGCGCCGCGACGCAAACGGCCCATAGTACGCTCCCGCCGTTGGCAACCCTTGTTCGTCCACGGCAATGCGCCGCGTCACGTAGCAGCGCGGGTAGGCATTGCGCAAATTTACCTTTAGAATGGCTGCCGGCCGCAGCCGCATCAGGTCCCGATAGCGCTTGGGAAAATTCTGTTTGGCGTGGCGATAGTAGGTCAGCGCCTGCTCAAATGCCGACCCCGTCTCGCGGTAATGCACGGCCCGCGCAAACTCGCGCAGGTTCAATCGCTTGCTCGCGGGATCCGCCGGGCCCAGCAATCGTTGCAGCCGCCGCCGCAGGTCCGCTGTCCGTATTAAATAGGGTTCGGCGTTTTCTTCTCGCGGTTCAATCAAGCAGACGGCCGGCCTGGCCGGGAGCAGCGAAAAAAACTCCGCGTCTTCTTCCGCCCTGAATGCAAGTCCCGCGTCGAGTTCCAGCACCCCGCCAGAATACTAAATCTTGTCTCCCAAACGCCAAGAACCCGCACACGCGGACGCGCAGCCTTGCCCGGCTCGAAGGCGAGCAAACGTTGCGCCCCTTTCCGCCTGATCCCCAATAATAGGATTCTCAACAGGTGAGACTTCGCAGCCACGGACATCTGGTGGTTCAATCTATGCGGATTTTTTCTTACGCCTTCTGCAGCGCGGGCACTCCACGGACGCGCAGCGACTGCAACTCCGCTCGCATCTCATACTTATGCATCGCCCTTCGAATCAGCGCAATCGGCCACAATCCCCGCCACGTCATCAGGATCGCGCCCTTCCACGTCAAGAAGTAAGCTTCCCCATCAGGCGCCAAGTACATGTAGCCCATCTTCACGTGCCGCGGTCCATACTTCTCCATCACGCGCACAAACCGTTGAATCTCTTGCCCCTTCGGCTCGCCTTGCGCCCACTGGCCGTTGGCGTACTTTTCGGTCAGGCTCTTATGCACCTGATATAGCTCGCGCGGCTCTTTGATCTCCGGGAACCGGAACACGCGAACCTCCGGATTATCCGGCGTCAGCGGTAAAATGCCGTTCGTGTTCGTTTCCAGCGCCATTCCGTTTCCGAACCGCGTCGAAAATTCGAAGTAGCCCGCCGTTCTCTGCGGCGAGGTGGCCACCGAAACGTTGGCAAAATCGTTCGTCGTCCGGTTGCAGAAATACGCGATGAAGCTTCGCGTGTTGCTCGCCAGCACGCCGCAGTCGTAGCACCCCAGAAACTCGAAACCCAGGCTGTGCATCTGCGGTATCTGCGACTGGATGTACGCCGATACTTCACGCGGCAGTTCTTCCACCGGCACCTGCACCGGCTTGCAGTGCGCCGCAAACCGGAAACCGCTTCGCACAGCCATCGGCGCTATCACGTGCATGGACCCGAGCAGTATTGCCGCATCTCGCCACAAGTGTTCGTACATAGTTTGAGATCGCGCGGGCGGCGCGATGCCTCCATAAATTAGAGTATTTGTTATTTCCATTATTCGGGAGGCTCCCGCCAATCGGTCGGGTTTATCCGCGGAAGGTCTTCAGTTCGTTAACGTGGGTCCACAGCATCACACTAGCCGAATGCGACACTGATTCATGTGGCTGAGTCAGACCTGGAGTGGATTGGCTTTCGGTTGGGCGGGGAATGGGGACTTGCGGCGATTTTTCCGCTTGCTCTGAACCGGAGGAGCGCCTTTAAGGGGCTCTTCACCCCTTCAGCACCCACGATGCAATCACCAGTCTCTGAATCTCGCTGGTCCCTTCATAAATCTCCGTAACGCGCGCGTCCCGGTACGCTCGCTCCACCGGATACTCCCGGCTGTAGCCATACCCGCCGTGAATCTGGATCGCCTTGTGCGTCACGCGCGTCGCCATTTCGCTGGCGAACAATTTCGCCGTCGCCGCTTCCTGGCTGAATCGCCCGCCGCTATCCTGCTTCCACGCCGCTTTCCTCACCAGCAGCCGTGCCGCGTCAATCTCCGTGGCCATGTCCGCCAGCATGAACTGGATCGCCTGAAACTGCGCGATTGGGTGCCCGAAGGCCATGCGCTCCTTCGCCCACTTGAGCGCTGCCTCAAACGCGCCTTGCGCGATTCCCGTGGCCTGCGCCGCGATCCCGATGCGTCCCCCATCCAGCGTCGAGAGCGCTACCTTGTACCCTTCGCCTTCATTTCCAACGCGGTTCGCCACCGGCACCGCGCAGTCCATGAAAATCAACTCGCAGCACGCCGTGGCGTTGATCCCCAGCTTTTTCTCTTCTTTTCCCACCTTGAACCCTGGCGTCCCCTTTTCCACCACAATGGCCGTGATCCCGCGCTCGCCCTTTGCGGGGTCCGTATTCACATAAGCGATGGCCGCATCCGCCACGCCGCCGTTTGTGATCCACGCCTTCGTGCCGTTGATCACGTACGTATCACCTTGTTTCACCGCCTTCGTTTGCAGCGCCGCCGCATTCGAGCCCGCTTGCGGTTCCGTCAGCGCGTAACACCCGATTTTTTCGCCGCGCATGAACGGCAGCAGAAACCTCTTCTTCTGCTCCTCTGTTCCGTAACGATAAATGGGATCGCAGAACAGTGAATTCTGCACGCTCAGGATCACGCCCGTGGAAGCGCAGCATCGCGAAATCTCTTCGATCACAATGGTGTACGCCAGGTGGTCGAACCCCGCCCCGCCCTCGGCTTCCGGAAACGCCACGCCCGTCAAGCCCAGTTCTGCCGCTTTCCTGAACAGTTCCCGCGGAAAGTGTCCCGTCTCGTCCAGTTCCTTGGCCAGCGGGCGCACCTCGGACTCCGCAAATTCCCGCACGCTCTTTTGCAGCAGCCTCTGCTCTTCGCTAAGCTCCAGATTCACGGCAACTCCTTGTCAGCCTGCTCTGGGCCGAGGATCTGCTTCTCGGGATTCTTCAAGCCAACGCCTTCCTCAGCTTCTCAAACGTGGTCTTCAATTCCTCCGGCTGCACGCGCGTTTCTCCCGTCACGGTCATAAAATTCGTATCCCCAATCCATCGCGGCAAAATGTGCAGATGCAGGTGCCCCTCGACGCCGGCACCGGCGGCCTTCCCCAGGTTCATACCCAGGTTCATTCCGTCCGGCGCGTAATTCGTGCGAAAAGCCGCTTCCACCCTTTGCGCCAACTCCATCATTTCCTTCAACGCGTCCGCATCGCAAAGATTCAATTCCGCCACATGCGCGTGCGGCACGATCATCACGTGCCCGGACGTGTATGGATACCGGTTCAAGATCACGAATACCTTCTTCCCCCGGTAGACGACTAGCGTCTCTTCATCGTGCGTGCTCTTCACCGCAGCGCAGAAAAAGCACTCGGGCTGCGTGCCTTGCGTCACTCCCGCCATATACTGGAACCGCCACGGCGACCAAAGGTAATCCATCGTTTGCAATCCTCACTCGCGCAATCTGGCACTCAGCATAACCCAAAATCCTCTTCGCAACCGGACATCGTCTTCCTCAAAAAAAAACGCCCCGAACTTGCCGGGGCGTCCACAACCCTTAATTGTCAAAGCTCATCCTCACGAGGGCGTTGCCTCGCTGGGTGCCGCCTCCGGGCTGTTGACGAAGTCCTTCAATTCCTTGCTCGGCTTGAAGAACGGGATCTTCTTCGCCGGCACTTCCACCTTCTCGCCGGTCTTCGGGTTGCGGCCCACGCGGCCTCTTCGCTGCCGTGTCCGGAAGCTTCCGAATCCCCGGATCTCGATCTTGTCGCCCTTCTGCAGCGCGTCGATGATGTTTTCAAAAATCGTCTCGACGATTGTCTCCGACTCCTTGCGTGGAAGTTCCGTCACCCGCAGCACTTCCTCGATCAAGTCGGCCTTCGTCAACGTCGGTTGCTTTGTCATCGTCCCTGCCTCTTCAATCGTTTCCCGTTTGGCCCGCACAACTCTCTGGTGCGAGCCGACTTAGAGGGGCTTCGCCTCTGGCTGTCCCTCTTCCTATCATTAAAATGACCCTCAGGTAAACGAATTTTCGCGCCACATCCCCTGGGCGAGGAAATTCTGTGTGCTTGCCTACCGGGACGCCAGCTTCTGCTTCATGGCGTCGCCGATCGTTGCCGTCGCCGAGGATTTCGTCGACTTGTACTGTTCGATCTCCTTGCGTTCAATTTGCCGCACGGCCGCGCGGTAGCTTAACCCGATCCGCCGCGTTTCGGAACTGATCTTGATGATTTTGAAATCGTATTCCTTGCCGGGTTCCAGGGGTCCCGCGCTCTTCAGCGGTCCCGTGGTCGGCCGGAAGCTCGAGGCCCCATCGTCGCGCCGCTTGCGCTCTTCGATTTCCGTGTTGTGGCAGAGTCCTTCGATGTTGTCGCCAAGCTCCACGAAGGCGCCGAACGTCGCGATCCGCGAAACTTTTCCCTTCACGATCTCGCCCACGCGGTGCTGCTTGAACCAGTCGCCCCAGATGTCGTTCACCTGCTTCATGCCCAGCGACACCCGGCGATTCTCCGGGTCGATCCGCAATACCTTCGCGGTGATCGGCTCGCCCTTCTTGAACACCTCGTGCGGGTTCTTCACCCGGCCGGTCCAGCTCACATCGCCGACGTGCACCAGCCCGTCGAAACCGTCTTCGATCTCGATGAATGCGCCAAACTCCGCGATGTTCCGCACCTTACCGGTCACCACCGTGCCCACCGGATACTTCTCCGCAACCAGCAGCCATGGATCGGCCTGCGCCTGCTTCATTCCCAACGAAACGCGCCGGTCGCTCGGCTTGATGTCCAGCACCACCACGTCCACTTCTTCGCCGGCCTTCACCACCTTCGACGGGTGTGTCGGCTTCTTCGACCAGCTCATCTCCGTCACGTGCACCAGTCCTTCGATGCCCTGTTCCAACTCGACGAAGGCGCCGTAATCGACCACGCCCACTACCTTGCCTTTGTACTTGCCGCCTGCGGGATACCGCTCCGCCGCGTCCACCCACGGGTCCTTGGCCAATTGCTTCAGGCCCAGCGAGACCCGCTGCTTATCCTTGTCAAACTTCAAAATAATTACGTCAACTTCCTGCTCCGGCTTCACCACGTCGCTTGGATGGCGCACGCGTCCCCAACTCAGGTCCGTCAGGTGCAGCAACCCGTCGATTCCGCCCAGGTCCACGAAAGCGCCGTAGTCCGTCACGTTCTTCACCGTGCCGTGGACCACTTGCCCTTCGGTCAACTTCTCCATCAACTCCGCGCGCTTGGCATGCAGCTCTTCCTCAAGCAGCGCCCGCCGGCTCACCACCACATTCCCGCGCCGCCGGTTCAGCTTCGTGATGCGCACCTGCACTTCCTGCCCCATCAAGCCGTCCAGGTTCGCCGTCGGCCGCAGGTCATACTGCGAACCCGGCAGGAAGGCGCGCACGCCGCCCACATCCACCACCAGTCCGCCCTTGATCCGGTCCACTACCTTCGCGGTGATCGTTTCCTTGGTTTTATACTGCGCGTCAATCTTTTCCCACGTCCGCCGCCGCAGCACCTTCTGGTACGTCAATATGACGAACCCGTCCTTGTGCTCTCCGGTGCGCTGCACTTCAATCGTCGCGTTCGGTTCGGGCCGGGGAATGTCTGTCTCAGAGAACTCCACCGCGGGAATCAGGCCCTCGGTCTTCCCGCCGACGTCCACCACCACGCCCTGTTCCGTGTACGCGACTACCTTCACTTCGATAATTTCGTTTTGCGATGCGGCTTCCTGTGGCTCGCTGTACTGCTCGATCAGCTTGCTCATCTCTTCCGCGCCGGCGGCTTCTTCGGCTGCCGCCGCTGCTTCGGCGTCCACGACTGCGGCCTGCGCGTGCGCTTCCGCTGTCGCGTGGACTTCGTCAGCCTTCACGTGCTCCACGGGCGCAGGTGTGCTCGGGGCATCGCTCGCCGCGGCTGCTTCTGCCACGGGTGACTCGGCTACGGGTGCCTCTGTGCTCGGCGTCGCTTCGTCTTTCGGGGTGCTCTCGCTGGCCTGGGTTGCTGCGGTTCCTGTTGCGGAAGATACGGGGTTATCGTGGTCAGAAAACATGATCAATCGCCTCCGGGATTTCTATCCCTGTTTTTTGTCGAGTCAATCCTTGCTGAATCCCTATCGGGGTGATGCAAGGAGGGTTACAACGGGGCAGTACAGAATTATTGAACTGCTTCGCAGTAACTCGTTAGCTTTCACTTGGATGCCGCGAACATGGGTGTACGCCGCACCCCACTTACCCACAAGGATACCCGCCGCCCCAACCCCTGTCAATCAGCGGGAATTTGTTCGGAGAGCCTTACTCGAAGCTTTCGATCGCAACAGTTCCCTGAAACCGAATACGAGTGGGATGCTCCATCCGAACAAGAAAACGATCCAGAACAAGATGAATAGAGCATTGGAGAAAGCCGGCGGCAGCCCATCGAGGAACTTAGCGATGACCCCGAGGCGAGATTCCCTCAATATGGAATTACCGATCATCACGTACAGAACGGATGCAAGCCAAATGCATCCCACAGCGACCAGCAGGATAGATCTAATTCTCATCCAATTGCCTACGCTCTTGCTCGTCCTGCTTGCCGTGTCTCTCGCCGAAAGTCCGGCGCACTCACTTTCACCGTCCGGCACATTTCATACAACCGCGACCTCATCCGCGCCCCAATCCGGTCTGCTAGCGTGTCTTCTTTCACCGCCACGCGCTGCCCGCCCGGCAACCGCGCGCCTTCCACCGGGCTTGCCGTCTCGTCAACATAGTTCGTCGTCAGAATCGTCATGCGCCGCTCGTTGTACCGCGCGTTCAGCACCAATCCAATGATGTCCAGCACCCACGCCGAAGGCTTGCTCGCCCCCAGATCGTCCAGCACCAGTATCTCCGCCGTTCGCACCGGCTCCAGAACTCCCATCTCCGTGGATTCGCTGGCCGGGTTGTAGCTCGCCTGAATCTCCTTCAACAACTCCCGGTAATCGCAAAACAACCCGCCGTGCCCCCGCCGGATCAGTTCCTTCAATCCCGCCACCGCCAGATGCGTTTTCCCCACGCCCGAAGGCCCCATTAGCAGCAAACCCTTCTCCGTCGCCGGATACTCCCGCACAAACCCCTGCATCAGCAGTTTCGCCTGTTTCAACGATTGCTCGTGCTCCGAACTCCAGGTCTTCCCGTCCGCCAGGTCCGTCGCGTAGCTCTCAAAGTCACAATGCTCATACCGCTTTGGGATCCGCGCTCGTTCCATCACCAAGCCTGCGCGCTCTTCCATTCCGCACTCGCACGCCACCGCCACGCTGCCCGGCGTGCCATCCTTCCGCTCCACCAGCTTCCATCCCGTCCCTCTGCAAACTGCGCAATCTTCGCGTGCCATGATTTTCCTTTGGAGTGCGGGAGCTTGCTCCCGCTTTTGCGGTCTCAGCCGCTCACCCAGACAAACCGTCTTCACAACTGCGGCAACCTGCCAGCGCTCTTTCGCCAGCCGCCATCATACGTCCCAGTCCGTCACGCCACAATCGGTCTGCCCTGCGGATATCTGTGCACAAAAACAAAAACGCCCCGACCGAGCGGGGCATCACTTACAACTTAAAACTAAAAACTTACCACTTCTCTATCTCACCGCCCGCGGCACCGCTTTCACAATCGCCGTCCTCGGCGCTTTCTCTTCCGTCCGCGCCATCCGCGACAACTCTTGTTGAACCACGTGCGCAAACTCGCCCATCTGCCGTTCCATCTCGATCATCTTCTCTCTCATATTCAATATGATCTCGATTCCCGCCAGGTTCACTCCCATGTCTCGCGCCAGGGTCAAGATCACGTCCAGCCGCTCCAGGTCGGAGTCCGTATACAGCCGTGTGTTCCCCTGCGATCGCGACGGCTTCAGCAAGCCTACGCGCTCGTACAAGCGCAACGTCTGCGGATGCAGTTTGTATAGCTCCGCCACCGCGCTGATCATGTACCCGGCCTTGGCTCGTTTTTTAGCTTTGACTGGCATTGGAGTACCAAAGTTCTCAGTTTTAAGTTCTAAGTTTTAAGTATTAAGTAAAACGAACCGCCGACGCCTTACTCAAAACTTATAACTGATTACTTACAACTGCCTCACACCCCCGCCTTCCCAAACAAATCCTTCCGCGGATCCGCCGGCGCAATCTCCTCCAGCTCCTTCATCAAGTGCCGCACTCGTTCATCGGTCGGCTCCGGTACGATCACTTGGATCTCCACGTACTGATCCCCGCGCGCCCCGCTTTTTCCGTGCGGTACGCCCTTTTCCT
The DNA here is from genome assembly GCA_003154775.1 of Acidobacteriota bacterium. Lineage (GTDB taxonomy): Bacteria > Acidobacteriota > Terriglobia > Acidiferrales > UBA7541 > Acidiferrum. Next base: position 13,372 of record PMES01000064.1, on the reverse strand, counting down.
TCAGCCGCAACGTGCTTCCGCTGTTCGTGCCCGGAGGAATCCGCACCAGCGACCTCCCGTCAATCGTCGGCACTTCGATCTTCCCGCCCAGCGACGCCTCCGGCACTGTCACCGGCACCTTCGTGTACAAATCATTCCCACGCCGTTCGAAATACGCGTGTGGCCTCACCACCACCTGCAAGTACAAATTGCCCGCCGGCGCGCCCATCGTGCCCGCGTTGCCTTTCCCCGGCACGCGGACGCGTCCGCCATTCGCCACGCCTGCCGGAATGCGCACATCTATCGTTTCCGTTCGCCGCACGCGCCCTTCCCCGCCGCACGTCCGGCACGGCGTCCGCAACTTGCCCGTGCCCCCGCAACGGCTGCACGGCACGTTGAACCGCATCTTCCCCGCGGTCTGCTGCACGGACCCGCTTCCATTGCACGTCGGGCATGTCTGCGGCGATCCCACCGCTCCCGTCCCGTGGCACGTCTCGCACGCATCCATCCGCGTGATCTGCAGTTTCTTCACCGCGCCGCGCACCGAGTCCCGGAAATCAATCTCGATCTGGTATTCCAGGTCGCCGCCGGGTTCTTCCTCCGGCTCCATCGCTGCCGCGCCGCGTCGCCCGCCGAAAAACTGGCCGAACAAATCCCGGAAACTCGAGCCACCCCCCTGCTGCCCTCCAAAATCGAACCCGCCAAAATCGAAATTCACGTTTCCGGCGCCCGCATCCGTTCCACCGCCATATCCGGCCGGCGGCGCATTGTTGCTGTAGAAGCCGTACTGGTCGTACATCTCCCGCTTCTTGGTGTCAGACAGCACGTCGTACGCTTCCTGCAGTTGCTTGAATTTTTCTTCCGAGGCTTTGTCGCCGGGATTCAAATCCGGGTGATACTTCCGCGCCAGCTTGCGAAACGCCGTGCGAATCTCCTTCGCCGTCGCCTTCCGCGGCACTCCCAACAATTCGTAATAATCCTGTTTTGTCCCCGTCGCCATGAGTCTCTTTGTGTCGGCTCGCGCCCTCGCCCGGCCCGCTTCTCTTCCGCGCACAGGGGCCCAGCCAGCCCGGACCCCCACGCACGCTTTACATCCTGGCGATTCCCGCTATCCGAAACCTTCACCGCCATCCGGTTCCTGATCACTGATCGCTTCTTAATTCGGCTTCTTGTTGTCGTCCACGTCCACATACTCTGCGTCGATCACATCGCCGGGCTTGCCGCCCTGCGCGCTCCCGCCGCCTGTGGACCCAGGTGCCGCATCGGCTCCTGCCGCGCCTGCTTGCTCCGCGCCGCCGGCCGATTGCGTCTTCTTGTACAGCTCTTCCGCCATCTTGTGCAGCGTCTTTTCCACGTTCTCGGTCGCGGAGCGCAGCCGTGCCACGCCGCCTTCGTTCATCGCCTTCTTTGCATCTTCCATCGCCTCTTCGGCGCGCTTCACGTCGCCTTCCGGCAGCTTTTCGCGGTTCTCGCGGATGGTCTTCTCCGCCTGGTACACAATGCCGTCCAGCCGGTTCCGCGCCTCGACTTCTTCCATGCGCTTGCGGTCGTCCTCGGCGTGCGATTCCGCTTCCGTGCGCATCTTCTCGGCTTCGTCCTTCGTCAACCCGGTCGAAGCCGTGATGGTGATCTTCTGCTCCTTGTTCGTGGCTTTGTCCTTCGCGCTCACGTTCAAGATGCCGTTCGCATCAATGTCAAACGTCACCTCAATCTGCGGAATGCCCCGCGGTGCCGGTGGAATCCCGTCCAGCTTAAACGTTCCCAGCGACCGGTTGTCCTTCGCAAACTTCCGTTCTCCCTGCATCACGTGGATTTCCACGCCCGGCTGGTTGTCCGAAGCCGTCGAATACGTCTCCACCTTGCGCGTCGGTATCGTGGTGTTCCGCTGAATTTGCACGGTCATCACGCCGCCCAGCGTCTCCACGCCCAGCGACAATGGCGTCACGTCCAGCAGGAGGATGTCCTTCACCTCTCCCGCCAGCACCGCGCCCTGAATCGCTGCGCCTACCGCCACCACTTCATCCGGATTCACGCCCTTGTGCAGCTCTTTCCCACCGAAGAACGTGCTCACCAGCGACTGCACCTTCGGGATACGCGTCGAACCGCCCACCAGCACCACTTCCTGGATGTTTTGCGGCGACATCTTCGCGTCTTCCAGCGCCTGCTTCACTGGCCTCATCGAGCGTTCCAGCAGGTCCTTCATCAACTCTTCCAGCCGCGTCCGCGTCAGCTTCTGCTGCATGTGGATCGGCCCGCTCGCCCCCGCCGTGATGAACGGCAGGTTGAGCTCCGTCTCCATCATCTGCGAAAGCTCGATCTTCGCCTTCTCCGCCGCTTCCTTCAGGCGTTGCAGCGCCATCTTATCTTTGCCGAGATCGATGCCGTGCTCTTTCTTGAATTCGTCAATCAGCCAGTCCACGATCTTCTGGTCCACGTCGTCGCCGCCCAGGTGCGTATCGCCGTTGGTGGACTTCACTTCCACTACACCCGCGCCAACTTCCAGCACCGATATGTCAAACGTGCCGCCGCCGAGGTCATACACCGCAATCGTTTCGTCGCTCTTCTTTTCCAGGCCGTACGCCAGCGCTGCCGCCGTCGGTTCATTGATGATGCGCAGCACTTCCAGACCGGCAATTTCTCCCGCCTGCTTGGTCGCCTGCCGTTGCGCGTCATTAAAATAGGCTGGAACCGTGATGACCGCCTTGGTCACTTTCTCGCCCAGAAAATCTTCAGCGGCGTTCTTCAGCTTCGTCAGGATCATCGCGGAAATTTCCGGCGGGCTGTATACCTTGCCGGCTACCTCTACGCGCGCGTCATCGTGGTTGCCCTTCACCACCTTGTAGGGCACGCGCTTCATCTCTTCGCTCACTTCGTCATAGCGCCGCCCCATGAACCGCTTGATCGAATACACCGTGTTCTCGGGATTCGTCACCGCCTGGCGCTTAGCCACTTGTCCCACCAGCCGCTCCCCGGCCTTCGTGATCGCCACCACCGAAGGCGTAGTTCTTCCGCCTTCTTGGTTCGGGATCACTACCGGTTCGCCGCCCTGCATCACGGCCACCACAGAGTTCGTCGTTCCCAGGTCAATTCCAATAGTCTTGCTCATGTCCTCTATTTCTCCTTCTAAGTGCTTCCCAAAACTCTTTTCTTCTTGAGCCTGTCCAGGCTCGCAATAACTTGGCAGCACGGCCTCCCGTCAATTCTCAGAAGCGGCGGCCGTCGAATACTGCCCTGACGCAGCGTGCCATCCCGCCTGGCTCTACTCGCCCTCCGGCGTGCTACCGCCTCAGAACCTGCCCCACTATACAAGTTGAGTGTGACGTTGTCAAGTTATTTGATATCGAATATATGCGCAATCTCTTCAATGCTTTACAAGCATTCCCATCCCCTCTCAGACGTGTTTTTCTCTCCTTGGGCCCAAGAATCTCTCCGCCTGCCCTTTCCCTCCTATCAACTCCTTTGCCCTAACTACCCCACGCTCACTTCCGTAAGCCCTCTCCCCCCTCCAGCCCCTTCTTTCCCCCGCCGCATCCCATACTTATGTCTGCTTCGCCATCCTGCCTTCCGCCATCACCCAGCACCGCCGAAAGCTGTGATACTCTGGCCTTGAATTAACCAATCTCTCTCGATTCGGAGGAATCCTTGATCCGCCGGCTTCTCCTTGGCTTTGCCACTGTCCTGATATTCGCAGCGCTCAGCGGTATGCTTCTTGCCGCTCTCCCCCCGCAGAAATCGCAAGCCAAGAATACGGCGAGCAAAGCGAAGACCTCATCGCAAACTAAGTCTCCCGATCCTGCCCCGGTCCTCACCACCATTTCCGTCAACGGCGTCAACGACATCGATCCCACCAAGGCCTTCGGCTCCAAGAACGCCCCCGTTGTCATGGAAATCTTCAGCGATTTTCAGTGCCCTGCGTGCAAACAGCTCTTCGCCACCACCACGCAAAAGGTCATGGACAATTACGTCAACACCGGCAAGGTCTATCTCATCCACCGTGATTTTCCCTTGCCCATGCATGCCTACTCCCGCGTGGCTGCCAGCTACTCCCGCGCCGCGGCGCATATCGGCAGAGGCGAGGAAGTCGAACAGGCTATCTTCCAGAATCAGGAAAAGTGGGAAATGAACGGTGATATACAGGGCACAGTCGCCGCCGCACTCAGCCCCGCCGAAATGAAAAAGGTGCAAGCCTTCGTTGAGGCCAAGACCTTCGAGCCGCTCATCGAAAAGGATAAACAGCTCGGCCAGTTGGTTCCGGTGAACCAGACTCCCTACACCGTCCTTCACACCAAGTCCGGCCAGACTTTCCCGGTCGTCGGTTTTGTCAGCTACGACGTCCTGAAGACTTTCTTGGATCAGCTCGTTTCGCAGAAGTAGTTGGAAATTGAAGTGTGCTTCGTGAACCTCGGGTTTAGCAGAACGATTGAAATGGAATGGTAAAGTGACAACGTAAATTGTCATTCCGAGCGTAGCGAGGAATCTGCTCTCTGCGGGAAATTTGAGAATTCACCCATGCTCCAATCCGCCCCTTTCAATTACCGCCGCCTCATCATCTGGATCGGCCGTATCGTTCTCGCCGCCATCTTCCTCTACGCCGGCTACGCCAAACTGTTTCGCCCGGACATGCATCCGCGTCCGCCCATTCCCATCGCGCTCTCGCTCTTCGCTCTTCAAATCGATTCCTACCAGATGCTTCCGCCGTGGGCCTCCCTCTTCGTTTCCAAGACCCTGCCTTTCGCTGAAATCTCCATCGGTCTTCTCCTTCTCATCGGCTGGCAGCTACGCATCTGGGCCACCATCACCACACTCATCATCGGCGGCTTCTTCGCCAGCGTTGTCCGTGCCTATGCTCTTCACCTGGACATCAATTGCGGCTGCTTCGCCAAGCCCGAGCCGCTCACCGGCACCACCGTCCTCCGCGATGGCGCTCTCCTTCTACTCGCCATCCTCATGACCGTGTTCGCCTTCCAGGAGGCCCGCCGTCCGCATCCCTGGTCCGCTCCAGCGAAGCCATCGACGTAGCGCCGTGGCTCATCCCTTATCTGTAGCTCAAGCCAGCCTCCGAACACTGCGTCTCCTCCCCCTTCCCGCATCGACATTTGGAAACTTTGTTGTGCTTGCCTATCTGCAATCCTCATCCATCTGTTCTAGAATTCTCTTGCGATGCTGAGTCTCCCTCCTATCACCCTGCGCCTCCGCGGCTGGAAGCTGATTGACCGCGTCGCCCTCGCCTTCCTCCTCCTCTGCGCCATCGCCCTCGGCGCCGCCGCCGGCCTTCTCTTCGTCTACGAAAGCGATCTCCCCGAAATCCACGCCCTGGAAACCTATCGCCCCAACGTCGTCACCGAAATCTACGCCGACGATGGCCAGCTTGTCGGCAGCTTCGCCCTGCAGCGCCGCATCCTCATGACCTGGGAGCAAATTCCTAAAGTCCTCTACAACGCCGTTACCGCCATCGAGGACCAGCACTTCGAGGATCACTGGGGCGTCGATTTTCCCCGCGTTGCCGGCGCTGCCTACCGCAACCTCGTCAAGCGCCGCAAGGCCGAAGGCGCCAGCACCATCACCATGCAGCTCGCCGGCAATCTCTTCCTCGACCGCAGCGATCGCAGCTTCCGCCGCAAAGCCCAGGAAATCCTCCTCGGCCTGCAAATCGAGCGCCGCTACACCAAGCCGCAAATCTTCACCATGTACGCCAACCAGGTCTATCTCGCTCACGGCAATTACGGTTTCGCCGCCGCCTCGCAATTCTATTTCGGCAAGCCCGTCAGCGATCTCAAGCTCCAGGAAGCCGCGCTCCTTGCGGGCATGATTCGCGGCCCGATCTATTCGCCGCTCGTCGACCCCGTGCGCGCTCTTGCCCGCCGCAACCTCGTCCTCCACCAGATGCGCGAAGAAGGAAAGATCACCGCTGCCGAAGAAGAAGCCACAAGGAAAACGCCCCTCGGCCTTCATCTGCAATATCCGCGCAACGATCTCGCTCCCTATTTCTTTGAAGAGATCCGGAAATACCTGGAATCCACCTACGGCACCGAAGCTGTGCACGAGCGCGGCCTCCGTGTCTACACCACGCTCAACATCCAGATGCAGAAGGCGGCCAACCAAGCCCTCCGCGATGGCCTGCACACCTACGATCGCCGCCACGGCTGGCGCGGCAAGCTCCCCAACGTCCTCAAAGACAATCTCGGCAAGCTCGACACTTACGAAGACGACGATTGGCGCCACGCCATCGAAAAAGGAAGCTACGTCACCGGCCTCATCCTCGCCGCCGAAGATAAAAGCGCCACCGTCAAGATCGGCGCCTATCGCGCCCTCTTGTCTCCCTCGGACATCGCCTGGACCGGCCGCAAAAAGCTCAATGAGATACTCGCCGTCGGCGATCTCGTCCAGGTCTCCATTCAGGATTTGCGCGAAACCACCGCCCGCATTCAACTCGAACAGCAGCCCGCCCCGCAAGCCGCGATGATCGCCATTGACAACCCTACTGGCGAGATCAAAGCCATGGTCGGCGGTTACAGCTTTGAAGATTCCAAATTCAATCGCGCCACGCAGGCCTATCGCCAGGTCGGCAGCTCCTTCAAGATTTACGTCTACTCCGCTGCCGTCGAGAAGGGTTCCTCGCCTTTTGACACCATCGTTGATGCGCCCTTCACCACCATCAGCGGCGGCCAAGTCTACTCCCCGCACAACTATGACGAAAAATATGAAGGCACCATCACGCTCCGCCGCGCCCTCGCCGGCTCGCGAAACGTTCCCGCCGTCAAACTCACCGAAAAAATCGGCATCAATTCCGTCGTGGATATGACCCGCCGCTTCGGCATCACCACCCCGCTCCCTCCCTATCTTCCCCTTGCTCTCGGCGCCGCGGATATGAGGCTCATCGAGCACGTTTCCGCCTTCACCGTCTTTCCCAATGACGGCATCCGCATCGATCCGCACATGATTCGCCGCGTCACCAGCTACGATGGCGCGCTGCTCGAAGAAGCCCATCCCGAAGTCCACGACGTCATCTCACCGGACGTCGCGCGCACCATGACCGCCATGCTCGAGGAGGTCATGCAATTCGGCACCGCCATCAAGGCCAAAAACATCGGCCGACCCGCCGGCGGCAAGACCGGCACCACCCAGGACTTCACTGATGCCTGGTTCATTGGCTTCACCCCGCAAATCACCGCGGGCGTCTGGGTCGGATTCGACGACAAGCAAATTTCACTGGGAAAACGGGAAACCGGCGCGCAAGCCGCGCTGCCTATCTGGATGGAGTTCATCGAACGCGGCATGGCGGGCATGCCGGTCATGGATTTTGCGAACGTGGTCACGCTGGAGCAGCAGGCCAGCGAACATCACGTCAACGTCGATACACCGGACACGGCACCTGAAGACGAAGCCCCCAGCCTGCCGAGGGAAAAGACTGAGGCGACTCCTCTACCCGCACCTTCTCCCCCCACACCTTAGCGTGCTGCTCCGCAAGGAGCGCTTCCTGGTAAGGCGCGGCTTTGGCCCCGGAAGTTTCCACCATCAAACTTCTTGCGCGTACGCGCTTCGACTGCCCGTTCAATTCTCGTGATTATCTGCGGAAGGGATCCCAACCACCGGGCCGCAGCCGGTACACGCTGCCATTTTCCGCGCGTACTTCAATCTTTCTTTCGCTCATGATCCTGCCGATGGGTGTGAGCCGCAATCCCCGAAATTTCCTTGGAATGCGATGTGCCTTTCGCGGCGCCACCGTAAAAAGCAATTCGTAATCGTCACCGCCGTGCAACGCGAGCTTCACCGCTTTTTCCCTCTCTACATCCCGCAGCATCGGCAGCGTTGCGACGTCCACGAGCGCTCCCACTCTGCTCGCCGTGCATAGCCGTGAAAGATCAATCGATAATCCGTCTGACAAATCCATCGCTGCGGTCGCCAGTCCGTTCTCCGCAAGCCACTCTCCCAGCGCCAGCCGCGGCTCCGGATAAAGATGCTTGCGCAGCAACCGGTCATCCGCCCTCACCCTCCCGCGCATCTTCTGCAAATGCTCCCATCCGCGATCTGCTTCGCCCAGTCTTCCGCTGACATAAATCAAGTCTCCCGCCCGCGCACTCGTGCGCCGCAATGCCTGCCCAGGCGCAATCTCTCCGGCCACCGCGATGTTGATCAGGATCTCGTTGCGTCGCGTTGTGTCACCGCCTGCCAACTCGCAGCGGAAAGCGCGGGAGGCGCGCCGCAGCCCACGCAAGAACTCCTCCAGCCACCGGCCTGTATGGGAAGCAGGCAGCGCCAGGCTCAGCAAGTAGCATCGCGGCGTCCCACCCATCGCGGCAACATCACTCACCGCGCGCGCCAGGCTTTTCCAGCCCACGGCATCCGCCGGATGCTTGTCGCGAAGGAAATGCGTTCCTTCCAAAGACCAATCACACGTGAGGATCGTCTCTCGACCCGCGCGCGGCGCTAACAGCGCTGCGTCATCGCCAATCCCCAGGTGTATTCCTGCCGCCGATAGCCGTGCTGCCTTTGCCCCTGAAGCAATCCGCTTTAGCACCTGCTCTTCATTCATCGCTGTTGGACCTGGCCCTCGTAAGTGCTACATTCGCCTTCAGTGTAACTGGCGGACTCCCCCATGTTCCTGCATGACTCTTACTTCCTCATCCGAGGCGGATTGTATCTCGCCGCGTGCGAGTTTCTCTACCGAATCTACTGTCGCCCCCGCCCCCAGTTCCCGCGTGTGTTTTTGCGGCGGATGAGGCGGGAATCGGGCAGCGGCGCTCTCTGCGTCGTTCCACGATGGTTCCCTTCCGGTCAGCCCCGGTCCACCACGGGAAACTGGCCCTCGGGACAGGGGACAGTTTTCCAATGGCTGTCCCAAAAAATTCCAAGTACAGGGTTGACGCGGGCAACCTACAAAATCTAATATCTTACCTATAGCGAACCAAGGCTCACGGTTCACAGCCATCGCGACATTCACGCTACGGTGCGGATCCAGGGAATGAATAACCGCACTTCAAATGAAAGCAAGAAGGCCTGAGGGGTCACTCAGTGATTAGCGGGAAGAACTATACGTTCTATATTGCCACGACGCCCGGAAAACTCCGGAAGCTCATCGTGCCCGCCTATCTACTTCACGGTCTAGCGGTTTTGGCCCTCATTGGCAGCATTACCGTCGCTGCTGCCATCGGTTCTTACAGCCGCATGCTCTGGAAGATCGGGAATTACAACGCCCTTCGCCACGACCAGGAAACCCTCAAGAAGCAGTATCGCGAGTTGCAGACGAGCGTGAAGGACACCAACCAACGGCTCGACTCCCTGCAATCCCTGGCCACCGAAGTCGCCATGACCTATGGCGTGATGCGCTATCACCCTGCCGCTTTTGATCAGATGGATTCTGCCGCAACTCCCGAAGACGCCTTTGACCGCTCCGTCGAGCAGTATTCCTTCCTCAAGCGCAACGCCGCGGCCATCGCTGTTTCCGCGGGCGGCCTTCGCCTGCTGCCGGCCAGCGCTTTCGCGGACTCAAGTTATACGCCTTCCATCTGGCCTGTTCTCGGCCGCATCACGGATGGCTTCGGCGAGCGCCTTGACCCCTTCTCTGGTGAAGGTGCGTTCCACACCGGCGTGGACGTCGGCGCGGATTACGGTGCGCCCGTGCACGTCACCGCTGACGGGATGGTCCTCGACGCGGGACAGCACTCCGGCTATGGCCGTGTGGTAATCGTTGATCACGGCTTTGGCCTCACCACTTGGTATGCGCATCTCTCGTCTTACGCTGTCATCGCCGGTACCCGCGTCAAGCGCGGCGAAGTCATTGGCTACACCGGGATCAGCGGCCGCTCCACCGGACCTCACGTTCACTACGAAGTGCGCATGAACAACGCCCCCGTCAACCCCTGGCGCTACATGAAATCCACCGCACCCTCCGCCGATTAATCCCTCCTCCCGATCGACGTCCTTGCTACCAAACTCTCCTCTGCCTCCAACCGCTGAACATGTACTTGCTGTGCCTATGGTAGGGGTCCAGCACGCTGGACGCTATCTCGGCCACCCTTTGATTTAATGGTTCGGGGCCCGCCCCACAGGCGCCGCCGCCCCTACCGGCGGTCCTGCCGCCCTCGCTGCCTGCAATAATTTTGGCGTCACATCAAATACCACGCGCACCGATTTGCTCGATCCCCGATCCACCTTCTGAACCTCCGCCGACTGCAGCAATTCCAGATACCCTTCGCGCAATTGCGGGTCCAACTTACTGCGCGTGTCTGCGCCATTCAGCCCGCCCTGGGCCAGAAGAAGAATCCCGCTCAGAATATCGTTGAGCTGCCGCATCGTCGCTTCAGACGCACACTCGCCCTCCGCAACCACGCGCAGCAAATTGCCGTCCGGCTTCACTCCAATCGAAATCCACTGCAATTGCGCCAGCAGCGCCGCCAGTTGCGGCGAACGGAATCCTCCCGACGCCTGCTGCGCCAGCGCGGACGCCGTCCCGGAATCCTGCCGGATCACGGCAAACAGCGGGGTGCCCGCGAGCCGCTCGTAGCGCTCGCGCCACTCTGCCGCAAACGGATCGGGTTGCAAAAAAAGCGCCGCCGCTGAAGGATCGTTGGTCCACGCCATCCGATCCTCACGCAGGAAAGTGAAGAACAACGCTTGCGAAGTTCCGCTCGGTGCAATCGAAAAAACTGTCGCGCCGTTCCTCGCCTCGGATTTGCCGGAGCGCCGCGCATAGTCCTCAATTCTTCTGTGGTCGAAATGTCCGTCCGCGATAACAAGAAAGATGGAACCATTGGACGCGCGCGAAACCGCCAGCGCCACGCGATCCAGGTCACGTTCATAATCAAATCCCGTGGCTTGCACGAATTGCGTGTATTCCTCATCCGGTGCTGGACGCGGCGCCCACGCAAACAACTGCGCAAGAAACGGTGAAGAGCGCAGCGACGAAAGATCCAGAAACACCACCGCGTTTGCACTCGACGGCATGCGCGCGAGCATCTCGTTCCGGATGGCCAGCGGATCACTCGACTTGTAGCGAAAGTAGACGAACGTACCCGCCAGGGAAAGTGCAAGTATGACGAGCAAGCCAGGCAGTAGTTTGCGGTCGGGCATGGTACGCTAAGGCCAACAATCGGCCAGCAACACATCTCGGCCATTCTCGCATCCAAATCACCCGAAGCAACAAGAGTTTGCTCTCCCGGCGAACATCCAGCGCGGGGTGTCACTGGCAGCTGTGGATAGACGGACAGACGTACGCCACTTGTCTTAGCGTAACGCATTGAAAATAAATAGTCTTATCCTGCGGTGACGGATGCACAAACTGTGGTAGATTTTCCACAGATCTGGAGGCCCAAGTGCTCTTACATTTCTTCCCCTCCCCTTGCAATTCCTGTGCCCAATCTGCTATTCTTGTGCGGTTTGAGCAGCGCTGGCGTAGCTCAGCTGGTAGAGCATCTGATTTGTAATCAGAGGGTCGGGGGTTCAATTCCCTCCGCCAGCTCCACCAGATTTAAGCAGGGGAGTGAGGCGAAGCGAATCCCTGAACCCTAATTCGACGGGCTGGTGTCTTTTGACACGAGTCCGCTTTGTGTATTCGCTTGTGCCTCTTCCGAAGACGATGCGGGCTGAAACTGTGGACACCTTGACTTTATGTCCGAGGGTTTTTTCTCGGGACGGGTGGGTGAGTGGTTAAAACCAGCAGACTGTAAATCTGCCGCTCCTTGCGGGCTACGAAGGTTCGAATCCTTCCCCGTCCACCAGGATTCGAGTTCCGCGGGGGAAGTTTGGAAAAGTAGCACGCCTGGTGAAGAGGGTCGCCGGACGGTCGTAATAACACCGCAGGAAAATCGCAGACGCGATGTTCGAGGGCGGTACAAACCGCGGCGAGTCAGCCGGTCAGAAATAGTGCGCCACGATGCTCAGGTTTTTTGCAGGGAACGCGTTTGGCCTGGGTAGCTCAGTTGGTAGAGCGCGTCCTTGGTAAGGACGAGGTCACCGGTTCAATCCCGGTCCCAGGCTCCAGGATCTGCTGGGTTTCCGCAAGGAAGCGCAGGAGGGCAGTAGCAAGTTTCCGGAGGGAATGGGCGGGGGTAACTCAACGGTAGAGTCTCACTCTTCCAAGGTGATGGTTGCGGGTTCAAATCCCGTCCCCCGCTCCAGGTTTTCCTGAGCTGCTTCGAGAGCGGCGAAGGAAGTTCGGCGCATGCCGCGTCGTAAAAGTCGGTTTGCGCAAAGGATGAGGGCATATGGCCAAAGAGAAATTTGAGCGCAACAAGCCGCACGTAAACATCGGCACCATCGGTCACATTGACCACGGCAAGACCACTTTGACGGCGGCCATCACGAAAGTGCTGGCAAAGAACAATCCCAAGGTGCTGTTCCGCGCGTTTGACTCGATTGACAACGCTCCGGAAGAGCGCGAGCGCGGCATTACCATCGCGGTTTCCCACGTCGAGTACGAGACCGCGAACCGCCACTACGCGCACATGGATTGCCCGGGCCACGCCGACTACATCAAGAACATGATCACCGGCGCGGCGCAGATGGACGGGGCGATTCTCGTCGTGGCCGCGACCGACGGGCCCATGCCGCAGACGCGCGAGCACATCCTGCTCGCCCGCCAGGTCGGTGTGCCCTACATTGTCGTGTTTCTTAATAAATGCGACATGGTGGACGACGTGGAACTCCTGGAACTTGTCGAACTCGAAGTGCGCGAGTTGCTCAAGAGCTACCAGTTTCCCGGCGACACCTTGCCGGTAATTCGCGGGTCGGCGCTGTTGGCTCTGAACGGCGATGAAAAGTGGGAAAAGAAGATTATTGAGCTGATGGCCGCGGTGGACGCCAATGTGCCGCTGCCGGTGCGCGACATCGACAAACCGTTTGCCATGCCCATCGAAGACATTTTCTCCATCTCTGGACGCGGCACCGTGGTCACCGGAAGAATCGAACGCGGCAAGGTCAAGACCTCGGAAGAAGTGGAAATCGTGGGCTTTCGCGCGACGCAGAAGAAAGTGGTCACGGGCGTGGAGATGTTCAAGAAGCTTCTCGACGAAGGCATCGCGGGCGACAACGTCGGCCTCTTGCTGCGCGGCACGGAAAAGGACGATGTCGAGCGCGGGCAGGTGGTCTGCAAGCCCGGGTCGATCACGCCGCACACGAAGTTCAAGGCCGAAGCGTACGTGTTGACGAAGGAAGAAGGCGGACGGCACACGCCGTTCTTCAGCGGCTACCGGCCGCAGTTCTACTTCCGCACCACGGACGTCACCGGCGACATGAAGCTGCCGCAGGGCGTGGAAATGGTCATGCCGGGCGACAACGTGAGCTGTGAAGTCACGCTGATCACGCCGGTGGCGCTGGAGAAGGGCTTGCGCTTCGCTGTCCGCGAAGGCGGCCACACCGTCGGCGCCGGCGCCGTCGCGGAGATCATCGAGTAACG
>PMES01000146.1 GCA_003154775.1 Acidobacteriota bacterium | reverse complement strand
TTAAGCACGCCGCCAGCGTTCGTTCTGAGCCAGGATCAAACTCTCGTTTGAAGCCTGTCGCTTGGCGCAAAAAAATAGCCCGGGCCTAAACCCGGACCAGCCTGCCAAGCAAAATTGTTAGTCGCTCGATTTCACTCAACCCATTCGTGCTCGAAAACCCGAATGGGGTCGAACAGATTCTGGCACATCGTATCGGTTGTCAAAGAGCGGTTGTATGCCTCCCTGTCCAGCAGAGTGGCGTCTAGCGAACCTACCGAGCATACCAGATGCCGCGTAATTGTCAACTCCCCATTGCCGCCCAATCCCCTTTTCCACACGTTTCCTCAGCCTGCCTACCTAATGCTCCTCTGCCCGCTTCCCCAACGAATGCCGTCATTCCGAACGGAGTCTGCGAAGTGAGGAATCCCTCCGGCTTTTAGACCGGTGCTTTTGCCCTCGTAGGGCCGAGTGCCGCACCCTTATGGTTTCACGACTAATGGTTTTGCTTCTTCTCTCCGCCGCACCCTCGGTAATTCAAAGCACCGGAGGTGCGCCACACGTTAGCCCAGCGCGTAAGCGCTGGGTCACATGACACCCGGCACCAGAGCGCCAGAGGCGCGACACAACGGCGGGTGGGACACCCTTTGTGACCAGGCGAAATCCCATCTCCTCGCGGACTCTTCCCAACCCCTGCACAAACAGCTCGCGTGCACGCACCGTCTTCAACACCGGCAACCGCCGGTAACAACGGAAGGCAATAAAATGCAGATCAGCTTTGCCGTAGTAGCGCTTCAGCCCAGAAGGCATCGCAAACCCCAAGCCCCAGGTTCCCAAACCGAACCCGGGGCACCCTCCGCGTCTCTCTACTTCTGCGCGACTTGCTGAACTGGTATACTCTCCACGGTTCCCATGTCAACACCAATCTACACGCGTCACCCGGGCCACCCGCCAAATACACAATGCGAATTTGCTCCCTGCGCGAGCATAGGCTAAAACATGAATGGAATCAGATGGTTTGGTCGGTCAACAATCTTCGTTGCGGAACCGCTGGCGGATGCCCGAAAACAGGGGCGGGCCAAATCCCCGCGCGAAGGGCCTGCACCATCTTGTGCAGGCTCAGCATAACGCACGTGCATTGGTCTTTGCACTGGCTAAGCCGAAGATGATCAACACCGCCAATGGGAACGGCAGTGGAAAGGGATCGGAGCGAAGGATCAACCGTGATGCGAACGCTGGCGCCAAATCTGACGCCAGGTCAACAAGGCAGCAAAACCACAGCCTGCTAGCACCGGAAACAACGGCACACCTTTAGAAACCAGGAGATACGAAGCGAAAAAGCAAACCGCGAGAAAGAACTGCCATTTGTATTTCATTTCCAAACCATATACATCCAAGAGATGCCCAAGAGCAACAACAGGAACGCGAGCGCAGGTTTCCTCAGCGATTGAGTCCAACGCGGCCGGGTTAGGCCCTTGCGTCTGAGCCGGCGGACTTCGCAGAGTTGACGGCGGGCAAGCGCCAGTTCCCACTCGTTTCGTGCCAAGTCTAACGCCCTGGCGGTTTCCTCCTCGGCACGGTCAATGATCCGCAGGCGGAAGAGCAGTTCGGAGTACTTGAGTTGGGCGAAGAAATTTTCCGGCTCGATGCGCCGCGCTTCCTCGAGCGCGTCCATCGACCGGCAAACGTCGTAGTTCATGGCGTGTGCAATGCCAAGGCAGGTGCGCATGTCCGCGTTGTCCGGATTTAGCGCACAAGCTTCCGTAAGCGACGCGATGAATTCCGCCAACTTCTCCGGCGGGACCGCATGGGGATCCCGCCAGGGAAGTGCCGGCAAGTGGCTCGGCCGCAAACGGGGAGCGAGCCCTTCAGGTCTGAGTTGAATTGCTGTTGTCATGGTAGCCATTCGCATGCGCTCCTCAAACTTAGGACTTCAGCTCGAATTCCGGATAGGCCAGCGCGCCCATCTCCGGAAGGTCAAGGCCTTCCAACTCTGATTTGGCGGAAGTGCGTTGCCCAACCAGCAAGTCCACCACGAAGGCGAAGATGAAGCTGAGTGTGAACACGAAACCCACCAGCGTGGCCACACCCACCAACTGCGCCACAAGTTGACTCGCGTCACCGTAGAACAGCCCGGTCACCGAACCGTTCACGCCATTCCATGCGCCGCCGTAGTTGCTCTTGCCGTCGGCAAACAGACCGACTGAAATGACACCCCAGATGCCGCAGGTCCCGTGCACGGATACCGCACCTACCGGGTCGTCTACTTGCAGAACGCGTTCGACAAAGGCCACCGAGAGACATACCAGAACCCCCGCGACCAGCCCGATGATCACCGCGCCTACGGGATTCACAAACCCCGAAGGGGCAGTAATCGCCACCAGCCCGGCCAAAAATCCGTTACCGGTCATCGAGGCGTCCGGCTTCTTATACATGAACCACATGTATAGCATGGCGCTGATCATGCCGGAGGCGCTTGCCAGCATGGTGTTCACGGCGATGGAGCCGATGCGCAGGTTGCCGTTGCTCGAAGCACCCAGGGTAGAGCCGGGGTTGAACCCGAACCAGCCGAACGCCAGGATCAGGCAGCCGGTGATGACCAGCACAATATCGTGGGCCAGTATGACTTGCGGTCTACCCTCCCGGGAGAACTTGCCGATTCGCGGGCCGAGGATCATGGCAATGGCTAAGGCGCTGAGGCCGCCCACCGCGTGTACCACCCCTGATCCGGCGAAATCGCAATACCCCTTGCCGAGACCAAAGTTGGCGCCGAGATTCGCGAGCCACCCACCGCCCCAAGCCCAGTTCGCATAAAGCGGGTAAGTGAAGGCCGCGAAGAGGAACGAGGTCACTATAAAGGCGGAGAACTTCCAGCGCTCGACGGCCGCACCCGTGGGTATTGTTGCTCCGGTGTCCATGAACACCATCTGGAATAGGAACAGCACCATCACACCCACGTCGTAGGTTCCCTTATGCATCAGGAACAGCCCATGCTGTCCGAACAATCCGAAGGGCTTGCCGAAAATCGTTGCGGTGAATTCCGCGCTGAGCGGAGCGGTGCCGCCTAAGTTGGCGACAGCGCCCACACCGCCCATCTGGATGGCGAAGCCAATCAGCCAATAGGCAAACATTCCGATGCCATACACGCCCATATTCATCATCATGGTGTGATTGGCATTCTTGGCGCGGGCCAGACCCGTCTCCAGCAGCGCAAAACCCAATTGCATAAACATGACCAGGTAGCCGGTAATCAGCGTCCAGACAAAATTGACGGCGATTTTGTTTTGCCCTACTTGGTTTGCCAGATCGCCTATCGTCAGGCCCTTCTTGGGGTCACTCATGGTGACGTCGCTGGCATTACCTGTGAGCGACCCGTCCGGATCGCCTTTGGCGTGCGCGTCTGCCGACGGCACTGGCGTACCCGCCAAATCGGCATCCAGAATCGGTTTCGGCGCCGGCGGCGGTGGTACCGCAGCCGTTGTCGCAGGAGCCGCTGCCGGGGCGGCAGCGGGTGCCTGTGCAAAAGCTAGCGGCGCGATACAGAACACCGCAAACAACACCACGAGCACTCTCTTCGTCGAGTTTTTCATCCTTGCCCTCATCCCTTCTTCCAAATTGCGTTCTTGAGATAGGCCTTGTTGAGCACACCCATAATTCCGAACAGGCTCACCGCCAGTCCCACGAGCACCATCGCCAGCCGTCCTCCGACTGAGGAAGTCACGCCTAGGCTGAGTACGCTGATCACAAATCCCAAGAGCGTCAGGAGTATTCCGACAAGAATCATGGCTCGTTTTCCTCAATTCTCCGCTTGTTCGAGCGGCTTGATTTTTCGAAATATTGCCAGCGATCCGGCCAGAAAGGCTGCGGCAACCAGGTACAGAAGAATACTTCCTGCGTGAATTGCCCCGGCTAGAGCCGTAAACGCAAGCAAAAAGACCGTGACTCCAACTGCCTGTGTGGGATTTGCTCCCATTGCGTTTTTCCTCCCTATTTGAAATCAAAACAGCACACTAGCATCTGCAAAACCGAACCAGACGTGAAGGCTGCCCTGTCGGAAGAGAACTTGTCTGAGCGAGGACGGAAATGCCTGCTTATGACGCTAGTAAGACACAACATCCGACCGAGCAGAAGCTCATCTAGTGTCCTGATTTCTTCCCCCACTTCTGGAGGAACTGAACCTAAGGGCCTGAGAAACAGACTGAACGGCGCTTGGCGAAGAAATTTAGCGGCGGAGCTTTGGGAATGCCAACGCAAACTTTCTATTATCGAAATCGATAATTTGTGATTGGCGCGGCGCGCAAGGGAGTGCATTATCGCAGCCACTAAGCTTGCCGGTTCCCAGGCGCGGGTGCGCCTTCCAGAAGCAAGGAACTTTCTTCCGAGAGGGGAAATGCATGAAGAAAATCGAGGCAATCATTCAGCCGTCGCGGTTTGAGTCCGTGAAGGAGGCCCTGCGGGAAATTGGAATAGAAGGAATCACGGTATCCGAAGTACGGGGACACGGTCGGCAAAAGGGCCACACAGAGACGTATCGCGGGCGAGAGTACTCCGTGGATCTTTTGCCAAAGGTAAAACTCGAACTGGCTTTGCCGGAGGCGCAAACGGCGCAGGTCATCAATGCCATCCTACAGGCCGCGAAGACCGGAAAGATCGGCGACGGCAAGATTTTCGTTTCCACGCTGGATGACGCCATCCGAATCCGGAACGGGGAACGCGGAGAAGGCGCGCTCTGACGGACATGACGGCCCGCTCCAGATCCGCACGAGATGTTACGGATGAAGCCTCGCACCATTTTCCCTGCTCCAGCAAGTTCCTCTGCTCGCTCAGAGCGGATTGCGGGGAATAGTACCGGGACATCACCGATGAAGAAAGATCCATTAGGATTACTATAACTGAAATAGTTAGTGCCAGTTGTGGTGTTGTGAACAATCACCTGCGCACAGGCTTGCGGAAGCAGACCTACGAGACGCAAGTGATCCCGCGAATGGTAGCGAAGTGCGCTTAAACTTAGCGGGGCGGATTGTACGGTGAAAGGCGGAAGAAGTCCGCAAAGAGGCAATAGAAGTTCTTGAGTAACGCGAGTGACTCCCTTGGATAGGGGCAGCCTGCCCGCTCATTTGATTTCCATCCAGTTATTTCCAATTGCCAATTCCAAGCGGTCGTGTGGCTTATTCAAAGTTGTCCCTGCCGTCTGAGAGGCGTGCCGGAAATTATTTCTGCTTTGGATTGACAGCTAACCTGCCCCGCGTGTATCAATTGAAGGCGTCAGCCCTGCCCCGAATGCATTTCGACGCCCTAGCACTTTTACCGCAACACCATCGAGTGGGGATGGATGCTCAGGGAAAACTCCAGAGAGGTCTCCATGCGCCACTTGCAATTTCTTTTGATCCTTATCGCCCTTGTAGCCGTAACACTTTCCCTCGCCTCACTTGCCTTGGCAGCAACACCGCTGACGATCAGCAATCTCCGCTGCGAATATAAGTCTAATCCTGTCGGTATCGATATCCCGCAGCCCCGGCTCAGTTGGGAATTGGTTTCCTCGGAACGCGGCACGTTGCAGACGGCCTACCAAATCCGCCTGGCCACTTCCGAAGAAAATCTGACTAAGAACAAGCTGCTTTGGGATTCCGGCAAGCTAGCCTCGGATGCTTCCATTCATGTTGTCTACCAGGGACCTGCGCTCGAAACCGGCCGCCGCTACTACTGGCAGGTGCGCGTCACGGACAATCTGGGCCGCACCTCGGATTGGAGCGCTCCCGCCTTCTGGGAAATGGGACTGCTCCACGATTCGGATTGGCAAGCGCGCTGGATTACTTTGAATCTTCAGGAAGACACCTCGAAATCGAATCCCGTGCCTATACTCCGCCGTGAATTTCAGGTGAAGAAAAACGTCGTCAGCGCCCGTCTGTACGCATCGGCCATGGGACTCTATCAACTCGAGCTGAATGGAAAGCGAGTCGGTGATCAATACTTCACGCCGGGCTGGACCGCATACGATTTTCGCTATCAATATCAGACCTACGACATCACCTCGGATTTGAAACCGGGTGTGAATTGCCTGGGTGCTTTGTTGGGGGACGGCTGGTTCCGCGGAAATATGACTTGGGATAATAGGCGGAATTCGTATGGCACGCGGCTGGGATTGCTGGCCCAGCTCGTGATTACCTACAGAGACGGCAAGAAGCAAATCGTCAGCACGGACGAAAACTGGAAGGCGACGACGGGCCCCATCTTGCTTTCGGACATCTACGACGGCGAGACGTATGACGCGCGCATGGAGCGCGCAGGCTGGAGCGCTCCCGGCTACGACGACAAGGATTGGAAGGGCGTAACGCTGCTCGATTCCCCAAAGGCCAAGCTGGTTGCTCCCGCAGGGCCGCCCGTGCGGGAAATCCAGGAACTCAAACCCATAAGAATTCTGAAAACTTCGGCTGGCGATACGGTCATTGACATGGGGCAGAACATGGTCGGCTGGGTGCGCTTTCATGTGACCGCGCCTGCAGGCACAACCATTATCCTTAGACACGCCGAGGTTTTGGACAGCGCTGGCAATTTCTACACGGAAAATCTGCGTTCCGCGAAGGAGACCATTCACTATACCGCCAAGGGCCAGGGCGTGGAAAGTTTTGAACCCCATTTCACTTTTCAGGGGTTCCGTTACGTGGCTGTGAGCGGTTGGCCCGGTGAACCATCTCTCGATGACTTCACGGGCGTGGTTGTCCATTCGGCGATTCAGCCCTCCAGTACTTTTGAAACTTCCAATGAGCTCCTGAACAAGCTTCAGCACAACATCATCTGGGGGCAGAAAGGAAATTTCCTCGATGTCCCCACGGATTGCCCGCAGAGAGATGAGCGCCTGGGTTGGACCGGTGACGCCCAGGTCTTTGCCCGCACCGCTTCTTTCAATCACGATACCGCCGCATTTTATACCAAATGGCTCAAGGATCTCGCCCTCGATCAGCAGGATGACGGTGCGGTTCCGCATGTGATTCCCAATGTGCTGTCGCATCGCACGCGCAAGGGAGAGTCCGGTTCGACTGGTTGGGCCGACGTTTCAACCGTCGTGCCGTGGACGATGTATCTCTCCTACGGTGATCGCCGCATTCTGCAAGAACAATACCCAAGCATGAAAGCCTGGGTGGAATACATGCGGCGCGAAGCGGGCGATCGCTACATCTGGAGCAGCGGTCACAACTTTGGTGATTGGCTGGCTTTCGCCACCACCGATCCTGGCTATCCGGGCGCTACCACGGACAAGGACTTGATCCAGACGGCCTACTTCGCGCGGTCCACGGCCCTGCTTCAGCAAACTGCGCAAATCCTCGGTAAAACGGAGGACGCGTCTACCTACGCTGCTTTGCTGGAAAAGATCCAAGCCGCATTTCAAAAGGAATTCGTTACGCCGAATGGCCGCCTTTCCGCCAACACGCAGACAGCCTATTCGCTTGCCCTGGCCTTTGACCTTTTGCCCGAAGCCCAACGGAAAGGCGCCGCGGAGCGCCTGGCGCAAGACGTTAGGAAATTTGGCCATCTCACCACGGGATTCCTCGGCACGCCGCTGCTTTGCCAGGTCCTCAGCGATTACGGCTATCTCGATGAAGCCTACATGCTGCTGAACCGCAAGGAGTATCCGTCATGGTTGTACCCTGTGACGAAGGGCGCAACAACCATTTGGGAGCGCTGGGACGGCATCAAGCCCGACGGCTCCTTCCAGGACAAAGGCATGAACTCCTTCAATCACTATGCCTACGGCGCCATCGGCGAATGGATGTATCGCGTTTCGGCCGGAATCGATATTGACCCGCAACACCCCGGCTACAAGCACATTCTTATCCAGCCTCGCCCCGGCGGCGGCTTGACGTTTGTGAAGGCCTCGGTGCACAGTATGTATGGCCAGGTCGCCAGTGCGTGGGAGATCAAAGACGGCAAACTCACGCTTCGCGTGGAAATCCCCGCCAACACCACAGCCACGGTGCGGCTGCCCAAAGCGAAATTGGGGCAGGTCACCGAAAACGGTGCATCGCTCCAAGCGAGCACCGGCGTTTCCCACGTGCTGCAACTGGAAGATGCCGTTACCGCGGAGCTCGGCTCCGGCAGCTATGTGTTTGAATCGAAGTATTAGCAGCGGTGGTCCGGGCAAGCGGTTTCAACCTAAACCGTCTTGTGGCCGTTCGGGTTGTTACCGGGCTCTAACTTTCTAGCCGAGGGAATTTTCCTGAAGGGAGATCCCATGTTTCGCAATTCACGGTTGCCAAGTTTTCGCTTCGGGAACCCCCATAACCGAGCCGTGCGCATCGCCATTGTTCTCGTCCTCGCGCTGTGCGTGTTCTTCCCCACTTCGCGAAATGCAGCCTTGTTCGCGGACGAGTCCCCAGCGCAACCCTCCACGGTGCTGGCTGCAGTGGATCACCGGCATACCGTTAGTCTGGATGGCGCGTGGCACGTGATCGTTGATCCCTATGGAAACGGTTTGTACGACTCGAATGGAAAAGCCAGAAGCAGCGGCTTTGCGCAAAATCTGGCACAAACCGATTCCACGGGCCCGATCGAGTACAATTTCGCAAAGTCTCCCACCCTGCAAGTTCCCGGAGACTGGAACACCCAACGTGAGTCGCTGATGTTCTACGAAGGGCCGCTCTGGTACGAGAAAGATTTCGAGTACCACAAGACCCCGGGCAAGCGCGTCTTCCTGCACATTGGAGCGGCAAATTATCGCTCCTATCTCTGGATCAATGGCCACGCCGTCTGCGAACACGAAGGAGGCTTTACAGGATTCGATTGCGAAATCACGCAAGCCCTTCGAGATGGAAATAACTTTGCCGTCATCGCCGTGGACAGCACCAGGCTCGCGGATGGCGTGCCCACACTGAAGACGGACTGGTGGAATTATGGTGGCCTGACCCGCGAAGTCTCGCTCGTCGAAGTTCCAGACCGCTACATCGATGAATTCGATCTTCATCTGAAGCGAGGAACGCGAGATGAAATCGATGGCTGGGTGCATGTTGTTGGCGCGCCCGTTGGATCGGAAATCAAGGTCTCCCTGGATAAAGATGGGCTGACCACCGGCGTCACGGGCAAAACGGAGGCAGATGGAAAGGCCCAGATTCATTTTGTGGATGCCAAGCTGCAGCTCTGGTCGCCGGAACACCCTGTGCTCTATCGCGTGGTCCTGGCGGCGGGAGAAGACCGGCTGGAAGACGAGATGGGATTCCGAACCATCGAAACCCGCGGAACACAAATACTTCTGAACGGCCAGCCAATTTTCCTGAAGGGGATTAGTGTACACGCCGAGGCTCCCTATCGCACCGGCCGCGCGTTCAGTGAACAGGACGCGGAAGCACTGCTCGGTTGGGTCCATGAGCTGGGAGGAAACTATGTCCGCTTGGCCCACTATCCGCACAGCGAGCGCATGACGCGGCTTGCGGATCGCATGGGCATACTGGTGTGGTCGGAAATACCCGTCTACTGGGCGTGTCACTTTGAGAACCTGGTGGTGCTGAGCAAAGCGCAATCGCAATTGTCGGAAATGATTCGCCGCGACCGCGACAAAGCCTCCGTGATTCTCTGGTCCGTCGCCAATGAAACGCCTGCCACTCCCGCCCGCACGGCCTTTCTCACAACGCTGGTGCGTGACGTTCACCAACTGGACCCCAGCCGCCTCGTCACGGCCGCACTGCTGGTGCGCACGGAGGGCAATACTAAAATTGTCGACGATCCACTCGGTGACGTCCTGGACGTGCTGGGAACCAACGAATACATCGGCTGGTATGAACATACGGCCTCCGACGCTGATCACACCCAATGGGACATTCGCTTTCAAAAGCCGCTCATCATGAGCGAATTTGGCGGCGGCGCAAAGGCCGGCCTGCATGGTGATGTCTCAACCCGCTGGACAGAAGAATTTCAGGCCAATATCTATGAACATCAGTTCGTCATGCTGAATCAGATACCGCAATTGCGGGGAATGAGCCCTTGGCTGCTGATGGACTTCCGTTCGCCACTGCGGCTCCTGCCGGAAATACAGGACTATTACAATCGCAAGGGACTCGTCTCCCAGGATGGTCACAAGAAAAAGGCCTTCTTCGTCTTGCAGAAGGCCTACAAGGAAAACACCGTCGGGCAGGCACGGTGATGAAATCCTGCCGATTCTGCGGTAGGATTTGGCGATGACTTTATCAACCCTCTCGCGCCGCAGGTTTCTGACTTATTCCGCGATCCTTCCGTGGGCATTGAATGCTCGCGCCGCAACTTCTATTCCCGTCGGGCTGGAACTCTATTCCGTTCGCGAGGAACTCAAACGGGATCCCCAAGCCACGGTGACAGCGGTGGCTGGGATGGGTTATCAGGGCGTGGAATTCTACGCGCCGTATTTTGATTGGACCGAGAGCCAGACGAAGGAGATGAGAAAGCTCCTCGACGACCTGGGGATTCGCTGCTTTTCTACGCACAACGACAGCTCGTTCTTCAACAGAGAAAATCTCCCAAAGGCGCGCGACTTCAATTTGATTCTGGGCAGCAAGTATGTGGTGATGGCTTCGGCACAACCGAAACCCGGCGTAGACGGCTGGAAGGCGGTGGCCGAGACGCTGAACTTCGCGGCCGATCAACTCGAATCAGCGGGATTGAAGGCGGGCTATCACAACCACCAACTGGAGTTCACTCCGGCCGCGAATCTACCCATGAATGCGCGGCCTATCGAGATTATCGCGAAGAACACGAAACCCACGATCATGCTGCAGTTGGATGTGGGCACTTGCCTGGAAGCCGGATCGGACCCAGTCGCCTGGATTCGTGCAAATCCGGGGAGAATTCGTTCGCTGCATTGCAAGGATTGGTCGCCGGACCCGGCGAAGGGATATGCAGTTTTGTTCGGCGAGGGCGTTGCGGACTGGAAAAACATTTTCGCGGCTGCGGAGGGCGCGGGCGGAGTGGAATACTACCTGGTGGAACAGGAAGGCAGCCGGTTTTCGGAACTGGATACAGCCCGGAAGTGCCTCGAGGAGTTTCGCGCCCGCCATCCGAACTGACCCCATCTCTGAACTCCGTTAGTGGTTTTTACCGGTGGCAGCTCGTTTTTTCTCCGGCTTTAGGATTTCCTCCCCTTGGATTTTCCGATTCACGGAGGGGCCATCGTTAACATCTATATGCTTGTTCAGCAGGCGATCGGTGTAAAAGCCGCCGTCGCTCCCCGCTACTGTTTCCTCCTACATCGGACTGATAGATCTCCCCATGCCTGAAAAAACTCATCGTCGCTCCAGCAGAATTTATCCCTGGACTCGCTTCCTGCTCGAACTCCTCCGGCGGCCGATAGCCCAGTGCCGAATGTAAACGGCACCGATTGTAGTACTGTTCGATGAAGACGTCGATGTTACCCAGCAAGTGTTCTAAATCTCGGTAGTCGTTCGCATAAATCTCCTCCCGTTTGAGAGTCTTCATAAAGCTCTCGCAACTGGCGTTGTCATTGGGGTTCGCCGGTCGGCTCATGCTGGGAATCATCTGGTGCCGTTGCAAGATCTGGGCGTAGTCTCCGCACGCGTACTGCACACCACGGTCGGAATGATGCACCAGACCCGGCGGCGGCTGTCGTTGCGCGATGGCCTGCTCCAGAGCTGCGATCGGCAAACGGGCCGCCAGCGTGCAATCCAGAGCCCATCCCACCACCTTGCGTGAGAACGCGTCCAGAACCACCGCCAGGTACACAAACTCCTTCTTCAAACGGATATAGGTGATGTCCGCTACCCAGAGCTGATTCATCCCCGTCAGTTTCATGCGACTGGCCAGGTTCAGATAGACCTCGAACTCGTGATCGGAATCCGTCGTCACCACGAACGCCCGCGGCTGCACGGCCAGCAGGTTATCTTCCCGTATGATCCGCAACACACGCTTGTGATTCACCAGCATCCCGCGCCGCCGCAACTCGGCGCTGATCCGCCGATAGCCGTAGCGGCGTCGATGCTCGACAGCGATCTGCTGAATCACGCTCCGCGCCTCCATGTCTTCCTCGACTGGTGCTCGGTCCTGCAGAGAACGATAAAAACCGGCCCGGCTGACCCCGGCCAGCTGACACATGCGTTCGATGCTTAAGCTGCCTTGCAAAGGCATCACTTCTTGGATTTCGTCGTAGATGCCCTCTCGCCACTGATACCGCTCTTCTGGCGTCGAGCCTCTACTTTTTGCAAGGCACCTTTGAAAAAATCCAGCTCCAAAGTTTTGTCAAGCAGCACCCGCTTCAGCTGGTTGACTTCCTTGCGGAGGGTGGACTCCCGTAAGTTCCCCGGCGGCGGTTCCTCGCCGGAGGCGAAAGGATCGAATTGATCTCGCCACTTGTAGAGAAGCCGTCGATGCACACCAAGTTCCTGTGACAATTCCACGACGTTGTCGCAGGTCTTCAATCGCTCGACAGCCATCCGGCGGAATTCTTTCGGGTATCTTCCCACTCGTCTCTTTGCCACTTGCAGTTCCTTTCCCTGCAAAGTGTGCCTTATCCGAGTGTCTCAAGTTAGGGGTTCAGTCCATCGCTGAGGTAGTTTTTGTCTGGCCCAACGAGCGTTATTCCTGGATCCGGCGTGAATTTCATAGAGTTTCCTCAAAAATGGCCGAAAATCGTGGGTTCGTCCCAAAGTTTTTTGCAGCAGTCGACCGATTTTCATAGTTACCGCCTCAATTCTCGAGCGGTTTTGGCTTGTGAATTTGTGAATTCGACGCAGTATCTTTCCTGTCCACGCTTGGATGCCGAGTAAGGAAGCGGCGCAATTGCATTACTCGCGTGAGTTCGTTGAAATAAAAGATGACACCTTACTACCTGAATCCAGCGTGAAAACGATGATCAGGAGCAAAGCGGCTTCAGTCCGTGGGTCTTTTCGAGTATTTCGTGCGCCAGGTCTCGTAAGATCGGGGATTCTCTGAGGCGAAGGATTGGGCGGTTCTGCGGGCGAGTCAGTTCGCCGGGTAGCAAGAACAGTTTGTAGCGCAGTTTTTGGAGTGTCAGGTTGTGCCAAGATTCTTCCAAGCAGTTGCGTTGGAACGCTGTGACCAGATTGTACGCAAGCCGAATGATTTCCAGGTAGAGCGCATTTGCCGCAAACGAGGCGGTGGGGATCTTGCGGAGCGCAAAATCTTCGCGCAGTTCGCCGATACGCGGTTCCATCCCGGCGTGTCCGTCATAGAAGTGCCAGACGCCGACCGGCGTCAGGTCCATATTGGTTACCCAAGCGCGATAGACGTAGCGCCCCAGAGTGAAGAGCGTGGTTTGCGGTTCCTCTTCTGGAATGAATCGTCGTGCCACGACGAAACGACGGGCCTGCGGCCAACCATGTGGACGATGCTCGAAGTCCGCCATTTCCCACTGGCGGTTGACGGATTCATATCGCAAGCCGGGGAGCAATCGCTTGAAGGCCTGAGTCAGGCGAGCCACCACTGTATATTGCGAAGGTCTGGCTTCGAGGATTTCCAAGACCGGATTGAAACCAAAGCCGGCATCGGCCCGAACGCGAAGCTCCCGGATATCAGGCGGTACGTTCACGAAGCAGGTCGCCATCAATTCAACGCTGCCATCCCAGGTGCCAGCGTTGCCGGGACGCAGCTCGGTATCCGCTAGGTAAGAAGAGTTGGCCTCGATGCAGAGCAGGGGGTTATAAGAGCGCTTGCCACGATAACGGGGATTGTAACCGACGGCCGCATTCTCCTGACGTCCAAACACCGTGACCACACTGCTGTCGAGATCAAAGATCAAACGAGATCGGTGGTCTGGGAGATGGATGAAATTCTGCAGCAGTCGGTCGTTCACGCGGTGCAGTTGCTCCCGGAACGAGTCAGGAGCTTGGAGTAAGAAGCGACGCAAGGATTGTGGGTCGGGGAAACTCGGCAGGCCCGTCAGATATTGGAAGGTACTGTTGGAACGTAAGAATGACGCGGTTTCCAAGCGATCCAGGCCCAGTACGATCGGATAGACCAAGGCCAGGATCATTTGGGACAAACTGTAGCGACGGTTGCAACGAAGGTAGGTGAGATGCTGAGAAAGAGTATTCGTCCGGTGAACCCA
>PMES01000143.1 GCA_003154775.1 Acidobacteriota bacterium | reverse complement strand
ACAGAAATGCTGGACAGTGCCACGGCTGATGGCATATTGACTCTCCCCACGTCGGGGCATAGCATCCTGCGAGGGTGGTGAAGGTATTGGAGCGTAATTGCCCGATACCGTTTCTTTTGTCCAGGACTCGCCACCGCCCATTGGTTCATAGTCCGCTAAGGCGGCGGCGCCATGCCAACACGTCATAGAGTCTTCTCTGAACCTCGGTCGCAACGTTGGATGCGCGCCGGTTCCATTCTCATCTCCTTCGCAGCTATCACTCTGCTCGCGGCTGCGTTCGGGGCGCATTTCCATGGCGGGTCTTTGTCCTCCCTGCTGCTCACGCTCGTCCTGATTGCTCTCTGCATCGCAATTGTACTCCATGTCCGCTTCCTTCTTTTGGCTCGCCGCGAACATCGGGAGACTGTGAACGTCCTCGATGCCACCGAGCGCGAATACAAGTCCGTCTTCGACAGCACGCTCGATGGGATTCTGATTCTCAACGAGCAAGGGATCTGTCTCGAAGCAAATCCAGCGGCACTAACCCTATTCCGCGGTGACCGCGGCGGACTCATAGGTGAGCCAATAGGTAAATTCTGCCCAAGCGCGGGAGATTTCGAGGATGCTTGGAGACGCTTCCTCGACCGCCAATACGAACACGGCGAGACACGGATTTTGCGAGGGGATGGCGAGACGATCTGCGTTGAATATATGGCAAAGGCGCACTACCTGCCCGGGCGGCACGTTGCCGTTCTGCGCGATATCACCCGTAGGAAACAAGTAGAGGCAGCTCTGCGCGACAGTGAAGAACGATTTCAGCAGATGGCCACCAACATCCATGAGATTGTCTGGATGCTGGACGCTGAGAACATGAAGGTCCTCTACGTCAACCCAGCTTATGAAGCGATCACCGGCCGCTCCTGTGAGTCACTGAAGGAAGATCCCAAATCCTACGAAGAGGTCATACACCCCGAGGACCGTGTCCGCGTTCTTTCTCGGCTCGGCGAATCGGTGCAGACCGGCCAGTTCGACGAAGAGTTCCGCATCACCAGACCAGACAACTCGACCCGCTGGGTGTGGGTCCGCGGAGTCGCGATCCGGGATTCCGCGGGGAATGTCCTACGCCTCGCAGGAACTGCCCTGGACATTTCAGCGCGAAAGTCTGCAGAAGAGCAGATGGCCAGGAACCTCGATTTGGCCGAGTCGGCGTGGGAGGAAGCCGAAGCGTTCCGCAAGACGAGCCTCGCACTCACGCAGAACCTCAGCATGGATTATGTTCTCGACACACTACTCCAATCGTTGTTGAAACTGATTCCGTGTGAGTCAGCGCGAGTGCTGCTCGTGGAGGCAGATACCCGCCTCTTCCTTGCGCGTGAGGCTCACAATTACGAAACGAATCGTCGAGTCCCAAGATCTCCCCTCACCCTCGATGCGAAGGACAGTCGGTTTCTAATGCAGGTTCTTGCTACCAAGAATAGTCTGCTCGTGCCTGACACGACGAGCGAGGCAGAGTGGGATGCTTTCAAAGGCTTTTCCCATCTACGGTCTTGGCTTTGTGTACCGCTTGTGGCATCGCAGCAGGTCCTTGGTTTTCTCTCGCTCGGAGATACACGCGGGAACGCTTTTTCGCCGGAGCATATGCGTCTTGCCAAGTCGCTCGCTATCCCTGCCGCGGTTGCCATTCAGAACGCGCGCTTGTACGAGCGTGCGGAGATCTATGGGACCGAGTTGGAGCACCGTCTTGC
Organism: Acidobacteriota bacterium; assembly: GCA_003154775.1. Taxonomy (GTDB): domain Bacteria; phylum Acidobacteriota; class Terriglobia; order Acidiferrales; family UBA7541; genus Acidiferrum. The sequence goes on along the minus strand of PMES01000143.1, from coordinate 43,769 downwards.
CGATCTCGAAATCACAAAGCAGGCGCTTCGGAAAGCTGAGAAAGACCGGACTCTCTCAGAAGAGCGATTTACGAAGGTGTTCCGTTCAAGCCCCATCGCATTTTCTATCACGACCATCGAGGAAGGCCGCATCTTGGACGTAAACGACGCATTCGAGCGCCGCTACGGCTATTCGCGCCAAGACGTTCTTGACCGAACTGTGTTTGAGATCGGCATCTGGGATGATCCGACCGAGCGCCAGCGGATGTTGGTCGAGCTTCGCGAGCACGGCGTCCGGAATCGCATAACCCGCTTCCGGAGAAGTACCGGTGAGCCTATCGAGACGATCTATTCGGCGGAGACCATCGAGCTCGACGGCAGAGAATGCCTCCTCGCAGTTTCAGAAGACGTGCCAAGCCAAACGAAAGCAGAAACAGGGTCAGCACGCAAATCAGCCCTTGCTTATTGATAAGGGAATGCTCCGCTTCACCTCTACGTGCCTTCCGGTCGCAATCCCTGCCAAATCGTCCGCTTGTTCAACGCCCCGGCGTGGATGACGCAACCGTAGAACCACCGTATTTCCTTAGACACCTTCCAAATTGTATCTCTCGCTGGACGATGTTCCGACCAGGAGCAAGGTATTTCACCGTTCGTAAGTTGCTGCGGGCATTATCTGGCCCTTCCGCACCGGCCGCTTTTCCGAGCAGAGAAGAAGGGCGATCCGGTACTGAAGATTACGGGATGTGGCCCAGAAGACTGCTGGGGCCATCCTCGGCACTACGCCGCCTCGGGAAACACGCTTCCTTAAAACATCGGTGGTTGACAGGGGGTTGAACCTTCACCGAAGCAAACCTGTCCTTCGAGCAGATTCAACATGGTGTCCTTTGCCATGGCAGATCGTTGGGTCAGTGTGACAGGCAACTCTTCTTTCCGGTTTTTCTCTCCGGAACAAATCGACCAAATCTTGCGCGAAGGCGCGAGGCGGGGCCGGACTGGTTCACACGATGCAATCGAAAGAATTCTGAAGCACGAGCCTTGTCTCGGACGTGCGGAGTTATGGCGACGAATCCGTCGGCTAAAGCAACCTTCGGATAGGAAGCTCCACCAGCGGACAGCCTGGAGGCCAGAAGACGATGAAATCCTTCGGAAAGGTTATGGCAGGGGGTGGAAAGGAAAACGAGACGCGGTGCGCGAACTCCTCCGGCGACATCCCGGCTGGCAGCCTCACTCGATCTGGAGGCGGGCAGCCACGCTCGGACTTGTTCTTAAGACTCCCCGAAAAGACCGACAGCGTTCCCGGCAGCCGTGGACCGAAGATGACGACCGAAGTCTGCTCACTATGGCAGGGTACAAGACAGCAAAGTTCATCGGCAAAGTCTTACATCGGTCCGAAACTGCCATCCGCTATCGCCTCGCTGTCTTGGGCAAGAGCAGTCGCGTTCATTTAGAAGGATACGCTCGACGGACTCTAGCGCAGGAGTTGCATCTGGGCAGCCGCACAATCCAACGCCTAATTGCTGAGGGTTTGCTCGAGGTTCGGGATCCTCGCATTACCCGCGATTCCATCGACGAGGCGCACAAGGCGGGGCGCCTGACGCGGCCGCCGGATGACCATCAGCCTAGGACCGAAGAACTAGCGCTGAGCCCGCGCGAAGAGGAGAATGCCGGCACACCATCGAATGATTTCATATCTGTCGCACCACGTGACTCGTCAAGACTCCCTCGGTCTTGTCGAGCCAAACGAATTTGGGCGGATCTGGCGAGGCAACTCGGTGTAGATGCAGGGGTGATCGAGCATTTTGTCTTTCTTGGGGTGCTCAAACTCTATGATCCCCGGGTCACCGAAGAGTCTTTGACAAAGTTCTGTGCACGATACGGCGCATTGATCAAAACCGACTTTCTAGATGAGGAGACACGGGATTGGCTTGCTAGCTCAATGGATCTTGCGCCGGCTGCCGGCAAGGTTGTGGCGCAGGGGATGGAGGCTTTTCGTAAGCACGCACTAGTTGTGAGGACCTGTGAACACTGCGGGAGGACGATTCGCGGAAACGTGTTCTTCAGACACAACAAGAGGTGCCCTCCGCTGAATGCCCGCTCCGGATCGACAGAAGCGTGACTCCCTTAAGATGTCGCAGCGTGCGAAACCAGGACGGCCCTCACTTCCGACTCGTTCTGACATAGCTCTCTGCTTCTTTTCGCCATTCGCCAAAGGAAGGGTGAGGAGACGGAGGATTCTCAGCCCGGGATCCACCCCAAAGGCGCGCGTAATCCGACATGCGTACATGGCGAGGGTGAATCCGTGCTTGGCGAAGAACCAAGTCAAGCCAGCCTTCCTTTTTCGCATGAGATAGAACGTGATCCTTGCCCCAGCTGAACAGGCGTTGCCACCTCCTCGATTTGTCTTCGTAAGCGGCTGAAACCTCTCTATTCACAAATTCGAGCAAGCTGGGATATTCTCGACCTAATTCAAGGGTGACGTTGGCCGGCAGTTGGATCTTTGCCGTTTGAAAGAGTGGGCGCAACCAATAGACGAATGCCTCAAAGTCGATGTACTTCTCAACCGCCTTCGTCACTGCAGTGCAGCTGACGTCACCGTGGAGTTTCCAGTTCAAGGCCGAACGCCTCCACTGCGCAAAGGTGGGGACTGACGCTGGCGGTCGTTTCTTCCATTCGCTTTTGCAATGCTCCCAATATGTCCAGTATCCCTGGGAGCGGGTGTCTCTAAATCCATAGAAGACGAGCGCATCAAGCCACCCCTCCTGTTTTGCCAACCCGAAAGCTTGATTGTGAACCCACGGAAGCAGCTGGAGACCCAGTAGTCCCGGCTCATTTGAACGAGCCGCTTCTTCCACAAAGCCCGGACAACGCTTTCGCTGAATTGCTTTGAGCCAGGAAGGAGTACTGCCTTCCAATTCAACAATGGCGCGAGCCCAAAGCGCGAATGCCTGCCACCGGATATATTCCTCGTACGCTTTGTGGAAGCGATCCCAGGGAACCTGCATCAGTTGCCGACGGGCTCGCCGACTGGCAATGTCCCCGACCCTTTTTTCGAGCTTAGTAAACTTCGCTGTCTTCATTTGATGAATTGCCCGTCGCAGCAACCATTCTTGAGAGCGGGCACCGAAGGGCGTGAGCTTCCCGAGGCTACAGGGAATCGATCACAGGTTCAAGTGGGTCAAAACGGCGCGTCGCGGCCCGTGAAGGAAAGTCCGCTGCGTTCTTTGTGTTGGCTTTCATCTCAGGGATCTCGTTGGGCGGAACCTGTCACGCGCAGGTGTTGAAATTCCAGGACAACCTCGAAAGGGTTGGCTGGCGCGCACACCGCCTCTGCGACTTGGTCGATTCGCTCCACAGAGGCGTTGCCGAGAAACTGGGCTCCGATTCGGATGTGCGTGATTCGGGTCGGGTCAAGTCCCATGAGCCTTGCGCAAGTGGCATCCGCCGCCACCGGATCATCGGCCAGCACAATTCGGTTGAGCGGCCGCGGGTGTCCATTCAGTGGTCCGTTTCCTTCCATTGCCACAATCGCATCGGCGATAACGAAGTGAACCGGCACCGTGGCGCAAACGTCGAGGATACTTTCCTGAATTCCTTTCCAATGAAGAATGTTTTTTGGCCAGCCATACTTCGCTCCTGGTACAACACCGAACATGTTTTTCATGCTGAGCGTGATGCCGGACCAGTGATGCGTCTTCACTTTAGGCATGGAGACGACGAAGTCGGCCTCGAACACCGTCCGGGGCAACCAAAGATGTTTCATGCCCGTGTAGGTCGCGAGCAGGGGCGTCATAACCAGCTCGTCGCGATTTAGGTCAACAAAAGGAACTTTCAGTTGGCGCAGTTCTTCGCTGAAGCCGCTCTCGAGTAGAACTAGCTCTGTGTCCCTCTGGTGGCCAGGTCCTTCGCCGATGAGCACGCTCTTCGCACCGAGGCGTCGAAAGCACTCGACGGCAGCGGAAACTAGGAAGGGGTGCGTGTTGATATGATTTCCGGGAATGTAATCGACGAGGTTGGGTTTGAGCAGGACACTTTTACCGCGAACGTCCAGGTGAAACAGCTCCAGCCCGGAATGCAAGATATTTTCGAGGTTGTGAGAATAAGATTCGACGCGGAGGATAGCCACCCTGGACCATGGTTGTTTACGGATGACGCGGTGCTTGGGTTTCTCTAGCAGCGTGGTCGCAACCGCGCCGGCAGCGAGCCCTAGGGAGCCCGCGAGAAATGTCCGTCGGTCAACTTTCATGGGTCCACTCCGAATGCATTTGGCCCGTGGGCACAGCCGAGCGCCAGTGAAGCTATGGCGAGAGTCGCACAATCGTTAACCACAGCGGGATCAACAACAGAGGAGAGGCGGTCGGTCAACAATTCCGTGGGGCGTCCAAAGGCGTCGAGGGCGAGAATAATCCAGGCAAGGCTCCACGGGGCGAAGCATGTCTCGGCGCGTCGCTCAAGCCAGCCAAGACTCACAGTTATGAAATCGTTCGGAGGCTCACTCAATAGAGAGAGCAGAGCTAGGGCTGTTGCATCGGCATGGGGAGCTAGCGGAAAACCGTAGACGACGCCGTTGCCTGCGTTCCATCCTCCCTCAGGGCAGACTCGGTCGTACAACATTTCTACGCCGCGCCGGATACGGTGCTGTACGAGGTCCTCTTGTGAACCGCCACAGACATGCTTTAAGGCTAGGAGTGAGTATGCAGTCGGCACCACCCAACTGACTGTCTCTGGCATCCAAGGCCAGCCAAACTTATCAGGATCAAAGCGGACGTGACGATCGCTGGTTCGAAACTTCCATTTCCATAGCCAATGTGACTCCCATCCTCGGAACTCTATCAGCCAGTGGACCGCTCGGTTGTTCACCATCCCTTGGGCACAGCAGTGGTTAAGAGCATAGAGAGCCAGTCCCGTAAGTCCAGACCCTCCCCCGTCGTCACCGCTGGAGGCTGGCCAGCTGCCGTTTGCATTCTGCATGTGAAGCAGGAACCGGATAGCAGCGTCCCGTTCGCGGGCCGAATTGGACCGTAACGCCAGAAGGGCTAAGGCCGTGGGTTCGACGGCCGACTGCTTCGTATCTGAGGTGAAAGACCAACCGCCCTCCGGCAGTTGGCGGTCGATGAGCTCCTGAACGCAAGCATGATTCAGCTGTTGAGTGTCGTGCACGCGTTGGGTTCTAGGGGAGAACCACGAGATTGTCAAATCTCCTGAAAAGGTGCGGAGAGAAATGGTCGAGAGAGTTAGTCATGAAGTATGAGATTGCCAAGAAATTGCTCGCGGAGCACAGGGGGGTGGCGACAGAGCCGAACTTCACGGACCAACTTCCAGCAATGCGACGACAGTTGAGTGTGAATCGCAAGTCCATGCCGTTGTTAGCCATGAAGTATGCGATTGGCGAAAACATTTTCTCCAGCGTGCCGTCCAGACGGAGTATGCACCCGGCCATGTCTGAGCCTCGTACCACAGCAGAAAGCCCGAGCGAAGTTAGCCATGAAGTGTGCTATTGGCAAAAATTGTTTTCACGGACTGCGCGAAGACAGGCTCAGGTAGTGGGCAGTGAGAGAGCGTTTGCCACGAGGCCTTTCCTGGGGCCGTGCGGAGGGACCAAAATCAAAGTTAGCCATGAAAGATTGAATTGGCCAAAAAATTCCTAAGTAGCGAGCGTTCCTTGCCGGACAATCTCGGAGAGGCTTTCCTTTAGGTGCCCTATCACCTTTTGTTCCAACAGAGTTGAGTCTCCAGGCGTGCCTAATAGACGGTCCAGGCCTGGGCCCAGCAAACAATCGAAGTAACCTTGTATTTCCTGACAGCCCGCGCAGATGGGTCATGTCGGTCGAGTGCGTGTCCGAAGGTTCTGCGGTATGTTCCGCCCCCACAGCGGAGGTGAGAACTGTGTTTCGATCGGCCGGAGAACTCGCGGAAGGGCTCCGTGACGCACGGTACGTGATCGATCCCGTCACGCTTCAGGTGGTGTACCTGGCCGCGAAGATGCAGAAACCGCTGTTGGTGGAAGGCCCGCCCGGGTGTGGAAAAACAGAACTGGCCTATGCGGTTGCGGCTGCCGCCGATACCACAGTGGAGCGCCTGCAATGCTACGAAGGAATCACGGAAGAGAAGGCCATCGGAAAATTTGATGAGTCCCTGCAGAGGCTCTTCCTCGAAACGCAAAAGGACTTCTTGGGCCAGGACTGGGATGGAATCCGAAACCATCTGCACTCTCTCGATTTCTTCGCAGAAGGTCCGTTGTTGCGGGCGCTCCGCCACAAGTTGAAGCCTTGCGTGTTGTTGATCGACGAACTCGACAAAGTGGACCACGCCTTTGAGGCGCTGCTTCTGGAAATCTTGAGCGCATGGCAGCTTACGGTTCCCAAACTGGGGACGATCAAGGCGGATACGGTTCCTTTTGTCGTATTGAGCTCGAACGAGGAACGGCGCTTGGGTGACCCGTTGCGCCGGAGATGTCTCTATTTGCGTTTCGAGTATCCCACGGTCGAACGGGAGGTCGAAATCCTGGCCGTACGGAGCGCAAACCAGGCGCAAGCGCTACTCGGTCAGATGGCCGGTTTAGCCCACGCGCTGCGCGGCTGGAACATGGAAAAACCGCCCTCGATCGCCGAAATGCTGGACCTGGCGCAGGCGCTGCAAATTCTTGGAGTCAAGGAGATCATGCCGGAACAGAGAGACGTTCTCTTGCCATTGTTGGCGAAGACGGAAGGAGATCGAGGCAGACTTCTGCTCCGCGAGGGCTTTGAGGGTCTCATTGTGGATTCGAAGATGTACAGAGACAAGCTCAATGGAACGGGCGCTGTAGCTTGTGCCGCAGTTTGAGAATTGAACCGATGAACGCGATCGCGAAGGCGTTTATTTTCCTTATCGGGTTCAGTGCCCCGGCAGTTTGGGCAGAGGAGCCAACAAGCGTGCACGAATTCTCCGAACGATGTGCGGCATCTTACGCGTCGGCCTTCGAGGTCCCTGTAGAACTCGTGGAGGCAGTCATCCAGGCGGAGTCAGGCTGGAACCCCTATGCGGTTTCGAGCAAGGGCGCGGCGGGCCTTATGCAACTCATGCCCGCGACGGCAATTCGGTTCGGAGTGCCAGACCGATTCAACATCGAAGAGAACATTCGAGGCGGAGTTGCGTACCTGGCTTGGTTGATCCGTCTGTTCAAGGGCGATCTACGGCTTGCGGTTGCCGCCTATCAAGTGGGTGAGTCTCAGATCCTTTCGCGGGGTCTGGCATACTCTTCCCGAGAAGTTTTCGACTACGTGAGTCGTGTGGCCCAGTTATATCGCGCCATGCGGCGCGAGACTGCGCGGAGACTCGCAGCGCAGAGCTCCGCGACAGGATATGGAGGTGGACGATGAAGATGCTTCGTGGGCTTTGGCTTTTGTGTTTCTCTCTTGGGGCTGGTGCGGCGTCCGCACAGGTTCCCAAAGTCGAGCCACGGATCGTTACCGAGACAGACCTCGAAGGGAAAGTCACGGTGGTCGAGGTGGCGGTCCGGTATGTAACTGCCATCCGATTGCCAGAGACCGTGAACTCGGTCGTCGTAGGAGATCCGTCCGCGTTTCAAGTCGAGCACTCGGAGCGCGAGCCGAAACTCGTCTTCGTGAAGGCTAGCTCCACCAAGCCATCGGAGACGAACCTTCTGATCTCGACAGCGGGTGGACACGAAGTCAGCTTGCTGTTGATCAGCCGAGGAGAAAGCAATTCTCCAGACCGCACTCATGTTGATTTCCTGCTGAAATACCAGGCTTCCAGGGGATTTTTCGTGGCGCCTTCAGCATTCCCTTTCGCCTTGGTTGGAACGACCGTCCCATTGATGCAAGCCAGTGGGACCGAGGGTCGAGACATCAAAAAGCTCACGAAACCGGGAGACGGGGCGAGTACGGTCTTTTCTGCTGTTGGAGATCCCCTGCCAGTTCGGAGTGCCCCGTTGCCGGAGGATATTCAAAGTAGCGGCCTTGACCAGTTTCTCGAACAGCAAGAGCGCGCGCCGTTGCCAGTCCTGTACGGGCAGCGCGTGGGCGAAGAAACCGAGAGTGGCGACCGAGTTCGTGCCGGAGTCAGCCGGGTGATCGACGGAGGCCAGAGAGTCGTTGTCTTGTTTTCCGTGGTGAACCCTACCCGGCACGCGATCCTGTTGATGCCGCCACAAGTACAACTCGGAGGAAGAACAACCTCGGGAAAACTGAAGCACCACGCAAAATGGTCAACTGCCGAGCAACTGCCGGTGCTGGATTTTCGGTTGAACAGACGCCGGCTGGGACCTACCGAGCGCGCGGACGGTGTCGTAGTGTTTGAGCGTCCGCCATACAAGCAGTCGAACGAGACGCTCTTGTTGCAGGTGGCGGAGTCGGGTGCTGTCGACCGCCCCGCCTTGGCGCCAATCGGGTTCGGAGTGAGCACTTCGCGGGAGGACCAAAATGGCAGAAGAAAATGAGAAAAAAGCCATTGGAGCGCCAGAAGCCAGCACTGCAGAAGAGCCGTTGATCGATGAAACAAAGGTCTCCCCCCGTCCGGGGTGGCGTGGAATCTTTCGTCAAGCCTTCGACAAGGCGCGGCGGGAACACCAAGTTACGAATCGGCGCGAACTGGGGCGCGATCGAAGCCGTTCGCTCTTTCTGCTCGCAGGGGCTGCCATTGCGGTGCTGCTCGTGTTCCTCGGGGTGTTTTCCTCCTCGAACACGGCGAGGAAATCAACGGACGCGAGGCGAGCGGGAACGCCGGACTTGGGACGCAGGGTGACGCCAGGCCAGCAGGGGACTGCGCAAACGGGATCGGTGACACCTCTGCTGAACGCACAAACCGGGCAACCCGAGGTCCTTGGGAGCCAAGGCGTTACTCCTGAAGACGTGGGCCGGACGGCGCAACCTATCCAATCGTCCATTGGAGTGCAGCCAAAGTCTTCAACCACGCAGGTTGCTAGAAATGCGGGGCCGTACGCGCTGGGGAAAATTGATTTTTCGGATCCAACGACGAGCCAGCAAGCACCTGCGCCTTCTAGTTCGTCAATGCAGTCAGCGTCGGCTGACCTTCGTAAGCCGTCACTAGTGTTCGTTCGGAGTGTGGAAAACAATTCAGCGAGTGGTGGCACGAGAATGACCACGACCGCGCTGGAGGAGAATCCGGTCGCGCTGGAATTGCCAGCCGGGACGAGATTGGTAGCCCGGCTCCAGTCCGTTGTGAATAGCGCCATTAAAACGCCGATTGTGGCGGCTATCGAGTACAACTATGAAAAGGACGGACAAATTGTTGTGCCCGCGGGAGCGAAGGTGCTTGGCACCCTCCAGCAGGCGGACCGTTCTGGGAACGTGGCGATCCACTTCGATGCTCTTCAGTTGCCCGACGGGGCCACGCAGAAGATCGATGCCGCGGCAATGAGCCTGTCGTTCGGGCCTCTCAAGGGCAATGTCAGTGGGAGAAAGACGGGAACCAATTTTCTCGTGCGAACCTTCACGGGTCTCGGGACAGTGGCGACATATTTGGTGGGGGCGGGAGGCACCAACGGGTTCAACGGGCCGCTGTCGGAGAGCGCCCTTCTGCGCGACCGCCTGGCCACAAATATCGGAATTGCGGGAGACCAGGAACTGAATAGCCTGGCATTCAACCAAAACATCGTTGTCACCGTGCCAGGAAACACGCGGTTCTACGTCGTAGTGGAAAAAGTCACCGCGTCAGGCGAAGGACAGGCGCGGCCAGCCGCAATACAACAGGCGAACAATGCAACGCTCCCCACCGGGGAAGAGCTCCGCCAGCTCTTGCAGCTTAGGAGAGAACTGAGCGATATGTATCAGCAAACGGGCACGCAAAGCACTGCGCAGCAGGCGCCCCAGCAGTAGCGAGGTTGATCGGGGAATGGAGCCCAATTGGAAACCGCTGGTGGACAAGCTCGGCGAAAAGCGCTGTGCCGGCTTCATGTTCATGGGGCGAATGAACGGGATCAACTTGTACAAGCATGGCATTGCCCGGATGTATTTGAATCTTGATGACCGGGGGCAATGTTACGCGTGCCGCGAGAAGTGGCGTTTCGAGACAGCAGACTTTGACGCAGAACTCGCCAAGCTGGAAGCGGCTCTCGCTGAACTCGGAGAGACTTTGGAAAGTGTCTACGACGAATCGTATATCGAACAAAAGAGGAAGGCTTTGCAAAAGGCCGGCATTTCGCACCATCGAATTGAGATCCAGCCAGAAGACCTGTCCATAAACTAGGGCGTCCTCGATCCTTATGCACGATTTTCTCCCGGGAACTATCGATATCTTGCGCCGGTGTGTGATCTCGCAAATGGACCTACGCCGATTGTGGCCCTTCTCGATGTTCCACAATGCCTCGCAAAGCGGTCCTCACTTTTTCCTTCCCCTCGGTTTCCACTGCAACGCCTCTCACTTTTTTGACAAACGCGAGAACTGGTTTTAGCTTTCTCCCCGCTTCCTCTTTTCTCTCCTCGAGCTGTTGAACCGGAGAGAGGCGGCGAAGCAGAAAGGGGGACCGAACTCCATGAAGACGAAGGCAGGCGAGGCATGGAAGCGAGCGCTGGCTGTGTCCGCCATCTGCTTCATCTTGGGAAGCCAGTTCGTCTTGGCGCAGAACCTTGGAAACCAGCCAGCGACGAATGTGGCCGTCCAGGGAGAAACCGCTGCGCAGCCGGAAGGCGCTTTCCTGAACTTCATCAACTGGATTGGCAATGTCATCGCTCCAATAGGGGCCGGAGGCGCTGTGGTCGGCGCAGTTATCTCGTGGCTGAACGGGCGCGGTGTTGGCCGATGGCTCGCAGCAGCAGCTGGGCTGTTGGCCGTTTCAGGGATAACCCGGTTGATCGAGTTTTGGATCACGAATGGAACCGGAGGCGTGACGTAAACCGAGGCGGCACGCGTCTACCAGCGGGCTTGGCAGGCAGTTCAGGAAAGGAGAGAAATGGCGCTGGCTGCCTGCCAACCTCCGCCCAGGTTTCACTTCGAACGGCTTTGTGAAAGAGAAAGGAAGGACGGAACAATGGCTGTCCCGCAACTCTTGAACGACATCATCCAAGTTCTCTTGCAGCTCGCGCCGGCTGCCTCCTTGGTCGCGCTGGTGCTGGCGGGCCTCAGCCTGAGACGCGAGGGTGGAACCACGTTCCTCATTGGTGGTGGTTTTACCAAATGGATGTTTTGGGTGGTCGTGTTCGTGACACTCGTTCCTCTCGTCGGATGGTTCAGTTCGTTCGGTGTCGCAGCCCCGTTGCCATCTGGAGGGATTGGAACCTCGTGGCTGAGTTCATTTCAATCCGACGTCTCGAACTTCGTGACGAATTTCGTAGCCGGGCGGATGGTGACGACCCTCGCAGCCTATTTCGTACTGCGCGCCATCCTTGACACGGCCTCGGGCGGGCACCCTCTGCCGTCCATCCTCACGGCGATGTTCTTGCTCGGCACGCAAACGACGTACTCCCTGATTCAGAGCTACAACACGGGCACGCCGTTTGCCACCGCCGACGTTCTGGACAGTCTGTGGACTTACTTGGCTGGGACCATCATGCCAATTGCAGCAGGGCTTGCGATCGTGGGCGCCATCATCAATTTTGCGACCCGCCGCCCGGCCATGCGGTTAGTCGCTGTTGCTCTGGCAATGCTTTGCGTTTCAGGAATCTGGAAACTGGTGCTTTCGATGGAGGGGTAGGAACTTCGATGTCGTTCACCCACGGGATTCTCAACCTGACGAATTGGGCGGGAAACGTGATTCTGCCCACACTGGCTGGTCTGTTCTTCGCGATCGCAGTGCTGAAATTTGCCCGATCGGAGTCCTACGCCGCCGCGATGTATGGAGGATTTCTCTGCCTGATGGCTTCCGGCTTGTTGCGCGCCATGGAAACATTCGCTTCACAAAGGGCGTGGAACGATCCGGACGTTTACTGGATGTCTCTGATGAGTTTGGTGGACTGGATTTGCAATGTGCTGATGCCGGTCTACGCAGGCTTGCAAGTGGCGGCAGGGGCGTTGCGCATGGGAATCGTCACGCGGATCCACCCCACGGAGGGATGGATGAGGCACTTCGTCGCAGCCGGCCTCTGCTTGCTTCTTTCAGGGCTTGTGCGGCTTGCGGAGTTCTTCGTGGCTCGGGGCACCGGGGGAGTTACCTGAGAAGAAGGAAGGGACCAATGTCGCTTGAGGTGACACCTGCATATCGCAATCTCCGGACGAGAGTCACGTTCTTCGGCCTCGAAGCCGAAGACCTGTTCGCGATTCTCGCACTGGCGGTTGTTGCGAACATTCTCGGAAGGTTTCTTCACCGGGAGATGTTCGGTTTGCCAATGAACATGGTCCTGCAGTACGTCGTGCCCGTGCTGAGCATCCCGGCGCTGATGCTGTTCAAGTACGGCAAGCAGCGCGGCTACCTTCAGGACTGGGTCATGTTCCACGCAAAGCCGCATGTCTACTCCGCCCTGGAGCGGGACCGGGAACTTACAAGGGAATACCTGCGGTTGGGAGATTAGGCATGCCGCTGACGGTTGAACGGTATGAACAATCTGTGAGCGCGCCCCCGTTGTGCGAGCAACTCCGCATCCGGGACTTGCTGGAAAACGTTGCGGTGCAAATCGACGGGTCTCTGGTGGCGGGCTATGAGGTTGGAGGCATTCAATCCTATTACGCGAGCGATGAGGGAAGGAATCGCCTCAAGGGGCTCCTCGAAGCTCTCGTGAGGTCGCTGCCCGAACGGTCCATGCGCATGCAAGTGCGGTTTGAGATTTCAGAGGGCGCCGGCGATTTGGTATCCCGCTACATCCGGGAGCGCCGGAACGAGAGCCAGGTGCTTCGCGAACTCGATCGTCTGCACGTTGAGCTGTGGCGGGGCCGGGAGGCCGCGGGTTTCTACCTGCAACACTTTTTGCACCTGTACTTCATCTGGAATCCCCGGATTCACCATGAGTCACCGGACTTCGAGTGGAAACGGAAAATGAAATCGAGCGGGCGCTCGAGTCTTTCAGCTGTGAAGTGTATCGAACGTTCGCGCCAGGAACACGGGGAGGTGCTCGCCGAATTCAACAGCCTGTTAGCCGGGGTGGAGGCCACGCTCGGGGCCACCGGCATGTCGATCCGCCGGATGAGCCATCAGGACCTGTTCCTTGAGATCAAGCGCGCGCTCCATCCCCTTGGCAACGACACTCTGCCGTACCGGCCGCCGGACGAATCGCTCTGGTACGAGAGTGCGCGAAGCCAGGCCGCGAATGTGAATGTCGAGGACGAACAAGATGACTACCTGAAGGTTGCTGGCCTGCTCTATTCCTGGATTAGCCTGAAGGACCTGCCGGACGCCACTTTCCCAGGGATCTTGCGTGAGCTTGTGGTCATGGATTTTCCGCTCTTGATCAATGCCGAAGTTACCCTTCCCGACCAGAGCAAATCAATCAAGCAATACAAGGGTCGCCTACGAAAGATGCTTGCCGCCCAGAAAGATTTCCACGGGGGTTTTCGCATCAACGTGGACGCGCAAGTGGCGGAGCACCAACTCATTAAGGTGCTGCAGGATTTGATTTCAAGTTCGCTGAAAGCCTGCCAAATGAGCTTGATCGTAACCACACGCACCTCGCGGCCCAGTCGAAACCGCATGGAACGTGAAGAGGCCGAGCGGATCCTGGCGGACCGGCGTCAGCATGTGTTGCACGCGATTGCGCGGATGAACGGCGGCCGCGGGATTCCGGAAACCCTTGCGCAGAAGCGTCTCTTCTTCACCGGCCTCCCCGCAATGGGAGGGGAGAATCGCCGGGAGCTCGATCTGCTCACGCTCAACGCCGCCGATCTATTGCCCGTGGAGATGCCATGGAGCGGGACCCGTCATTCACCACTCATGCTTTTTGAAACGCCCTACCGGCAACTGGTTCCTTTCTCGCCGTTCGACGCGAGCATCGGCGACGCGAACATGCTCATCATGGCCAAAAGCGGTGGCGGCAAGACCTTCATGGCGCAACTCTTCCTGCTCATGATGGCGCGCGCCAATCCGCAAATCTCGATCATCGAGCGCGGTGATTCCTACCAACCACTTGTGGAATTGATGGGCGGACGCGTCATCGACGTGAAGCTGGATGGCGCCGAGACGCTCAATCCATGGGATTTGCCCAAGGGAGAAACCACGCCTAGCAAAGAGAAGATCGCACTGCTCAAAAATCTCACCCGCCACATGATTGGCGACAGTCCGGGCTCGGACAACTCACTGGTCGACAACCTCCTCAGCGACGCAATCGCCCGGACCTACAAGCGCTGTGCCATCCGTTACTCCAATCCGATTCCAACGTTCAACGATCTCCGCGAGGAGCTTGCGCAATGGCGCGATGAAGAACGCATGCAGCGCACGATCGATGAGGCCCGCTTGGCGGCGATCAAGCTGCGGGCGTGGACGGGAGAAAAAGGGATCTACGCCAAGCTCTTCGACGCGCACACAACGATGCGGCTCGACAGCAACTGGCTCTTCTTTAATGTCGAAGGACTAAGTTCGGACCTGAAGCTCGAAACCGCCATGAGCATGCTGATCGCGAATGCCGTGGGGTCTCGCTCGGGTGGAAAGACGGGCCAACCGAGCATCACGGTGCTCGATGAATGCTGGTTTCTCTTGGATTCTCCAACACTTGCCCCTGAAGTGGTTCAACTCTTCCGGACTGCGCGGAAAAGAAATGCCAGCGTCTGGGGAATCAGCCAGACAGTGGAGGATTTTGTCGGGACGGTGTTTCAACCACGCGAGCATGGCCCGGGGATCCTCAAGAACGCAAGCACGAAGATCATTGGACAACAGCCTGGAGACATGAGCCCCCTGGTTAATCACCTGTTCTTGAACCCAGTGGCGCTGAATGAGGTGAAGCGCTTCAGCGCGCCACGCAAAGGGGAGAGTGCCGACGCACTATTGGTCCTTGGGGAGAAGGCCGAGACGACACAGACGATCCGGATCGTACCGACAACGGTGGACTACTGGATCTGCACAACCTATCCCCGGGAGAGAAGGTACCGATCCTGGGTCCTGAAAAAGCTTTCCGACCGCCCACCTCTTGAGATCTATCAGGAATTGGCGCGAAAGTTCCCGCACGGATTGGCGGAGGTCCCACCCCTGCCGGAGGAGATCTCGGGCGCGGTGACAGGAGAAATGCAGCCGTGAGACGAGCCGCTTTGTATCTACGATGCCGTAACCTGCTGCGCCTTGGCCCGTGGGGAAGACTCTCCGCCGTGCTTCTAGTGAGCTCGCCCTTTCTATTGAACATCCTGACTCGTGGAATCGATTGCATCACGGGGTCGTTTCCAGATTTCGACAACCTATGGGAGGTGCCGCTATGGCTCCATTGACAAACACGCTGTTCGGTTTTCTCTTTATTCTTTTTTGCTACTTGATTGTGGCCGCGAGAACTCGGCAACGAGTGCTTGCCCTTACGTTGACGGGCCTGCTGGTCGTGACCCTCGTCGGTCCGCCGCCTGCACAGGCGCAGGGGAGCGTTCTCCTGGCGATCCAGTCCGTAATGAAGGTGATCAACGGCGTGATCAACACAGCATTGAAAGCAATCAATTCGATTCGAACGGCAATCAACAAGTTCTATCAGGAAGTGGTCTGGCCTGTGGCCCAAATCAACCAAGCAAGAACGATGGCCTCGCAAATGATTGGCCAGTACAGAGGCCTCATGCAGAGCATATACACATTGAACTTGAAAAGCGCCACGTTGCCAAACCCAATCGGCCTCGAGAACGTCATGCGCAATCACCAAACCAATGATTTCGCGAGCCTGACCACTTCGTTCGGGAACACCTATGGCAGCGTTCCAACCATGACGGCGGCCAGCGCAGCTGACCGAACCATGATGGATATGGACGACGCATTGGCGATCGACAATTTGAAGACACTCAAGATGAGCGATGCCGCCGGTGATCTCACTCTGCAAGCGGCGAATGGAATCGAGACCGCTGCCAGCCAGGCTGCTCCTGGATCGGCCCCTTTCCTGACGGCGACGGCAGTCGTCGCCAGCGTCCAGAGCCAGGCTCTCACGCAGAAGATGCTGGCGGCTGAATTGCGCCAGGAAGCCGCCCGGCTGGCCCACGAGAATTCCCTTCGCAAGCGCGGATCCACAATGACGGGGGATGTAAACACGCAGATTCTGAACCTGCTGAAGCGGAATTAGGAAAGGAGAAACCAATGAAGATCGTGATCGAGAGTGTGAAGCGAGGCGTGAGCTGGGCCTGGGAGCACAAGGTTCGCACCTTTATCTTGCTGGTGGCCTTGGTCCTGGCGCTGCCAAAACAGGTGAGAAGTCAACTCGATCCGTGCTGCCAGGTCGTTGCGACGGGTCTGACCACGATCGGTAGCACGTTGAACACTGTCGTGGGCGGAGCGCTAAAGGACATTTCGTCGATCGAGCAAACAATTTCCAACTTCGAACAGAAGGTCGTTTGGCCGGCGGCCCTGATCAATCAGGCCCGCGCGCTCGTGGCCAGCGTGCAAGGCCTCTTCAACCAGATTGAAGGGATCATGCGTGTCCCGGTGAATAGTGCGACTCTGCCGGCGACCCAGCAGTTCGAACAGAACCTGCTTTCGCGCGATCCGAATCAGATTCTCCAGATGAGCGCGCAATACTCTGCGGTGTATGGGGCGCTCCCGGCTGTAGTGGGGGCATCCCCTCAGGTCCGCGACATGACCGACATGACGGATGCCGCGGCGCAGGCAGCAATGAAAAGAGCAATTCAGATCGATGCGTTGGCGGACCTCGAACTGCAGGCAGCGGACCAGCTTCACCAGAACATCCAGACGGCCGCTCCTGGGAGCGCGCCGATTATCGAGGCGGAAGCCGATGCGTGGCTCGTTCGCGCCAACGCGTACACGCAATCCGCAACGGCCGACCTGATGCGCGTGCGTGCCATTGATCTGGCTAACGCGAGCGCCAATGTGAAAAACGGAGCTGGCAACGCGGCCGCCGTGCAGCAGCAGATCTACAACCTGCTGAAGAGGCAGTGAACCGTGTTTTACTTCCAGCAACTTCTCCTAACGGCGCTGAACGGGATCGACAGCGCCAACGTTACGGGTGCTGTGTTGGGCATTGCCGGGACGATCCTTCTTCTCAGCTTCCTCTATAGCGCGTACCAGGCATTCGCCTCCGGGGGAGATGTCCGGATGCTTGCGATTTCAGGAATCAAGTACCTGATTCTGGGACTCGTATTCGCCAACTACGGCGCCGTCTTTCGCGATGTCAACGGGATGTTCAATTCCGTCGCCAACTTCATTTACAACTCGGCGGGCGTTGGGGATCTCTTCGCGAATTGGATGAACCAGTTGGCGCAGTATTGGCAGGCCAATGGGAACACATCCCTATGGAATCTTGTGACGGGCCTGGCTTCCGGAGTCATCAGCCTGATTCTGATTCTCAGCGCGTTCATCCTTTTTCCCTTTTGCTATCTCATATTCACCGTGTTCTACGCGATGTACGGGTCTGTCCTCTATGTCACGGGCCCTTTTGTCTTGGCGTTGCTGCCCGTGCGTGGACTTGATCAGTTGTCCCGCACCTACCTGGTGAACCTGATGACGTTTCAGGCATGGGGGCTCATTTACGCAATCCTTCAAGTCCTCATGTCCGCGGTGAATCTATCGAGCATAGACGCCGTCCTCAACTCAAACGGAGTCCTAAACAGTTTTGTTGGTTCGAGTGAAATGGTGCTTCTGGCGTTTACAACAAGCATTTTCTCGCTCTCGATCGCTTTGATTCCATTCATCGCCAGCCGCATTGTTCGTGGTGACGTAGGCAGCACAATGATGACCATGGTGAACGCGATGACAACAACGGCCAGCGCTGTCGCCGGCTTGGCCGCTGCGTCGATCATTGGTGTTGGAGAAGGCGCACACGCATCTCAGGCAGCCGGGGGAGGAACTGCACCATCTCCTCCGCCCGCCGGTGCAGGAGTCGCATCCCTCGGAAACTCATCCGCGCCGCTACCTGCGGGCGCGAACTCCTCTTCCGTTGGCGGTCCCATGGCTCCTGCGATTGCGTCAACATCGCTATCCCCAACTCCACCACAGGCCAGCACGGCAGAGGGAGCAAATGCGGCTGCGCCAGGCGGCGGAACGAGCGATGCCCCGTCGTCGGGGACAACATCTGCATCGCCCGCGCCCCCTTCCGTGCCGCCACGGCGCTCCTCGACGGGACCTGGCCAATATCGTGGGTTTAACGTTCCGCATGCCGTGGCGTGGTACGTCGGGTACTCGATGGGATCGGCTTACCGGGGAGTGAAAGGAGGGGATAGCTGATGAAAACGGCAGGTCGAATTGGCGAGCTCCCTGAGGTCACTCGCTACACGAAGTACTACGAGCACGACGGCATGCTGCGTGCCTATGCGAACCGCGCCATGCTCCTGGCAATGATCTTCGGCGTGCTTGCCATCGGCTCACTGGCGTTCGCGATATACGTCCGCATTCAGCCTCCGACGGTGATCCGCGTGGACAAGGATGGCAACGCTTCGGTTGTCGGCGGGCCCCGTGCCAGCAAGGTGGCAATGATCAGCCTATCTGCGGACGCTTCCTCTGGCGCCGCTCCTACAGACCTCGAAGGGAGGGCCGTAGTACGCCAATTCCTCCATCAATACCTTGCCTACACGCAGGACTCGGTGGACCGGAACCTTGCCGAAGCTTTGAACATGATGACCGCGAACCTGCGCGTCTATTCCATGAACAAACTGCGCGACGAGGACACCGTGGGAAAGATTGTGAGCGAGCACATGATTTCAGATTTTGAGATTCGCTCGATGGAGCACGTTAAGGGGACACCGTGGACGTACACCGTCTTCGGCGTAAAGGAAGTTCACCGCGTAAAGAATGCGACCGAGGCGACGGATCAAATCGTTGGGCAATACAACGTGCGCCTGGTCGAGACGGCACGCTCGGAAGTGAATCCGAGCGGCCTTTTGGTGGCCGAGTACGGCGAACAACAGATGGTCGGCGCGCGCGAGGGCGGACTGCTGCAAAAGAGCGCGCTCGATAAGGACAGGCCGTAGATGATTCGCCGCCAGGCGACATGCGCTCGAAGGCGGCAGGAGTCAACGAAAGGAGGTACCGATCGTGGCGGCAGGTGCGACAGAGGCAGTGGGACAAGGGAAAGACTCGGAAGCGGGCCGTTCCTCGCGGGGAACTCGCAAAGTGCGAGCGGGCCAGACGGGCGGAGCGGAAATCCAGCGTTTCTTCCTTGCCAAACCAGGGGGAAGTCACGGCGTTCCTGAATTCAGTAAGGAGTTCCCTGGAGAGGCGGAGGCAATGGTGGAGTCACTCAAGACTGGCCTGAGCTATTTCGTGGTTTCCGAGTGGCGAGGCATTGCGGATTTCTCCGGCAAGAAGCCGCAACTCGGGCGAGAAGCCGTTCGCAACGCGCCCAAGGCGGGATAGAAAGAGTTTCTTTGCAGACTGAAGTTGGTCTGTCGAGAGCTGTCCACAAGCTCGAATGATTGTGGATCAGTGCTTGGGTCGCTTGACGTGTGTCCGATAGGGCGCAGAAGAGCGGGCCAGCAAACTCCTTGTTTGTTGTTGCCGGGCAAACAAAGGAGAAAGAAGGGCAGCAACGCAGAAGTGAAAGCGTTGAACTGCCCATAAACAACTGAGCTGGTCCGGTTCTTCGCGAACCTGGCCGGAAACCTTACCTCGTTTTCGGCCCAGGACAGCGGAGAGACCGGCGGCAACGGCCTCCTTGTCTGTTCTTTGCCGGACGGAAATAAGGAGGAGGAAATGTCAACTGAAATAAGCAATGGGATGCCTGTGATTACGCTCGACATCAACGAGATGGGACAGATGAAGCGACGGTTGCCGAGGTTGACCCACGAGGAGCAGCTCGAAAACACACTCCTCCAAGGTCTCTATCCCGGCATTCGCGTCGTACGGCTCAATGTCCCGCCCGGAAAGCTCGAAGATTACCAGGAGAACGAAGTCCAGAAATCGATGAGGTCTTTCGAGCTAGATGGCGTGCGGTTTCGGCTTGTAGGCGCAAGCGCCTCGGCAAAGAGCGGCAAGTTCTACGCCGTGGACGAGCGCTACGAGCCGGCGATTGCGGAGCGTTTCCGTAAATGGCCCGAAGCAGCGATCACCTACTTCGGAATCCTGGTCTCGCCGTGCAAGCAGCGAATCCAGATGCCCGACGCAAGAGTGATGGTCGTGAAGGACCGCACATTGGGCACGAATGACTGCCGGGGTTGGATCTCGCGGTCGGTGTTCGAGCGTTTTCACCTGCCCGGGCACCGGTTCTATCAGTTCCGGCTCGCATTCGAAAACACCCAGGCCAAAGGAGCATGTAAGGTGATGTCGGACGATGTCGCCCAGAAACTGGGGGCGGACATCATCTTGCCAGAGTCGTGTGTGAAACCCGAGTACAAACAATCCACGCGATTCTTGGACTTCCTCCATTGGCGCCGACCGAAGATCGAGGTTAGAACCTACCGGGGACCGGTGATATTCGGCATCCGGGAGGTTTCCAGGACGCTCGATCTCCATAGCAGTTACACGCTTATCGAACACGCCCCAGGGGAGTCCATCCAACTCGAAATCGTGCCGTTTGCGATGGGGCAGGCTCGCAAGCTGCGGACGGCATGCGAGGATGGCAACTACGATGAAGTCATCGAACTCCTGGGCACGTCCCACGCACAAGCTCCATGGGAAGAGGCGAACGACTCCGAATACACCTCCTTCGAGCACACCGTTGTGGAGGCTGTGCTCAAAGTGGATTCGAGTGGCTACCTCATCAAACATCCCTACATCAACAATGCTTTGAACCGCCTGCTTGCGAAGTGGGCATTCAAGCTTTGCACCGCAGGTGGTTTCAAGATTCCAGGCTTTGCCCTTGCCGACGACGGATTCCTCAGTCTGTACGAAGGGCAGGTCGTCGCCGCATCGGACTGGCTGCCACAGGACCGGGCCATCAGTTCGGTTCCGTGCCCGAAGGGTCTGGTTGTGCGCTACCCAATCCGCATGTTCGAAGACTTGCTTCCTTACACGCGGGTGTCCACCGAAGAGGCGGTCGCCCTCGTCACGCAGGTCATCGAAGAGCAAAACGGCTGCTCGATGGACAGCGCGGCAGTCGTGGATTTGGTCGAGAAGCAGATCCGACTCGAAGGAACGTTCACCCTGCACAGCGAAACGGCTGCCAAGAACGGAGGAGATTTCGACTACGACCTGGTAGCTGTGGTCGAAGGCGATCGTTTCCCCCGCTTTGTGGAAAGCCGTTTCGCACACCAGGACCGGCACGAAAAAGGCAAAACAAAACGCACCAAGAAGCAGAGCCCTTGGTGAAACCTCGCACTGGTGGCGAATCAGGCGAAAGGAAATCAGATTGGTTCGATCACCGATCTGAAGACCTCCTGTTACGCCGCCGGCCTGAGAGGGGAGGCCTACCAACTCGTTGATGAACTGCAACACGCCTTGGACAGCCTGAAGTGGGGCACCGAGGTGAACCAGCAGCTCATCGCCGAAATCCGCCAGAAGGCGCCACTCGCGCCTTGGCTGCAGTTGAAGGACAAGGAGCGGGTCAGCGATATGGGACGGCTCTGAATCTATTCCTTGGTTGTAGCTAAACATACGTTATCTTCCGACCGTGATATCCTTCGGGGAAATGGGAGCCCGCGAGCTGAGGAAAGAGCTTCTTGGAAAGTGTGACCAACTCGAATTTCTTGCCGCCTTTAGTTTCCAACTGAACAAGAAGCTAAAGTCACAGTTGGACGCTCTGCGCCAAGAAGTCGAGTCGTCTTCCGTTAGGCGCTTGCGAGGTATGCGCGACGCCCTTGACCACGACGTCACAAACTACTCATCACAAGTAGGCTGTGGGATGAAGCCGGACCGCCTTGTGCGCTTCATCAATGACGAGTTCGGGACCGAAAAAGCTTTTGCCTTCATTCCAAAGTACGTACTCACACAGTTGTTCACAAAATTCTCCGATTTCATCCCAAACTGGCATTCGTATCCTGCCCACGCCCTCATCGGATTTGACTTTACAGGTCAGTGCGATTTTCGGGGGACGTTTGAGTACCTCTTGCCCGAGGCCAAGTGTTACGAGGACATGGGCTACGCGTATAACCAAGCGGTTTTAAGCAGCCCTGGAAATCTAGGAAAACGGCTCAATAAGGTGGACAACAAAACCCATTTCTTTTACGTGACCTCCGCAATTCTCTCGGCCTTTTACTTCATCGAAGCTTACGTCAATGGAGTCGCATTTGACTTCTGCTATCGAACCGGAGATTCCAGTAAATTAACCGTCGAGCAGAGGGAGCTTCTTTGCGAATGGGATTCAAAGCTGGACCGCGAAAAATGGGTGAGCTTTAGGAACAAACTATTGCAGTATCCAAAGGTTATTCTTGGATTGAACGCCCCTCCCCTGACAGAAACCAACTGTGAAGAAATCAGAGTTCTCGCTGCCGAAGCCAAAGAGATCCGGGACTCCCTGGTTCATAACTCGCCCCGCGTTGAGCTCACACCCGTAGGAGGCAAGTACTATGCCATTGGAAAGAAGGTGAGGGCGGTTATGGGTCTCAAACTGGATGACGCCACGAGAATTGTTGATTCGGCAGTGAAACTACCGAAGAAGATCAACTGCATGCTGGGAAATCGTGCGTATAAGCTGGATTGGCTCATTGAACGGGATTCGACAGGGATGTTTCCGCCAGAAGCATTCAAGTGAGGAGATGTATCTCTTGAATGATCGGGCGGCGTACTTGCTGCGATACACATCGAGCACCAGGATCACCACAGATATGGCATTTTATCAACGTTTGTCGCAACTGGGCTTACGCCTTGATTCGGGATGCGATGTGGAATCGGTCGTCGCCCTCTGGAGGACTCGCAATGGTGGGCCGCGTGGGTAAGGAATGCTATGGAAAACGATTTGATGCGTCTGTTAGCTCGTCGATCGGGCCTCTCGAAAAAGTTCGGCCTCCGCTACGTTGACGGTCACTGGCCCCACCTCGAGATCGAACACCCCGCCGGAGTCGCACGGCTTATCGGCGAGGCGAAGAAACAAGTCGATCTCGGCCGGGTATTCCTCCGCGGCCAGGTCGAGCAACACGGTGCTATGCTCCCTGGCCTCTTTCGGGCCAATAACGCCGCCCCCGACACCCTGAGGGAAGCTGAGAAAGTCTTGACTGACCGAATCCGCCATTCCATTCCAGTGAAGCGTTTCGACCGTGCGGATCTGCCAGCTTTGCTCCAGCACTATGGATTCCGGACAAGTTGGCTGGACGCGGTCGACAACCTTTTTGTCGCGGCTTGGTTTGGGGCTAACGAACTACGGACCACGACAGACTCCTTCATCGAAATCTCTCCATCGTCGAGGAAACACGGTTGGCTCTTTCTGATCGCCACAAGATCCGGGCCAAAGCAACTGCGGCATGTTGATCTCCGCATTGAACACCACCCGTTGAGTTCTCGCCCACACATTCAGCATGGGATCTCGCTCACAACGCTCGATTCGACAGAGTACGACCTGCGTGAATTTGTAGTCGGAACCGTCCGCTTCCCCATTATTGGCTATACGACAACCGGAGTGCTCTTTGAGAGCTCGTTCCTATTTCCACGCCTAGATGACGACCACACTCTCCGGCTATTAGTGAAACACCGAGTCAACGACATTGCGGCTGAGATAGAGAAGCAATACAAATTAGCCGACGGATCTCTCGGGCGTGTGTCACGACTTCGGAGCGCGGCCTAACTAACTCTCGGCACGCACCGTAGTCCAACAGCCCCAATCAGCTGCGCCTTTGCGATGCCGTTCCAGCAAACGAATCCACTGTGCTTCAGTTTTCTTTCGAAGTGTCCAACATTTCTGAATCCGCGCTTGCAGTACTTGGCCGGCCGAATGCGCCTTCCCAGCTTCATTGAACTCGAAGGTCTACGTTTTCGGGATTGCACCGATTTACGGGCTTTCGCGTTGATTCACCACATTGAAAGGAGAAACAAGAACATGCAGCAGTCTCAACTTATAGCTCACTGCGGGAGTTCAAAAATCACCCGTGAAGAATTGAAGGTGATCCCTACACCCGAAGCGAGCGCAACACACCAACCCCTGCCGCACCACGAGATTGTCGAGGCGCTGGTCGAAAGCCTGAGCTACCGGCAGATCTCGGTTGTGCGAGAGGAATACGCGGTTTCAGACGACGGCATGAAGATGTTCGGCGTGCTCGACCTCGAAACCACCTTCGACGGATGCCGATTCTCAGTCGGTGTCCGAAACTCCAACGACAAGTCCATGCGCCTCGCCCTCACCGTCGGTTATCGCGTACTGGTATGCGACAACATGACGTTTCATGGCGATTTCACGCCCGTGCTCGCCAAGCACACCAAGCACCTGAGCCTCGTGGACATCCTCTCGGTTGGAGTGGACCGCATGCAGCGGAGCTTCGAGCCGATGAGGAAGCAAGTCGAAGCGTGGAAGGCCACGCGACTTCCGGATGAGGCCGCGAAACTGGTCATCTACCAGGCTTTCGTGGAGGGCAAGCTGGACGCGGCGAAGCATTTGGCCCGGCGAGTTCACGACCGATATTTCAATCCGCAGGTCGAAGAATTCGCTCCGCGAACAATGTGGAGCTTGTCCAACGCTTTCACGAGCGCTTTCAAAGACCTCGACCCCATCCCGCAGTTTAAGGCGACTGCGGAGCTGGCACCGTTCCTTGAAGTCGCGACAACGGGCAGTAGCTCATCGCAAGCAATACCGCTCGCCAGTTGAGCTTCGCTAAGCGCGAGCTCAAATGGCAGGTAAGTAAGGTCATCCGTTTCGGAAAACGATTCCCTGGGTCGTGGACCACACGGCCCGGGGAAATCATCCACTTTGACCTCCACCCCTTGTTTCAGCCCCCAATCCGTTCACCCACCCGGTTTAACCCCAGCTAATTGCCTCAGGTCTCCCACCTATCGGCGGCGGCTCCCGAATCTCTAAACCCGCCTCTCTAGCCAAAGGACGCCCCGATGAAACTAGCTGACATTCCGCCCGGCAGCGAGCTTGCGTATCGCTGCGCTGCAAAGCAGATCGCCGAGCAGGTTGAATTTGAACTCGAAACATGCCGACAACTTTACGGCACTGAACCGGAGAAGGTTTTGGAACTTCTCGCGAACACACCCGACTGGACGGTTTTCCTCGAAGACGAGGACCAGTAAATTTCGAACCAGTTTATTCGACCCCCCAAGCAGTCAGTCCCACCTGACTCAGATTGAAATCCAACGCCGAGGAGAATTGGGATGACTTGTATCATCTGTGGCCAACCCATCGAAGAAGGGCGCATACATGGTCAGCCGCCGCGGCTAGCCAAATACTGCTTGAAGTGCCGGGCTGACCGCCGTCGGCGTGCGAAAGCGAAGTACACGTGGCGACCCGAGTACGACGCCCATCTCAAGGCGCACTATTTCGGTGGGTTGAATCGTCGCTTTCAAGTCCTCAGCCGCTTGGTTCGAATGACTGGCTTGCCACGCTGGTACATCAAGCGTCAGGTCGCGCGGTTGGGTTTAACAATGCACCTTGATCGGAGACCTTGGACGCGCGGGGAAATGGATCTCCTGGAGAAACTGGTCGGCCAAGCGTCATCTGCGACGATCGCAAAGCGGTTGCGCCGCCCAGAAAGCTCGGTCGTCAACAAGTTGAAGCGCATGGGCACCTCTCGACGCGTGCGAAACGGCTATACGATGCGCGAGCTTGAACTGTGCTTGGGAGAGGATCACCACAAGATTGCCGGTTGGATGAAGAATGGCTGGCTTCAGGACCGCCTTCAGGGAACACACCGACACAATGGGAATGGCAATGATATCCACCGCATCCGTGAAAGGGACCTCCTGGAGTTCATTGGGAACCATCCTCAGGAGATCAACCTCGGCAAGGTGGACCAAACTTGGTTCTTGGACTTAGTGTTGTTGAAAGGCCGGGAAGTGCGTGAAGCGATGCTCCCTCGGAACATTGATACTGCGGAGGACGACGCGGCAGCATAATAGTTTGGAGTCTCCGAAACCTATTGCATAGATTCCCCCGCAGCAGGCTGCATCGAGAAGGGCTTCCTTCATCCCCCGTAGTGGACCAACTTGCCAGCAGCTTGGTCAGATCTGGCGGCTTACGGAAATTCAGCGCCCCGTACTCTCTCACAAGCGAGTAAAATCTCTGATCAAGTATGGTGGCGTACCGGATGTTGTCCTGAAATGGATGCTGCTCTACCGCGAAGAAAATGATCCGCGATGGCACACCTGCTCCTCGCAGCCTCCGTTACTCATGGGTGAAGCCGCCCGATGAACATAGCAACACGTTGCCGTCAGGCACTCCATCAAGCGCTCGTGCGATATTCTCCCGCTGTAAGGTTTGACTCACAAGGATACGTACTCGAATGGCGCGATAATCTTCTGCCGGGTATTGACCTCGATGCCATTCGCCCTGATTTCGAGGCAGGGGCTGGCCATGAACTCGAAGGCAAGATGCGGGCTCCGCACTCGTCGTCAGCCCTTGCTGCAAATATGTTTGGGAGGTGGCGCCGAGACCCAACCAGTTTGCGCATTGGGGGTGAGACTGGCTTCGAATCGCTAGGGTTCGAAAAGCCATGTTCAACTGGTCTGGGCGGCACATCACCTCACCTTGACGTGCTTGCAGTCTCCCACGATGCTGTTGTCGCGATCGAGTCAAAGTGTCTTGAGTATCTTGAGGTGAAACGGGCCTTCTTCAGCCCCAGCTATGACACAATTGCCGATGCTCGGGCGAAGAGCGCTTTTTTCAAACTGATCCCGCGGCTACGCACAAACGTAGACGAATTCAGAAGCCTCGATGCGGCGCAGCTAGTGAAACACTATCTTGGTCTGAGCAGGTGCTGGCCCGGCAAGCGACTCACGCTGTTGTACGCGTATTGGGAGCCCAAGAATGCCAGCGCATTCGATGAGTTCGTTGAGCACCGAAAAGAAGTCGAGAAGTTTTGTGAACTGGTACGTACCGAACCTAACTTCACGTTCAACGCCGTGTGCCACCGTGAATTGTAGGTAGAATGGGAAAATGCGGATATCCCCGAGTGGCTCGGGGATCAAGTGCTCGCGTTGCGTCAGAGGTATGACTTGCTAATTTAAGGCATCCGAGGATTGAGTAATGCCGTTCAGAAACATCTTGCTGAGTCGGTGAGTCGAGGAGCGATGGGTCGGAACCTGTGGCTGTGCCGTCCCGCATTGGGCAACAGAAGTGGCGAATTCATCCTACTGGTGAATTCTCGTTGACAACATTCCAGGAACTGGATTGCCGAGCACCCACATCGGCACTGCCGGAAAGTGCAATTGAACCCGCCGTTCGGGAATTAGCTGCTGGCCGCCGCTCAGCCCCTCCTCGGGAGGGCCATTTTCTGGGCCATGTATAAAAGAAGCTTCCGATCTCCTTCTTCAGTTTTGCTCAACAAGCGGCGAAGCTTGCTGAGAAAGCGTGCATCCTTACCAGCACTGCCCCAGGCAATGTCGTCAGAGGACTTCCGCTTAAGAAGGTTCGGCAGTTTGGGGGGCTCTTCCCCATCGTAGAAAAGCTGATAAAGCGGGACTTCCAGCGCCCGAGCTAGCTTCTCGAGTGTTTCGATGGCGGGGACTGTGTGTCCATTTTCCACGCGAGAGATGTAGCATCGAAGCAGCCCCGTGCGTTTTTCAATATCCCCCTGCGAAAGCTTCTTTGCCTCACGCATCTCACGCAAGCGATCTCCAATAATCACGTTGACGTTGCCTCCCTCTGCAAAACTTTCGGTAAACAGAATACTGTAACTCCGAATGGCCAAGGAGTCGCTCGAAATAGTTGCGGTGCCTTCGACCGCTTCTTGTCGAGAGTCTGATATGAATATGTCGTCCCGCGACAAGCTCTTTCCTCTTGGGCGTGGCGACGGGAATATAATCCCTAATCATGCCCAACCTGGATGGCGTCCTTTTCGAATGGATTCAGCGAGCGAATGAGAGATGTGAGAGTTTCGACCTATCTATCGGCATCGTAGAGGACAGCATCGCGCTCTTGAAGGGAGTGCTGGGGTCGGAATACCTGGAATATCTACTCATAACGGATTCCGAGCCCGTGCATTTCTTGGATGATGAAGCGAACCCATTGAGAAAGTGGCTGCTCTCGGCAATGGTTGACGCCCACATAATTCAGGTGCTCGAATTGGCAGCGTACTTCAGAGTATTCCACGACGACGCTTCATTGCCCGATAAGGTTGAAAAGCTGAAACGTGATAGCTTTTGGCCGATTTTCTTTGAATTGGCAATGGCGGCGCGAGTAAAGAGAGCCAGCCGCGATTCCCAAACGGTTCAACTAAACCCTGAAATCGCCAGCAGTATCGGGGACTTCACCATCAGCACTGCCGCGTATGGCATTCCGTGTGAATGTTCGCGCCTTGGACACTCCCCCGCAATCACAGCGCCGCGCTCATTGGAGGAAAGCCTTTCCAATCGCATCGGCGATGGGACACAACACCTCTCGGTCGCTCTCTGCGTAAAGATACGGTCCACGGAACCGCTGACCGGAGGCACATACAATCGTATCCTGCAACTGGTTCGGAGGGGTTTGGCGGATGCTCGCCGATCCAAGCTACCGACGGAGCATGGCGACGGATCGACGACCGTGACGTTTGAAGAACTCACTGAATCATCAGAGCAGATCCCGTTCCAGTTGGTGGGTGACAGAATAGTGAGTGTTCGCGGCACGGATTGGGATTCCGCAACGCGCCTCTGCCGGGTTCCTGCAAAACATTCCGCCCAGGTTGCGGACAGATTCGAAAGGGGCGAAAGATTCAACGAGTACGAAGCTGTTCGTCTCTTTACGAAGTTTGGGCGCCCCGCAAACCAATCCGATTACTACAACAGGATTACAGCGAAACTGAAAAAAAGCTTAAGCAAACCAGGACCTCAATGGGGCATCTTGGCAAGATCGTGCTTGTCGAGGTTCCGTTCGACCTACGCACTGTAGACACAGATAAGCTCACAGCAGCCATTCATGAGGCCGCCGTCCATTCACGGACGACATTGGCTGTCATCTTGGCAAATCGAGAACCGAATCCACATATCCGCCATCACTATTCCCTGTCCGTCACTTTCAATCAAACCGCAGCAAGAATACAGCCAGAGGTTCCGGAGGTGATTGGACTTTTTGACCGCATCGTCCACAGTGAGGTTGCTCTTGATCCGATTCTTGGCTTACCTTATCGCCGTTCCTGGGCTGAGGCTCAGGCCCACGCAAGGAATATTGCTAAGTCTAATCCCGAGTAAGGCAATTGCCGCGAGTCAGATTACGGGCCAGTCCACTCCAGATGCTTGCATTCCCAGCTAAAGCCTCCAAAATGACCACATTCAGATTCCATTATCCGCTCTTCAATTCAACGTCGGGAGGAAAGCGTTGCCACTTACCTTTTCGTCGAAGTACATTTCGTCGCATTTGTATGTAATTTGCTTCGGCAATTGTGGGTGGTTGAGCCCGATTCACGGGTTGCGCTTCCTTTTCAATCCGGTTCACCAAGTCCATTAGCGCCTTTTTGAGATCTTCACTAAGTACCACCTTCTCTTCCATACGCCACTTCGGCAAGTGCCTGTCCCAGAGACGGGTCACCAAGAAAGCAGTGTCTGTTGGTGGAGACGCAGCGAAATCCTGCAGTCCGCGGAGCCTTACTTCTTCCGGCAAAGCGGAATAGTGGTCGTCGAGTTTGCGGAGATCTGTTTTCAACTCGGGACCTTTAACGAAACTCTGGTCCGCACGAAGAAAGAACGGGACGACCCGTTCGTGAAGGTTGTCGCTCGAAGTGAATACCTTGCAGAAGGGAAGATAGTACAGATACGCGATGTCGATCTTATTGTTGGCTTTCCCGGCTGGCCGAACACGCGAGATCAAGTCAGCCGCCATCGCAAGATAGAAGAACATATCCACCGAATAGATGTATCTAAAATAGGGGGCGAACTCACGGATTGCTGGCTTTCCGGAAGCGCGCCACCGAACCATCACTTCCTGTTGCATGCTGTCCGGGATGCCCAGAAGCGCCATCCCAAATTTCAGGCCAGCCTCCTGGTCCGTCCTGTCGATTTTCGCCTCTGCAAGTGCCTTAACCTCTCCGAGTGTTTTTGGTTTGCCACCAGCAAACCATTTCTGGGAGAAGTGATACATCTCGTCATAGTTGACATCCGATAGTGCCAGTCGCCACATTTTTGCGAGCTGCCGCTCAAGTTCGAGGAACTCGCGCCGTTGCCATCGGAAAAAGGCTTCCTCTTCCGCCGTTTTCGGGAACATAAGACCCATGCTCCCTTCCAGGGTGACTGGTCTTGCACCAGTTAAGATCCCCCGGCCGTCCATAGGGATTGTGTCGAGACCGGAGAGCTCCGCGGAAAGGAGTGTCCCGTGGTGCGCATTCGGGCTCGCTTGCACGTCCGGCGTTTTATACGCGAGATTGCCGACAATTTCCTCCGGCGTGCGGCCTGCTCGAACCTGTTTTTCGAGATCCGCGAGCACCTCAATGAAGAACAGAGGTGTGATGTTGGTCCTAAAGAAATTGTCCAGCCACACGGCCTCTTCCGGATTCAGGCTTTCCAAAGCAGATTTATCGAAAATAAGAATCGGCCCTTGGCTCATATGACCTAATTATCACCTGGCGACAAGAACTGTTCCAGACGAGACTTCTTCCTTCCTAAATCGAATCGCCTGAGCGCGCAAACCTTCCTTGCAAGTTACCCACTTTGTTTTGGCTTTCCTGCTGAAACCTGCGCCTGGACCGTCCGCTTGTTCTGTCAAGGCTCTAACGCTTCGCTCCGATGAACGCGAAAAACACGCGGCCTTGACAGCGCGGACGGCCAAGCGCCTCGCACCTCCCAGGAAGGGTATTGCTTTTTATGCACCGCTTTCTGCAGTGCCTCTGAGAAGCAAAAACAAAACCAACGAAAGGAGTTTTCCAATGCAGGAAATCAGCAAACAACCTGCTTTTGATCTCGGCCAGATCGTTGCCACACCGGGCGCTTTGGCTGTGCTTGAGAAGGCTGGACAAGGGCCAGGCGAGTTCCTAACGCGTCATTCCAACCGCGAGTGGGGCGATTTGTCCGACGAGGACCGAAAGGAAAACAACTACAGCCTAGGGCACGGGTTCCGGCTCGTAAGTAGTTACCGAACAAACGCAGGCGACAAGCTGCTGATCATCACCGAATCGGACCGAACGGTGACCACGCTCTTGTTGCCCCAAGAATATTGAACCGAATGATTTTGAGAAAAAGGAGAAGAAAGAGAAGAAGACGAAAGCCTCTTGGAGTGGGAACAGGGTGGACCATAAAAAGCTGGCGGAAGCTCGAATCCACGCAATGACGACGGCCGATCTCAACCGGTTCATGGTGGTGGCCTGCGCGCTCGTTTCCGACCTGTACTGCCCAGGCTACAGCTCTGCCAAGGCACTGTCGAGGGAATCGAACCTCATCCGAACTGCGGCCCGCTACAAAGTCGATGCCTCGAAGATCACAGCCAGGGTCACTGCGGAGCTGTCGGCCAAGAGGAAAGGTGGCAAGGCACTATCCCATAATCTGTAACGAGGCAAAAGGTTGAAATAGGCAACCTGGTGGCGGGAACCTAAGCCACTCATGCGCTAGCTAGACTCGGTGGACTTCTGTCTTAAGGCAGATTCCCTCCGTTGTGTAGGAGCCCCCTCTTCGCTGTGGACTCTGTGGACCAATTGAGGCAGGATTTTGGGGTGGTGCGGCTTGTAAGTGCGACACCCACAAGGCGTTAGATTTTCCGACTCTCCGGTTCGGGACCAGGAGGTCGGTGGTTCAAATCCACTCGCCCCGACCACTCACTCTTATTTTCATCGGGGTACACTTTTAGGCTGCTGCTACGTTTTCCACACTTTGTAACCCACGTAGCCCAAACAAGGATGGCGGAACTTCGAATCCGAGACCAACCTTCTTGACCCGCGCTTGTCGGTATTCGACGTCTTCCACCAGTTGCTTGCCATACCGATCTGCCATGCTTGCGCCTGAGTGCCCCATCCAGTAATCAATCAGGATTTGCCGCACGTCGCTACGTTGTAGAACGGCTTCGCCGAAACGGCGAAAAACATTGAACCGCGTTCCCGCTTCGTCCCGACCCATCTTTCTGAGAATGGGGTCGAGACTATCCCGCGCCATATTGCTTGGATCGAACATCGTTCCGTTCGCTGTGTGAAAGAGAAAGCCACTCCCCGATCACCGATAAAGTTACGAAGGATTGCTGCTGCATCAGCGTGAATGTCAACGTCGCGGCATCCCGATTCTGTCTTGAGATGCTTCTTGACGCGATCTTCGTTTTTCCCTCTCTGCTGCCGTACGTAAATGATCGAGTAATCGAGTTCGATGTGCTTGTCTATTTCTATTGCGACGGCCTCTGACACGCGCAATCCCGTGACGATGCAGAAGAAATAAATCACCAGATACTGGCCTTCCACTTTCGAGGGTAGGGGGCTCTGTTCAGTTATGTTCAGCTCATGTCGGAAGCAAGGCTGCAACGCCGTGAGAGCACATGGCTTAGTAAGCTGATAGCCATTTCGACTTCCACATGCCTCCGCCACATTTTTGTTGGCTGTTTGATGTTCTTCCGAAAATTGTACCGCTTTTGTACAACAGAATCACTTGCGTATTGCGCGTGGGGCCACGCGTGGCCGCGCAGGCAGAATCAAACCCTGGCCTGGATACCTCCAATACCCTCTATTGAATCGATTTAATAGTTGACTCCCCGGGCCCGGCGGAATATATTCTTATCCGAAGAACGCCATGCGAAGCTTTTGCTTCCGCGTTATCGAGGAGGATGTTATGCCTGCGTCCGCGACACCGGCAAAGTTGAAAGTACCGTTCTACGGCCACGGCCGCCAATACCACAATATCAAGCGAGAAATCGACGACGCCTTCCACGCCGTCATGGAAAGCGAGGCCTATGTCATGGGCCCCGCCCTCGCTCGTTTTGAGAAGGAACTCGCCCAGTACTTTGCTATGAAGCATGCCGTCGGCTTGAACTCCGGCACCGACGCTCTCTGGCTCGCCTTTCTCGCGCTGGGCATCCAGCCGGGCGACGAAGTCATCACCACCGCCAACACCTTCTTCGCCACCGCCGAGGCCATCTGGATTGCTGGAGGCAAGGCCGTCTTCGTCGATTCCGACCCGGCCACGAACAACATAGACCCCACGAAAATCGAAGCCGCCATCACACCACGCACCGTGGGCATCGTCCCCGTGCATCTCTACGGCCATTGCGCCGATATGAAGGCCGTCAGCACCATCGCTAAGAAGCACAAACTCTGGGTCGTGGAAGACAACGCGCAATCCATTGATGCCCACGGCGATGGTTTCAAACAGGGCGAGCTCAGCGATGCCGTCTGCACCAGCTTCATCATCCAAAAAAACCTTGGTACCTACGGCGACGGCGGCGCCCTCATTACCAATCGTCCCGACATCGAACAGGCCGCGCGCCGCTTGCGTAACCACGGCTCTCTAAAGCGTTCAGTGCACTCCTTCGGGTTCAACAGCCGCCTCGATGATCTCCACGCCGCGTTCCTGAGTGTCAAGCTTAAGCACATCACGAACTGGACCGATCAGCGCCGCGCCTGGGCCAAGCGCTACACCGATGGCCTCAAAGGTAACAGCTTCAAGCTCCCCAAGGAATTGCCGGGCTACCGTCATGTCTTCCATCTCTACGTCATCGAACATCACAAGCGCGACCATTTAACGCAGTTCCTGATTGACCATGGCATCGACGCCAAGCAGCACTACCCCATTGCCATCCACCAGCAAGAAGGGTATCCCTGGGGCAAACTTGCCGACCCTCACCCGCACGTGCCCAACGCCGAGCGCAACGCCGCGCAATGCGTTTCATTGCCGATGTTTCCCGAGCTGACGGCGGAAGAAGTGGATTACACCATCGCGAAACTCAAGGAGTGGGACGCGCAGTTCGGGTGGTAACGCACACCGAGGAGCGATCGCTGTGAGCGCGCAAAAAATCTACAAAGTCTTGGTTGTCGGAACAGGAAAGCGCGGCAAGCACCACGCCCTCGCCTTCAAGAATAACCCGCGCTTTGAGCTGACAGGTCTTGCGGATTCGAGCCCGGAGCAGTTGGCCAAGGCCGCGGTGGAGCTCGGCATCCATAAGACTTCGCTTCAACCACTCGCTCTCGCGAAAGAAATCCAGCCGGATGTTTTCTGTTTCTGCACCCCCCCAGGCATCCGGCTGGAACTTATTCAGGTGGGTATCGCTTCCGGCGCAAAGCTGATCGCCTACGAAAAACCCATGGCCCTTTCCATGACCGAGGCCATCGAGATTCGCAAGGCGGTCAACGCCGCGGGTGTTAAGACCGTTGTGTCTCACCAGCACCGTTACGGCCAGCACTATCAAAAGGTCAAAGAAATTGTGGAAAGCGGCGCCCTCGGCCGCATCCACACCATCCATGCCCACGCGGCCGGATGGTTCCTCCACCTTTTCACGCATCTTGTCGAATACATGCGCTGGTACAACGGTTACGCTCGCGCCGAATGGGTCATGGCCCAGGCCGCAGGGCGCGGCAAGCTCTCCGACAATCATCCTTCTCCCGACTACATTGGCGGATTCATTCAATTCGCCAACGGCGTTCGCGGCATCATCGAATGCGGCGCCGGCGCCCCGGACGTTCCGGAAGTCGACTATTGGTGGCGCAAGAACAAGATCGCCGTCTACGGCACCGAAGGCTTCGCCGAAGTTCTGACCGGCGGCGGCTGGAGAGCCGTTACTGGTGCTCAGCAAGGTGTGATTTCCGGCGCGGGTTGCATGAACTACGACCTCGAAATGCCCCCGTACATCGAAGACATGGTGCGCTGGCTGGACGACGACAAACAGGTGCATCCGTGCAACGGCGAAAGCGCCTATGAAGGATTTGAAATCGCCATGGGCATGCTCCGATCCGTCGTGCAGGGTGGTCAAATTAAGTTACCCTTGGCAGCAGGCGAACCGGAAATAGAGGCTCTCAAAAAGGTTATGCCGGAGCAGCCGGTGCTTGTCTCCAGCGATGTCCATCGCAAGGAATACAACGTCTAATCTGCGGTACGCCGCGAAGACTCATCCGCGTTGCGTCCCAGGCCAGGCGTCTTCTCACAATCTCTGCCGCAGCCCCGCTTGGGGCGCAAGGCTACTGCAGCCGTCCCAGCCCATTCCGCCATGGCATCCACGACTAGAGTATTCCCAAAACGGGCAAATGGGTGCAGCGCCATAGTGGAAAGACAGTAACACGCTAGACATCAGCAGGGAATTGAAGGATCATTTTATCCGGATTTCGTAAGGAATTATTGGCTCCGTTCGATGCAATTTTGGGGAGCTTTTTTCAGAGACAATCAGGCAATTATGCGCAGATCCGTTCGCAGCGGAGTTGCCACCGCCATGCTGCTTTTTGTGACGGCGGCCGCGGCGGTACGCGCGCAGGAGACTCTGCAGACATTCCTGGTCCACGGGTCCGAAGCTCTGCACGCCGGCGACAATGCTGCCGCCGAGCGGGCTTTTCGCCGTGCGCTCGACATGCGGCCATCTTCCGTTGAGATTCTGAATGATCTGGCGATTTCCCTGGCGCGTCAGGGGAAAACCGCGGAAGCGATCGGTTTTTACGAACGCGCGCTGAAGTTTAAGCCGGGCGACCCGCCTACGGAGCGGAACCTGGCGGTGGCGTTCTATCGGGCCGGGAGGTACCGGCAAGCACGGCCGCTGCTGCGACAGCTGACAGCCACGGGCACGGCAGATTTCCAGCTCCTGGAGATGGCGGGCCTGACTGCGTTTGCGCTCGATCGCTATCCCGAATCGGCGGCATATCTGGAACGAGCCAGCCAGTTGCAGCCCGCCGATATCGCCACGCTGGACATGTTGGGCAAGGCCTACATGCGGGCGAAGGACTACAAGAGCGTCGCCAGCGTCTTCGAGAGGATTATGCGCATCAATCCGGATGCGGCTTCGGCGCACGTCATGATGGGCACGGCCTATGACGGTATGTCCAGGGAAGAAGAGGCGCGGAGCGAGTTTGAGGCGGCGCGGGCAGCCGACCCGCGGTACCTCGGCGTCCATTCGGGTCTCGGCGTGATTTATTGGAAGACCGGCGATGACCAGCGCGCGGCCGTGGAATTTCGAACCGAACTCGCGAATTATCCGGCTGATCCGGTGTCGAACTGCCTGTTGGGCGAGATTCTGGCGAAGCAGGACCAGCCCGCCGCGGCCGTGGTGTACCTGCGGGCCGCCGTAGCGGCCAACCCCAACTATAAGGAAGCGCTGTATGAGCTGGGGAAGGCGGAGATAGATCTGGGTCATCCGAAGGACGCAGTGGCGCCATTGCGCAAAGCCATCTCGCTTGACGCGGAATACTATAAGGCGCACTTCGTGCTGGGGACGGCGCTGCGGGAACTCGGGCTGAAGGAAGAAGGGCTGCGCGAACAGAGGCTTTCAGCACGAATACAGAAGCGTGCGGACGAAAACGCAGCGAAGGCAGTGAGTGCGGAAGGAAATGGTCATTAAGGGTGGATTCAATATCTTCCGCGCATGTTCTCAACCGGATCACAACCGTTATCCGCTGGAGGTGCATACTTCTGGCAATGGTGCATTGTTCGATGTGCTCCGAAGGTGTCTTGGTGTGTTTCCCGGTTTGAACTTTCAACAAAGGAGTCTAGAAGCTATAGCATAACCGGGTACAAGCCATTGAGTTGAGGGTGGTTGGGATTTTTGTAATGAGGGATAAGCAGAATTGGCAGCGCCGGGGGAGGGCCGATGGCACGGTCGGGACCGTTGCCGACCGATCCAGCCTGCGGCCAAGGGCCGCGTTGTGGAAATTCCACAAGATGTCGGACGCCATCATCGCTACGAACACGTTGCTGCCTAAACAGGCGCCACTCTAGGCACATTCTCGACTGGGGCATGCTGATTGTGGCTGCTTTTTTGTGTCGTTGAACTCAGTCACCGAATAGGTTCGCGCGGAATCCAACGTGCTCAGGTGATCGGAGAAGCTTCGGCGCCGCCAAATGCTTCCGAACGAGGTTCTTGATACGGACAGGTCAGAATAAATCGCTGCTTGCCGCGCCGACAACTGCCAGTGCCCGATGGGCAGCGCCAAGGACCGGGGCATCTTCGTTGATCATGACGGAAATGGGAATACGGGAAAGGATTTCCGTCATCGGTCCCTTATTGGCGAATGAGTGGCAAAAGCTGCTCTCTTTCAGTCTAGGGAGAATCTTCACGGCAATCCCGCCGGCCAGAAAGACTCCGCCGTAGGCGAGAACGCGCAGAGCCAGGTTTCCTGTTTCAGCGCCAAACGCGTCGATCCACCAATCGAGTACCTCGACACAAATGGGACAGCTTCCGTCGATTGCATTATGGGTGATTTCGCTTGCAGAAACCGTTGCTCGTTCGCCAAACGTGGAATGAATCACCCTGGGATCGAGGAATTCGTGTAATTTGCGGAAGCCCCGTCCGGAAAAGATATCTTCGCAGGAAACGCGGGGAAGACTCTGCTTCAGAAACAGGAGGAGGCGGACTTCCCGGTCGTCGCGCGGAGCAAAATCTGCCGCGCCGCCTTCCGAAGGAGCCGGGCGATAGCGCCGGCCGTCCCAGTAGAGGACGGCTTCTCCGAGACCGGTTCCCGCGGCGATGACGGCTTTGTTTCCACGCGGTTCGGGAACGCCTTGCTTCAGAGAAATGAAGTCGCCGGGCGAAAGTTTGTCCAGGCCGAACGCCGTAGCGACAAGATCGTTCAGGAGGACAACGTCCTTGGCGTGAAGATTCAGGGCCGTAGCAATAGAGACGGACTCCACCGCCCAAGCCAGATTTAGAGAATACAGACGCCCGTTTACCACTGTGCCGGGAACGCCAAAGCCTGCAGCCCGAATGTGGTTGCGAGCCGGAGCCTGCTTGTGCAGATCTTCGCGGAAATGCATGAGCACTTCTTCAAAGCTTGGGTAATCCCCGGTTGCATAGCGTTGCCTGGCAACCAAGTCCAGGTCCGTGCCATGCTCTTCGAAAGCAGCCAAGTTGCATTTCGTGCCGCCAATGTCTCCCGCAATGATCATTGGTCCCCCGCTAATGGCGCAGGTCGAAAAAAGAAAGGAAGGCAGGAAAAAGGAGCCGGAGCGCTAGCATGCCATTGTGACGAGGCTTGAAGCATGGTGCTCTTGATCATAGTAACCCCAAGTGAAGGCAACAAACCGTTCCGCGAACTAGCGGAAGCGCCGGATAACGAGGTTATGGCGGTCGGAACGATACAAGCCGAGCACATAGAGGATCACGACGCCCTTGGTGGAATAGATCACTTGACGAATGCGCAGAAGCGGTTCGCGTTTCGGAACGCCAAGGAGTTCCGCGGTTCGGGGGTCTGCAGGAGTAGCGTCGACTTCTTCGTCGGCGTAGCCGAGTTCGACGTTGTAGTCCCGCTCCAGAGTGGCGAAAAGCGATTCGCGGTGCAGGGGAGCGGTAAGCAAACCAGAGAATTGTGCAGCGGAGAGGTAGCAAGTCTCCAGGGCGAAAGGTTCGCCGGACACATGACGCAAGCGCTCCAGTTTGACGACTCTGCTATTCGGCGATAGAGCCAGGCGCGCGTTCACTTCATGCTCATCGTCAATGATCTTGACAAGAAGGACTTTCGAGCCGGGGATGAGGCTGCGACTGCCCATCTGTTCGGTGTAGCTCATCAGTTTATTGAAGTGGATCTTAGGTGCAGCAACGAATGTGCCAACGCCGCGACGGCGCTCCACGGCACCTTGTTTTTCCAACGAGGCGAGAGCGTGGCGAGCGGTCATGAGGCTGACATTATGAACCCTCGCCAGTTCTCTCTCAGATGGTACAGCATCACCCGGGCGCAATCCCCCCGCTTCAATAATCTTGCGGATTTTGCCCTGAATCCGCTGATAGGCGGGGATACTGTTTCGGCTTTTAACAGGCATTCCGTCTCCCTCGACTTGTCACTTGCGAACTGCAAAACTGGTGCAGCATTGCAAAACCCCGTGCGGGAATAAAGGATAGAAAGCCGTCCTTCCCCCTCACCGAGGCGCGGGCCCATTCTCCAAAACCGGCACACGATGCCACGTGGCGGCAAAAGACATTTCCGTCGGCCTGTTGTGGCACCCGCACGGGGATGGGTACGCCCCCATTCCCACTGATCTTTACCGATATAGAGCAGGGTCCCAATCGTGCTATAGGGCGCATTTTCAATATCCCTTATAAAACAACATTTTTTTCTTGACAAGGGGAAAATGGTGCTATATAGCTAATCACAATTCAGCACTATAGCTGATCGGGGTGCTCGGCTCATTTCAGTACATTGCAACAAGAGGGACATAGTTGCTGGGCGGCCGGTGGTCTTTTCAGGAGGATTTTTGCGAAGAAACTACTGTCCTGCTCTGGAGGGATTGTCGGATTAGCCCTGCTCCTGATTTCGTGCGGCGCTCGCGCGGTTTCCGCTCAGGATGTGAGAGCGTCCATCACGGGTACCATCACCGATCCCAGCGGCGCGCCCATCGCTGGCACCACCGTGACGGCGAAGGACGCCGATCGAGGAACATCAGGGCCAGCGATGACGAGCGAAGTCAAGATTTACAGTGTCTTGAGCATTCGCGCGGAAATCGAGAGCGTGAAAGTGGAGCCAAATGGTTTTGAAACGGTAGTGTATCCCACGTTTACTCTGGCATCGAATCAGACCGCGCGTGTCGAGGTTCAGATGAAGGTGGGCGCGGTTACGTTCACGATTGAGGTTCGCGGAGTTACTCCTCTGCTCCAAACGCAGGGTGGGGAAATGAACAGCGATTTGGGGTGTTGCTCGGTTTGAACTTTTAACAAAGGAGTCTAAGGAAGTCCTATGAAGAAAACCTTATTCTGGGGACTGCTGATTTTGGCTATCCTCGCGTTGCCGTCTTTCGGCCATGCACAAGAGTTAACCGCAACAATCAATGGCACCGTGAGCGATGCATCCAACGCCGTGGTTCCTAACGCCACGGTGGTATTCCACAGCAACGATACGAATGCCGATATTCGAACGGTGACGACGGGCAGCGACGGCGAGTACACGGCGACCAACCTGCCGGCGGGAACCTACACTGTTACGGTGCACGGCGCCGGGTTCCAGGCGTGGACGTCTAAGAACGTGGTTCTCAACGTTTCCGAGAAGCGCAGCCTGGACGTACAACTGACAATTGGCAAGGTGGCGGAGACAGTTGAGGTGTCGTCCACCACCCTGCCGGTCGAAGTTAGCACCGCGGAACAATCGCAGACGATTACCGGCACTCAGGTACGCGAGCTCATGCTGAACAACCGCAACTTCGAACAGTTGTTGACCTTGCAGCCCGGCGTTGTCGCGGATTGGGGCGACGAAGTCGGTTTCGGTCTTGCGAACAATACCACGGTGTCCGTAAACGGCGCGCGCACCACCGCGAATAACTGGACCGTGGATGGCGCCGATATCAACGATAGCGGCTCGAACGCAACGCTGTTGAACGTGCCCAGCATTGACGCGATCCAGGAGTTCACTCTCCAGAGAAGCAACTATGATGCAGGGTCCGGACGAAGCGGCGGCGGGCAGATACTCGTGGCCACCAAGTCGGGTACCAGCGATTTTCACGGCAGCGTCTACGAGTTCTTCCGGAACGACTACCTGAACGCGAACTCCTTCTTCAGTAACGCCACCGATACTCCGCGGTCGATTGAGCGGTACAACGACTTCGGATTTACGGTGGGCGGGCCCATCTTCATCCCGGGGAAGACGCAGAAGAAGAAGGCGAAGACGTTCTTCTTCTGGTCCGAGGAATGGCGCAAGACCAGCACGCCGGCCTCGGAGACGATCACTGAGATGCCCACGGCGGCTCAGTTGGGCGGTACATTCTCGGGCGATCTGTCGCCCTACGTGGCGAATCCGGCCTGCGTCACCGTCACCGGCACCGGAACCGCCGCAGTTTCGCAACTCAATCTCACCACGCCCGGTTGCTACAGCCAGAACGCCAAAGCATACGTCAGCAACATTTACAGCAAGTATCCGGCAAACCTCAACGGCACTGAGTTCTATTACGCCTACAGCGCCTTGAACAATTTTCACCAGGATATCATCCGCGTGGACGAAGAGCTCAACGATAAGATCCGCTTCTACGGCCGCTACATCATGGACGATGTTCCCGAGAACCAACCGACCGGTCTTTGGGCCGGCAACAACTTTCCGGGGGTAGTCCCGACCGCCCTTGATGCACCGGGCAAAAACGTGGTTGGGAACCTGACCTGGACGATTTCCCCTCGAATCGCCAACGAGGTGGAATACGTGTATGCATGGGGCGGAATCAACGCCACGGCGAGCGGGATTATTGACAGTTCCGCTTTCACCGGCCAACTGACAAACAACTGGGCCTACTCGGATCCGTATGGCCGCGGTCCGACCATCGGCATTGCGAGCACCGGTTTGGCAGCAGCCCCGGGGAGCGCGCCCTATCATGAGCGCAACATAGACCAGAGTATCCTTGACAATCTCTCGATAGTGCAGGGCAAGCACGCGCTGCGGTTCGGCTTCAGCGTGCAAGCCATGGAGAAGACGGAGAATGCCGCGGAAGGGAATCCGAGCTTCAGCTTCTCTGACATCTATGCAGCCGACGGCACGACCATCCTCATGCCAGCCCTCGCGCAGTTTCTGTTGGGGCAGCAAGCTTCCTATTACCAGCCGAGCAGGGATGTGATTCCCGACCTGCACTATAAGAACGTCGAAGCCTACGTGCAGGATGACTGGAAGGTCACGCGCCGCCTAACCCTGAACCTTGGCCTGCGCTACAGCTACTTCCCGACGCCTTCGGATGCGAACAACACGCTGGTTAACTTTGACGCGGGCCTGTTCAACGCGGCGAATGCGCCGGCGATCAATCCGATCACCGGTAATTTTGTCGCCGGACAGGCTCTGAACGCCGCCAACTACGCGAATGGGCTCATTATCCCCACCGGCGCCGCGTGCACGGCTGCGCAGGCCATCGCCCCGAGCGCGACTTGCTCGCCCTATGGGGCAATGATCAATCCGAGCACTAAGGGAAACATTGCGCCTCGGCTCGGATTTGCCTGGGATCCTTTCGGGAGGGGCAAGACCGCCATCCGCGGCGGATACGGCATGTTCTATGACCGTTCGCTGAACGGCATCTTTGAACAGAACGCCTTCGGCGATCCGCCGCTGGTACAGACCACCAACATTCTGAGCGGTCCCTTCGACAGTATTCTGTCGGGTGCTTCGGCAGGTCCACCTCTCGGCCCGGTGGGCTTGACTGCTACCGGCTCCCCCATTTGGAAAACACCCTACTATCAGGACTTCAACCTTTCGGTGCAGCAGGAAATCCTGCCCAACACCAAGCTGGAAGTTGCTTATGTAGGAACCCTGGGAACCCATCTGCTTGGCGACGTGAATTTGAACCAGCCCACTGTCGCCGCGCGTGAGGCTTCCGATGCCGCAAATGGGCCTGATTACGTAAACGTCAATGCGCTGCGCCCATATTGGGGGTTCGGCAACATAACGGCACGAGATCCTGAATTCACCAGCAATTACAACTCGTTGCAGGTGACGCTGAATCGCCAGGTAAGCAGGGGCCTCAACATTGGCGTGGCCTATACCTGGTCCAAACTTCTGACCGACAATAGCAACGACCGGGGTACCCCGATCGCCGACACCTACAACCCTATGTTGGACTACGGTCCGGCGGCTACCAATACGCCTCAGATCGTCGTATTCAACTACGTCTACGATCTGCCCTTCTTCAGGG
Source organism: Acidobacteriota bacterium (assembly GCA_003154775.1). GTDB lineage: Bacteria > Acidobacteriota > Terriglobia > Acidiferrales > UBA7541 > Acidiferrum. The sequence continues at coordinate 1,111 of PMES01000143.1, read as the reverse complement.
AACAGAAGGGATTTGTGGGCCATGTGCTGGGCGGATGGGAGGTCTCTGGGATCACCACCATCGAGTCCGGGCAGTCGCTCACGATATTCCAGAACGCCGATCCGTTCAACCTTTATAATGCAGCCGCTAAGCTTAATGATGGCGGGTTGGGACTGCTAACCATCCGTGCGGACAGGACCTCAACGGCAATCAGCTATCCGAAAACAATCAGCGCATGGTTCAACCAGGCCGCCTTCACGGATGCAGTAGGGCACTTCGGGACGGCGAGTTCTGGCGATATCCTCGGTCCAGGACAGCAGGTTTGGGACATCGGCTTCATCAAGAATACGAGCATTTCGGAACGTATCAAGCTTCAGTTCCGAGGCGAAATGTTCAACACATTCAACCACACCAATTTCAACAGCGTGGACACCGACGTCGACGACGGCACGGCGTTCGGGACGTTGAACGGCACGCACACCCCGCGTAACGTCCAACTCGGCCTGAAGCTGTACTTTTAGCCAAACCTTTAACCAGGGGCACATCCGTTCGCGGGTGTGCCCCTTTTTTTATGAACCGCGGCGGCAGATGCCTCGGCAACCCTCCTGCCATCGGACAATTTTCGCGCGCAACACCAGCCGCAGCGGAATCCTGCGTCCACGAACGTAGGATTCGACTTCCACACGCCTCCGCCACATTCAGCGTCATCTCCATTGCGATGAGTGTCACGCCGGTTTGGAAAATTCCTTCTTGATCCAATATCCGCGTCCAGGCAGGGCAATCTGAAGTTCGTGGCAGACCTTTGGGAGTGCGACGGCTGAGATTCCAGACCCTGGTGCTATCTTCACAAGCGGCTGTTCCCAAACTCCTGTATAACCTGAATCCGGCGCATTTCGAGAGGCGGAAGGTTATCGCGATGCTGGAATGACGAGGGTTGCATGCGATTTCTGTGGTTCCGGGATAACATAACCTTTGGTTAGGTAATCCCGAAATGCGCCATGCACCGCGGAATTTGCGCCTCGCCTGTGATCACAAGGGTCTTACCCACTTTGGCGGCATCTACTTCTTCCGCGAATTTCCGCGAGTGCTGCAATTACGAAACTTTCTTTCTCGTATTCGTCCGGTGAACCCA
>PMES01000090.1 GCA_003154775.1 Acidobacteriota bacterium | reverse complement strand
CGCGCTCTTCCGGAGCGTTGTCAATCGAGTCAAACGCGCGGAACAGCACCTTGGGATTGTTCTTTGCCAGCACTTTCGTGATGGCCGCCGTCAAGGTGGTCTTGCCATGATCAATGTGACCGATGGTGCCGATGTTTACGTGCGGCTTGTTGCGCTCAAATTTCTCTTTCGCCATTTCTGCCTCTGCTCCTTACAAAAGTCTCAAACTGATTTGTAAAACCGACCTCTCCATCCAAGACGATGTGTGATGTGGAACATAGCACCTTTGTCCACAACCAGGCCTTCACCGACATCACTCAGGTCCCGATGGTTTTCAATTTCCATCTCAATCAGCGTTCGGGCCGCCAGCTTGCATTCGTCCTCTGACAGCCGTTTGCCATCGAGAGTGCCAATAGCGCCAAAATGGACAAAAACATTCACGTCCAATTTCTCCCCAACCCTGAAGACGTACCAGTATTGGGCGCGAGGACTTCCGTCCTTCCCGAAGGATTTCCTGGCCCCCAAGAATTCAATGGCAGCTGACACCTTAGTTTCGTCCATCTCTGCCTACTTCTCCCCGCGAGTCTTCTTGATCACTTCCTCGGCGATCGCGGCGGGTAACTCCGCGTAATGCGAGAAGTGCATCGTGAAATTGGCACGGCCCTGCGAGCGGCTGCGCAAATCCGTTGCGTAGCCAAACATTTCCGACAGCGGCACCTGCACGCGAATCACGTGGCTGCCCGCGCGCGTTTCCGAGCCTTGAATCTGCGAGCGGCGGGCGTTCAGGTCGCCGAACACGGCGGCCATGTATTCCTCGGGCGTGGTGACTTCGACGCGCATGATGGGTTCCAGCAGCACTGGCCTGGCCCTGGTGCAGGCTTCCTTGAAACCGATGGAGCCGGCGATTTTAAAGGCCATTTCGGAGCTGTCCACATCGTGATAGCTGCCGTCAATGAGCACCACGGCCACGTCCACCATCATGAAACCCGCGAGGCCGCCATTATCCATGGCTTCGCGGATGCCCGCTTCGATGGGCGGGATGAATTCCTTGGGAATCGAACCGCCGAAAATCTTGTCGATGAAGAGGAAGCGGTGTTCCTTGTCAAAGCGCCACTTGCCGCCGGAGCCCGCAATGGACTTGGAAAGTTCGTCGAGCTCGTCGGTGGACATCTCGTGCATGTTCTCGTGATCGGCGCTGGGCAGTGGATGGACTTCCAACTTGCAATGGCCGTATTGGCCCTTGCCGCCGGTCTGCTTGATGTACTTGCCGTCCGCTTGGGCTGTGCGGCGAATGGTTTCGCGGTAGGCGACCTGGGGACGCCCGACATTGGCATCCACGCCAAATTCGCGCTTCATGCGGTCGACGATAATTTCAAGGTGCAGTTCGCCCATGCCGGAGATGATGGTCTGGCCGGAATCCACGTCAGTGTGCACGCGGAAAGTGGGATCTTCCTGGGCGAGGCGGGCCAGGGCCTGGCCCATTTTGTCCTGATCGGCCTTGGTCTTGGGCTCGACGGCGACGTCGATGACGGGCGCTGGGAAGTCCATGGCCTCCAGGATGACCGGCTTGTTTTCGTCGCAGAGAGTGTCGCCCGTGGTGACGCTCTTCAAGCCGACGCAGGCGCAGATATCACCGGCATGCACGGCTTCAATTTCCTCGCGCTTGTTGGCATGCATCTGCAGCAGGCGGCCAATGCGTTCGCGGGTGCCCTTCGAGGAGTTGAAGACGTAGCTGCCGGCATTCAACACGCCGGAATAGACGCGGATATAGGTGACATGGCCGACAAACGGGTCGGACATGATCTTGAAGGCCAGCGCGGAAAAGGGCGCGTCATCGGAAGCGCGGCGCAGTACCGTTTCGTCGTTATCGGGATTGATGCCTTCCAGGGGGGGCACATCGAGGGGAGACGGCAGGTAATCGATGATGGCATCGAGAAGCGGCTGAATGCCCTTGTTCTTGAACGCCGAGCCCGCCAGCACCGGAACGACCTTCATCGCCAGGGTGGACTTGCGGATGGACTTGCGCATTTCCTCGACGGAAAGATTCCCTTCCGTCAGATACTTGTCCAGCACCTCTTCGTCGTGCTCGGCGATGTACTCGACGACCTTGGCGCGGTGGTCGTCATAGAACTTTTTGTCAATCGCGGAACCCTTCAGGGCGGCGGCCACATCCGGACGGCCGGCAACGAAGGCGGCATCCCAGAGCTTGGAAACCGGGAAAATTTCGAACTTGGCGCCGAGCGTATCCTCGAGCCACACAACCACGTTCTCTTCGAGGAAGTTGATACATCCCAGGAAATTGTCTTCGCGGCCGAGGGGAAACTGCAGGGCCACGGGATGCGCGCCGAGGCGCATGCGCATGGTGCGGATGACGTGGTCGAAGTCCGCGCCCATTTTGTCCATTTTGTTGACGAAGGCGAGGCGCGGCACGCGGTACTTGTCCGCCTGGCGCCACACGGTTTCCGATTGCGGCTGAACGCCGGCGACGCTGTCGAAAATGGCGACGGCGCCGTCGAGGACGCGGAGCGAACGCTCCACTTCCACGGTGAAATCTACGTGGCCGGGGGTATCAATGATGTTGACGCGGTATTTCTTGTCGAAGCGATCCCAACTGGCGGTGGTGGCGGCGCTGGTGATGGTGATGCCGCGCTCGCGCTCCTGCTCCATCCAGTCCNNCGGCATCGATGTGCGCCATGATCCCGATATTGCGGGTATCCTCGAGTTTGAATAAGCGAGTCACGTTCCCTTGAACAGCCCTTTTCTCCCCCGAACGGTTTGCAACAGCTTCAGTCACGTCAAATCCCTTCTAAAGTCCTACCAGCGATAATGGGCGAAAGCCTTGTTGGCTTCGGCCATGCGGTGAACGTCTTCCTTCTTCTTGATGGCGCCGCCGCGGGAATTGGCCGCGTCGATCAGCTCGTCGGCGAGCTTGTCGACCATGGTCCTTCCAGCACGTTCGCGCGAATACTGCAGCAGCCAACGGATGGCCAGAGACTGGCGGCGGAAGGGATTCACTTCCACCGGCACCTGATAGTTGGCGCCACCCACGCGGCGCGTCTTGACTTCGACAAGCGGCTTGAGGTTCTCAATGGCCTTCTTGAAAATTTTCAGAGCGTCGTCGCTGGTCTTCTTGGCGACCTGATCCATGGCGCCGTAGAAGACGCGCTGGGCCGTGCTCTTCTTGCCTTCCCACATCATCGAGCAGATGAACTTCTCCACCAGGTCGCTTCCATAGACCGGGTCGGTCGCTTGGACCCGCCGGCTGACTATTCCTTTACGAGGCATCGCTGTTCTCGCTCCTTCGAAACTTCTCGAACTCACTAAAACGGCCCGCCTCAGAAGGCGGCCCCTACAAAACCAGATTTACTTCGCCGCAGCGCCGGCCTTGGGCCGCTTGGCGCCGTACTTCGAACGTCCCTGCTTACGATTCTCCACGCCGGCCGCATCGAGCGTGCCGCGCACAACGTGGTAGCGGACACCGGGAAGATCCTTCACGCGGCCGCCGCGCACGAGCACGATGGAGTGCTCCTGGAGGTTGTGGCCGACGCCGGGGATGTACGTGGTGACCTCGATGGCGTTGGTCAGGCGCACACGCGCGACCTTGCGGAGCGCGGAGTTCGGCTTTTTCGGCGTCTGGGTGTACACGCGAATGCACACGCCACGCTTTTCCGGGCAGCCCATAAGCGCGGGCGACTTGGTCTTCGAGTGGATTCCTTCTCTACCTAACCGAATCAGTTGCGAAAACGTCGGCACAGTCGTTCCTCGTTTTTCTTCAGCGAATCGCGAGGCATATCGCGAGCCACTTGTCGTTGCGCGCAGACAAATTTCCGAACTCTCGCGTTGCGCGCAGACCAATTCGCGAGAGCACACAAAGATGCTGAAAGGTGTACTGCGAATCCGGATATACCAGCAAGAGACTCCGCACGCACTCCAAGAGGCTAGCGATCAGCTCTTGGTTCCGAATCGGAGAGGCTTACTCGGCTTTTCGGGGCTGGCGCCCCATTCCGGCCGCTCTTCCGTCCCATTCCATCGAACCTGTTCCGGGACCGAAGGATTCCCTTCCAACCAACCTTCCCCCCTGAGCGAAATAGCCTACAGCAAGGGGGTAAATACCCCTGACAAAACATAAAGTATAGAGAAGACAGAGGGTTCTGTCAAACAAGATTCGCCACAGGGGAAGAGAAAAACTGTGGAAAAGTGGGTTGTGGCCCGCTGGCTGCTCGTGCCGGTTGGGCCAGCCACTTGAGAAGCAAGAACGAGAAGATGCTGGGGCTCCCCATTCTTCACATAAGATATTTATAATCAATTAGTTGCGGGCGGTTCGGCACCCAACTCGCCGAAGGGCCACAGGCCGAAGGCTTTCAGTGCGTCGTACTCCCCCTTTTCCCGCAGCATCTTGGCGGTTTTCTCCGCAGGCCAGGGGGAAGCCAGCCGGTCCGGGCGATCGGCGATCCAGAAAGCGGTCATGGCCAGGATGGTGGCGTTTTGCGCCAGCACATCGGGCTTGACGGCTTCGAGGGCATCGGCGGCAGAATGATTGGTGTACTTATAGTCCGGAGAATCCTGATCGAGATTGATTCCAGGCAGACCGGCGAGAGTGAAGGGAGCGGTGTCTGTGCCGATTTCGATTTTGTCGCTGACCTGGATCTCGCGAATGTTGGCAAGCGCACGGAGGAACGGCTCGAACGCCGGGAGAAGGTCGCTGCGGCCGCCGAGCTGAAATTCTCTTATGGGGCCCTGCCCTAAGTCGAGCACGACGTCACCCAGATGATTCATCATTTCACTTTCATGTTGCTTGATGTAGGCCAGGGATCCGAGCAGGCCCTGCTCTTCACCGGTGAATAGCACGAAGCGAATGGTGCGGCGAGGGCGCGAGCCGGATTTGACGATGGCGTCCGCGGCGGCGAGAACGCTGGAGGAGCCGGTGCCGTTGTCGGTGGCGCCCTCGCTGAGATCCCAGGAGTCGAGATGCGCGCCGACGACGAAGATCTCCTCGGGATGCTCGCGGCCGGGAATTTCGCCGACGACGTTGGCGCTCTCCACGGGGCCGTCGCTGAAGGTGTTCTGCACATTCATGCGCACGCGCACGGTTTTGCCGGCGTCGAGATAACGCTCGAGTTGGCCATCGTCTTCGCGGGTCATGTCCACCACGGGAATCGCGAAATCGGCGGCAAAACCAAGGATTCCCGTGTGCGTGAGGTGCATGCCTTCGGCTTTGAAACCGCCTTGGCCGCCAATCACGGCGTATGCGCCGGCTTGATGCGCAGCGCGAAGAAAATCGCCGAATTGGGCAAAGATCGCGTCAAAACCTTTTTTCGGGTTGCCCTTCGGGGACATCAGAATGATTTTTCCGCGGAACTTGGCGACACTGCGGATTTCTTCGTCGAGATCGAAAAGATTTGCGGTGACGACTTGGGCTTCGACGCCGTTGGCGGGCGTGGAGCCGGTCCAGCCCATCGCATCGATGCTGAGGGAATGGTGCAGCGGCGCGAGCAATTCCGCTTCGGCTTTGCCGCGCGTCCAGCCTTTCCACATGGACCACTTCTCCGCGTGCACGTTTTGCAGGCCGATGGCCTTCATCTTGGCGAGGCCCCAGTCGATGGCGTTCTGCGCGGAGGGAGTGCCGGTGACGCGGGCGCCGACTTCATCGCTGAGTTCGGTGAGGTACTCGAAGGCGTGGGAGTCCATGGTGCCTTCGCCGGCAATTTTGACCAGGGCGGGCAGCGTGCCGTCCTCCGCAGGGCCTTTGGGCTTGGCTACATCGTTGGCCTGGACCGCGAAAGCCGACAGCGTGACCATGAGAAGCGACACCGGCAGGTAATTCTTCATCCGCACTCTCCATCGTGATTTGAGGGTGAAACGCAAACGCACAATTTTACCATGCTGTTAGACGCAGCCACGCGGCAGGCGGCTTCCAGGTTCTGTGGCCGGAGGTGGGAAGAGGTCCCGTGACTGAGGGGCAACGTGAGGCGAGGCGGCGCTTTACGGGTGGCGCGGCGGCTCCTACACTTTCAGCGTGACACGCACAGGCGATCGATTTTGCTTTTTCTTGCTGCTGACAACCTTGTTGGCCTTGCTGGGGCCGACGTTTGGCCAGGAAGTCGGGCAGAAGACTGCCGAGCCAGCAGAGAAAACGGGCAAGGAAAAAGCGGCCGCGCCGGAGAAGCCTGCCAGCAAGCCGGAACTTCCCTTTCAGATTCAGTTGCTGGAGACGCACGTTCGCTTCGAGGCGAACGGGGATTCGCGCAAGGAAGTTCACACAATCGTCAAGATCAACAATGTTTTGGGAGCACACCAGTTTGCGCGGCTGACTTTTGATTACAATCGCGCGTTTCAACAGGTGGAGATTCCGCTGGTGCGCATCAGCCACGCGGACGGCGGCACAAGCGAGCTGTTGCCGAGCGCTGTCGTGGACGCTCCGAATCCGGCGGTGGAGAAATTTCCCGCGTATCAGGATGTGCGTGTGAAATCGGTGCGCATCCTCGGCTTACAGGAAGGCGACACGATTGAGTACCGGGTGATCACGACGACGACGAAGCATCCGCTGGCGCCGGATTTCTGGTTGGAGCACACGTTTGACCGTTCCGGCCAGGTGCTCGAGGAAATCTATAAACTTGATTTACCCGTTGTACAGAATCTTCAAATTCGCATCAACCCAAAGACTCCTCCCGATTCCACAAATAAAACCGGAGAAGGTGAATTGGCTCGTAGCATCTACATTTGGCATATATCCACCGGAAACAGCCTGCCGGACGACCTGGCTGGTGAACACGCAATTGCAGACATCGCCCTCACCACGTTTAAGTGGGAGACGCTAGAATCAAAACTCCAGTTTCAATTAAGTTACAGCATTTTCCCCCCTGAATTTGAAGCGCGAGTACGGCAATTGACTGCGTCATTCCCTGCCCAAATGGAGAAGATCGAATGGTTTTATGAACTGGTTTCAAATCATATCCGCACGGCGGACTTACCCTTCGGAGCAACCGGCTATTCTCTGCGAGACCCGCTAGAAATTCTTTCCTCCGGCTACGCCACTCCCGAAGAGAAGTGCGCCTTACTTTCCGCACTGGTCGGTAGTTTGCAGGACTCTCCGATGACGTATCCAGTTCTCATCCTTGCTACAGATTCACCGGAAAAGGAGATTGCACGCCCCACCCTCGTCTCAAATGTACTTGTGACAATGACAGCTAGTGAAGTGGAAAAAGACCTGTGGCTTGATCCAGCTCTTGAAGTTGCTCCGATAGGAATGATTCCTCTGGACCTCCGCGGACGAACTGCAATCCCCTTGGTTTCTCAGCGTGACGGTTTTTTCGGCAAAGTTCCCGCGAGGTTGCCGTTCGGAGCTTACCAGCGGGTGGGTGTCAACGCGAAACTCGCGGAGAGCGGGAGCCTGTCGGCAAAAGTGAAGTACACCTTACGCGGAGATAATGAGCTGCTGCTGCGGGTGGCATTTCACCAGACGGCGAAGGAGAAATGGAAGGATGTGGCGGGGCTGCTGGCGATTTCGGATGGGTTTCGCGGGCAGGTGACGAGCGTGAATGTTTCGGATCCGCTGGCGACGAAGGATCCCTTCACCGTTGAATACGAGATTACGCAGGCGAAATTCGTGGACTGGTCGAAGAAGCCGGTGCGCATTCCGGCGCTGCTGCCGCAGATTGGATTGCCGGATCCGCCCGCCAAGCAGGCGGCAGGAGAAGCGGCGCGCACGATTGAGTTGGGGACGCCGCTGGATGTGGACACGCAGATGACGCTGAAATTGCCGGCGGGTACAACAGCGCAGACGCCGGCCGGGACTTCCGTCGAGCGCGATTACGCGAAATTTTCTTCGAAGTACAGCACATTGGCGAACACGGTGACGGCCTCGCGGCGGGTGAATTTTCTGTTGCGGGAGATTCCGGGCGAGCGAGCGATGGATTACAGCGCGTTTGTGCGGGCGGTGCAGAGCGATCAGGCGCAGGTGATCACGCTGGTGCGCGAGGCGGCGGACGAGGCGAAGCCGGCGAAAGCCACGCCGAAGCAATAGACGGCGATCAGCGATCGGATATCAGCGATCAGGAAGCGGTTGGGCGCTAGGCGCAACGGGCTATGAAAGGTGCGCCAGCAGTATTTGTGGAGCAGGTGAGATCCTTCGGGCCGCAAACTGCGCGGCCCTCAGGATGACAGGTTGGCGGTAAGGTGGAGTGGGTGAAAAGCGGTGGCAAGCCACCGCACTCCAAAAAAAGCCTCCCCTTATCGGGGAGGCTTTCCTGGTTCCTGATCGCTGCTCGCTGATAACTGATCGCTGATATCTCTTCTACTTAATCTCCATGACCTCTTTTTCCTTGGAGGCGGAGAGCTCTTCAATTTTCTTGGTTTCTGCGTGGGAAACCTTTTCGAGTTCGTCGAGGGCGCGCTTCTGCTCGTCCTGGCTGATCTTCTTGTCCTTTTCGAGCTTGTCGATGGCTTCCTTGATGTCGCGGCGGATGTTGCGCACGGCGGTGCGGTGATTCTCCAGGGCTTTGTGGATGAGCTTGACGAGATCTTTGCGGCGCTCTTCCGTGGGCGAGGGGATGGGAATACGCACGACCTTGCCGTCGGTGGCGGGATTGAGGCCAAGGTCGGAAGCGCGAATGGCTTTGTCAATGAGCGGCACGGCGCTGGGATCCCACGGCGTAATCATCAGCATGCTGGCGTCGGGGACGGTGATGTTGCCGAGCTGGTTCACGGGCATGGGTGTACCGTGATAATCCACGCGGACATGATCGAGAATCGCGGCGTTGGCGCGGCCCGTGCGGACGCTGGCGAGCTCCTTGCGAAAATCGTCAACGGCTTTTTCCATGCGCGTTTTTGCAGCGGCGAACGCTTCTTTGGTGCTCGAAATTGTGGTCATTTGTGTATCCTCTGTGAAGTGCGTGCCGTGGAACAACGTTATCAGTTATCAGTTCTCAGTTCTCAGTTCTCAGTTTCAAGCAAAACCAAAATCACACGGCTGGGGCACTGACTACTGTACTTACAACTTCAAACTTGTCCTACCCAAGTGAAAACGAAACCCAGCTCACACCGTTGGATCCCCGACTGCCTTACTTAAAACCTAATACTTAAAACTTAGAACTGAAAACTAGTTCTACGCCGACATGACGGTCGAGCCGACACGCTCGCCGAGAACGACGCGGCGGATGTTGCCGGGCTTGTGCATATTGAAGATCTTGATGGGCATGCCATTGTCCATGCAGAGGGAGATGGCCGTGGCATCCATGACCTTCAAATTCTGATGCAGAACATCGCGGTAGCTGATTTCCGCGAAAAACTTGGCGCCGCTGACCTGCTCCGGGTCGGCATCGTAGATTCCGTCCACGCGCGTGGCTTTCAGGATTACGTCGGCCTTGATTTCCATGGCGCGGAGAGCGGCAGCCGTGTCCGTGGAGAAGTAAGGATTGCCGGTGCCGGCGGCGAAAATGACGACGCGCCCTTTTTCAAGATGGCGCGTGGCGCGGCGGCGGATGAAGGGCTCGCAGACCTGATGCATTTCGATGGCGCTCTGCACCCGGGTGTTCACCCCGCTCTTTTCGAGGGCGTCCTGGAGGGCCAGCGCGTTTAGCACGGTGGCGAGCATGCCCATGTAATCGCCGGTGGCACGATCAATTTCAAAGCCCTTCTGGCGAGCCCCGCGAAAAATATTGCCGCCACCCACCATGATGGCGATCTGCACCCCCAGCCTGTGGACTTCGCGGAGTTCCTGGGCGATGGAATAGACGGTTTGGCCATCGATACCGAAACCCTGGGGACCTTGCATGGATTCGCCGGAGAGCTTCAATAGAATCCGGTGATACGCGGGGCGTTTTTTGGTAGGTTTTCTAACCGCTTGCGATGGCCGTGCCATGTGTGTCCGTCCGATCCGAGGGAAACCTTGCCGATTGTAACAAACATCGAGCGGGATGGCGTAGGTTTGGGGTCACAATTGCGGGATTATGCAATGGGATGATGAGACAGGCGGGTGTGGCGAGGGAAACGATGGCGCGGCGGTACGCCTAAAATCCAAAGTCGAGGCGCGATTCCTCCGCTCCGGGACGGCATAAGACGCCGTCCCTCCGGTCGGAATGACAAAGAGGGAAAAGGCAAACCCAAGACCCAGGTAAAAAATCGAACCTGGGGCACCCGGCCGAACTGCATACGGGAATCAGCCGGCGGTGGCTGGCGTTTCTTCGGCGGCGCTGCCGGCGGCGGCACCGGTGAATTCCCCGACTTTGTAGCGGGAGAAGCGGCGGATGGTGATGTTCTCGCCGAGCTTGGAGATGGCCTGGGCAATCATCTCGCCGATGGTCTGAGTTTCGTCCTTGATGTAGTGCTGTTCGTAGAGGCAAGTCTCCTCGTAGAACTTTTCCATCTTGCCCTGGACGATCTTCTGGATGACGGGCTCGGGCTTGCCGGTGGCGCGGGCCTGGGCCATGTAAATTTCTTTCTCGTGCTCGAGCATCTCCTGGGTAACGTCCTCGCGGCGAACGTAGCGGGGATCGACGGCGGCGATGTGCATGGCCACGTCGTGGCAAAGAGTCTGGAATGCCTCCGTGCGGGCCACAAAATCGCTTTCGCAATTGATTTCGACGATCACGCCGATTTTGCCGCCGGCGTGAATGTAGTGTCCGATGAGGCCCTCGCTGGCTTCGCGCGTGGCTTTCTTGGCGGCGGCCGCCTGGCCCTTCTTGCGCAGGACGTCCACGGCCTTGGGGATATCGCCATTGGTTTCCACCAGGGCGGCGCGGCAATCGCTGAAGCCGGCATTCGTAAGTTCTCTAAGTTCCTTCACTAGCTTGGCTGGAATATCCATGACAGGTTTCGTTGTACTCATCCTTTTCTCTCGGTTTTTGCGAAAATTTTGGGACGCATTTTAGAAAAATGGCCCGGCGTGAACGATGCGCACAGCGCCGGGCCGTTGAAATTGAGTAGCCACGCGCGGTTCTTAGCTTTTTCCCTCGTCGGGAGGCACGGTGGCTTCGGCGGCGGCTTCGATCAAGGCTTCGGTGCCCTCGACGAAATCACCTTCCTGCTTTTCGTACTGCTCGTACGCGCTGGTGTCCACGTAATCCACGCCCGCCTCGTGAGACTGGTCGGCAGCGAGCTTCTGATCGGCAACCTGGGACTGCTCGTAGAGAGTGCGGCCCTCGGCGACGGAATCGGCAATCTTGGTGGTGAACAGGCGGATGGCGCGCAACGCGTCATCGTTTCCCGGGATGATCCAATCGACCATATCCGGATCGCAGTTCGTATCCACGACGCTGACCACCGGAATGCCCATGCGGCGCGCTTCCTTGACGGCGATTTCCTCGGCGTTGGAATCCACGATGAACATGGCATCCGGGAGCTGGGCCATGTTCTCGATGCCCTCGAGGTTCTGGAACAGATGCTTCATTTCGCGGTCCAGACGCGCGTGCTCTTTCTTGGAGAGCTGCTCCATGCGGCCGTCTTCGGTCATGGCCTTGAGGAGCTTCAGGCGCTTGATGGACTTCTGCAGCGTGGACCAATTGGTCAGCGTGCCGCCCAGCCAGCGGTGATTGACAAAGTACGCATTGCAGCGCTTGGCCTCTTCAGCGATGGCTTCCTGAGCCTGGCGCTTGGTGCCGACGAACAAAACGGTTTTGCCTTGCGCGGAGATGTCGCTGACGAAGCGGCTGGCTTCGCGGAACATTTTCAGGGTTTTCTGCAGATCAATGATATGGATGCCGTTGCGCTCCCCGAAAATGTATTCCTTCATTTTGGGGTTCCAACGACGCGTCTGGTGGCCGAAATGAACGCCGGCCTCCAGCAGCTCCTTCATGGTGATTTCTACCGCCACTATTCCTCCTAAGTAGATGGCTGTTTTTCGCGCGTGTTGCGGCCACGCTTGAGTGGCCGAGACATGCTGCGCAACAGCCTCTTGCCGGCTTCCTTGCCGGCCGTGATCTTGGGGCCGCGGCTTGCGCCAGGGCCCCAGAGCCCGATTGGCGGAAGAATCTCCGCCGAAAACCGTGCCGCCCAGTTCTTTAACGCTTGGTGAACTGGAAGCGCTTGCGTGCGCCCTTCTGGCCGTACTTCTTGCGTTCCTTCATACGGGAATCGCGGGTCAGAAAGCCATTTTTGCGAAGAGCCGGGCGCAACTCCGGATTGAAGCGGATGATGGCGCGGGAGAGACCCATGCGCACCGCGCCGGCTTGCCCGCCGACGCCGCCGCCCTTGGCCGTGACGAGGACGTCCACCTGCTCGGTGAGGCTGGTGAACTTCAGCGGCTCAGTGGCGTCATGACTCCAGGCATGATTCGGAAAATACTTGTCGACTTCGCGGCCGTTCACCGTGAATTTGCCGGTGCCGGCCCGCAGGAACACGCGAGCCACGGATTCCTTGCGGCGGCCGGTGCCGAGAAACCAAGTCTTTGTGCCCACAACGGGCGTTTCCACTGTACTCAATGCTCCTCCTCGAAATCCTGTTGGACGAGACTACTCCGCGTAATCCCATCGACTTCACGTCCGGATTGCTCCCCGCTAAGGCACCACTTAGAAAGGAACCCCTACGTGCGGAAAACCAGAATCGGGCCCCGGCCCCGCCGGAACCAAACTCAAAGCTAAATCTGTTGCGGCTTCTGCCCCGCGTGCCGCGCCAAACCGGCGGCGTCGCGGTAAACACGCAATTTCTTGGCACGGCGCGCGCGCAACTTGTTCTTCGGCAACATGCCGAGAATGGCTTCGCGGACCATCCATTCCGGCTTGGTCTCGCGAAGGCGCTTGGCGGGAACTTCCTTCAATCCGCCGGGATAGCCGCTGTGCGAGTAATAAATCTTTTGATCGACCTTGTTGCCGGTCATGCGAATCTTGTCCGCATTGATGATGACCAGGTGATCGCCGGAATCCAGATAGGGCGTAAAGCTGGCCTTATCCTTGCCGATTAAAATGCGCGCCGCTTTCGTGGCCAGGCGGCCCAGCACCTGGTTGGAAGCGTCCATGACAAACCACTGTGAGCCGACTTTGAGGGCTTCGGCTTCTGCTCCCTTGGCTACGTACGTCCTCATTGCAATCAGTCACACCTTTCCCTGTAAAGACAAAATCTAAGTTTAAGGGGGGAGAGCAGCTTTGTCAACGAAGCACTTGCGCTTTTCCTGTTCGGAAGAAGGCCAGTTTCCGATCATGCGGGTGGTCTCAATGGGTCGAC
>PMES01000121.1 GCA_003154775.1 Acidobacteriota bacterium | reverse complement strand
GGGTTCACCGGACGAATACCCATGCTGACCATCTCCAATCCCCTCAGCGCAAGCCAGGCCCAGGCCTACCACACGGAAGAGTTTGGCAATGCGCGCGAGAACTATTACACGCAGGCTGACCAGATTCACGGCGAATGGCATGGAAGGCTTGCCGAGCAATGGGGATTACATGGTGAGGTTAGCGAGGAACACTTCCAACGTCTGACGGAGGGCCAGCACCCGATCACCGGCGAACAGCTCGTCCGGCACAAGGCGGCGCGAGAATACGTCGATGAGGACGGCCACAAGACGCGCACGATGGAACACCGCGCGGGATGGGACGCCACGTTCTCCGCGCCCAAGAGCGTTTCTTTGACCGCGCTGGTAGGCGGGGATAAAAGGTTGCGCGAAGCGCACCAACAGAGTGTCGCTGTCGCTCTCGATGAATTAGAGCGTTTCGTCCAGGCCCGCATTGGAGGGAACCTGCCGGCAGAGACAACGGGCAAGTGGGTAGCGGCGAAGTTTGAGCATGACAGTGCCAGGCCCGTGGACGGCTACGCTGCCCCCCAACTGCATACGCATGTGGTGTTCTTCAACCTCACGGAAACGGAAGACGGCCGCACGTACGCGCTGCAACCCCGAGAGCTGTACAAAACACAACAGTACGCAACGGCGGTGTATCGCTCCGAACTGGCGGCTCGGATCAAAGCGTTAGGTTATGAAATCGAACGCGGCAGGAGTGGTCAGCCGGAAATCAAGGGCTACAGTGAGGAGTATCTCGCCGCATCGAGTCCCCGCCGTCAGCAGATCGAGGAGCATCTCACCAAGAAAAATCAGCGAGGAGCAGACGCAGCGCAAATTGCTGCGCACAAGACACGCCAAGCGAAGCTGGACCTTTCCCACGATGAGGCGCAACAACGCCATCAACAAATGGCCGAAGCGTTCGGGAATCAGCCCAACCAAGTAATCCAAGCCGCCACGGGACGCGCACAGCACGCGGAGCCAGAAGCGCACCGCGTATCTTTGCAAGCCGCCGTCACCTTTTCCAAGGAACGGAATCTGGAGCGGCAAGCTGTGGTTGATGAACGCGAGTTGTTGCGTGATGCTCTCCGGCGGTCAATGGGAGAGGCCACACTCGGAGAGGTGCGCAGTGAGTTCGAGAACCGCGTCAACGCCGGCGAGTTCATCGGCGTTGCGACAAGAACAAGTGCGCCGGATCGGGCATTCACCACGCAAGAAATGATCGACTACGAGCGCGATACCATGCAAGCGATGCGTGACGGACAGAATCGACATGAGCCGCTTGCCAGTGACGATGCCCGCAGGCAAGTTGGAGGTAATCATCCCCACCTCAGCGAGAGCCAGCGGAAAGCAGTGGAACAAATCCTATCGACCCGCGATCAGGTGACAGCTCTTGAAGGAGTTGCCGGAGGGGGTAAGACGACCTCATTGACAGCGGTCCGCGAAGTCGCCGAACAAGAGGGCTATAGGGTCGTTGGGTTTGCGCCCACGTCGCGCGCGGCGCAGAAACTTGCTGAATCGGGCATTGAGTCGAGCACGCTACAGAGGCATCTAGCGAGCAACGAACCACACGATGGGCAGAAGCGTCTCTACGTTCTGGACGAATCGAGTCTGACCAGCACCAGACAAATGAATCAATTTCTGCACGGGCTGAAAGAAAATGACCGCGTGTTGCTGGTGGGCGATGTGCGCCAGCATCAAGCCGTGGAAGCAGGAGCGCCCTATCAGCAGTTCCAGGAAGCCGGAATTCAGGTGGCTCATCTTGATGAAATCGTGCGACAGAAGGACCCTGCCCTGAAAGAAGTAGTCGAGCAACTCTCGCGGGGCCACGTACGGGAAGCGATGGAAAAACTCGACAACCAGGGTCGCCTACACGAAATCGTGGACCGTCATGAGAGGTTCAGGGAAATCGCCAACGAATATGGAAAACACCCCGAAGGAACGCTGGTTGTCTCACCTGACAATCAGTCGCGCATGGAAATCAATCAGGTCATCCACACAGAAATGCAAGCGAGAGGACAGGTGGACCACAGGGAGGAGAGACTGAATGTCCTGGTGGCGCGTCAGGAAATTACTGGGGTGGATCGGCAATGGGCCGAGCAGTACCAGCCGGGGGACATCGTGCGCTACACGAAGGGCAGCAAAACGCACGGCATCAAAGCCGGAGAGTATGCGCGAGTGGAGAAAATCGACGCGAAGGAGAATCTGGTTTCTGTTAAAAAGCGGACTGGCAAGCAAGTGACGTACGACCCGCGCCGGTTGCAGGGGGTGACGCTCTATCGCGAAGCCGATCGTGCGTTTTCGCGAGGCGACCGTGTCCAATTCACCGCGCCAGATCGAGAGCAACACATTGCGAATCGCGAGTTAGCGAGCGTCGAGAAAATCGACAGGAAGGGCAACATCCGACTTCGCCTGGACTCGGGTCGCTCGGTCGCGTTCAACATCAAGGAGAATCCGCATCTCGATTACGGTTATGCGGTGACAAGTCATAGCAGCCAGGGACAGACCGCCGACCGCGTGCTAGTTCACGTGGACACAGAGCAAGCCAGCGAAAAACTGGTTAACCGCCGTCTGGCGTATGTGGCGGTATCGCGTGGACGATACGACGCGCAAATTTACACCAACGACAAAACCCAACTTGCCGAAGGGCTGGGTCGCGATGTTTCGCGCCGAACTGCGACGCAGCCGCACCGCGAATCGGCCGGACCTGCCAAGCGGGAGTCACCGGAGCTGGAGCTAGAGCGGGAACGTGACCGAACACAGACACAGAGTTACGACATCGGCCGATAAATTGCGGAAGCTCCGGAATCTCGGCAATGTGGGCGAGATTTTGCTGGAATCGGGTTTCGAGCAATTAAAACCGAATCGGAAAGAAATCGAATCCAACAGGCCCAAAATCTGTGTGAGCTACCGAATCCGGGAAGAGATTTGCTGCAACGTTGGCGCGATACGCAGCAAACGAGCGACGAAGTGTGTCCAATCTATTGGCAATCCTCACGGAATGGAACCTGGTTGAGGTTCAGAAGAAGGGCAGCACGGAGGCGTTGCTGCGGCGTAAAATTGTGCCCCCAAGGAATCCAGATGGGAATTATCGCAGGAAGCCCACGGAATGAGAGAAGCACGAGCCAGAGCTTATGGTAAGAACCGTGTATAATCTCCACATGGCCAAGGACGTGATCCATATCTCGGAGGCGGAAGCGGCCAACGATTTCGCTATGGTGATGACCCGCGTACGAGAAGGCGCCGAAGTTATCATCGAGCGAGATGCTAAGCCTGTCGCCGTGGTGCGGGCCGTCGGTGATGAGTTCCGACCCCGCCTGCTTTCCGAGTCCATCACTCTCGCTAAGAAGCACGCGCAAGAACTGGGCTACGAACCGCGCATGGACCCAGAGTTTGCCGCCGACCTGGAAGAGATTGTCCGCAACCGCAAGCCATGGAATCCGCCCGCATGGGAGTAATCCTCGACTCGAGTATCCTGATTGCAGGCGAAAGGCGTAGAGACAGCGTTTGGGAGATCTTAGAACGCGTCGAGTCAGCGTGTGGAAAAACCGTCTCAGCCCTTTCCGCCGTGACCGCCGTGGAACTGACGCACGGCATCTACCGCGCCAAAAGTGACGCAGACCGCGAGCGCCGACAGGCTTTTTGCGAGGAACTCTACCAGGCCGTGGCCGTGCATCCGCTCACGCTAGAGATCGCGCGGCTGGCTGGGCGCATCCACGGTGAACAGATGGGCCGGGGGATCGGCATTGATTTCCCCGATCTCATCATCGGAGCCACGGCCTTGCATCTCAGCTTCGGCGTCGTCACTCTGAACGTGAAACACTTCCAGGCCATTCCCGGCCTTTCCGTTACACAAATCTAGCACTGAACCCAAACTGGTTTCGCTTTGCTGCTGTCTCAAGTGCCTCCTGAACTCGTGATGGTTAATGAAGAAGTTGTAGCGGTGCGCGTGGTCGAGCAAGAGTTTCCGTGCGAACCAGAAACTGTGGAAGCGATGATTAGCCAACCTGCTGGCTGGCCACTTCGGGAACACCCAAGGAGTGTCCCCTGTGTATCGGTGTACCTGCCGTGTACCTCGGTTCAGCGTTTGTGCAGTATTTTTCGTTTTTGCCGTTTCGAAGAATCAGCAACTTGCGCCGCTTCAATAGCTCCAATAGTTCGATCCCCACCATTCCCGACGCGCAAGTGGAACGTGGTTTTGTTAACCTTTAACAATGGGTAGTCCTCCATGTTTTTTTCCATTGATTTATTTCCGTCGGACATGAGGGACGCGATTATTCAGTTCGACGCACAAGCCAAACAGATTGCTGCGTCTTTCCTGACAGCGCTGGAGTCGTATCAGGCTGCGCCCATCGTTTATCACTACACGAACGACGTTGGTCTCCGAGGCATTCTCGAAAGCGGCCGTATTTGGCTTACGGATATTTTCAGTCTCAACGATCCTTCCGAGCTGCGACACGGCCTTTCGCGCGTAGTGGAAATTCTGAAGCAGAAAGCCGCCATTGGTCCTCCCGAGTGCAAGCTATTTGCGAAGCAGTTTGGCTCGCTGGACGAGGCACTCCACCGATCCGCGCACTACTTCGTTTGCTCCTTCAGCGAGGCCGGAGATGACCTTGGCCAGTGGCGCGCGTATGCAGACAACGGGCAAGGCTATGCCTTGGGATTCGATACCCGGGCATTGGAAGAAGCATTCGGCAAAGCCTCGCAAACGGCGACATCGAACAATGCAGCGTTCCCGGTAACTTAGAGCGACTCCACTCTAGACGACATTCAGCATCAGCTGGTCGATTCGATGTTCGGCCTCATCTCTTTGCCTCGAGGGAGAAATCTCCCTGAGTCCGCCATACAGGCGTACATGGTAGAGCTATCCGTTGCACTTGCAGCGAATGCGTTGCACGCCGTGTTATTCTTCAAGCACGAGGCATACAACAACGAGAGGGAGTACCGCTTCCTAGAGGTCCACAGGGCGGATGCGCCACCACAAGTTAAGCTGAGAAGTCGTCCCTATTCCCTCATCAGGTACCGGGAATTCGATTGGAAAAGCGCAGCCGCCGAGGCACTGAGGAAGATTGTGATCGGACCGGCGGCACACCAAGAGACGGCTCGCCGATTCGCGGGAGACTGTGTGCGGACATTTATGTCCGGCGCGGTGGACATCGTTCTTTCCGCGATTCCTTATCGCGCGGGTTGACTCCAATGTCCCATTAACCATCCTCCTTCTGACCATCGTCAGGTTTGGGCTGCCTTCTCTCCCTCACTGCACTGTGCCATAACTGTGACACACAGGCTGCCCCTGCTGACAAAGTTGACATCGTTGACAGTTCGCGTTCATTGATTCCACGCAAGTTACAGGAGGCACAAGACAGCCCGGACAATCCGGCTTACAGGCTCGGCCACCGTTGTGCCCCCGTGTACTCCGCGTGTACCTGGGTTTAGCGTTTTTGCGGTTTTTCTCCCTTTCGCCATTTCGTAGAATCAATAACTTGCGCGTCTTCAACGCCCCTGCCAATTTGCCAATTAACGTATCCATTTCAGACAAAAGAGGCGGTGGCCGAAATAGCCGTTTAGCGATAGTAATTTCAACGGACTGAAGCGGACAAGCCTAGCGCGACGACCAGGTCACAGGTGCAGACCCGCAACGCCAAAACCACTTCTCTGCTTCCCTCTCGAGAGCGACACTCTGCCTTCTGATTATTGCAGCGACAACTGGCAAGCGGAAGAATTGTTCGCCTGCGCAAGCAAGAATTCAAGTACCTCGATGTTCTGATACCCGCACGTTTCAGCGACGCTCAGCATAACCAGGTACTCTCGGATTGAGCTCTCGGTGAACCTGCCGTCAGCAAATCTGCGAACCCTCGCAAAGCCCTTGATCGCATGCTCAGCATTATTGTTATTCCACGGCACTCCATCGTAGTCCAAGAAAGTGAAAAGTCTCGAGCCATACTTGCCGATTCGCTCTTGGTACGTCGTTGCGATTGGCGACGAATAGCGCGCCCTCTCAACTGATTTGAGGAACCGGACTGCATCATTCCTGTGTTTCCGAAAATGTCGTCGCTTCAGGCCATACTTGTCAACCGTCTCGACAATCTGCTGCAAAAGGTGCGCGAATCTCTGCACCATATCTTTATATTCGTTGTCAAAACCATTGCCGAGCAGATCCTCATTCATATCTCGGATGAGATGTACTAGACATTTCTGTTGGGGGCACTTTAGGGAGTCGTACCCAGTAAAGAAGTCAGAAATAAGGTATTCGTCCGGTGAACCC
>PMES01000059.1 GCA_003154775.1 Acidobacteriota bacterium | reverse complement strand
ACAATAGCCCTACTCATTTGCCTCCACCTCCCTTGGGAACCCCAACAAAGGACTATTCCGGATTCAAAGCCAGAAAAAAGAACGACCTACAGTGCGCCCCAAGCGCCGGGAAGCATGGCCATCCCGAAACCAGAGGTAAGACTCGAGATGCCGATCCTCAGGCTCTCCGGCCAGCAATCCCCAACGCCAGGAACCAACCTTCGACCCCTAGAATAAACAAGGATGGGAAATTACTTCTCTATGGCCGCTGTGTCAAGCGGGTGTTGAGAAAGCCCTGTGCAAGACTTTGAATAATTTGAATTGGGTTTTCAAGAAACTTCGCCACTTCGCGACTTCTTGGTCAGTGCAACGTGAGCCGAGGGAGAGGTGTCTCCCGGCCCAGCCAATCTTTAGAATCATCTACATCCATCGCAAGACAGGCATTGATTAACTGAGCCAGCGCACTCGGGCCATGCGCTTACTGCTTCAGGGAAGCTTGCACCTTCGCCCCATATTCCTTGGCCTTGGCCATGGCCGCAGGTTCATCCACAGTGAGCAATTTCCCGTCCTTCAGCAGCGTTTTCCCGCCCACCACAACGGTTTCCACCTCGCTGGCCTTCAGCGCGTAGACCACTTGCGAATAAACGTCGTACATGGGCACGGCATTGGGCACGTTCAAATTGAGCACTACCAGATCCGCCTTCTTGCCTGTTTCGAGCGAGCCAATTTCCTTCTCCATGTGCAGCGCGCGCGCGCCTTCAATTGTGGCCATTTCCAGAGCGCCCTTTGCTCCGAGCGCGCGGGGATCCACACGCGCCGTCTTCTGCAGCTTCGCGGCCAAGTCCATCTCTTCCATCATGTCCAGGTCGTTGTTGCTGCCTGCCGGGCCGTCCGTGCCGAGGCCCACGCGCATACCGGCGGCGCGCTCATCCACGACGGGGGCCACGCCACTGGCCAGCATCATGTTGCTCGAAGGATTGTGGACGCAGCCGACCTGATGATCGGCCAAAATCTTCATATCCGTGTAGTCCACCCAGATGCAATGCGCCGCCACAACGTCCGGTCCCAAGAAGGCGATGCGCTCCAGGTACTGCACGGGCGTAGCGCCGTTGTTCGCCAGGCTATCCATCAATTCCTTTCTCATTTCCGCCACGTGAATCAGGATTGGAGCATGGTATTTGCGGGCCAGCGCCGCGGCATCCCGCAGCGTCTTTTCGGAGCAGGTGTAAATGGAGTGAGGCGCCACAGCGGCATGAATGAGGGGATCACCCTGCCATTTCTTGAGGAATCTTTCGCTGTATGCGGCCATCTCGGCTTCGCTTTTGTTGTCCGGGGCAGGGAAGTCGATCCAGGTTTCGCCAAGAAATCCGCGGAGCCCGGCCGCTTTTGTTTCTTCGGCGACAGCATCTTCAAAGTAATACATGTCCGCGAACGTGGTGGTGCCGCTGCGAATCATCTCCGCCATAGCCAGGCGCGTGCCCCAACGCACGTAGTCTTCCGTGACGTTGCGCGCTTCCGCGGGAAAGATGTATTTGCGCAGCCAGTCATCCAGAGTGACATCGTCAATCAGGCCGCGCATCAGCACCATTGGCACATGCGTGTGTCCATTGATCAGCCCGGGTATGATCAGCTTGCCTTTGGCGTCGATAGTCTGCTTGACCATAAAACCTTTTGCGTTCCGCGAGTGAAAGTCCCACGACGGTCCGACAAAGGTGATGGTGTCTCCGGCCACACCGATGACGCCGTCTTCTATGACTCGCCGGGCGGGGTCCATGGTGACGATTGTGGCGTTGGTGATCAAGAGGTCGAAGCCGGCAGAAGCCACTTTTGGAGGCGCTTGAGCAAAGATTGGGGCTGCACCGAGCAGGATGACATTCGCGAGTAGGAAGACTCGTTTTAGTGTTGAGCACATTTGGGTTGCCTCGTTTGAATGAAGTGTGCGCCACGTAACCCGCGGCTACAAACTCGATGAATCGAAAGGTTTGGGAAAGAGATCGTGCATGGGGAAGGCTTCTGTTTTGCCCTTCAAATTGGAGAGGATTACGGGCACATCGCCGCAAAATTCCCAGATCAGTTGGCGGCAGGCGCCGCAAGGCGGAGTCAGCGCATCCGTGTCCGTCACCACGGCGATGGCATCGAAGCGCCGCTCCCCCTCGCTGATGGCCTTGAAAATGGCCACGCGTTCGGCGCAGATGGTCAATCCATAGGTGGCGTTTTCCACGTTGCACCCGCCGAATATTTTTCCAGTGGGGGTATGAAGCGCCGCCCCAACCTTGAAATTGGAAAATTGTGCGTGAGCGTTTTCCCGCGCGAGTTTTGCAGCAGAGATCAAAGCGTCGTAGTCGGGCACAGTTCCCTCCAGAAGCACTTACCGTTAGCCAGAATCATAGCGCGGAGGCGACGTCCGGAATCACGGCGCGCAGCAGCGCAATGAACTGGCCTTTCACGCGTTCTGCCGTTTGCAAAACTTCGTTGTGATCGAGCGGTTGATCGAGTATTCCCGCCGCCGCATTCGTTACGCAGGAAATGCCCAGCACGCGCATGCCGGAATGACGCGCCGCGATGACCTCCGGGACCGTGGACATCCCGACAAGATCGGCTCCGATGGTCTTCAGGTAGCGAATCTCCGCCGGGGTTTCGTAGCTTGGCCCGGCCAGCGCAGCATAGACTCCCTCGCCCAGTTCGATGCCGAGCAGGCGGCCCTCGGCCAGCGCCAGTTCACGGAATCTCCTGTCATAGGCCGCGCTCATGTCCGGGAAGCGGGCACCGAAATTCTCGTCGTTGGGGCCAGAGAGCGGGTTCACGCCTTGCAGATTGATGTGATCGGATAGGACCACAAGCCGCCCTTGCGTGAATTCTCTTTTGATTCCACCCGCGGCATTGGTCAAGATTACCGCTTTTACGCCCATCCCGGCGAAAACGCGGATGGGGAAAGCGACATCCTTCACGGAGTAGCCTTCATAGAGGTGCACGCGACCTTGCATTGCGGCCACCTCGATACCGTCCACCTTGCCAATCACCAACTGGCCGGCGTGGCCGATGGCCGTCGAACACGGGAAATTGGGAATTTTCGCGTAAGGAATCCGCGTTGCGTTGGCGAACTCGTCCGCAAACGCGCCTAATCCGGAGCCGAGCACCAACGCGATTTTCGGCCGCAGCTTTGTTTTCTTCAGAAGAAAACTTGCCGCCGCTTCCGCGCGAATAAACTCCTCTCCGGGCTTGGCGCCTTTTTCCTTTTTCAGAAGGCTCATGTGAGGATTCCCACGATGCAGGCAGACATGAGGTTGGCCATGGTTCCAGCGAGCATGGCGCGAATCCCGAACTTCGCCAACTGCCCGCGCTGTTCCGGCGCAAGCGCGCCAATTCCGCCGATCTGGATGCCGATGGAGCTGAAGTTGGCAAAACCGCAAAGCGCGAAGGTCGCAATGGTAAAGGAGCGTGGATCGAGCGAGCCTCTCATTTGGCCAAGCTTTGCGAAGGCCACAACTTCGTTGATGGTCATGCGCGTTCCCAGGAGGTAGCCGATCTGCGGCGCATCTTTCCAGGGCACCCCTACGAGCCATGCGACCGGCGCAAAAATCCACCCAAAGAACTGCCCCAGGCTGGAGGGGAACCACGGAAAATGATGGACTGCCAGCCAACCGTGCGCGCCTCCGATCAGGAAATCCACCAGAGCCAACAACGCGATAAACGAGATCAGCATGGCGCCAACGTTGATCGCCAACTGCAAGCCGTCTGAAGTGCCACGGGAGATTGCGCCGAGGAAATTGGCTTCCTTCTCCATCTCGGGCATTTGCACGCGCCCAGCGGTGAGCGGCTGCTCCGTTTCCGGCACCAGCATTTTCGCCATCAAGAGCGTGCCCGGCGCGGTCATGATCACGGCGGTCAGCAAGTGTTTTGCCTCCACGCCGGAAGCGATGTACGCCGCCATGATTCCGCCGGACACATGGGCCATGCCGCAGGTCATCACGCACATCAGCTCGGATTTCGTCAACTTGTTCAGGAAAGGACGTATGGTCAGCGGCGCCTCCGTCTGTCCCATAAAAATACTAGCGGCGATATCCAGCGATTCCGCGCCGCTTGCCCCCATCACCCGGGTCATCACCCAGGCAAAGGCGCGAATGAAAACCTGCATCACGCCAATGTGATAAAGAAACGCAAAGACGGCCGCGATGAAAATAATCGCGGGCAGCACCTGGAACGCGAAGATGAAACCGAACGAGGAAGTTTTCATGCCCAGGTTGCCGAACACGAACGTAGACCCGGCGAATGCGAAACTCAGCAGTTTGTTTACGGCGTCACCCAAATACTGAAAGATGGCGCGGCCCACTTCAAATTTCAGCACGAACACGCCAAAGACAAGCTGAAGGCCCAGGCCCCATAACACCGTTTTTACTCGGATGGCTTTGCGCGCCGTGCTGAAAAGATATGCCAGGCCAAGCAGGAACAGCATGCCAAGCACTCCCGCGAATCTTTCCATTCTGTCTCCTTATGCGCTGAATTCCAGAAGCTTAACCTGCAAACTTACGATCCGCCGAGAATTCTGCGGATCAGCGGGCGAGGAGCCGGAGCGGCCTCCCCAATCTCGAAGCTGGAGGCTATCATTTCCACGGCTTCCGCGAGTTTCGTCTGCGAATTGTAATGGATTGTGACCAGTTTTTCTCCGGCTTGCACGCGATCGCCGATGCGCTTGTGGAATTCCAGCCCGACGCCATGGTCGATGGCATCTTCCTTTTTTTCACGGCCGCCACCCAGCATGGCCAGCGCGATCCCGAATTGCAGGCAATCCGTGTCACGGATGTACCCGGGCTTCGGGCTCAATATCTCCGCGCGATTTCGCGCCAGGGGAAGCAGGGAAGTGTCATCCACAACGCGAGCATCGCCGCCTTGCAGTCTGATTCCCTGGCGGAATTTCTCCAGGGCTTGCCCAGTGGCGATCATCTTCTTTGCAAGAGTCCGCCCGTCATCGACGGAGGCCGTTCGTTCGCCAAGGTAGAACATCCAGGCAGAGAGCTCCAGGCTGAGTTCGCGCAAATCGCTCGGGCCATTTCCCTTCAATACATCAATCGCTTCGATCACTTCGTGAGAATGGCCAGCCATGCGCCCCAGCGGTTGCTGCATGTCGGTGATCAGCGCCACCGCCTTCTTGCCCATGTGTTGCGCGGTTTCCACCATCACTTCGGCAAGATGCACCGCGTCTTCTTCCCTGGGCATGAAGGCGCCCGAGCCGGTTTTCACGTCCAGAACCAGCGCGTCAATGCCTTCTGCGAGTTTCTTGCTCATGATGGAAGCGCAGATGAGGCCAACGTTTTCGACCGTTGAGGTGACGTCGCGGAGGGCGTAGATTTTCTTGTCAGCCGGAGCAATCTCCGCCGTTTGCCCGATGAGCGCCATACCGCACTCGCGCAGCACGCGCCGAAATTCCTGCAAACTGAGCGCCGTATTGAATCCCGGGATCGCTTCCAGTTTGTCCAGCGTCCCACCGGTGTGGCCGAGCCCGCGGCCGCTGATCATCGGGACCGTGAGGCCGCCGGCAGCCACAATCGGCGCCAGAATCAAGGAGGTCTTGTCACCCACGCCGCCGGTGGAATGCTTGTCCACCTTTTTGCCGGGAATGTCCGCGTGGCTGACCACTTCACCGGAATGCAGCATCACTTCCGTCAGGGCCGCGAGTTCCGCCCGGTTCAAGCCGCGAATCCATGCGGCCATCAGCCACGCGGCCATCTGATAGTCGGGGATGTCGCCTTTGGTGTAGCCGGAAATGAGGAACTGAATCTCCTCGAGGGAATGTTCCCCGGAATCGCGTTTTTTTCGAATGAGATCGACGGCGCGCATGCTCTTGTAAAGGAAGTGCGAGCCTAACATCCGCGGAAATGGCCGTCAACGCGCCGGCCAACTGGTGCCAACAACGCCAGTGCCGCCAGTCTGCGCATCACCGCGTGTGCCGGTGCACTTGCTCATTTCCGGCTGCTGGTATATTTTTCCGCGTGTCGCTGCAACAGGAGAACGAATGTCGCGAAAGCCTCGGATTGCCGTCGTCGGCAGTGCCAATGTTGATCTAACCACCTTCAGTGATACGTTTCCGCGTCCGGGCGAAACCCTGTTCGGGAAGAGTTTCCATCTGGGCTTTGGCGGCAAGGGCGCGAATCAAGCGGTCGCTGCGCGCCTGTGCGGTGCGGACGTGGTGATGGTCGCCAACGTGGGCAACGACCTTTTTGGCCAGGCCACTGTCGACAATTTCACGAAGATCGGCATCGATGCCTCTCGCGTGCGTATTGTCGACGGAGTCTCCAGCGGCGTCGCGCCTATTTTTGTCGAACCCAACGGCCAGAACCGCATCATTGTCGTGAAAGGCGCGAACGACACGCTGAAGCCGGCCGACGTGGATGCAGCCGCGACCGCCCTTCGTAGCGTGGACACGATTGTGCTGCAATTTGAAATTCCGCTGGACACCGTCGCGTACACCGTGCAATTTGCGCGCAAGCCCACATCATGTAGAGTTTCTTCCACTTCGTGATGATGGATGGATCAAGCCAGGCAACCGCCGCCAGTTCATCCCACAAATAATTTGCTTCGCCGTATTTTGCGAGGTATTGCGCGGCGGGCGTGGTGCTCTTGGGTACCTGCTCGATCAGGTCTTTTCCCATGCGCGTCTTCACGGAAATGTCCACGGTCGTGAGCGCGATACGCGGCCACTGCGCGTGCAGCACGGCGTGCGAAGCTTCCGGGTCCATCCAGAAATTGAACTCGCGGCTTGGCGTGAGCGAAAACTCAGGATCGTTGGTTTGCGGATTGATGCTTCCGGCCATGAGAATCAGCTCTTTGCTCAACTCGGGAAATTTCGGGTCGACATTCCCACTTTCGGCCTCATGGTCGCTCTTGCCCTCATTAATGCCGCCTATATTCTTCAGGCCGATTTTCTCCGCCGCGGCATTCAGGCCGATGCCTTCACCATGATTACCTTTGTGGGCACGAATTCAAACACGCGATGGATATGCGAGAAAAATATGCAGGGCCCGCCGTTCATGGAGGTGATCATTCATGCCCCCTTCGGCCCGGCACGTTTTCGAATGAGCAAAGATTTCGAAGCACTCTAGCGTAAGCAGCCCTTCGAGATCGCACCCCGCATTGAGATGTGGCTTGACCTGAAACGCTTCGCACATGCCGCCGATGACTCCGAAGAGGCCGGAGAGATCGTGTTAGGATTTTGGCAAGCAGAGGTGATACAGATGCTCAGGGAACGGAAACTCCATAGAGACAGGTTGAACTACCTAAGCAATCGCCGAAACCTTCATGTGGAAGATATTCCTCTGCGCGATATCTGCTTCTCAAGGTTAGCTGACCGTCTTCGGGCGATGATGTAAATTGTAGGCTACTTCGAGAAAGAGATCCGCCATTAATTGGCCTGAAGACGGCCACTGAATTGATGCATAGACTGAGGCCCTCGCCTGTCTCGTTCACCTTAGGACTTCGCTTTGAGCACCTCTTGGAAGTGTTTGGTGTCAACACCCGCTTTGGCCCGCTGCGCCTAAGTCATCGTCGGTCCCTTCGGTCCGTACTCGTTAACGAAATCGGCTTTGGTCGGGCGTCCGGCAAGAACATACAGCCGCATACCTTTCGCGCAGTCGGCACGAGCCGCCTTGATCTTAACGTGCGTTTGGTTGGCGCGTTTCGCCGCTCTTCTTGTTGCCTTTCCTTTCTTCGTTTGCATTTTGCGTTTCTCCTCTGGAACGCGGCTTACCATACGGGCGATGTCGAGGTTTCGGATCGGTATACTAACCAATTGAGTGGGCAACCTGTAGCGGCGGCTGGTGCTGCCGAAGGAGATCGAGACGTGGGGTCCCGGGCAGAACGCCGTCTACGCCGCTCGCTACTACTGGCTGCTGTTGGCGGAGAGCCATCTGACGCGGCGCCTATTTGAAAGCATGATGCGGCGGATTGTGGATTTGCCGCTGCCAGCCAGATAGGCGCGGCAGCGAGGCGAAACCAATCTGGACAACAGAGGGAAGTTGACGGAGAGGTGTCCGAAAAATCGCTCGAAAACAAAGCAATGCCCCGCTTTTGTGTCCGGGAGACGACCCTTTTCGGTCTGCCCGAGCCTTTGGGATGGAAACGGATGCAAGAAACGGACTCGGCGGGGGCAACTGGGGTATACTGGCTCGTAGCCGTGAACGTAAAATGGAAATTTCGGTTAACCGCTATCGCTCCAGCTTAACCATCTTCTTAGGATCTCTCGTGAAAACCCAAATTCTTCTCGCCCTCCTGGCCTTTCATTCACTTTCGGTACTCGCGTTTGCGCAAGATTCACGGTTTTCTCCCAATGAACAGCAGATACCGGTTCCTGACTGTCTGACTTTGAAGGGCCTTTGGGACGGCGGCTATACGCCGTGCGCTCCGGAAGACCACCAAAACTGGCTCGCGGACATTTCCCACTGGCGGAAGGAACGCCTCATCCGTATTGGCTATAACGGCTCGCGCTACGATCTGCCTGCGCTGAAGTGGACGCAATCGAGCTTCATGCAGCCGCAGATGATGGTGCAGGACCGCTATTTTTACGATCCGGTCTTGGGGAAATACACGGTCGATCGTTATCTCGATGATCTGCAGAAGCGCTACGGAGGAATTGACGCCGTCCTGATCTGGCCTACCTATCCCAACATGGGCATCGACGACCGCAACCAGCACGACATGATACGTTGCATGCCCGGCGGTGTTGCCGGTGTGAAGCAGATGATCGCCGACTTTCACAAGCGCGGTGTGCGCGTGTTTTTTCCCATGATGATGTGGGATCAGGGCACGCGTGATCACGGCAAGCCCTGGCCCGATGCGATCGCGGAATTGATGGCAGAGGTCGGCGCGGATGGCATCAATGGTGACACGCAGGACGGAGTGCCGCTTGCTTTCTCTCTGGCCGCCGACAAGATTGGCCACCCACTAGCCTTCGAGCCGTCAGATGGCCCGGCTGACGAGGCGCTTGCCTGGAACGTGATGACCTGGGGCCAGTATCAATATCAATTCCCGTTCACTCCACTCGTGGACAAATACAAGTGGCTCGAGACCCGCCACATGGTCAACATCTCCGATCGCTGGAATCGCGACAAAACCAGCGATCTGCAATTTGCCTTCTTCAACGGAGTTGGCTGGGAGAGTTGGGAAAATATTTGGGGAATCTGGAACGGAATCACGCCCCGCGATGCGGAAGCGACTCGCCGCGTCGCCACCATCGAACGCGCCGTTGCTCCCTTCCTCGTGAGTCCCGGTTGGGAGCCGATGTCTCCGATGCTGTGGCACGGCATTTTCGCCGGCCGGTGGCCGCTCAATGATCAGACCGTGTGGACCATCGTCAACCGCAATGAATACGACGTTGACGGACAAGAGATGGAGGTCCCGAACGATTCCGGGACGCGCTACTTCGATCTTTACCACGGCAGCGAATTGAAAGTGCAGCGCGATCCGACGGGCCGCAGTGTGCTCTGCTTCCCGATGGAGGCCCACGGCTATGGCGCCATTCTGGCCATAAAGACGGAGCCGGATGTTGCGCTGCAAAAACTGATGTCGGAGATGAAACAGCTCACGGCACAACCTCTGGCGAGCTATTCTCACGAATGGAAAGTGCTGCACCAGGAAATCGTGCCGATCGCTTCCACCAGAGCGGCGAACAACGCACCCGCCGGCATGATTAAAATTCCCGAGGGCGATTTTCTGTTCAAGATTGCCGGCATCGAGATTGAAGGCTTCAATGATATTGGCGTCGATGTGCAGTATCCGTGGGAAGATGCGCCGCGTCGTTTTCACGAGCATCCCATGCACATCAAGTCGTTCTACATCGATAAATTTCCGGTGACCAACGCCGAATTCAAGAAATTCCTCGATGCCACACACTATCATCCGCAGGATGATGTGAATTTTCTGCGCGATTGGAAGGACGGAAACTATCCCTCAGGCTGGGACAATCGACCCGTGACGTGGGTCTCCATCGAGGATGCGCGCGCCTATGCCGCTTGGGCAGGGAAGCGACTACCGCATGAATGGGAATGGCAGTACGCAGCGCAAGGCACGGATGGACGCCTTTACCCTTGGGGGAACGATTGGAATGCTGCGGCCGTACCCGTGCCGGACAAGTCCCGTACCATGCGAGGTCCCGATCCCGTAGATGCCCACTCAAAGGGAGCAAGCCCCTTTGGCGTAATGGATCTGGTGGGAAATGTCTGGCAGTGGACCGAGGAATTTACGGATGACCACACGCGCGGCGGAATCCTGCGTGGAGGCAGCTACTACCAGCCGCAGGGCTCGATCTGGTACTTTCCGCAAGCGTACAAACTGACCGAGCACGGCAAATTGCTGATGGTCTCGCCAAGCATGGATCGTTCCGGCGCCCTGGGGTTCCGCTTGGCGCAGGACGCACAGTAGACAGGAGAAAAACCATTGCTTCGTGGGGCACAATCTGCCCGAATAGGCACTTCTATCCTGTAGTGAATAATTGCAAGACTTTTCAAATCAAAACTTCGCAACTTCCACTGCAACCCGACCTGGACGCCCAATGCCATCGTCGCCAGCACGTAAGAATGAATTCTTGCGGTACACCTCGCCACTTTAAAGAGCCCTAAAACACTCACTGCCATGCATCTCCCGCAATCACCGCAGAGAGCACCAGTAAAAATGAAAAGTGTTGAGGGAAGCGGGTGCCCAAATGAAGGCGGAGGCGCGGATCGGTGGACGTGGCGCTGGGATGGCCGCTGCGCTACTCGCACTCGCCGGCAGAAGTGATCGATACGAAAGACCTGGATGCCCTGGGAAAATCGTGGAAGCAATCGCGGGGAAGTGGTGATGAAAGAAGGGCAAGAGTCCGCCAGCGGGGCAACAGGAAAGGTTTACTACGTAGCTTTGACTAGGCCCGCGAAGCGAGCGGCAATGGCGAACCACGAGAAATGCTTGCGGTAGGCGAGGGCGTTCTGCTGGCGGAGGCTGGCGCGGAGCTCGGGATCGGACAGGATGCGGCTAATTTGTCACCGATTTCAATCCAACGAAGTGCGGCCGTGCCTGAGTGTGATCGCCTACAATCAGGGCAATCTGTGGCGGCGGCTGGTGCTGCCGAAGNNGGCTGGTGAAGACCGGCGGGCGGCTGATCAAACACGCGCGCTACTATTGGCTTTTAAGCCGAAGGACATCCGAGTCGGAGGCTGTTCGGTGGCATGCTGAGAATGATCGCGGCGTTGCCGCTGCCGGACGGTTAGCGAACCAGGGCAGAAAGCAAACGAGCGCTTGGAAGCCATCGAGCGGAGAAGTGTCAGCGGCGAGGAAGAGTGGGACGGGCAAAGCCCGCACAACGGCTTCGCAGAACGGCCAAAACGAGCCGCACTACCACGCCCAAGAGGCCAGGGCGACTTGCGGTTGACTTGACGGGGCAGCAGGGTTAGGCTTTCGGGCGAAGGGGAGGCTCAAAACCGAAATCCCGCGTTGGCCTCTCCGCTCACTCAATCCCATGAAACAGCCTGAGCGAAGGCACCTCCAAGGCACCTTCGGAGTCCGGCTGCCAGATTTACCCAGATCTTGCAGATGCTCGCGCAAAGGAGACATTCACCATGTCCGTAGCAGAACTCGTTCATGAATTAACCGTTCAGCATGCCCTTGAAACCATCCACAAGGGTGGCGCTCGCCGGAAATATGAAAACTTCATTGGCGGCCGTTGGGTCGCACCCGTCAAAGGGAAATACTTCACCGACCATAGCCCTATCAACGGCGCGCCTATTGCCGAGATCGCGAAATCGACTCCGGAAGATGTAGAGAAAGCCCTCGACGCCGCTCATGCCGCCAGGGACGCGTGGGGGCACACTTCACCCGCGGCCCGAGCCGAGGTTTTGTTGAAGATTGCGAACAAGATGGAAGAAAATCTCGAGCTTCTCGCGCTCGCCGAAACCATCGATAACGGCAAGCCCATTCGCGAGACTCGCAACGCCGACGTTCCTCTCT
This sequence comes from Acidobacteriota bacterium, assembly GCA_003154775.1. Lineage (GTDB taxonomy): Bacteria > Acidobacteriota > Terriglobia > Acidiferrales > UBA7541 > Acidiferrum. Next base: position 5,951 of record PMES01000059.1, on the reverse strand, counting down.
CCATCGACCATTTCCGTTATTTCGCTGCCTGTGTCCGGGCGGAAGAGGGCGCGCTTGGCGAACTCGATAACGATACCGTCGCCTATCACTTCAAAGAGCCGCTCGGGGTTGTCGGACAGATCATCCCCTGGAATTTCCCTCTGCTGATGGCAGCATGGAAACTGGCACCGGCGGTGGGTGCGGGAAACTGCACCGTCATCAAGCCGGCCTCCAATACTCCGCTCAGTTTGCTAGTGCTGATGGGCCTGATCGGCGACATCCTGCCTCCGGGCGTGATCAATGTCATCACCGGGCCCGGGAGCGAGATTGGCAAGGCGTTGGCCACCAACTCGCGCATTGCGAAAATTGCATTTACCGGCGAAACCACTACTGGCCGACTGATCATGCAGTATGCTTCCGAGCCTATCATCCCGCAGACGTTGGAACTCGGCGGTAAGAGCCCGAATATTTTCTTCGCGGACGTCATGGAACACGATGATGACTTCCTCGACAAGGCGCTGGAAGGCTTTGCACTCTTTGCGTTCAACAAGGGCGAAGTCTGTACCTGCCCCTCGCGCGCGTTAATCCAGGAGTCGATCTTCGATAAGTTCCTGGAGAAAGCAGTAGCTCGCGTCGCCAAGATCAAAGTCGGTAACCCGCTCGATCCGGTGACCATGATGGGTGCGCAAGCCTCGCATGACCAACTCGAAAAGATCCTTGGCTACATCAAGATCGGCAAGGAAGAAGGCGCCAAGTGCATGACCGGTGGGGAACAGGCGCATCTCGGCGGCGACCTTGAGAAGGGCTACTACGTGAAACCGACCGTCTTCGTGGGACACAACAAGATGCGTGTTTTCCAGGAAGAGATCTTTGGCCCAGTGCTGTCGGTGACGAAGTTCAAGGATCTTGACGACGCCATCCAAATCGGCAACGACACGGTCTATGGTCTGGGGGCAGGCGTGTGGTCGCGCAATGGCACCAACACCTATCGTGTGGGCCGCGAGATACATGCCGGCCGAGTGTGGACGAACTGCTATCACCTCTATCCGGCGGGCGCGGCTTTCGGTGGCTACAAGCAGTCAGGATTCGGCCGCGAAACCCACAAAATAATCCTCGACCACTATCAACAGACCAAGAACCTGTTGGTCAGCTACAGTCCGAAGGCGCTGGGCTTCTTCTAAATGGTTCACTCACACCGTGGGGCAGGTATCGACCCCTGCCCTGCGGCCTTCATGCGCCAATGTTATCGAAAAGGCGGCAGTTGTGATGAAAAGGAGAAGGAGATCTTTAAGAATTCTCTTTTACCCGTGCGCCTTGGCTGTCGTTCTTTTGGTGATGGCGCTTTGCCATGCTCCCGCCTACGCAAAGGCACTCGGCTGGGAAGGGGAAACCGGCGTATTCGTGACACCGTTGGCCTACAGCGCTTCGGCAGAGGGCCAAAGGGCCCCTTAGCACCTGCGCATGTGGCTGGTTGCAACAGGAGCGAAAACGCTGCATTCTACACAGAAATCGTAGCTGGACAACCAGGAAGAAAGGGGTGGAGTCATGGGCCGACTTACTGCGATTATCGCAGCCGTGAGTTGTGTGTTCCTTTCGTCGGTCTGTGCGGCTGAAGACAAGCCTGGATCGCAAGTGATGAACTTCGAGAGTGGCTGGCGTATCACCCAAGATGTGCACGACCTCGGCGAGAAGCTGCGCTGGTTCGATCCCACCAACAGCAGCGGACGGGGAGGGGCTCCGAACCCTGCCGATTGGCAGGAGATCCCCCGGCTTGCTCATTTGCAGCTCTTGTTGGCGCCTCAGCCGTATTTCGGGCGGGAGTTGCGGTATTTCAATGACGCGCCCTGGTGGTATCGGCTGGATTTTGCGACGCCTGCCGGGGCGCAAAGCGCAGCATTGAGATTCGAAGGCGTCGATTACTACGCCAAGGTTTGGCTGAACGGATCCCTGCTTGGGGAACACGAGGGGTACGCGGAGCCGTTCGAATTCGAAGTGGGAAAACTATTGAAGGCTGGCAAGCCGAACATCTTGATCGTCAAGGTGTCTTCGCCCTGGGACAAGGACAACGCCCCAGGCGCTGAGGGGAATCGAATTTTTTCGGTGATGAGAAACATGCTCAAGGGTACTTACGAGCATGCGGATACGTTCGTTCAACGAGACGTCAATCCAATCGGCATCTGGAGGCCGGTCGAACTGATCCTGCACGACGAGGTTCGGGACCAGAATCAGCCGTGGATTCGCACATCGCTCGCCGGCAATGCGCAGAGCGCAACCGTCGCCATTCAATGGCTTTTCTCGAACGACGGCGGCCCGCAGGGCGCCGACCTTGCGGTACGCATTGTGTCGCTGGCCGATGATGCCGTTGCAGCCCAGTCCAGCCGGCACGTCGAGCTTGCCGCCGGAGCCTCTGTCGTTGACCAGACCCTAACGGTTCTCTCTCCCCGGCTCTGGTCCACTTGGGACAGGGGCACACCTGCGCTGTACGAGGCTGAACTTACGCTGACCCGGCCGGGGAAGGAACCGATCCTCCGATCGGTGAAATTCGGCATTCGCACCATCGAGCTGCGCCGCAGCGCCAATGAGACCAGGTTCTATCTCAACGGGAAACCTCTGTATTTGCGCGGCGCCACTTATTGGCCGGATGTCTATCTTTCCAACGTAGACCGCGCCCGCTACGAGCGGGACGTCGCGGCCGCCGTCCGCGCGGGCATCAATGCCTTGCGGATCCACGTGCATACCGAGAATCCCGAGTTTTACGAGGTCTGCGACCGCATGGGTGTTGTCCTGCTGCAGGATTTCGATCTCAACTGGACCTTTCCTGCCGACGAGGCCTTCACCGGTCGTGCTGTGAAGTTGTACGGCGGAATGATCCTTAAGCTCCGCAACCATCCCAGTATCGTCGCGTGGATCGCGATGAACGAGGTGACTGACACCTACCGCAACGTTGTCCGGCCCGGCCCGCAACTGGTGGCCGAAGCTAAGCGGGTTGACCCGACTCGCCCCACCATCAAGAGCTCCGGGAACCGCGACGATCTGGAGAGCGGCGATGGGCACGACTATCGCGGATCGCTGAACGGCGGTGAGTACAAGGACATTTTCGGAACCACCGAAAAACTCAATACGGAATTCGGAGTCGACGCGCCACCGGGGCCGGAGGACGCGCGCCGGGTTCCCCAAATCGCCGAAGAGCTGAAGGATGTGCTGCTGCGAGTCTCCGAACTCCACGATTACCAGTACCGGCTGATTAAATACTATATCGAGTACTACCGGATGCAGAAGTATGCGCCCAATGCAGGCTACTTCCAGTTCATGTTTGTCGATTTTTGTCCGCAAAGCTTTTACGGCATCTACGACTACTGGGGAGCGCCCAAGGTGGAAGGCTTGGGCGGCGGCCTGCGCGCGCTCGAGGAGAGCAATCAACCCATCGGCGTGTTCATGGAATACAAGGATGCCCCGCTTGCACTGCATGCGGTTAACGACTCACTTCAGGATTTGGGCGACGTCACGGCGCGCTGGCGCGTCACGCTGAGCAACGGCGAGGTGGTGACGGAAGGGGCGCACGACATTCGCCTTGGGCCGGACTCACACGTGCGCATTGGCGACCTAGCCTTTCCCGTCAAACAGGACCAGATCTACCGGGTCACACTGGACCTGGCTTCCAGGGACGGAAGGCCGCTTGCGCACAACATCTATGTCGACCCGTTCCACCATCCGAAGCGCCCGAAAGGTTACCCGGACCGAATGGATCATGAACTGGGCATGAGGCTCTGGTGGGCTGGTATGAGCGACTAGAGGACCGCCTCCAGCCGGACGACCACTGCAGGGTGAATATCCTCACTAAAATAAACACAACGTCATAATTAATTGCGCATGAGATCGAGGTATGTTCTTCTAATGGAATGAAACCACTTACGATTGCGGACTCCGCAACCATCATTCTGGGATTACAAGATGAAATTCGACGAAGCGAGGAATCACGCTATGACCACCGACTTCACGGCGTGCTACTGGTGGCTCATGGTATGACCTGTCCGGAAGTGGCGGCGCTGTTGGGAGACGCACCGAGAACCGTCGAGTATTGGATTCGCGGGTTCGAGGAGAAAGGCCTAGCCGCACTGCGCGAGGGTGAACGGTCGGGGCGGCCGAGACGCCTGAGCGAGAAGCACCTTCGGGGAATCAACGCCGCTCTTCGGCGGATGCCGCGAGAGCTCGGCTTGAGCGGAAATCTGTGGGACGGCAAGACGCTGGCGGCCTGGATCGAGCGGGAGTACGGGATGGACTTGGGCGTACGGCAATGCCAGCGTGTGTTTCGGCAGTTGGGTTTTCGGCTACGCAAGCCGCGTCCGGCGATTGCGCAAGCCGATCCCGAACGGCAGAAGGCGCATAAAAAAAACTCCAAGGGCTGATGGAAGATGCTGCGGTCGACCTCTGGGCTACGGACGAAGTACACTTCCAGCAGCACGGCTCCCGTTGTCGCCTGTGGCTGCCACCGGAAACCAAGGACCCCGTGCTGCTGCATCATCCGACGCGGCGCAGTGTGGGGTACTTCGGTGCCGTACGGTTGCGGGATGGAAAGTTTCAGTTTTCCCGGGAAACAGGTAAATTTAACGCGCTGACCTTCCTGGCCTTTCTGAAAGGGCTACGGCGCACCAGTATTAGAACAGGTCGCCGCGTGGTGGTCATCACGGACAATGCCAGATACCATCACGCGCGACTTCACAAAGAATGGAGAGCGACACACGGCGAAGACTTTGTGCTGGATTACTTGCCGCCCTACAGCCCCGAACTGAATCCGATTGAGCGGGTCTGGAAGCTGACGCGTCGTCAGTGCTTGCACAACCGATACTTTCCTGTACTGGAGGAGGTCGTCGCTGTCGTCGAGACGCAGTTTGAAAACTGGCGCAACGGAAACGAAACCCCACGCCGTCTATGCGTAATCACTTAAGACGCCATGTTTAGCTTGCTTACAGGCGTCAAGGCTAGCTGTTTAGAATGAATCTCGGCTCCTGGTGCAGCGCGAGACCATGCTGACTGGGACGAATCGAACCTACCCTCGTGAACCAGGAGGATGTCTTGCCAGCCCATGTTGCAGCCTCGGTAGTTGCTACTACCTTGATACGGCGGCTCCAACGGCGACATGGGCCTCTTTTGTTTCATTTATCGAGCGGTTGCTGCGACGGCACCGCGCCAATTTGTCTAAGACAGGGCGAATTCCATCTCGGATCTTGTGATGTACTACTCGGGGAGGTGGAGGGTGCGCCGTTCTATACCGGTGCCGCCCAGGCAAACTTGCTGGCCAATGCCGAGTTGCTGCTCGATGTTGTCGAAAGCGAAAGCGACAGCTTCTCCATCGAGGCCGGAGATGGTGTGCGATTCATTGTCCGCACCCTTAATAGTTCAAGGAAATCATCCTGCGCCAAAGAGTGAGCCACCTTTCCAGAAACTTCTACAGGTTTGTGCCAGTGTGATCTGTAGGCCCAGTTTGCTTGCTTTCTTTCCAAGGAACTCGATCTGTTGTCGGCGGTATCTGTGCTCATAGTACTCAGCACCTTTGTCAACGTATTGCTGACCGTTGTGCTTCGCCAATACTCTGTCTGCGTAAAAGAGGTCCTTGCACGTCACCAGCGGGCCGAGGATTACATCGAAATCAGTCTCGATTCCGAGTACTGCTACGACCCTCTTCACAATGACCTGGACGCCTACGCCCTCGCGTACAACATCGCCTCGCTCCTGAACAATCTCTTTGGCCGTGGCAAGGAGCCTTTTTGGCAGCAGGCCTACACCAATCTCGTCAAGTTCATCATCCTCCTTCATAAGGCCGCCTACGACTACGTCACCTTCTTCGATGTCTACCAGTGCGCCATCTCTCCGCCGCTCCTTGAAGAGCGAATCGGGGAGGCCGAGGAGATCATTCTGGGACGCCACTACGTCGCCCTCACGCCGCAGGTCTATGGCGAGCGCACCGCCGACCT
>PMES01000085.1 GCA_003154775.1 Acidobacteriota bacterium | reverse complement strand
CAGAAATGCTGGACAGTGCCGCGAAATTGATCCTCTAGCGCTCAATCGCCTCGTGATGCACGATGTAGAGAACTATGTTGGAGTCACAGAGCGGAGAAACAGCGAAAGGGAGTTTGCGCTAGGCTATACGAGTTGGTGGTTAACTTTGGATCCCGCAGCTTTTGCTGCAAGATCAGTGCTCATCGACCAACTACCTGCTCCAGTACCCGATTCGCCCGTCATGAGTCCTGACTTTCTGGCAAACTATTTAGCGCTGGGTCCACAACGAAGTAGGCTCGACAAGAACACCGAGCGCCGCCTCCCAGTTGTTTTCGACGCCGGTTCGTATGAATTGCCTGTAGAAATACTCACGACGGCTAGCGCCGTCCGCGAAGAGTCGGCACATCTCCCTGAGCGTATCATCATGCGTAAGGTTCGTGATGCGATAGACAAGGCTAAACGCCGGATGGGTCCCATTGCTAAAGAAGGTATCTCCAGTGTGGAGCGTCGAATCAAAGATCAGCTCGAACAGAATCGAAGAAGACGCACTACGAGCTGACCTTCGTTCTCTAAATCCACAGTATGCAATCAATCGTATCGCCGTGACTAGCATAGACTAACCCCATAGCCCTCTTGGAGGAACTTGCCGTGCCCGTCTCAGCCCACGACAAAGAAATGTCTGCTGGTTCTTTGGTCGAGTTCTACGAGGCCGTGAAGACCATCCACGATAAATGGCACCGTGAAGATGAACAGAGAACAAATCGCTGCGGTGAGAAGTTTTGCCTCCGACGATTTGGTTCCGTGGAAGTCCAACGCAAGTTGGCCTTTGAAGCCAAGCCTTTATCGCCTAAAAGACCCAGACCAGAACGAGATTTGCTCTGGCTTTAAGAGGCGTGCGCTTCAACTAATGTCAGAGCCTCACCTCCCCCAGACCGAATAAGGGTGGTACTTCTTAATGCAGCACTATGGAGCGCCTACGCGACTTTTTGATTGGACGCACGGTGCCCTTTCCGGTGCGACACGCCGCTGACAGTTACGGGCCACTTGGAACGACAGGGTACTCGTCCGGAAGGCGTTCCTTCCGAATAACGCTGAGCAAAAGCGTCCGGTGTTCGATCGTTTCTCCGCTGGATTGCCCGTGCGCCCCGTTTCCTCAGACTGATTCGTACTGAGTCCGGTAGGCGGCCCTTTTTCAGCCGCTCATTTTCCTGGGCACTGCTTCGGGCTAATTCCTGCGTCCGGCAGCTTCGCGGCTTCTGCTTTCCCGGTTCCTCGCCAGACATCTTGGGTCCCTCCCAGAATGCAGCCGCTCGCCTTGGAAGCAGAAGCCCTCGCTTCTGGGTGCCCCAAGAAAATGGGGCAGAAAAAGGAGATTCAAAAATGTCTTACCTCAACTCAGTAACGCTCGTCGGATTTGTTGGAGCCGACCCGGAGCAACGTCAAGCGCGGAGCAACGGAGCCAAGTTCACCGTTCTTTCCGTCGCTACCCAGCGCTCCTGGAAAAACGCGCAGGACGAGTGGAGCTCAAAAACCGAGTGGCACCGCATCTGCATCTTCCGTCCGCGACTGGCCGAACACGTCGCTACGGCGATCAAGAAGGGCGCGCACGTCCTCGTCGAAGGCGAGCTCGTCAGCAGCACCTACGAGCGCCCGAACGGCAAGAGCAAGAAGTCCGCGACGACCAAGATCACGTCGTGGTCGATTCGCGCCGACGTCGTGCGCAACCTCGACCGTGGCGAGCCCGAGCCGGAAACAGCTCCCGCCGGAAACGGCGCGGTGGCGGCGGCCGACGGCCCTGCATTCTGAGGCCGTCTTCTTTCAAAGGCTCCCCGCCTCGGGCGGGGAGCCTCTTTTTGTGGCTGGTGCAGGGCCTCCGTAATCGGCCAGAAGGGGGCGTCAGCGGACGCGATGGTTGCTGGCCAGCGCAACCGTGCCGAGCACAAATAAAACGCGAAATATGACCGCTGCCGACAATGGGAGACGATGGCATTCTTATTAGATGCTCCATACGTGCCCTTGCAGGGCACACCTATTACATGTAGTATGACTGTGCTGTGCGAAGCAAAAAGACCAAGATCTCGAAAACCAGGGACGCAACACCGCGTCCGGTTCTCAAGACGGTGGGGCGTCAGACCGCAAGACTCCTTGCGGCGCTGCACGCCCGTTCCCAAACCACTTTCGATCTCGACCAGGTCCAGGCAATCACCGGGCTAGGCCCCGCCTCGGCACGGAGTCTCGTCCGCAAAGCGGCGAATCGCGGGCTCGTCTCCCGCCTGAAGCCCGGCCTTTTCATTCTCATTCCCCAGGAAGTCACGAACGTTCAGAACTATACTGGCGACCACTATCTTCTCGCACGGCAGCTCGCCGGCGACGCGCCCTATTTTCTTTCCCATTCCTCGGCGATGGAGCTCCATCGCATGGTCACCCAGCCCCGGTTCGTCGTCTATGTTTCGACTCCCAAGCGAATTCCGAACCGCACCATCCATGGAACCGAATTCCGCTTCGTCTACGTCAAGTCCGAACAGGTTTTCGGAACCACGCCGCACTGGATCGACAAGCAAGAGCAAGTCATCGTCAGCGATCTCGAACGCACTGTCATCGATGGACTGAGCCGCCCCGAATACTGCAGCGGCATCGTCGAAGTCGCGAAGGGGCTCTGGATGCGCAATCGCGACTTGCAAGTTCCCAAGCTCATTGAGTATGCCGTGCGGCTGAAGACCGGGGCCGTCCGCCGGCGCCTCGGTTATTTGCTCGAACTCTATGGATTGGCGACGCCCGACCAGATCGAGCCGCTTCGCGGCGATTTCACGAGAACCTACAACGCGCTCGACCCCACCTTGCCGAAGGAAGGCCCGTATCTCGGCCGCTGGCGTCTGCGGCTGAATGTGCCCGTCGAAGAGCTCGACGCCGCCCGTCGAACATGATCCGGCAACAGAACATTTCGAGTTTGGCCAACCGTCTCGCTCGCGCGGGACAGCGCCGCATTCCCGAAAACGTGCTCGAACGCGACTATTGCCTGGCGTGGTTTCTGGCAATGCTTGCCCAATCCGACCTCCACGACACGCTCGCCTTCAAAGGCGGAACGGCGCTCCGGCGCTGCTACTTCGCCGACTACCGGTTTTCCGAGGATCTGGATTTTACTCTGCTTCGGCCGACGCCTCTCGATGACATTCTCCGCTCCGTGGATCGGCTCTTTGCCGCTCTGGAGGCGGCCTCCGCCATCCGGTTCACCTTCGACCGGCAGGACCGGCACGGACACGTCAACAGCCATACCTTCTACCTAAACTACACCGGACCGCTGCCTGCCCCCAGCAGCGTGAAAGTCGACATCACCATCGAGGAACGCTTGTGCTTTCCCCTTGAACAACGCCCGGTCTTGCGATCCTACGAAGAATTCGCTGACCTCCCGGAAAACCGAACCATCCACGTCTATTCCCTGGAGGAGATTGCCGTCGAGAAGACGGTCGCGCTTGCCGACCCGGCGCGCACCGAGCCGAGAGACCTGTACGACCTGTGGTATCTGACCACCGAAGCACCCATTGATCTTTCCAGCCTGTTGCCGGGAATCCGCGAAAAACTGGAATTTCGCCAGAAGCCCTTTGCGGGCATTCAGACCGCCATCAACGCGAAGCAGGCCCGATTCAAGACGCGCTGGGAGAATCAGCTCACCCAGCAGATGACGGACCTGCCGGAGTTCGACGAAGTCTTCCGTGCTGTGCGGCGCTCCCTACGCCAAGCGCGCTTGCCCTGAGTCGTCCCGCCGTCCCGGCACGCGCAGCGACGTCGGCGGCCGCAGCTCGGCAGCCCGCCCCCTCCCCCTCATCCCAATTACTCCAGAAACCAAACGCGCGCGGCTACTGAGAACGAACCCCGATTCGTCTTGAGGCGGGACAAAGCCCGCGACCCCCTTGTCCGGCATTCCGGACAAAACAGAGAAAACCCCCACAATTGGTGGTCTCCTGCAGAGCATGAGCGCTCCGCTGGTCGCGTCCCCGCGGCCAGCCGCGAAGCCAAGAGCGCTTGTCCCCCCTCTTTCGCAAGGCCCTACAACCCTGCCACTTGAGACTCAAGGAGACCGCTCATGAGCGAAAGGCCCTGCTGCCGTTGCCCTCTCTGCCGGATCGAACGGAACCTACTTGCTCGTTTCTCGGATTCACGCGAACAGGAACTCTATCGCGCCTTCGTATCTTCGACACGGAGCCTGTCTACCTTTCCAGACGTTCCGGCCCTGCTCGCGCACCTTCGCGCATCGCAGGGCGATCCACGAACCGACGACATCTTCCGCGATTTACTGGAGGCAGGTGCTGCACCACCAGGACTCGTCGAAGCCTTTTTCGTCCTCGCATTCGTACCGGTAATCCATCGCACCTTGCGCCAGGTCACGGCACTCCAGCCCTCACTCCCTTTGGAAGATGCCACCCAAGAAGCGCTGCGTTCCTTGCTGCAAGTGCTTCGTTCCGACGAATTTAGAGTGCGACAGACTCACATCGCATTTGCAATCGCTCGCGCCGTGAAGCGAAGCCTCTTTGCTTGGGCCAAGCGTGAAGGCATGGTGGTAGCTGTCGACCAGCAGATCTCCGAGGATGCCTTCCTGGTGTCCGAGGAGGAATTATTCGAACAGCATGCTGTCTTGCGTCACTTCTTGTATCGTTGTATTTCGAAGGGTCTGCTCGCCAACGACGAGCTCGACCTTCTCCTTCAATTCAAGCTCGACGGCGATCGCGGCGAGGACCTCGGCGATTCGGAGGGCATCTCCGCCAATGCGTTCCGCCAGCGCGCAAAGCGTCTGCTGGCTAAACTTCGGCGTCTCGCCCAAACACCGCCTAATACCGGGGAACAAGATGAAGAATAGTGCCAATTGCCAGGCGCGCACCCAGGAAAAGTTAAGTATTTTTCAAATCGAGCGACACGTTTTCCTTTTTCAAAACTGAATAGATATAGTGAGGGGAGTTCTCGCCGGTTAACTCCCGCGGACAGGGCCTCACCGAATCATTTGGTGTTTCGCTCTGTGTCGCGTACGGCCCGCAGCAGGGACGGACGCGATTGTGGGACAACGCTGTACATGGAGCGAACGCTCTAAGTGTGTCTGGACGGGGAAGTTCAGCACCCGGCGCATACAGCCGTCCCATCAATCGCTATCTGCTCTCCTGGAGCCGCAGCCAACGGGGACTCCCTCTCAACGGCCGATTTCTAACACTCGGAAAAGACAGGGAGAACCCGAACATGAAGCGATTTGTCTGCAAATACGTGCGTAGCTCCTGGCTGCGCTCACCTCTCGTCACCCTCGGTATCACACTTTTTCTTGCCGCTCCAGCCTTCGCCCAGACGGGAACTTCGCCGTGGGAAAACGCCGTCAGCGTACTCCAGACGGCCTTCACCAGCACCATCGCTCGCGGCCTCTCGCTTGTTGCCATTGTCGTGGCCGGTCTCACCTTCGCCTTCGGTGAAGGTGGCTCGAAGCGTGTGCTCGCCGGTGTGCTCTTTGGTGTTGGCATGGCCATCGCAGCGGTGAATTTCCTGTCATGGCTTTTCCCCGGAAGCTAAATCACGAACGTCCCGAAGGGAGAAGCACATGGCGGAAGCCAGACGAATCAACAGAGTGCATCGGTCGTTGTCCCGGCCACTGACCATCCTCGGGGCCGAGCGAAAGCTGTTTTTCTTCGCTATGTGCCTTGGCGCCGCCACCTTCAACCTGCTCAACAGCCTGTTCGGCGGGCTGCTGATGTTCTTGCTGCTCTATTTCATGGCTCGCTGGGCCACCCAGACCGATCCGCAGATTCTGCGATTTCTGCTGACAGCCGCAAGACTCCGTGCGCAGTACGACCCCATGAAGTTCAGCCCGATTGCGATCCGAAGGGATGGCCATGCTCAGGCTTAGCCGAATCTTCAAAAACTACAACGAGACCGGCTCCCTCAGCGAGCAGATCAATCTCTACGGCTTCATCGGGCCGCATATCTTTCTCACAAAGAGCGGGGAGGTCGGCCTCATTTTCGAAGTTCGCGGCGTCGATTATGAATGCCTCGACGCCGCTTCGATTGACGCTTTCACGAAGCGCCTCGAATCAGCTTTGAAGTTGTTCGACGAAAACTATCGCGTCTACCAGTACCTCTTCAAACGCAACAACGAGACCATTCCCTACAAGCTCTATGACAATCCGGTCGTAGACACCGCGATCAAGAATCGCATCGCGCACCTCGGCAGCAAGGCCGACACGCTCTTCTCCCTGTCGGTCTATTACGTGGTGCTGTACCAGGGATTTCAGGTTTCACACAAGCTCGGAAGCGCGATCACCGAGTTTCCTAAGAATCCAAAGAAAGCCATTGCCGATCTGCGGGCGCATTTCTCATCCCAGAAGCAGATCGTCGTTCTCGGACAGCGCGTCAGCAATGCCCAGGCAGCGCTGCTTCAAAAAGCCCGCAGCTTCATCCTTCAAGTCAGTGACTTCCTCGCCGTTCGGATGCTCGACAAACAGGAAGCCTTCCGTGTTCTCAAGAGAACGCTCAACTTCCATCCCGACAAACTCGCTCTCGCCAAACTCAAATACGACACCTTTCTCGATTACTACCTCCCCGAATCCCCACTCGAATGCCATCGCGGGCATCTGCGCGTGGACGATTACTACGTCAAGGTCTTGACCCTCAAGGAACCTTCTGCACAGAGCTTTCCGCTCATCTTCAAACGACTGCTCGAAGTGGAAGCGAACTATTACGTCGTCACGGAGTGGAAAAAGGAAGATTCCGGCAAGATGCGCCGGATCATCCAGGCCAAGCGCCGCCATTTTCACAACACTAAGCGGTCGTTTGCGAGCCAAGTCAGCATGAACGACGCAGCCCCTCAGGATGTGTTGCTCGACGATTCAAAGGAATCCCAGGTCAGGGAACTCGGCGAAGGCATCAAGGAGATTGAACTGCACGGGAATTACTTTGGCCAGTTTTCCCTCACCGTCGTGATTTACGACCTCGACATGGCCAAAGTGGATCGCGCATGCGCCGACTTCTACAAAGTTTTCAGCGTCCACGATGCCCAGCTCTATGAAGAAAAATACAACCTTCTGAACGCCTTTCTCGCGGCGGTTCCCGGCAACCACGTCTTCAACTTGCGTTCCCTGTATCTGCTCAACACCAACTACGCGGATTTCTCGTTTCTCTTCACCCTTCACTGTGGCGAGCCTCGGAATAGTCATCTCCGGCAGGAGTATCTGGCGGTCCTGGAGACCAACCACCACACCCCCTACTTCTTAAATCTCCATTACCGCGATGTGGCCCACACCATGATTCTCGGGCGAACGGGTGCCGGGAAGTCGTTTCTGCTCAATTTCCTCATCACAAATCTTCAAAAATACGATCCACACACCTTCATCTTCGACCTGGGCGGGAGCTTTGAAAGCCTTACGCAGCTTTTCGGCGGCTCGTATGTTCGCGTGGGCCTTGAATCCGAGGATTTCAAGATCAACCCGTTTTCGCTCCCACCGACGAAGGAAAATCTCGATTTCCTTGCTCTATTCCTGAAAGTATTGATTCAGGCCCAGAGGACGGGCGATCTCGACCCCGCCACCGAACGCGACCTCTTCCACCAGGTCGAAAACCTCTATGAGGTGGACCCTGCGTTGCGCACGCTGGGGGTACTAGCGAACACGCTCGGGCACGACATTGCAAGCCGCCTCGCCAAATGGACCCGCGGCGGCCAGTTCGGATTCCTCTTCGACAACGCCGAGGACACGATTTCCTTCTCCCGCTTCCAGTGCTTCGACTTCCAGCGCATGAGCCAGTATCCGGAACTTCTGGAACCGCTGCTCTTCTACATCCTGCATCGCGCCAATGCCGTGATTGCGGACCGCCAGATTTCGTCCGTTTTCAAAGCCTTCTTCATCGACGAGGCGTGGGTGTTTTTGAAGAACCCGGCCATCCAGCGATACGTGGTTGAAGCCCTCAAGACCTGGCGCAAGCACAACGCCGCCATGGTTCTCTCGACGCAGTCGCTCGACGAGCTCAAGCGCTCGGACATCCTCGACGTAATCATCGAAAGCTGCGCCACCAAAATCTTCCTGGCGAACCCCGATATGGACCGCGATCTCTACCGGCGCCAGTTCCATTTGAACGAAACCGAGGTCGAGCTGATCTCGGGCCTCATCCCCAAGCAGCAATTCCTGATTAAGACGCCAGCGTTGGCGAAGGTAGCCAATCTCACCGTGGACGCCAAGAGCTATTGGCTCTACACGAATGACCCGTACGACAACAAGAAACGGAAGGAAGCGTTTGAGACCTACGGATTTGAGAAAGGCCTCGAAGTGCTCGCAGGGGCGAAGCCATGAAAATGCTTGTGATTGGGTTCATCTTTTGGATTTTCATCGTCCCCAGTCTTGCCGGATCTTTCCTGATCCTCGCATTTCTTGCAGCCTTCGTACTTCCGCTGTATTTCGCACTGACCTGGTTTGCTATCGCCTTCACCACCGCGTTGGTGTTGTGCGGACCTTTTTGGATCGTTCCGTTCGCCGGCTCTGGTTTCAACTCTTCGCCATGTAGTCGTCACGAAATAAATCCATCTCAGGAGAAAAACAATGAAGCGCATCACCACGATAGAGTCTTTTTTCGGTAGTCTCGTCTTCCTCTGTCTCGTTGGCACGGCTGCAATACCGGCGCACGCTGCAACGGAAACATCGGCGCGCGTCGTGAAGTATTCAAAGGAAGACATTGTCCCCGTCCGCGCGAAGCTCCGGTTTTCAACGCTCATCGTCCTGCCCGAAGATGAGGAGATTCTCGATTTCACCACCGGCGACAAGGAATTCTGGGTCATCAACGGCGCGCACAACCTGTGCTACGTTCACCCGGCCCAGGCCGGCATCCGCAGCAATTTGAACCTTATCACCGCGAGCGGACACGTCTATTCGTTCCTGCTGACCGAAATCAGCAACCAGCCGAATGCCGATCCCGACCTCAAACTCTTCGTCGAGCCAAAAGAAGGTTCCGGTATCGCGGCGAACACCGGGCTGCGCGGCTATGTCAGTGCGGGCGAGGCCCAGGCGTACAAGAAGGAACTCGAAACGCTCCGCTCCCAGACGGCGGATCAAATCCGCGCAGCGCAAGCCCAGTCCGCCGAGCAGCTCAACCATTTCCGCTCCAGCTACGCCACGAAACTCCAATTCGACTATTCCCTCAACCCGAAGGCCGCGCAGGAACCGTTCCTGGTCTTCGCCATCTACCACGACGACTCGTTCACCTACATCAAGTGCGGCGCGCGGGAAAAGCCCGCTCTCTATGAAATCAAGGACGGTAAGCCAAACCTGATCTCTTTCCAGGTCGAGAACGGCGTGTATATCGCACCCAAGATCATCGACACCGGCTACCTCGCCATCGGCACGAAGAAACTGCCGTTTGCGCGCCGCACGGCCGGGAACTGAGGGGCCAACAATGAGCCAACCAACCCAACCCCCTCAGGTTCAGGAAAAAGCGCCGAAACCGCAAGGCCTTCTGCCAAAGAACGTCCAGTCTTGGCTTCTCATCGGACTGGCGTTTCTCATGGTCGCCATCATGTGGCTGACCGGGGGCAAGAAGCCGCCGACACCCGCCAAAGCAGCCTCGTCCGCCGCACCCGTACAGGCACCCCTCGAAGTCAACGAAACCAAGATTGCCGAGATGCAGAACCGCATCCAGGACTTGCAGCGCCAGCAACTTCTCGCCCAGACCGCACTCGCGCAGCAAACCCGGCAACTCGGTGCCCCTGGCCATGATTCCCCGGAGTCTCAACAATCTGGTGCTGCTGGAGCGGGCGAGCAGCGCCCGGAAGAAGACCCGATCCGGGCCGAGCGAAAGCGGCGCGCCTACGTTTCACTGTTTTCATCCAATGTCGCTCTGAGTTACCGGAAAGCTCCGGCGAATGCGCCCGCCCCGGCAACCGAGACGCCCCTTGCCGCCCCGGCACCGCCCCCTTCAGGCCCCGACACCTCACAGATCGCCCAACTCTTGAGAGATATGCAGCCCAATTCGATTTCTCCCGTGCCAGCCCGCAACGATTCCGCGGAAGCGACCAAGGATCGAAAGGAGGAAGCCAGAAATCCTGCCGCCGTGTCGGCCACCTCCGCCAATGCGGCGGCAGGAAAAACCTACGTCCTGTTTGAAGGAACCATCCTCGAAACCGTCCTCATCAACCGCCTCGACGGGGGCTTCGCCGGCCCCGTCGAGTGCCTGCTCTCAACCGATGTCCATTCCAACGACCGCCAGCACCTGCTCATCCCCGCAGGCTCAAAGTTGCTGGGTGAAACCAAGAAGGTAGATACCTTCGGCCAGACACGTCTGGCCGTCGTGTTCCATCGCGTGCTCATGCCCGACGGATATTCCGTCAGCCTCGATCAATTCAAGGGGCTCAACCAAATCGGCGACACTGGTCTCCGGGATCAGGTCAACAACCACTACCTCCGCATCTTCGGGGTCTCCCTTGCGGTTGGAGCGCTTGGAGCCGTCAGCGAAGCTGGCACCGGAGGGGCACTCAACGCAACTGGTGGCGACCTAATGCGTCAGGGTTTCGCCGTCAGCACAGCTCAGTCCGCTTCGCAAATTCTCGACAAATTTCTCAACGTCATGCCCACGGTGACCATCCGGGAAGGTCACCGGGTCAAAGTCTATCTCGCGGGCGATCTCGCGTTGCCCGATTACATCAACCACAAAATGCCTTCCGATCTCTGAAGGCAAGAAAGAAAGGATGAAGCTTCGATGAAAAGAAAGGCTCTACTCTTTGTGCTCGTCATGGGGTTGTGCGTTGGTACCGCTTCGGCGCAATTGGGGAGCGGGATCGTGTACGACCCCACCAACTACCAAAACGCGCTGCTCCGCTACCAACAGCTCCAGCAGCACCTCCTCCAACTGCAGAAGAGCTACGCGAAGATTACCTCCCAGCTCAACCTCGCCATGCAGATGGCCACATTCGTCCGAAACATGCCCGCTCGTTACCGCGCGGTCTTTTCACAGTGGCGAAATGTGACCTCGCTGAACACCTTCGGAAATACCGGCTCTTGGATCAGCGGCATCAACTCCGGCCTGCTTCCCAACATCAACACCGGTTACCAGAAGTCCACAACTCAACTGCTCCCGTACAGCACGGATCACCTCTCCGGCATGGATGCTTTCGAGCTGGAGCGCGTGCAGTCCCAATACGCGTCCGTCCAACTCGTGGACGGCGCGAACGTAAACGCCATGGCCACCATCGGCTCCATCCGCGGCAGCGCCCAGGATATCCAGACACAGATCGGCAACCTCGAACAAGACTCGTTCTCGAATGACTCCGGTCTCAATAGCGAAGTCTCCGTTCTGAACAAGATCAACGCGGCGGGAGTCTTGACGCTGCGCACGCTCCAGGATTCAAACAAACTCCTGGCGTCGCTTCTCGAACAGCAAACCATCCTCGCCAAGCAGCAGCGCGAGTCCACGACCAACAGCATCAATGCCGACATCCAGCGCCAAGCCAGCCTCGCCGCCAACATGACGCAGGTCACCGGCACCCTTACCAATTCACTTCAAAACTTCCGCATGCCGTGAGCGTGCGGAGATAGACGCCCAGGCGTCGGTCGGAGTAGAGATCATGCTTACACACAACCCCCTCCACGGATCCGGACGAGCGGAATTACCGCATCCGGCTCTTGCCTTAGGTAGTGACGCCGAGTCGCTCCAAAGGATACGGATGGTAGATGCGGGGGGCAGGCAGCCAGCGGTTGGAAAGCCGCTGCATCCGGCTCCACTCTACCCGACCATTCTGGCTCCGCCGCGACAGCACGCGGTGCCAGCGCCGGATTATGTGGAACCGGAACTTGTTCAACGCAGGTGTGTTCATGGGCACTCCGTAATACCGGTAGTGCCCTTCTACCACCGAGCGCAGCCACTTGCCCACTTCGGGGATGGGGTCGTGCATGCGCCGCTGCAGTTCGGTTTTCACCTCTTGCAGCTTCGCTTGCATTCGTTTGCGTATCGTCTGCCGCCACACCGTGAAACGCCCATTACTCCTTTTCCTCGCACAGATGTGCGTGAAGCCAAGGAAGTTGAACGTTTCAGGTTTCCCTTGTCCCGCCCACCTTCGGTTCTGGGCTGCATATCGCCCGAACTCCAGGAGACGCGTCTTCTTGGGATGAAGTTCCAGTCGGAACTTGCGAAAGCGTTCCGCAAGCTCCTTCTGGAACCGTTCGGCGTCCGTCTTTTCCTGGAAACCCAGCACGATGTCGTCTGCGTATCGAACGACGATCACTCCGCCGTACGCCCGCTTTCGTCGCCATGCTTGGACCCAGAGATCGAAGACGTAGTGGAGATAAAGATTCGCCAGCAGCGGCGATGCACTGCCACCCTGAGGCGTCCCTTCCTCCACTCGCAGATGCTTCCCATCCTCCAGCACGCCGGCGTTCAACCATTTCTGGATGAGCCGCACGATGCGCCGGTCCGCGATCCGATGCTCGACGAACTTTATGAGCCATGCGTGGTCGATTGTGTCGAAGAACCCACGGATGTCCACGTCGAGTACCCAGTTCACCTCTCTCGTTTGGAGTGCCACATGGAGCGCATCCAGCGCATTATGCTGGTTTCGCCCCGGTCGGAATCCGTACGAGAAGCCGAGAAAATCGGTTTCGTAAATGGCGTTCATCACCTCGACCGTGGCGCGCTGGACGATCTTGTCTTCCAGCGCCGTCACTCCGAGCGGCCTTTGCCGCCCATCAGCCTTTGGGATGTACACCCTGCGAACCGGCTTCGCCCGGTACGCTCCTCGCTTCAGCCTGCCAGAGAGGTCTTGGAGATTTCTCTCCAATCTCTCGCCATAGTGCTGCCACGTCTCCCCGTCCGCACCCGGCGCAGCTTCCCTCTTGAGTTTGAAGTAGGCCGTCCGGAGTGCCTCAAGGTTGTACACGTGGTGCAGAAGCGCCGTGAACCGCAACTTCCTGTCCTTTTTCGCTGCTTGACGTACCCGCTCCAGCGCACTGTGCGCGTCTTCCCGGCTCGGTGTCCGGGACGCGTTTTGCTGTTGCAGGTTTCCTTTGGTCGAACCCCTTCCCTCCGCCCTCTCCGCGACCGGCATGGATTGCCCGGCTCTGTTCGAGGACTTCGTCGGTACTACGGGTCCGTCCGACTTCCCGTGTCCGTTCGTCATCGGCGTGCGTCCTTAGACTTCCCGATGCGTTCCGAAGCAACTGCGGCTTCGGATGGACGCGGGATCTCCCGGTTCCCATGCGAGGTGCTTCCGTACGTGCATGGGGTCTCCGACCGCGCGGGACCTCGTTGCACCTTGCGGTATCGGTGCACCGAGTGCTGCCTTCCGCCTGCTCCTAGAGCGTCGGCGTCCCGGAGTATGCCTCTTTCGCGGTTGATTACCCAGCCCGCACGTTCCCCTGTCAACGCTTCAGCGACGCCCTTGCGAACGTCTCCGCATGACTCGGAGCCAGTGTGGATCGCTAGTCCTTCACCGTATGACTCTTTCATTCACTACACCTCGCCGGTTTTCCCGGCGCACAGGAGCTGACGGCAGTGCAAACCGACTATCTGCAGTACATCTTCCAAGCCATCACCGCCTTGCTTACCCAGAACCTCGGCTTCTTCGACACCATGGGCCAGAATATGTTTCGTTCGTTCGCCACGATCTTCATCGCGTGGTACGGAATCAAATCCGCTCTCTCCGCCGCCAGCGGCAAGCATCCTTTCCATTTCGATAATTTTGCGAGCTTGCTGTTGACCATCAGCTTTGGCTTCGCGATGGTCAACTACTACAACGCGCCGATTCCCGCTGTTGGAATCAGCTTCCACAACCTCGTCACCAACGAGGCCCAGTTTCTGTCGAGCCAGATCGACCAGGCCCAACTCCAAACGGTTGTTACACAGGTTGCGGACTTTGAATCCCGCATGGACTCCCCCGCATGGGGAGACGTTCTCGGAACGGCCATCTATGTCGTCGTGACCATCCTGCTCGCTACGGCCCAGGCCATAGCGTTTGTGGTCATCGCGTATGGATTCATTGCTACTGCGGTTTGCGTGTTGGTGGGGCCGGTCTTTGTCCCGTTTTTCATCGTTCCAAAAATGGAGTGGCTCTTCTGGGGCTGGTTCCGCTGTTTCATCCAATATGCCTTCTACCAAGTCATCGCCGCAGCGGTCGTTTTTATTATTGGAAACCTCCTGCTTGGCGCGTTGCGCCTCCTACCCGGGGGCACGCTTTCGACCGTCCAACTCATCACCTGGCTCCCGGTCCTCTTTATTACGCTTCTCGCTTCGATCTACACACTCCTGAAAGTGCCCGCGTTAACCAACCACATCTTCAGCGGCACGGCAGGCGGATCTTCTGCCGCGATTGTGGAAAGGGTCTTCGGATGAACAAGGACGCAAGTTTCTACAATGCCAAACGCCTCTATCTCGAATCGTGTGGTGATCCCATGGTGACGAATACCTATCTCAAGATTGCGCTCGCGCTCTTATCCATTGTTTGCGTGCTTCTGGCTCTCATCGATCTCAGGACCATTCGTACCTTCCAAAACTTCCGTCCACTAGTGATCCGCATCGACGACTTGGGTCGGGCAGAAGCTATCAACTACCACAACCTCGAATACAAACCGCAGGATGCCGAAGCGAAGTACTTTCTCTCCCAGTTTTGCACCCTCTATTACCGCCGCAATCGCTACACGATTCAGGATGACTTTTCGAAGTCCCTTTACTTCCTCGACGGCAAGCTCGCAAACGGCATTCTCGACGCCTACCGCAAGGACGACATCATCAAGAAGTTCATCACCAACACCGCCGCCCCCGAGATCGATGTCGATGTCAAGAAAGTCGCGCTCGAAGAGATGCAAACCCCACCCTTCCGCGCACGCGCGGACTTCTACATGGTCTATTACTCGCCCGCCGACCATAGCGAGCTGAAACGCGATCTGTACACCGCGAACTTTGTGTTCCTTTTCAAATCCCACGTCCCCAACGAACTCATCCCGATCAATCCCTTGGGACTGAGCGTTACTTACTTCCGCGAAGACCAGGCGTTCAAATGAAAATCGGAGTCCACACCCAGCCCCAAGAGGTCGCAGGCGGGCGCCTCGCATACTCGGCCCAACCTCCGCGCGCCACTTCTGTTTTGCCCCTTCGACTTTCGCCCGCTTTTACGCCACAGCCCTTTCCCTTGGACCCTGCCACCGGAACAACCGGCGCGCTTCTGGAGGGCCTCCGTTGCTTAACGGCTTCCCGCCCGCTCCCCACTGAGTTTCAAGGAGAGATCGCGCTTGGACTTTCGCGGACCGCAAGAGGAAAGAAATGATCGCTAACGCCCTGCTATTCACCATCGTCATCTTACTGGGCTACGGATTTTGGCTCCTTGACCAGTTGAAGTTCATGGCTCGCTATAAAGCAGTCCTGTTCCACGCCTACGGAACCACGATTCTCATCTTCCTCGCCGTGCTGTTTGTGAATTTATTTGGCGCTGCGCTCGCCATCGGTCGGCGCTTCTTCCTCAAGAACACCGGGCGCAAGCTCTCGCACCTCGACAAACAGTTCAATGTCACCCATCCGGATCTGCCCGTTCCAATGAACGAAGAGGACTTCAACTAGTGTCGCGCGACGCCTTTTCCCACGACCCGCAGGACACGCGCGACACGTCGCCGCGCCGCTCGGTGCGCCAGCGCACATCCACGCCCCCCGATACGCAAAACGACAGGAACGACGGGCCGGAATCCCTTGCGCGATCCGAGGGCAGCGAGCTCCGCGAACAACATCCCACCCGTGACGAACGCAGCGACTCCCCGCGCACCTATTACGTCCGTGACCGCGCGTATCGCCTTCGCGATTCCGAGATGCAATCCCTGAAGGAAATCGGTAGGTTCCGCGTGATTCCCGTGTCGGACCTCGCGAAGTATGCCTATGGCGGTAATCGCGAACGTGTGGAGAAGGACATCCGGGGCCTCGCACGGCAGTCCCTGCTCACCGACAAGACCGTTGAAATCTCACAGAGAAAGACGCTGCGAGTCGTGACGCTTACAAAGGCCGGGCATCGCCTTCTCAAGAAGACGAATCAGCTCCCCGACGACCAACCCATCTACCACGGCTTGGTCAAACCGCGCGAAGTCAAACACGATGCCGATCTTTATCGCCTCTATCAGAAAGAGGGCGCTCGCATTGTACGCGCCGGAGGCAGGCCGCTCCGCGTCATCCTGGACTACGAACTCAAACGGAACCTAAATCGCGACCTTGCGCTACTCGGCCCCGAAAAAGACAACCCGGATCGCAAGAACGAGATCGCCGCAAGGCACGGCCTTCATCTCGTCAATGGAAAGATTCCTGTCCCCGATATGCGCGTCGAATATGAGACCGCCGAGCTTGATGTCCGCCACGTAGACCTCGAACTGGCAACACGCGAATACCGCCCCAGAGCTTTGGCGGAAAAGGCCGCCGCGGGTTTCTCCATGTACAGCCGCCCCGAAGACGCTTCGCGCCTGCGCCGCATTCTGGATGAACGCGAACTCACCGCAGGAATCCTTTCGCTATGAACATCGCACCCGCCCATCTCGACGCCCTAAAAACCCTCGGTTACACCGAAGTGGAAACCCGCTTTCTCTACATCGTCGCCACCCACTCCGGTTACTTCACCGCCCGCCAGTTCCTCGCGTTCACCGGCGCTCATTGGGGCAAACGGACCACGACTTTCTGGAGCAAGCTCGAGACCAAACGACATGCCCGCATGGAGTGCTTTCCCAAGAGCGGCGTGGTTTATCACCTGTTCGCGCGACGGCTCTATCGGCAGATCGAAAAGGAAAACCTTCGTAACCGCCGCGAGCACGAGTTCGACTTCATCAAGCGCCGCATCGCCATCCTCGATTTCGTTCTCCTCAACCAGGGGTATCAGTACCTCGAAACCGAGCCCGAAAAAGTACGCTTCTTCTGTGGTGCTCTGAACATCCAGAAACACTATCTTCCGGCCAGACTCTACTTAGGTCACAAGACCCCCAGCACCTCCGTCCGGTACTTCGTGGATAAGTTTCCGATGTTCTTCGTTCCTCCCTCGCCTGTGGTGACGTTTACCTACATCCATGAAGGTGCTGCGGCATTTACCGACTTCATTCGCCATCTGGAACACTATCTGCCTCTCTTTCGTCAGCTATCCGAGTTCCGGCTTGTCTATGCTTCCCGCACGGATTCCCACTTCCAGAAGGCCATGGAAATCTTTCATTCCCTCGTGAAACTTCCACTCGAATCCGATATCGCGGGCGAACTGCTTCGGTACTTCCGCGTGCGCAAGGCGTGGGATGAAAAACAATACGCGGCGGTGACGGACGCCGATCTCATCTTCCGCAACCACGCGCGGGCCAGCTTTACCGGCGAAAGATTCGAAGGGCTCTATCGCGGCTGGAAAAACGGGCGAGTCAGTGAAATCGGCCTTCGCCAGGAGGTAGGAACGAATGACAGGACGCACACCGTCGGCTTTGACACATTTCTGCTGCAACGGATCGCACCTGTCGTGGATTCAGCGAGTACCGAGTGAAGAAGGTAAGAATTACGCTCTGCACTTTTGGAATTGACACTTCTTCACCCGCACGAGATCCCAAGTCCTTAGAAACCGGAGCAATACGAAACCGAGGAAAGCGAAAGTCACCGTGGAAAAAAAGTCAAATCGGGCGGGAGCGACCCCACTTTTTCGGCTTTCAGCCGCCCAAAAAGTTCGTGGGGTCGCTCCCGCCCTCCGGCACGGTAATTCGTGCCGGCTCTTTTTTCCACGGTGACAGGGAGTTCGGAAGAAACACAAATCAAGAGAGGAGAAACACAATGCCGATCGTTAAAAAAGCACCAGGAATCATGACTCGGGAAGTAAAACTCGAAGAGCCGGTCAACGAACTGCTCGAAGACTACGCTCGCTTCATCGAGAGCAACGTCGACCACGTCGTCAACGCCGTGCTCAAGAAAGTGCTGTGGCGGGATCAGGACTACCGCAAGTGGCGCGAGGCGCGCCGCACGACCCAATCCAACACAGACAAAGCCCAACCCACCGAAGCGCGAGCGAGGGCCTAATGCAACGAGCACTCGAATCGCGCGCCTTCATCTCGGCTCTCCTCGCAATGGCCCTCGGAGCCTTCCTGTTTTACGCGCTTCCGTTCCCCGAGGAGCAGATCTTTTTGCGTGTCATTGCCATGCGCGCTCCGCAGGCCTTCCTGAGCTTCAAATACCTCTACTACACGCTCTTGTTCACCACACCCTACTTAGTCTCCTTGACGCTGCTCTCCAGTCTTTACATCTTCACACTCAAGGCTCGCCAGCACATCTCGCCCGGTCGCCTCCCGAAGTATCCCGATCCCAGTAAGAGAGACGACCTCTTTCTTGTCGTCGGCGAAGTGCACAACCCGCGCAAGCCCGTGCCTGCCAAGGCTCCCTATTGGCTCACGATTCCCGAGCGCGGTTTGTTCACCGGAATCGCGATCGTGGGTGCTATTGGTTCGGGAAAAAGTTCGTGTGCAATGTATCCCTTCGCCGAGCAAATTCTGGCCTACAAAGCCGACGACAAAGAGAAGCGCATCGGTGGCTTAACCCTCGAAGTCAAAGGCGACTTTTGCCGCAAGGTCAAAGAGATTCTCACCCGGCACGGTCGGGCCGAGGATTACATCGAAATCGGCCTCGATTCCGAGTACTGCTACAACCCTCTTCACAGCGACCTGGACGCATACGCCCTGGCGTACAACATCGCCTCGCTCCTGAACAANNATCTCGTCAAGTTCATCATCCTTCTTCATAAAGCCGCCTACGACTACGTCACTTTCTTTGATGTCTACCAATGCGCAATTTCTCCGCCGCTGCTTGAAGGACGGATCACGGAGGCCGAGGATATCATTCTCGGACACCACTATGTGGCGGTCGCGCCGCAGGTCTATGGGGAACGTACCGCCGATCTCGCGGGCCTCGGTTTCGTGCATGACGAGAAAGAAGACCGCTTCCTCGCACCCGCTACGTCCGAATTGCGGGACATATTAAGGATGAGTGGCATTCCGTTTGAGGCTCGCACAGTCCATGATCCGGACCGCGCCAATCCCGAAAAACTAGCGCAGTTGCAAGCCGTACAGCGTTGGTTTAATGACGATTGGAAACGGATCGAGCCGAAGTTACGCACTTCCATTGTCGAGGGTATCTCTGTCTTCCTTTCGCTCTTCGATGACAACACCAAAGTGAAAAGGGTCTTCTGCCCGAAGAAGGAGTGCTACGACCCCCAGAAAAATGCCAACAACCAGTTCGGCAAGCCCCNNGGCATGAACGCCGGCCTCGCAAAGGCTTTGGGTGTGATGATGAAGCTCGATTTCGAGCGCGCCGTTCTCAACCGCGTCCCCGAAATGGAAGCCCATCCCGAACGCCATTTCCGCCAAGTGCTGTTCCTCTGCGATGAGTACCAGCACTTCGCCACCGTAGGTGAGAGCGACCCGACAGGGGATGAGAAATTTTTCAGCCTCTCCCGACAGCCGAAATGCATCCCGATCATCGCTACCCAGAGCATCAGCTCACTGAAATCCGCGCTGCCTGCCGATAGCTGGCGGACCCTCCTCCAGACCTTCCGCACGAAGATTTTTCTTTCACTGTCGGATGATTTCTCCGCGAGCACGGCGAGCCATCTCTGTGGACGCGAGGACCAGCTTAAAGTCAGCTACAGCCTGTCCGAAAGCGGTCACGACACCAAAGTCAGTTGGCTCACCGGCAAGGCCCTCTCCCACAAAGCCAACATCATCGCTTCAAAGAGCTACAACACCCAGAGCGACTACCGCTTCGACACGAAGACCTTCATGGAGCTGCGCAACGCGCAGTCTGTCACCGTCGCCTACGACGGGCTCAATCCCATTCCTCCCATGTTTTGCTACCTCAAGCCCTATTACAACGACCCGAACGAGTCGTACTTCGTTCAGCTCGCGAAAGGGAAACTCTAATGAACGGATTCGAGATGATCCTGCCGTTTCTAAAGCCCATCGAACACCTCATTCTCGACGACTCCATCAGCGAGGTGATGGTGAACGGTCCCAACCGGGTGTTCATCGAAAAACAGGGCTTCCTGCAGCAGGTTCCCGGCGTGTCCATCGGCGAGCGATCCCTCATGGTCGCCGTGAAGAATATCGCCCGGCGTCTTGGCGATGACATTTCCGAATCGAAGCCCATTCTCGACTCGCGGTTGCCTGATGGCAGCCGCGTCGCCGCGGTTATCCCGCCATGCAGTCTTGCAGGCGTGACCCTCACGATCCGCAAATTCAATACGCGCCACTTCGAGATGGAGGATCTGATTCGCGAAGGGACTCTCGACCGCGCCCTCGCGAACCACCTCGAAGACTATGTGCTTGCACGCAAGAACGTGCTCATCTGTGGTGGAACCGGCACTGGAAAATCGACCCTACTTTCGATCCTCGGAAAGTTCATTCCGCAAGAGGAACGGGTGCTCGTTATCGAAGACACGGCTGAGATTCAATTGCCGCAGGAAAACCTCGTCCGGTTTGAAGCCCGCCGCGAACAGAATGGCCTTCCCGCAGTGGCCATCCGCGACCTCCTGAAGGCAGCCCTCCGCCATCGCCCCGACCGCATAATTTTGGGAGAGGTTCGCGGCGGCGAAGCCTTCGATCTCTTGCAACTCCTAAACACCGGACACTCTGGGACGCTATGCACGATCCACGCAAATTCCGCCCAACAAGGTCTCGCGCGCTTCACCAGTTGTGTTTTACAGAGCGGCGTTGACCTTCCTTACAGGTCGATTAAGACAAACATCGCGGATTCGCTCAATGTCGTAATCCACGTCGAACGCCGGCCAGGACGCAGATACATTTCTGAAGTCCTGCTGATCAACGGTTACGACCCGGATGCGGATCTCTTCGACTACGGCGCAGTTTTCTTGGCAAAGCAGGATCACCCATGAGCGCCGACCGCACATTCACACCACGATCTCTCAATGCCTCGGAGTATGTGCGTGAGCTTTTTGGCCCAGCGGACAACGCGGCGATCCTCGTGCGGAATCGCTCCACAGGCCACACGGTTCAGACCATCGCCAAGGCTGAAGCGATAGCGAGCCCTGGCTTTCAATCTTGGTTGGCGAATCAGAGCGCTGCCGGTTCCGACATATACGTGGGAATGAATCCGATCAAGGATGGCGCGTACAGTCGGACCAAGGAAAACATAAAGGATATACGCCACGTCTATCTCGACCTCGACAAAAAGGGTGATGAGGCTCTCGACACGATACGGAATTCACCCGAAGTCCCAGCGCCGAACT
This sequence comes from Acidobacteriota bacterium, assembly GCA_003154775.1. Lineage (GTDB taxonomy): Bacteria > Acidobacteriota > Terriglobia > Acidiferrales > UBA7541 > Acidiferrum. The sequence goes on along the minus strand of PMES01000085.1, from coordinate 23,864 downwards.
TTGTCCTGGATACCTCCCCAGGCAAGCACCAGGTCGTGTGGAAAGTGAGTGGGTTCGGTCAGGATGAGGCAGAGTCTCTCCTTCATAGCCTCGCAAATAAGTTCGGCGGTGACTTGGCGGCAACCGATTCGACGCGAGTTTTGCGGTTGCCGGGATTCGCCAATCGAAAACTCTCCGAGGAATTCATCGTCCAAGCGCGCCAGGAAAGCGATGCGGTCTACCGGCTCCGCGACTTCACGATCGACGAAGACTCACCCGAGGCACCCCGGCATTTTGGCGAGTACAAACAACGCGAGCGGACCATCCCGAGTGACCACAAGAGCCAATCCGAACGCGATTGGGCCTACGCGAAACGCGCCCTCGCTCGTGGTGACGACCCGGAAGTCGTAATCCAGCGCATTGCCGACTACCGCGCGGAAGATAAAGCCGATCCAAATTACTATGCTCGGCACACCGTTATAAAGGCTCAGGTGGAGGTGCAACAAAAAACCTCTCCGCCTCGGACCGATAACAGCAGGCCCGAGGACGACGCCAGAGGAACACGATGAAGAAGAACACCTTGGTCGAGATGAAAATCCAGACACCCAAAGACGTCAACGAGCAGCCCTGGACGGTACCAGAAGCTGCCAATTTTCTTGGAGTGAGCCCTCAGACCGTGTATCTTTGGGTCGAGCGGAAGCAGATTCCCCATCTCCGCGTAATGGGTCGCAACATCCGGTTCCTCAAATCGGATCTCGAAACATTCCGCGCTTCTTTCAAACAGGAGATGGAGAATGCCTAGAGCACGCAAGTACGACGGCGTTGTCTATCGACGGGCTGGCACCGAAATCTGGTGGATTCGCTATCGGGATCGCAAGGGCGTTGCCCGAAGAGAGTCCAGCCTGACCGCCGATTGGCAGGAAGCAAATAAGAAGTTGCGAGAAAGACTTCAGGCGAGAGACGACAATCTGCTTGAAGTCATACGAAAGGGCGAGACTTTGGCTTACGGGCAATGGGCGGATTTCTTCTTGGAGAACTATTCCAAGCCGCCCGTGCGCGCTGAGAAAACGCATGAAGCGAACGAGCGGTGCATAAAACACCTCAAGGCTGCTTTTGCTATGGGCCGATTGGTGGACATCACCGCGGATTCGATTGAAATGTATCTTCGTGATCGTCTTCGACAGCGAGTTCGCGTCAAGGTCAAGCTCGGTTACAGAGAACTAGGGGCAATCAAGGCCACCACGATACATCAGGAGTTCAGAGTTCTCCGGCGTATGCTCAACGTGGCGGTCCGCAAGAAACTCCTAGCTGCGAATCCGTGTTCCGGCGTTGAATTCCCGGTTGCCGTGAAAGGGTTGTTCAGACCCCACTACGTCGCATGGTCTGAGCAACTAAAGATCGAATCCCATGGTCCACAGCATTTGCGGAACATCGTTCGCATCATCACGGAGACTGGGTTGCGGATTTACAAGGAACTGACTCCAATGAGGAAGGACCAAGTGGACCTGCAGAATGCGGTCGTCTGGATACCGGATTCAAAGACACCGAATGGTATCGCCGAGGTTCCTCTCACTTCGCTTGCCATCGAAGCGTTCAAGAGTCAGATGGCAATTCCAGGTGAAGGGCCGTTTCTGTTTCCGAGCAATCGGAATCCGAGCGGGCACCAAACGGCGCTCAAGACTGTTTGGCAAAAGACTCTTCGACGGGCAAAGGTTCCCTACTTTCGGATCTATGATCTTCGTTCCACTTACGCCACGCGGCTGAGTGCTGGAGGCGTAGCCGATGAGTGGGTAACCCAGATGCTCCGCCAGAGCGACGCGCAAGTCTTCAAGAAGTATTCGCAAATGAAGCTGCAGATGAAGCGCGAAGCACTGGTAAAGCTCAATCGTCGAGCCAACGAAATGGCACCGGTAGCCGCTGATGCTCTGATCGCGGCGCCAATGTGCACAGTCACTGTGCAATAACCCGTTCGTGCACAGTTCGTGCACAGTCGGGGGTAAAAACGAGGGTACGGATTAGGAGCAAAGTTGGAAGTGCTTTAGAATGAATAAACCAGTCACTGTCGGGGCGTAGCGCAGCCTGGTAGCGCGCCTGCCTTGGGCGCAGGAGGTCCCGAGTTCAAATCTCGGCGCCCCGACCAATCTTTTCTGCGACTTACAGGCATCTCTAAAAAGTCCTTCCCCTCACTATGGGGGAAATTCAGGGGACCCTATTGCAACATCCCCATCTTTTCCTCTTCTTGCTGTTCTTGCTGCATCTTCACCACTGCTTCCTGCATCTTCACGGATCGATACTTCTCTAGCCTTACTACCGCTTCCACCTTGTAATGCTCCGCGATTTTCACGTACCGCATGGTCATCCCGATTTCCGAGTGTCCGAGGATCTTCTGCAAAATCGTGACATCGGTCCCGGACAGAATGGATCGGGTGGCAAATGTGTGACGCAGATTGTAGAGGTCCATGACTCCGCGCAATCCCAAGTCGTCGCAGACGCGATCATGGGCTTTGCGGACGGAACCAAGATGAGTACCGGGTTTACGGGAACTCGGAAACACCCAGTAGTCGTTGGGTCGTTTCTGCCGGCGTGTCTTCAGGAGATCGAAAACTTCCTGACACATCGACAGAGTACGTTTGGCATTTTTGGTCTTCCCACGCACGATCAGGATCGTTCGGTTGAAGAAGTCGAGATTCGAATAAGTCATCCGAAAGACTTCATCCGGCCGCATTCCCTGCCCGAGCATGATGGTGGCGACGCTCTTGAGGGGCTCGGAGGCACGTGCCAAATAGTCGAGCTCCTCTTTGAACGACAGGATGTGGACGTCTGGAATTTCCTCCGGGAAAGGTTTTACTTTCCTGGCAGGATTGATGGTGATGAGCTCGTCATCGACGGCCATGTTCAGGATCTTTTTCAGAGTGCCAAGTTCCCGATTCACCGTAGCCGGCGACACGAGCTGCGTTTTGCTTCCCTTCTTCAGTTCCTTGGCTCGACCGGCCTTGAAGTCCTCAATCATGCTCCTTGCGATTTGATCGAGGAATCTGTTCTTGAACAGCTTCAAAAGGGATTTGAGGCTGTTGTTGTGCAGATCGACCGTGTTTTGAGCCAGGGGTTTTTCGATTCGTTTGAGGAACGTTTGAACATATTCCCCAAACAGTGGCGGTTGCTTGTAGGGCCGCAGGCCATTCCTTCCTTGAACCAGCTCTCCTTTCAAAACTGATTCGACCTGTTCTGCTGCCCTTTGGTTGGTCATGCGGGTTGACTTGTGATATCGGCGACCGCCGAATTCAAAGTCATAGTAGAAAAATCTACCGCACTTGAAGACTGCCAAAAGTTACCTCCTTTCAGGGTTTTCCCCCGAGGTAACCGACACTAGCCTCTTCACGAGCCACCCGTCAATATCGCTTTGTCTGTAACGAACACATTTTTTGCCCAGCCGGACGAACGGAATTTCCTTCTTGAGCCAGCGCCATTGCGCGAGCGTTTCAGGTGAGAGTCCCGTCATCTCCGCCACGTCTTCGGTCGTCAACAACCTCGGCATGGGCGCGGCTTCCCTGCTACCGGAGGTCAGGCCTCTCTGGGAAGCGTCTAACCGATCCTCAGTGGTCAAATCCGATTTGCTTCGCTTGTGTACTGTCACCTTCAACAGGCCTTTCGATGGCGCTCTGTCCTAGAAGCTCGGTTTGAGCCTTCATAACGGTGTGCCGTGCGTAGTAATTCGGATCATCTTTGTCTTCCGAGCGATAGTCGGCGATACGCTGAATTACCGCTTCGGGATCGTCGCCGCGGGCGAGGGCGCGTTTGGCGTATGCCCAATCGTGTTCGGATTGGCTTTTGTGGCCGCCGCGCACTTTCCGCTCGCGTTGTCCGTGGTCGCCTAAATGCCGTTGTGTTTCGGGCGAGTCGTCGTCAATGGTGAAGTCGCGGAGCGTGTAGACCGCATCGCTTTCCTGGCGTGCTTGCACGATGAATCCCTCGGGAAGCTTGTGGTTGGCAAATCCCGGCAATCGGAGCACGCGCGTCGAGTCGGTTGCCGCCAGATCGCCGCCGAACTTGTTTGCGAGATTGTGGAGGAGAAACTCCGCCTCATCCTGACTGAATCCGGTCACTTTCCACACAACTTGGTGTTTATCGGGCGAAGTATCGAGGACGAAGTTCGGTGCGGGGACTTCGGTTGAATTTCGAATGGCTTCGAGTGCTTCGTCGCCCTTTCTGTCGAGGTCGAGATAGACGTGGTGGATATCCTTGATCTGCTCCTTGGTCCGGCTGTAAGCGCCGTCCTTAATCGGATTCATGCCCACATATACGTCGTAACCAGCGGCAGACTGATTGGAGAGCCATCTTTGGAACTCCGGATTCGCTACAGCCTCCGCCTTGGCGATGGTTTGAACTGTTTGTCGCGTAGAGCGATTGCGCACGAGTATCGCAACGTTGTCCGTGGGCTGAAAAAGCGCGAGGACGTACTCCGAAGCGGTGAGAGATCGCGGTGTGGATGCGCTATCGATGCTCATGGGTGATCCTGCTTGGCCAAAAACACCGCGCCGTAGTCGAACAGATCCGCATCCGGGTCGTACCTGTTGATGAGGAGCACTTCGGAAATGTACCTGCGTCCAGGCCGGCGCTCGACATGGACGACAACGTTGAGCGAATCAGCGATGTTCGTCTTAATCGCGCGGTACGGCAATTCGACTCCACTCTGCAGGACGCAACTCGTGAAGCGCGCGAGGCCTTGTTGCGCGGAGTTTGCATGAATCGTGCTTAAAGTTCCTGAATGGCCCGTGTTTAAGAGTTGCAGGAGATCGAAGGCTTCGCCGCCCCGAATTTCGCCCAGCACGATCCGGTCCGGACGATGGCGAAGGGCCGCTTTGAGGAGATCGCGGATGGCCACTGCCGGAAGGCCGTTCTGTTCGCGGCGGGCTTCAAACCGGACGAGATTTTCCTGCGTCAGTTGAATCTCGGCGGTGTCTTCGATGACGAGCACCCGTTCCTCCTGNNTTCCGAGGATCGATAAAAGTGTGGTTTTTCCAGTCCCAGTTCCCCCGCTGATAAGTATGTTTTTGCGCGCGAGTACGTAGTCTTCGAGATGGTTCGCGAGCGCGCGGTCGAGAGTGCCCGCCGCAATCAAATCCGCCATCTCGAAGTGACGAGTGTTGAACTTACGGATGGTGAGCGTCACGCCGCCAAGGCTGCAGGGCGGGATGATCGCTGCGACGCGGCTGCCATCGGGCAGNNAGACGCCGGGCGATATTCTTCACAACAACCATGAGGGATCGCTCGCCGATGGACACGCCCGGCACCTGTTGAAGGAATCCCTGTTTTTCGATGAACACGCGGTCGGGACCGTTCACCATCACCTCGCTGATGGAGTCGTCGAGAATCAGGTGTTCGATGGGTTTTAGGAACGGCAGGATCATTTCGAATCCGTTCATCACAATGCTCCTTCGGCAAGCTGCTTGAAGTAGGACTGGTTCGGATCGTTGTAATGGGGTTTGAGGTAGCAGAACATTGGCGGCGCTGGGTTGACTCCGTCGTAGGCAACGGTGACGGACTGGGCGTTGCGCAGTTCCATGAAGGTCTTCATGTCGAAGCGGTAGTCGTTCTGCGTGCTGTAACTCTTCGAGGCAATGATGTTGGCCTTGTGGGAGAGAGCTTTGCCGGTGAGCCAACTGACCTTGGTGTCGTGCCCGCTTTCGGACAAGCTGTAGCTAACTTTGAGCTGGTCCTCGCGCCCACACAGATCGCTCGCTGTCTTAGCTGAGAAATCATCCGATAACGAGAGGAAGATCTTGGTGCGGAAGGTCTGGAGAAGCGTGCGCCAGCTTTCGCCGGGCAGCGCAGACTTCAGCGAGCTGATGCTCTGCGTAGCGATGATCGGGATGCACTTCGGCTGGCGCGAGAGGCTGAAGAATTTCTCGTCGCCGGTGGGGTCGCTTTCGCCCACGGTTGCAAAGTGCTGGTACTCGTCGCAGAGAAAGAGAACCTGCCTGAAATGTTGCTCGGGGTGGGCCTCGATTTTAGGAACGCGATTGAGGACCGCGCGCTCGAAATCGAGCTTCATCAACACGCCCAGGGCTTTCGCGAGTCCGGCGTTCATGCCGATGGGGAAATTCAGTGCGGCGACGCATCCTTGCTCCAAGAGCCAGGAGAAGGATGGCAAGGGCTTGCCAAACTGATGGTCAGCGTTCTTCTGGGGGTCGTAGCATTCCTTCTTCGGGCAGAAGACTCTCTTCACTTTCGGATTGTCGTCGAAGAGCGAAAGGAAGACGGAGACACCCTCGACAATGGATGTGCGGAGTTTTGGTTCGATCCTCCTCCAGTCGTCATTGAACCAGCGCTTCACGGCCTCGAGTTGCGCAAGTTTTTCGGGATTGGCCTGGACGGGGTCCAGGACCGTCCGAGCCTCGAATTGAATGCCGCGCATCCTCAATAAATCCCGCAGCTCGGGGGTAGCGGGTGTGAGAAAGCGGTCTTCCTTCTCGTCGTGCACGAAGCCGAGGCCCGCGAGGTCGGCGGTGCGCTCGCCATAGACGTTCGGCGTGACCGCCACGTAGTGGCGCCCGAGAACGATCTCCTCAGCCTCCGCGATCCGTTCTTCGAGGAGCCGCGGAGAGATCGCGCATTGGTAGACATCGAAGAGCGTTACGTAGTCATAGGCGACCTTGTGAAGGAGGATGATGAACTTGACGAGGTTGGTGTACGCCTGCTGCCAGAACGGCTCCTTGCCTCGGCCAAAGAGATTGTTGAGGAGGGACGCGATGTTGTATGCGAGAGCATACGCGTCAAGGTCACTGTGGAGAGGGTTGTAGCAGTAGTCGGAATCGAGACTGATTTCGATGTAATCCTCGGGCCGCCCGTGACGCGCAAGGATGTCTTTTACCTTTCGGCAGAAGTCGCCTTTTACTTCCAATACAAGCCCGCCGATACGCTTCGCTTTGTCGGCCGCTTTGTAGGCCAGAATCTGCTCCGCAAACGGAAGGAGGCAGCAACTCGTCTTGCCACTGCCAATAGCGCCCAAGACGGCGATTCCCGTGAACAATCCTCGCTCAGGAATGGTGAGCCAGTAGGGGGCTTCCGCAGGCACCGGCTTGCGAGGGTTGTGCACTTCTCCGACGACCAGAAATAGATCATCTCTCTTGCTCGGATCGGGATAACGAGGGAGGCGTCCGGGGGAGATGCGCCGGCGAGCTTTCAGAGCAAAGATGTAGAGTCCCGAAAGGGCGGTCGAGCAGACCAAGTAGGGGGTGGTGAACAGAAGCGCGTAATAAAGGTACTTGAAGCTCAGGAACGCTTGCGGAGCGCGCAAGGCAATGACGCGCAGGAAAATCTGTTCGCTGGGGAACGGATGACTGTAAAAGAGGAACGTTCCGGTGGCCATGGCGAGGATGGCCGAGATGAAGACGCGCGATTCGAGTGTTCTTTGCATCAGACCCTCGCTCGCGCTTCGGTGGGTTGGGGCTTGTCGGGGCCGGCCTGCGCCGTGCGGCGCGCTTCGCGCCACTTCCGGTAGTCCTGATCCCGCCAGAGCACTTTCTTCAGGACCGCGTTGATGACGTGGTCAGCATTGCTCTCGATGAAGCGAGCGTAGTCTTCGAGCAGTTCGTTGACCGGCTCCTCGAGTTTGACTTCCCGAGTCATGATCCCCGGTGCTTTTTTAACGATTGGCATTTTGATTCTCCTTTGGTGATTTGTTCTTCATCGGAACTCCCTGTCACCGTGGAAAAAACATGCGGCACGAATTACCGTGCCGGAGGGCGGGAGCGACCCCACGAACTTTTTGGGCGGCTGAAAGCCGACAAAGTGGGGTCGCTCCCGCCCGATTTGGTGTTTTTCCCACGGTGACTTTTCCTTTCACTGCGTTCTCTATCTCCCACTCCTCAAAGAAATTGCGCGTGCCACAGACTGAAGAACTTGCAGAAGACGAACCTGAAGTGTGTAGTCCTTACACTCTTCAGCTTTTTCCCTCAGGTTCCTGTTCAGGAACTGCAAACCGGCAAAGCACCTCAGCGGCAAAATGCACGGTCGCGTGGCGATTGCTACCGCCAAACTCTTGGCGGATGTCGGAGTCGCTCACTCGCGCGACTTTCCATCCGCAATAAAGATGCTCGAAGCGTTGACCGGCGAATCGGGTTTTGGCCTGATTGCGGAAAATCAGGTCGGCCTCGGACAAGGTTGTGTAGCGGCCGAGGTCCCAGGCCTTGCGAATTTGGAAGTAGCGGAGCAGGTCTGCTGATACGTCCGACCCAAGCGGAATCGCCACGAGGGAATCGAATAGTTCTTTGGCTTTTTCGAAATGGGAATCGAATCGTGCCAGATACAGAAATCGGAATTCAGAAAGCTGCCGGAAAAGCGGGAGGTACACTTCGAGATGGCGCACAAATTCCGTAAGGCTTGCCTCCTGCCCTTGGAGGTAGGTAAACGTCACCACAGTCGAAGAAGCGTCATTACCGAAAAACATCGGGAATTTATCGACGAAGTAGCGAACGGTGGGCTGGGAAGTTTTCTGGCCGTGATAGATCTTCGAGGGAAGGAAGTGATTGGGGACTTTCAGTTGATTGCAGAAATAGCTGACTTTTTCCGGCTCGGTTTCGAGGTATCTCCAATTCGGGTGGGAGAGGACATAATCGAGCATTCCGATGCGCCGTTGAATGTATTCGATTTCGTGTTGCCGGCGATTACGGATGTTCTCGCGGTCGATCTGGCGGTAGAGCCGGCGCGAGAACAGGTGATAGACCGTCCCGCTCTTTGGAAAGCATTCTGTCCGGGCGTGTTTCTTGGTGTGAAGTTTGTTCCAGAAGGTGTTGGTTCGGTAGCCCCAATGGGCGGCGGTGAAGGCGAGGAATTGGCGCGCCACAAAGTAGCCGGAATGCGTGGCTACGATGTAGAGAAAGCGGGCTTCTGCTTCGGTGTAGCCGAGGGACTGGAGAGCATCGAGATGGGCAGAGGCGATGTTCATAGCGAGAGGATTCGTGCGGTGATTTCGCGTTCGTCGAGAACCCGGCGCAAGCGCGATGCGTCTTCGCGACGGCTGTACAGGGAGAAGCCGGCTTTGGCTTTCTCCGCCAGACCGCGTGGCCTGTAGTCCCGCGTTGCCAGTTCGAGGTCTACCTGGCGGACTTCCAGCTCGGCGGTCTCGTACTCGACGCGCAAATCGGGGAGAGGAATCTTGCCATTTACGACCTGAAGGCCGTGCTTTTCGGCAATCTCGTTTTTGCGTTCTGGGTTGTCTTTTTCGGGGCCGAGCAGTGCGAGGTCGCGATTCAAGTTCTTTTTAAGTTCGTAGTCGAGAATGACGCGGAGCGGCTTGCCACCGGCGCGCTCGATGCGTGCGACTTCTTTCTGGTAAAGGCGGTAGAGATCGGCATCGTGTTTCGCTTCGCGGGGCTTTAGCAGGCCGTGGTAGATGGCTTGGTCGTCCGGGAGCCGGTTGGCGCTCTTGAGGAGGCGATGGCCGGTCTTTGTAAGCGTGAGGATTCGGAGAGTCTTCTTCTGCGGGACTTCGATGGTTTTGTCGGTGAGCAAACCCTGCCGGCCGAGGTGCCGGATGTCGGTCTCCATTCGCTCACGATCCCCACCGTAGCCGTACTTCGCAAGGTCCGTCGCTGCAATTACCCGGAACTTGCCGACTTCCGCAAGGGAACGCACCTCGGAATCGCGAAGGAGATAGGCTCGGTCGCGCAAATAGTAGGCACGCGGGGATTCACTCCGTTCGTCGCGGGTGGAATGCTGCTCGCGGGCCTCGATGTTTTCTGAACGCTCAGGGGTGCCCGGCGCTGAAGCTCTGCTGTCTCGTGTATCGGGCGGCGTGGATCTGTGCTGCCGTCCGGCGCGGCGCGGTGACTCATCGCGCGTGTCTTGCGGATCGAAGGAGAAGGCGTCGCGCGACATTAGAGCAGGTCCTCTTCGTTGACAGGGACGGGCATATCCGCATGGCCAACGTTAAATTGTTTGTCGAGGTGGGAGAGCTTGCGCCCGGTGTTCTTGAGGAAGAACCTCCGGCCGATGGCGAGGGCTGCACCAAAAAGGTTGACAGAGAGGAGGGCGAGGAAGATCAGAATGGTGTTGCCATAGGCGTGGAAAAGGACGGCTTTGTAGCGGGCCATGAACTTCAACTGATCGAGCAGCCAGAATCCGTAACCGAGCAGGATGACGATGGTGAAAAGCAGAGCGTTGGCGATCATCTCCGCCCCCAATATGTGAGCGGTAATCCGGAAAGGTTTTTCCCTTGAAACTCAGCTAGGAGCGGGCGGGAAGCCGTAAAGCACCGGAGGCCCTCCAGAAGCGCGCCTGGGGTATCCACGAGCAAGACCGATCGAGTGGGCTGTGGCGTATGCGCGGAGGAAATGTTTCGGGAAAAGAAGGACGTGGCGCGCGGAGGTTGGGCCGAGGATGCGAGGCGACCGCCCGCGACTCCGACTCGTAACGAGTGGAATGAGCACGTCACTTGAACGCCTCGTCCTCGCGGAAGTAGGTGACGCTCAGCCCCAAGGGATTGATCGGAATGAGTTCGTTGGGTACGTGGGTTTTGAAAACGAAGACAAAGTTCGCGGTGTAAAGATCGCGCTTCAGCTCGCTGTGATCGGCGGGAGAGTAGTAAACCATGTAGAAGTCCACGCGAGCGCGGAAGGGCGGCGTCTGCATCTCTTCGAGCGCGACTTTCTTCACGTCCACATCGATCTCGGGAGCCGAAGTGTTTGTGATGAATTTCTTGATGATGTCGTCTTTGCGGTAGGCGTCGAGAATACCGTCGGCGAGCTTGCCGTCGAGAAAGTAGAGAGATTTCGAGAAATCGTTCTGAATCGTGTAGCGGTTGCGGCGGTAATAGAGCGCGCAAAACTGGGATAGGAAATACTTCGCTTCGGCGTCCTGAGGCTTGTATTCGAGGTTGTGGTAGTTGATGGCTTCGGCGCGGCCGAGATCGTCAATGCGGATGACCAGGGGACGGAAGTTCTGGAACGTGCGAATGGTTTTCAAGTCCACAAGGGCCAGGCCAACGGCCACAAGGGAAACAAGGACAAGAGCGATCTTGAGATAGGTATTCGTCACCATGGGATCACCACAGGATTCGAGATACAAACGTTTCGCGTCATAGAAGCTCGCATCGCGGTCCATCACATCACCCGATTGAGAACGGCGGCGGGGGCGTCCAGAAGACCCGCGGAAGACCCTCCGGCGGTGCCGCTGAAGATGTGGTTGGTGAGGGTAGGGATTTTCAGAAGGACGTAGATCGACGCGAGAAAGGTAATGAAGAGGACGGGAAACCAAGCAATGAGTTGCACGGTAGAGAGGGTGCCCGCTGGCGGCAGGCGGAGAGCGCCGAGCATGAGATTTCCGATTACATACACCACGGCGGATGCAATGACTTGGTAGAAGGCGTATTGGAGGAAACAGCGGAACCAACCCCAGAAGAGCCACTCGAGCTTCGGAACGATAAAGAAAGGTACGAAGATTGGCCCGACCAGCACGCAAACCGCGGTGGCAATGAAGCCGTAGGCGATGACCACAATCGCTATGGCCTGGGCCGCCGCGAGCAGGACAGTCACAATGACGTAGATGGCAGTGCCAAAAATATCTCCCCAGCTGGGAGAATCCATGCGGGATTCGAAGTCCGCAACCTGCGTCACGACCGTTTGGAGTTGGGCCTGATCGATCTTGCTCGACAGGAACTGGGCCTCATCGGTAACGAGATTATGGAAGCTGGTCCCGATTCCGGGAATCGGGGTGCTGTAGTAGTTGACCATCGCGAACCCGAAGCTGATGGTCAGGAGCAAGCTCGCGAAGTTGTCGAAGTGGAACGGAGACTTACCGCTGGCGGCGGAGAGGGCGGATTTCACGCCGTACCAGACCACCAGGATGGTGGCGAACGAGCGGAAGAGATTCTGGCCCATGGCGTCGAAGAAGCCGAGATTCTGGGTGAGCAAATTGTTGATTGCCTGAAGGATGTACTGCAGGAAATCGGTTTGCACGGTCATTAGCTCCTTCGACGCTGGGCGTCCATCTCCGCAGGCCTTACGGCATGCGGAAGTTTTGAAGTGAATCGGTGATCGTTCCGGTGACCTGGGCCATATTTCCGGCCATGCTTGCCTGCCGGCCGATATCGGTGTTGATTGCGTTGGTGGTGGCGTCCCGCTGCTGCTTCGCCAGGATGGTTTGCTGTTCGAGCAGTGAGGCGAGGAGTTTGTTGGAATCCTGAACGGTCCTCAGCGTGAGCACGCCTGCGGCATTGATCTTGTTGAGGACAGAGACTTCGCTGTTGAGATCGGAGCTGTCCGAGAACGAGTCCTGTTCAAGATTTCCGATCTGAGTCTCGAGGCTCTGGGCGTTGCCACGAATCGAGCCAATCGTGGCCATTGCATTCATGTTGGCGCCGTCGACAAGTTGGACGGAGGCGTACTGGGATTGCACGCGTCCAAGTTCACTAGCGTCCATGCCGGACAGGTGGTACGGGCTGTACTGCGACAGTTGGGTTGTGGACCTAAGGTAGCCGGTGTTGATGTTGGGAAGCAGGCCGGAGTTGATCCCGCTAATCCAAGATCCGGTATTCCCGAACGTGTTCAGCGAGGTCACGTTCCTCCATTGCGAAAACACGGCGCGGTAACGGGCAGGCATGTTCTGCACGAACTTCGCCATGGAGAGGGCCAGGTTGTATTGGGATAGAACCTTTGCGTAAGTCTTCTGAAGTTGCAGCAGGTGTTGCTGCAACTGGGAATAGCGCAACAGCGCGTTCTGGTAGTTGGTGGGATCGTAGACGATGCCGCTTCCGAGCTGGGCGGATGCGGAGCCGACTGCAAGGCCCATTACGAGCAGAAAAATCAGAACCCTTCTTTTCATTTCTTCTCCTTGTATGCCTCAAAGATCCGAGGGCATTTTGTGGTTGGGGTAATCGGGCAACGCAAGATCGCCCGCGAGGTAAACTTTGACACGGTGGCCCTCCCGGATGGTCACGGTGGGGAGGATGTTGAGAAATTTGTCGAGGATTTGCGACGCGGATTGCGCCGTGCTCACGGCGAAACCCTGGCGCATGAGGTCGCCACTCGTGGCGTTGAGTGCGCCTCCTGTGCCGGCCTCGCTCACGGCTCCAAGTGCTCCAACCGCGAGCGATACTCCGAAGATGCGGAGATAGTGGTTGTTGACCTGGTCCCGGAGCCCGGTGTCGCCGATCTGGTTGAGCCCCTTGAATTGGTCGAGGGTGACGGAATATCCGTCGGGCATGAGGATGCGGTGGAACGCGACGGCCAGACGTGTCTGGCCAAACGCTTCCACCTTCTTCGTTTCACCGAGCAGCTTCGATCCTGCGGGGATCAAAAGGTGCTGGCGGTCGTTGGAGTAAACGTCGGTTGAGAGCAGGCACTCGACGGGGCCAGAAAACTGGCCTTCGAGCCGGTTGATGAGAACGGTTTCGAGAATGGTTCCTTCAAACAGTACGTAGGTTTTCCCTGCCGCCGCGTTAGCGACACCAGGCGGCACGGCGGCAGGGTTTTTGACTTCCTCCTTTCGGTCATTTGTCGTTTCCGCGGAATTGGTTCGCAGCGGCGCACCCTGAACCGGAGAAATCGGATTCGGCTGCATCTCTCTGAACATTTGGGCGATCTGAGCGGGGTCGGGTCCGGCAGGGAGCGGAGTTGGTGCCGGGAGCGGCGTCTCAGTCGAAAGTGACGCGGGACCCGCCGTGGGCTTGCGGAAACTCAGTGCGACATTCGACGCAAACAGCGACACGTAGGCACGCTTCTTTCGCTCGGCCTGGATTTGGTCTTCAGGCCGCTGCTCGGCTGGGGCACCCGGACCGTTCTGCTGTTGGGATTGCTGCGGCTCTTGCGCGGCGGCACCGAGCAAGTGGGTTTGCTGCGCGAGGGCGTTCTGCGCGACAAGTTGCTGACGCTGCAAATCCTGAATGCGACTCTGCATCTCGGCGATCTTGGTTTCGTTGACTTCGAGTGGCACTGGGAGCGAAGTCGCGGGGGAGAGTGCTCTTGTTGGTGTCTGCGGCTTTTTGCCCCCGGTCAGCCACATGATGGCCACCATGAGGAAGGCCAGGCCGATGAGAAGCTACGATTGGACGTTCTTCGGCAGAAGGCCTTGGGGTTTCGGCGCTTTTTCCTGAATCTGGGCGGGTGCGGGTTGGGTCGGCTGGGTCATGTTCGTCTCTCAGTTCCCAGCCGTATGCCGCGCAAACGCCAGCTTCTTCTTGCCGATGGCGAGGTAGCCGGAGTCAATGATCTTTGGTGCGACGTAGACCCCGTTTTCGAACTGGAAGGAGATCAAGTTGGGTTTGCCGTCCTTGAGTTCATACAGAGCGGGCTTTTCACGGGCGGCGCAGCGGATGTAGGTGAACGCTTCGTCGTGATAGATCGCGGAGACGAGGAACGGCTCGTGCGCCGCCTTCGGGTCGAGTGGGTAATCGAATTGGAGCTTGGTCGCGTAGCTGGAGCGGAAGCGGTTGACCTGCTCGGCGGCCTGGGCTTGGGCAGTATGGACTTGATCCGCTGTCTGCGCGCGCAGCGTCTCCAATTCCTTCTTGTACGCCTGGGCCTCACCGGCGCTGACATAGCCGTGGAGCCCGCTGTTCACCGCGACGGTCGAGCCTTCCTTGGGTTCAACGAAAATCTTGAGATCGGGCTCGGAATTCGGTTCGTTGCTGATTTCGGTCAGCAAGAAGGAATAGACGTGGCCACTCGCGGTGATGAGGTTCAAATTGCTGCGGATACCGGCTTGTGCCGGGTGAACGTAGCAGAGGTTATGGGCCCCGTTGATCACCCAGAATTCTTTGTCCCCGGTCGTAAAGTCGAGAATCTCCTCGTCATTGGGAAGGACGATGAGCGTCGAAAAGCGGAGCTTGGCGCGGACGGGGACAATGTCTTCTTTCGAATACTTCACAACCCGAGCCTCCGCGGTTGCGGCGCGCGTGGACGAAGCGTCGAAAGCGACCGCGCCGAGAAGAACGACGGCGAGGGTGGTAAGGAAAAAACTGCAGGACTTCCTGTAAAACGGTTGTTTCATCGAGATGCTCCTTGTGAGATGGAATGGTCTTGCTGGGAACCTTTGCCGCGGTCGGCAAACACCCCGACAAACCAGTGCACGGCAAGAACGGACGCGGTGAAGAATCCCGCAACGGCAAGAGGCAGGAGCGTATAAAGCGGGTCATGCGCCAGCACTCCGGGATCGAAGCAGCGAAGGAGAATCACGGCTGGCCTCCCGCCAGGATTTCGAGACCTCTTTCGAAGCCGTAGGTGTCGAACGCCTCTTTGCGTTTTTTGTTGTCGTAGGGGTCGTTCGTGTAGAGCCAATAGCTTTTGGGATCGACGTTGAGATTGGCGACCTTCGCGAGTTCCGGCGTCTTGATGAGGAACTGCTGCTTGGGGATGAGGTTCGAGATGAGTTCGACTTCCGTCTCGTTCAGGTGGAACTGACGCCGGTAGAGATCCCGGTCCATGTCGGGGTTGGCGAGGAAGATTTTGGTGGCGCAACTTTCGATGATGACGTCCAGGATGTCAGAGCGCTTGAGTTCATCAAGCGATTGGGTAGACAGCACCATCGCGGCGTTGTGTTTCCGCCAGGTTTTGAGGGCTTCGACGACGTATCGCTGAATGCTGGGGTTCTTCAGGAACACCCAGGCTTCGTCGATGAAGAAGGCTTTGAACACGGAGGTGATCTGCCGGTCGGCGATGACGGCATTGGCGCGGTGCAAGATGTAGAAGAGCAACGGTTCGAGAAGCTCCGGGTACTGGCTGATGCGCTGGAAGTCGAAGCACTGGAACCGGGAAAACGAAATCGTGTCCTCGGCGTTGTCGAAGAGAAACCCGAACTGGCCGCCTCGGGTCCATTTGGCGAGGCGGCTCGAAATGTCGTGACCGAGAGTGTTCGCCAGTACGCCCAGCGTGCGCAGCGCCGGGTCCACGGCATATAGGTTTTCGGTCTGGTGATATAGGTCACGCTCTGTGGCGAGGTCGAGATCACCTGCCCTCTGCCCCTGAATCAACACTTTCAGGAAGAGGGCGAGGAAATCGAGATTTTCCTTCGTGGGCGGAAGCGAGAACGGGTTGATCTTGAAATCCTCGGATTCCAGACCCACGCGCACATACGAGCCACCGAAAAGATGGGTGAGGCTTTCAAAGCTCCCGCCCAGGTCGAAGATGAACGTGTGCGGCTGGTACTTCTGGAGATTGGTAATGAGGAAATTCAGCAGGAACGATTTTCCGGCGCCGGTACGCCCCAGAATCATGGTGTGCGCCACGTCGCGGTAATGAAGGTTCAGGAAGTAAGGCGTGTGGTGGTTGGTCTCCAGGACCGCAAGATACTCCTGCCGGAGATGCGAGTTGCGAGGTTCGCCACAGTGAAGGGTGAAAAGAAACGAGAAATCCGCATAGTTGGTGTTTAGGAGATAGAGAGAACGGAGGTTGAAGACGTGATTGCCGGGGACGGCCGCTAGAAATGCATTCAGGAGGTTGTATTTCTCCTCATAGAGCTGGGCGTCGTGGACGCTGAAGACTTTATAGAAGTCGGCGCATGCGCGGTCCAACTTTGCCAAATCGAGGTCGTAGATCACTACGGTCAGGGAAAAGTGGCCGAAGTAGTTCCCGTGCAGCTCGATTTCCTTGATGCCTTCGCCCAATTCCCTGACTTGGGATTCTTTCGAATCGTCGAGCAGCACATCCTGCGGGGCCGCGTCGTTCGTGTTGACTTGGCTCATGAACGAGCGCTTGGTGTTGTGGAAATGGCGGCGCTTGGCTTGGATCGCCCGGCGCGTCTTGCCGGAGTCTTCTTTCTTCCACTCCGTCACGACGTGATAGTTGGCTTCGACTTCGAGGAGGCGCTTGAAAATAAGCGGGAAGCTCTGGGCGGAAGGCTCTTTGAGCGTCAGAACCTTGACGTAGTAATCGTCCACCCGCAAATGCCCGCGATGACATTCGATGGGGGATTCAGGGAGGTAGTAGTCGAGAAACGTGTCGTATTTCAGTTTGGCGAGTTCCAGTTTGTCGGGATGGAAATTGAGCGTCCTCTTTAGAACGCGGAAGGCTTCCTGTTTGTCGAGAAGCCGGACAGCGAGGAAGTCGCTGACGTGAAGAATGAAGCTGCGCGCTTTCTGGAGTAGTGCTGCCTGGGCTTCCGTGACATGTTGGCCAAGAAGGACAGTCTGTTTCTCGGTCGAAAAGTGGGCGTGCAGCTCGGCAATGGCCTTTCTCGGATTCGTCGGCAACTGGGCAAGCGCACTTGCGAGCTTGTGCGAAGTCTGAAAACCCTCATAAAGTACGACGAAATAAACCGACAGTGAAAAGAGTGTGTCGGCCTTGCTGGCGAGATAGGCGATGCGGTTCTTGATGGCAGCGTCCACGATAGGATTGGCGTAGAGTTTGTAGGGAATGGTTTCGTTGTTCCGTTTGAACAGGTATTGGTAGACGCGGCAGTTTTCGTCGAACAGCTTCAGTGCGGACTCCAGGCGCTTCGTGAAGCCGTCAATCGCAGCGGCGTCAAGGCACTCGTAGTCCACGCCGCGAACTTCGAGGATCACGCCGGCTTCTCCGGTCTTCGTAAGAAAGACATGGGGACCGATGAAACCATAGAGATTGATCTGCTCATTGAGCGAGCCGGTCTCACGGTAGTTTTTGAAGATTGCGCTAAGCCTGAGCATGGCCGTCCCTTCGGACCGAAATTGAGCTGAACTTCATTGGGTCGTATTGCGCTCGGAGCTTTGCCGCCGCCAGTAAGAGCCGGAGGATCTGTGGGTCGGTCTTCGTCGCCCACCGTGCTGCGAAGTACAGCAGGAAGAAGATCAACACTCCCCCGGACAGGCTGTTGAGGAGGTTGAACGTCGCCGCCCCGAGGCACATCGCGAAGAAGAACAGTTTTCGCTCTGCTCCAAGGATGGTCAGTGGTCGGGATAGCGACCGATGAACCAAATTGATGCGCCTGCTGTTTGTCATTTGCGTGTGCTCCACGACCCCGCTACAGACCGGCTAGCCGGGAAAGAGCCAAGAGAGGAAGTTCACTGCGGCGATGGCCATGCCAACGCCGAAGAGAACGCCGGCGAGAATGCGTTTCGATCCCCCCTCGCCGAAAGCAAACGTCAGACCCGCCACCACAATCGCGACAAGTGACAGGCCGCGCGCGATGGTGCTGGTGAAAGCCGTTTGAAGGACGTTGACGGCGTTTTCCCAGGGAGAATTGCCCTGCGCGAACACCGGGACGGCAAGAAGCAAGGCGACGGCGATGGTCAAAAACCTTGGCGACAGCCGAAAGATAGATAAGAACTTGGGATGTATTTGTTTCATCTGTTGACCTCACTCAACTTTGCTGGCGAATTTAGGGAGTTCCCGCAAGGTTCCTCTTCAGCCCGAAGCATTTCCGGACTCACAGGACCTTCTGCTGAAAAGGCGCTCTCATCGTTCGGAGACACCAGGAGCACTAGCTCCGGGAGCAGAGATGTTGTGGGTCCGGGTGTTGTCCGGGTTAAAGAAAGAATCGACGGCTGAGACTCACAACCGCCGCCGGCCCCTTCTTGGCGGGAACTCCCCCCCTCATATACCTAATCAGCGCGGAAATCGGAAAATGTGTCGCAACAAAACAAAGATTTTTCATTTTTTTCTCAAATCCCGGTCTGGGGGAGGGGTAAGGAGTACCACCGGTGACCGCATGGTGTTCTCCCTACTGTCCGGACCGTCGCTTAAGGTGGGCGTTGTTGGCTGGTGTTTGGGCCAGGCGCCGGAGCTTGGTCATCAGGCGCTTCAATCTTTGGCGGAAGGGATTCGATGTTCGGCCTTGGGGGCCGGAGACTCCAGCATCAATGGTTTCCTCCAGCTTCAGGTCAATCAGGAGATTTATCTCATCGGGGGTGAGGTGGGCTCTTTGCTGACATAGGTTTAGGAAATGCCGCAAGATGGCATGCCGCTCAAAGGATTCCTCCGCTGTTTGGGTGAAAGGGAAACCCTCGCCAATCTGCTGGGCAGCAAATTGAGACGTGGACTCGAATTCCCTACGCGCCCATTGAAAAAGGCTTCTTCTGAGTTTCCTCGCTACGGCAAAGCCAAAGTGCGAGCGCTGCGCCTGCCAAGCCCTCGACCGAAAGCATTGAATGAGGGTGATCAGGGCGACTTGCGAAAGATCTTCGCGCGCCAGGAATTGGTAATGGCGGGAAACATGCCGCACGGCGGCATGAGCTGTCGGTATGAAAACAAGGATCAAGACCTTTTCGAGATACTCCCAATGGTCAGCGGCAGCAGGGCCGGAGAGAAGTTGGGCGAATATCAGGTCGGAGAAAGTGGCTCCGTCTTTTGCGTCTCTGCACCCATGTACGCTTGCCACCAGATGGAAGACGGTTGGAAAGCCAGCGAACAGAGGTTTCTCTCCAACGATTTGACGATATATCTCGTGGCTCTCGGGGAGCGCGAGTTCCAGACCGATGCACCTTTCTATGTGGCAGATAGTGCATGTGCAATGCAAGCTTTTGCCCATGACGCGATTCCTCCGGTCGAGGGCACAGCACGGCTTTGCCGGGAACGGGACAAGGTCTCGGTTGGTTCCGACGGTGCTGATTCACGCGTGGCGTTGGAACGGGGCTGCCAACGAGGCTCCATGCGAGGGACGTATACTGCGAGGTGTATTGCCGTCTGTGGTACTTTTTTGCGCCGTGACCGCAAATGCGTACAGCACGAAAAAAGGGCTCCCGACTTGGTCGGGAGCCCTTGAGCGAAGCGCCGGTTAGTACGGCGCATTTCCGGTCTCTGCGCCATCGCTGGCGTCGGAGGCGGACGGAGCCGATGGCGGGTCCGCCTCGGCACGGCTGAGCCTACGCACGGAATTCGCGCGCACGCTCCAGAACGTGACCTTCGCGGCCTTGGCCTTCTTGCTCTTGCCGTTCTCGCGCTCGTACTTCGAGCTGACGAGCATTCCATCGACAAGAACATGGTCGCCCTTGTGGAGAGTGTCGGCGAGTGCCGTTCCGAGACGGTTGAACGCGACTACGCGGTGCCACTCGGTTTTCGACTGCCACTCGTCGTTCGAGTCCTTCCAGGACTGCTGCGTAGCGACCGAGAGAACCGTGAAGGTGTCTCCGTTGCCGCGCACTTGTCGCTTCTCCGGGTCTTTCCCGAGGAAGCCAATTAATTGGACGTGATTGAGATACATAGGATAAAAATCTCCATTTCTGCCCCATTTTCTTGGGGCACTAAAGAGCGAGTGGATACTGCTCCCAAGGCGAGCGGCTGCATTCTGGGAGGGACCCAACGGATTCACAGGGAGGAACCGGGAAAGCAGAAGACGCGAAGACGCCGGGCGCAGGAATTATCCCGAAGCTGTGCCTAAGAAAATGCGTGGTGGAAATGGAAGCTGTATCGAATCGTCCAATTGGCGGGCGGGAAGGCCGCGGTTGCAAGTGGGCCAACCGGCACCATTAGGGCGCGAAGTGGCGTAGGACGCAAGAGTAGCAGGTGAACGAAGTCGCATCCGCATCGCACGTTCTCGGCGGCGACCCGCACACACAAGATCATGTTGTTGAGTCAGTTCGTCGGCGTCGAGTAATCGGCCAGAGCAGGACAAAGGGGTGAGCCCCGAATTCCTATTCCGTGCGGCGTGGTTTCGATGAGCACCAGAGGATGGTTCACTGCCATGGTGGGAGCCGGGGAGCGAGTCCGGACACTTCTTGCCGGACAGCCCCAAAATCGCACAAGAAATATTTTCAGAATCGCGGGAGTCTTATGGCGAGCAGGAGATCTTGAATCGTATTCCCCATTTGGTGAAGTATTCGACTGATGAGGCAGAGCCTCCACAAACCATGCTTCGGTTCAATTCGCTTCCGCTGCCGTCGAAACCCAATACCGCGCAGTGTCCCGGTCCACATCGAACGAACTCATCACCGAAGCGAGTGCAGCGTGAAACAGAATCTTCGAGTGCTTGTACATCGCGTCCTCTAACTTCGCGCGCTCGACATCCGTCCGTGCCTGCTCCTCGCTGTCATACGCTCCAACAAGTTCGCCCGTCGAATCAAAGGCAACGAACTTATCGCCATCCTGTTCGGTACGGTATTCCACGAGTGTCGTCTCTTCGTCCATAGGGTTAACGCTCCTGCTAATAGTATATCACGATAGCGTTGGCACTTTGCCGGAGATGAGCCCAAGCCGCTTGTGGTCATTCATCATGCACCGCTGATTGCCAGAAGCGAAATGTCTCGCCGGAGATGCATGGCGTACTCTGGGTCGCTTGCTCATTATAAATATCGGCGAGACAGTCGAAGAACGCGGTGGCTTCCCTCTCCAAACCCAGAATTCTCAGCGACTTTAGAATTCTCGTAACTCTCAGGTGATTGTGATTGCTTGGTTTTAGCCAGTTGCCCGCCCGGTCTTTGAAGAAAGGTGCGCGCCTGACTAATGGTGGATGGGACTCGATGATCTCCAGTCCATAGAAAGCCAGCATTCGAAGGAAGGAAGCGCGCAGGTTGCGCTGGAGGTCGGGGCGTGAGTGAAATTCTCGAATTGTCTGCCCGTCCAACATCGGAGCATTCACATTGAAGCCACTTCGCTCTGCCAGCGGAAACAGCCATTGAATATAGTCGTGCACGCGCTCGAGCTCGCCGTCCGGCGAGTCCAGAATCTCCCGGAGGTACCGGCCCCGATGATCGGGGCTCGTACCTGTGTAGAAGTCCACGATGCCGCTATTTGGTGTCAGTGGTGGGGCACCTTTCGCTAGTCTACCGTTCGGCGTAGCACTCAGGAATAGTTCGCGGAACTCGATAAAAAATGCCGGGAGCACTTCGCGCGAATCTTGCGGACTCAGGCCGCACTGCGAAACCCTAGTTCTCGGTTCCACGCGAACGGCTTTGAGTCTGTTCCAACGTGGCTTGGGTTTCCTTCAATTCTTTTAGCTTGAGTTCCAATTCGGAGGCGTAGATCTCGGCACGCTCGTAGAGCCGAGCGTTCTGGATGGCGACGGCCGCGGAGAGTGCGAGGGATTTCGCGAGGCGCAAATGTTCGCGAGCGAATTGCCCGGACTCTTTACTGCTGACGGAGAGCAAACCCACGAGGTGTTCGGACACCACAAGCGGGATGCAAATCCACGATCGGGCACAGCCAAACGCAGGGCTATCCCGCCATTCAGATTCGTTCCGAGTGTTCTCAACGAGGACAGCGTCGCGCGTAAACAGAACCTTCTGCAAGAAGTGATAGTGGCTCACCTCCAGTGTGACGACATTCTTTCGACTGGTCTCTGGCGGCATTTGTCGAGCGACGAGAAATGAATGATCTGTGTCTGTCAGCAGGACGCAGGCCGAATCGTAGGGGACGATAGTCCGAAGTGTTTGCAGCAAGGTGTCGAGGAGAGCGTCCATACGCAGGTTTTCGGTCAAGGTCAGCGTGGCTTTGCGGAGAGCGTCCGCTTCGGCTCGCGCAGCTTCGGCTGCAGCCCAGTGCTTCGCAATCTCCGCCTCGGCGGTCTTGCGGCTGGTGACATCCTGTGCGACCCCCACAAGCCAACGGAGAGAATTGTTTGAGCCCCAGACGGGTGAAGACTTGCTCCAGATCCAGCGAGAGACGCCATCTGGGCGGACAATGCGAAACTCCTCGTCGAACTTTCCGGTAATAGCTGCCTCTTCCAGCTTTGCGAGGAAGCGGGCACGGTCCTCGACGTGGACTAATTCGTTGTAGGAGTTAGGGTTCTGGCGGATTTCCTCTAGAGAGTGTCCCGTGATGGTCTCATATGCGTCGCTAACATAAACAAGTTCCTTGGTATCGGGCTTCATCATCCAGACGACTTCCTGAATATTGCTGGCCATTAGCTGGAAGCGATCCTCGCTCTCCCTGAGGGCTCGTTCGGCGTTCACGCGTTGTGTGACGTCGCAGAGGATAACCACGTGCCGTCCTGGGGCGTACTCCGCGGCAGCTGTGTATTCGGCGAAGAGTTGGGAACCGTCACTTCGAACGAGTTCCGCATCCCCGCGTTGAAATTTCTTCTCCAAAAAGGTGGTCCATGTTCTATGGAAGTCCTCGGGGTTCGCATAAAAGTCGGCAATGGAATGCCCAAGAAGCAGACTCGGTTCCGCGCCAAGAATCGTAAAGGCTGCGGGGTTGGCCTCGATGCAGATGCCGTTGTCGTCGAGAACCAGAATTCCGTCCAACACATTTTGGAAGATGGACTTGAACTCGCGCCCGGTGGAAACGAGAGTAGTGGCCGTCTTCTGGCTGTCTCTTCGCAAAAGAATCAGGAATCGGGCATGGAGGGCAATTGCAAACGTAAGGGCAATCAAGACAGCCGTTAGAAAGTAGGAGGTAAGTGGAAGGTGGTAAAACCTGGCCGCAAATATAGTGGCGAACAGAATGACCGCAGCAAATAAAATAAGAAAAGCACTGGTCCTAAGCCAGCTCTTGAGGTGGCGCGGTGGATCATGTTTTTCAGGCGATTGCATATTTGATGCCACGGTGCCGTCGCCTCGGTCTTCAGCGTTTGCGGGGAGAGCTAGGATTAAGGGGAGACGGAAAGCCGCAAATTACACTTTGGTATCTTCACCCTTGTACTGCATGCTACGCGCCGCCGTTTTGCAGAGTCAAGGTAGAAGTGCACTGCCGGGTTGTGGGGTGTAGAGACCAACCCACGATACCCCAAAGCTCTCAGAAAAGATTCATGGTTGCCGGTGCGTTTCCAGCCTAGTGATGCTTGGCGCACCTCGCCGATCACCCTTCGTGGTCTCGGAGCTGGCGCCACCGCCTGACTGAAAGCAGGGGATGGATTGCGCACGGGCCGTCGTTTCATATTGGGACAACCAGCGTGGTTTACTCTTAGGCGTCAGGGCTACGCAAAGAAGCCGGAAGGCCCATTGGTTTGTTGCCCTTCCGGGCGCTTTGATGGCTTATCATGGCCAGAATTTTCTATTGCGGCGGATCCTCAAGTCGTTTCATGCTTATCCGGTTGTTTCA
>PMES01000051.1 GCA_003154775.1 Acidobacteriota bacterium | reverse complement strand
CCGTTCTTGAAGCCCATCGAGCACCTCATTCTCGACGATTCGATCAGCGAGGTGATGGTGAACGGTCCCGACCGCGTATTCATCGAAAAACAGGGCTTCCTTCAACAGGTGCCGGACGTGTCCATTGGCGAGCGATCCCTCATGGTCGCTGTGAAGAATATCGCACGGCGTCTCGGTGACGACATCTCGGAATCGAAGCCCATTCTCGACTCGCGGTTACCCGATGGCAGCCGCGTCGCCGCGGTGATCCCGCCGTGCAGCCTTGGTGGTGTCACACTCACGATCCGCAAGTTCAACACCCGCCACTTCGAGATGGAGGATCTGATTCGGACTGGCACCCTTGACCGCGCCCTCGCAAACCACCTCGAAGACTACGTGCTCGCACACAAGAACATCCTCATTAGCGGTGGCACGGGCACTGGGAAAACCACACTTTTATCAATCCTCGGGAAATTCATCCCCCAGGAGGAACGGGTGCTCGTCATCGAAGACACGGCCGAGATTCAACTGGCGCAGGAGAACCTCGTCCGGTTTGAAGCGCGCCGGGAACAGAATGGCCTTCCGGCAGTGGCCATTCGCGATCTCCTCAAGGCTGCTCTCCGCCACCGCCCGGACCGCATCGTTCTCGGAGAGATTCGCGGTGGCGAAGCCTTCGATCTCCTGCAACTCCTAAACACCGGACACTCGGGCACGTTGTCCACCATTCATGCGAACTCCGCGCAACAAGGCCTCGCGCGGTTCACCAGTTGTGTTTTGCAGAGTGGGGTGGACCTTCCCTATCGGGCCATCAAGACGAACATTGCGGATTCCCTTAATGTCGTCGTCCAAATCGAGCGCCGGCCGGGACGCAGATACATTTCCGAAGTCCTCCTAATCAACAGTTACGACCCGGATGCGGACCTGTTCGACTACGGCGCGGTGTTCTTAGCCAAGCAGGACCACCCATGAGCACCGACTCCGCATTCACCCCGCGGTCTCTCACCGCGTCGGAGTATATCCGGGAGCTGTTCGAACCCGCGGACAACGCCGCGATCCTCGTGCGAAATCGCTCGACAGGCCACACGATCCAAACAATCGCCAAGGCTGAGGCGATCGCGGGCCCCGGCTTTCAAACTTGGCTAGCGAATCAGAGTGCTGCCGGTTCCGACGTATTCGTGGGAATGAATCCAATTAAGGACGGCGCGTACTGCCGGACCAAACAAAATATAAAGGATATACGCCACGTCTATCTCGACCTCGACAAGAAGGGCGACGAAGCTCTTGACGCGATTCGTAATTCCGTAGAAGCCCCCGCCCCAAACTTTGTTCTTGATACTTCGCCTGGCAAGCACCAAGTCGTGTGGAGAGTGACCGGATTCAGTCAGGATGAGGCAGAGTCTCTCCTTCACAACCTCGCAAATCAATTCGGCGGTGATCTGGCGGCAACGGATTCGACGCGCGTGCTTCGTTTGCCTGGATTCGCCAACCACAAACTTCCTGAGGAATTCATCGTGCAAGCGCGCCAGGAAAGCGATGCGCTCTACACCCTCCGTGATTTTACGATTCACGAAGACTCGCCCGAAACACCGCGCCACTTCGGCCACCTCCAAGCACCCAACCGGACTGCCCCCAGCGACCACAAGAGTCAATCCGAGCACGATTGGGCTTACGCTAAACGCGCTCTCACCCGCGGTGACGATCCCGAGGTCGTCATCCAGCGCATCGCGGACTACCGCGGTGACGAAAAACATTCCGGCTACGCACGGTACACGGTGGAGAAAGCGCAAAAGGAATTGCGACGTGGCGCAGGCCACATGAAATCCAGTGAAGCAATTATGGCTCGTGACAGCGAACGCACCCTCGAAAAGTGAGAAGTACAAAGGAATAGCTTCAATGAAATGACGGTCGTTTCAATGTCCAGCAATCCCATTCCTCAGTCTTCCACCGCTTCACCCATCGAGCGCCAGATGCCCGTTGATCCCGCGTCGCGTCCTGATAATATTGGCGTGCCGCCAGTTCCAGCGAGAAAGCGGGGAAAGTGCATGTCTCGCAGGAAAGGGCAAGACCCAAAGCTCCGTGTAGGTGAGCGGGCTGATGGGACGAAGTATTACTACGTCCAGTTCTGGGCTGATGTACCAGGACAGGAAGAGAGAAAGCGTGTTACTGAAGTGATCGGATTGGTCGGGCAGATCACGAAGAGTGAAGCGCAGAGGAAAAAGCTGGAAATCATTTCGAAGCTCAACATCAACTCGGGTGATTACAGACTTCCCTCTTCGAAGACCTTCGCTGATGCCGTGGCTCACTATCGAACGAAGTATGCTCCCACTTATCTTCGAGACTCAACGTTCTCGGTTGCAGACGGTCGCATCCGGAACCACCTCGAAGCGGATTGGGGCAATGTACCGATAGAACACATCGACATCGATTCGGTCAATGAGTGGGCAGCGAAGAAGAGGAAGGCGGGTCTTTCGTGGACAACGATCAAGGATGCCCTGCGCACAATGCAAGGAGTCCTGTCGGTGTTCTCAAAAGGCAAAGAGCCGCCGTTCTCCCAAAAAGCGTTAAAGATACCTGAGGCGGAAAAGTTGCAGATGGATATCGACAGTCGTGAGAAAGTCTCGTTCTCCTGGGCAGATGCGGAGAAGATCGCAGAGCATGTCAGCAAGATCGACACGCTGGGCGAAGCCAGGCGAGAGCAATACTCCACACTAATCCTTCTTGCAGCTGCTTCGGGACTACGCTCGGGAGAGCTACTCGCACTTCGGGTCTGTGATCTGGACTTCGAAGCGAATGCGATTCAGGTGAAGCACTCTTCGGATCAACGGAATGGCGGGAAGATAGGCCCGTGCAAGAACGTGACGGCCTACCGCTCTGTGCATCTCGGCGATGCCGAAGGGATGAAGGCCATGGCCAGGCTGAAGCGGTTTCTTGAACTCTACGCCGCTCCCAGCCCCGAAGTCCTGGTCTTTCGCTCAAAACGTGGCGGGCCGCTATTAGAGACCACTGTGCTTAATCAGGGGCTGTACCTGGCCCTTGAGGCCAACGGTCTAAAGAAAGCGGGCCTACACGCCTTCAGAAGGGGCTGCAACCGCCGTTGGGAACTAGCTGGGATCGTGCCTGCGGTAATCCGGCAACAGATGGGTCACACCTCTGCTGCGATGACCAGGCTCTACTCTGGCAGGATTCCGATGGAGCAAGTCCAAGCTGCGTTTTCCACTAAAAACCGAGGTGTTGTAGTGCAAATGGAAAATATGGAAAACGAGGCGGCTGCGTAACTTCTTGAAAGTAATGGAGCGGCCTATGAGAATCGAACTCACGCCTGAACCTTGGCAAGGTTCCGTACTACCATTATACTAAGGCCGCTCGACCTCTTATTTTATAGCACGCAACCACACCGAAAACCAAGTCACGGCAATGCATCTGCTGCAGTTGCCGAACCCGCTCAGGATACTTGGCTGACGCGCGCGGACTTGACCACGGGTGAGCGCCGCTGGCGTTCGGCGAATCGCGTGGCCTTGTCCTTATCGGTATAAACGCGGCCAAAATTATCGCCATCCGCGTAGTTGACGGTGACCAGATAATGGTGATGCCGGCGACGGCGATCCTTGCCAAACTCGGATTTTTCGTCGCGCACGGACTTTCTGGGTAGTTTCGCTGCTCGTTTAGCCACGTGAAAAACCTCGAAGTTGGAAAACTCTTAGGCATCACTATCGCAAGAAAACTCCGTCCGCGCAAGTAGTATACAAGCTAGTAACCCGTTCTTCATTAGTTGACCGAAGAGGACTGTCGAAGCCGAAACCCGCAATTGACCCGCTGCTGACAGAAGTGAGAGCCGAATCCCACCGGCAACACGAGGAAGTGGACCTTTCTTGTCTCGCCCTCTCTTGCTTTGCCGCATGCTGGCCGGCCAGCAAGGCTGCCAATATGGCCGCTGCCATCGGTAACACCGGCAAACGCGAAATTCCAATTCCCTGCCCGAACCCTAAATCCTTGCATCTAATGGGAGTGAAGCGCGTAACTTTGGCGTTTCAGTGGCCCAATCGCTTGCGGCGTTGCTGTCATGAAACATTTGGCCGGATTTTACGTCTTAATGGATGAGGCTCACAGTATGCTGCTACGGCGGATCAAGGATAAGCCGATGACGAATATGCAAAAACTGCCGCCCATTGTCGAAGACCTCCGGACACACCCTCCGGAACAACTGGCGGAACTCCGCCTGTTGCTCGGCGCGGGGATAACCGGCCGCCCCGATTTGCGCCGCCCCGGCTTCTTTGAGGTCGATGGCGATTCCAGCGTCTACTACATTTTCCGCTACCCCAGCGGCCACAAAGTTCTCCTGCTGGCAGCGTGGGAACGCCAGTCCGACCCGGTCGCCGAAATGGCGGCCAGCTCTTGCCCCGCCGCGTAACCGCGCCCCTTAATCATTCAGACCAGTCCACGCACGAGAAACGGAGAGTTTGGCCCCACCCAGGGCTCCCGCTAGGCTTTTTCCAACTTCAACGCTACCGAGTTGATGCAGTAACGCAATCCCGTGGGCTTCGGGCCGTCCTCAAACACGTGCCCCAGATGCGCTTCGCAATGGCTGCACCGCACCTCCGTCCGTGTCATCCCGTGGGAGCTATCGGTTTCCTCCTCCAACACCTCCCCGTTGGCGGGGGCGAAGAAGCTCGGCCAGCCGCAGCCGGAGTGAAATTTAGTCTCTGACCGGAACAGCGGCTCCCCGCAACACACGCAATTATAGGTGCCGGCCGTTTCGCTAGCTTCGTACTCGCCGGTAAACGCGGGTTCCGTCCCTTTCTGCCGTGTCACATAGTACTGGTTCTGTGTAAGTGACTTCTTCCACTCCGCATCGGATTTCCGCAATTTTTCGCCCATATCTGTGGCTCCCTGAATCGAACTGTTATTGTCCTGTCAGTATCAGATTCGGCGCAATGCCTTGACGTTTCGTGCTACTCCCTCAATCATAGAAATGGACCCGCCCGTAGGACGATATCATGGCCGAATTGTCTGAAAAGCAGTATCCGGATAAGCGCCGCAGCCGGCGAGCCAAAATCGCCAAGCCCCTTCGCGTGCGTCCCTCGGAGCCGCGGGACGAGCACTTCGAAGACATGCCTGTCAGCATCAACGCCTCCAAGGAAGGCATCTATTTTCACACCCGCCGTTCCAGCTATTACAAGGGCATGCGTGTCTTCGTCACTTTCCCCTTCAGTTCCGCCCACGACCCCATGAACTGCGAATACGTCGCGGAGGTCGTGCGCGTCGAACCCCTGCCCAACGCCAGGTTTGGCGTGGCCCTGCATCTGATCATGACG
This sequence comes from Acidobacteriota bacterium, assembly GCA_003154775.1. Taxonomy (GTDB): domain Bacteria; phylum Acidobacteriota; class Terriglobia; order Acidiferrales; family UBA7541; genus Acidiferrum. The sequence goes on along the minus strand of PMES01000051.1, from coordinate 27,210 downwards.
GTCAATTACAGCTCCAACACCCCGCCGGGTATCGTCTCCCGAACCTAGCATCGAAAATTCAGATGCATCTGCCGTGATTTTTGGTTTGGCTCAACCCTTGCCGATCGTGTATTTTCTCCTTGCAATGCTTCTTCGCGCGCATCGACACCATCATCATCACGGCTTCCTGCCGCGCCCGGTGAGGTCTGTATAGCGCTTTCGTATCAATAAGCTCTTATCAGCCCGCTGGCGCCAATCGCCCCGGCGGGTTTTTTGTTTTTGGGAGGCTCTGTTGGAACTTGCCTTTGCAAAATTGGACGGGTTGATCCCCGCGGTCATTCAGGACCACGCCACGCGCGAAGTGCTGATGCTCGGTTTCTTGAATCCCGAAGCGCTCGAATGCACCCAGCGCACCGGCGAGGTCCACTTCTATAGCCGCACCCGCCAGCGCCTCTGGAAAAAAGGCGAAACCAGCGGCCACGTCCTCCGCGTCCGCCAACTCCTCTTCGATTGCGACGCCGATTCCCTCCTCATCCGTGTCGATCCTGTCGGGCCCGGCGTATGTCACGAGGGCTACCGGAGCTGCTTTTTTCGCGAACTGGAGCCGGATGGCACGTCGCGCATCGTCGCGGAGCGTGCTTTCGCGGTCGAGGATGTTTACGGCAAAAAGGGGGCGCAATGAGCGTCTTGAAATTGGGTATCCCTAAAGGCAGCTTGCAGGATGCCACCATCGATCTGCTGGCCCGCGCCGGCTGGAAGGTCACGCTGAGTTCCCGCAGCTACGTGCCCGCGATTGACGACGCCGAAATCGACTGCCTGCTGGTGCGCGCGCAGGAGATGGCGCGCTACGTCGAATCGGGCGCTCTCGAAGCCGGGATCACCGGCCACGATTGGGTCGTGGAAACGAATGCGGATGTCGTCGAACTTGCGGAGCTTATCTACGCCAAGCAGCGTCTGGCCCGCGTCAAGTGGGTGCTGGCCGTTCCCGAAGACTCGGCCATTCGCACCCCGCGCGACCTCGAGGGAAAAACCATTGCCACCGAACTCGTGCGCATCACCGAAAAATATCTCGCCGGCCATGGTGTCAAAGCGCGCGTGGAATTTTCCTGGGGCGCCACCGAAGTGAAAGTCCCGCAGCTCGCCGACGCGATTGTGGAAGTCACGGAAACGGGATCTTCGCTGCGCGCCAACCGCTTGCGCATCCTTGATACCGTTCTCGAATCCTCCACGGTCTTCATCATGAACCGCAAGGCCGCCGAAGATCCCGCGAAACGCCAGAAGGCCGAAAGCCTCGTGCTCATGCTGCAAGGCGCGATTGCCGCCGCCACTCGCGTCGGTCTAATGCTCAACGTGAAGCAGCAGGATCTGGCCGCCGTACTGGCAGTGCTCCCGGCGCTGAAAAATCCCACCATTTCCGCGCTCAGCGATTCGGAATGGGTCGCCGTCAACACCATCGTCGAAGAGGCCGTCGTCCGGCAGATTCTTCCAAGGCTCAAGGCTGCCAAGGCCCAGGGCATTGTGGAATATCCCTTGAACAAGATCGTGTTCTGATGAGAATCCTGAAACTCACCGCGCAAACCGAAGCAAAACTCATGCGGCTCCGTCAGGGCGATGACCGCGTTGCCCTGCAAACCGCGGCGAAAATCGTCGCCGATGTCCGGCTGCGGGGCGACGCCGCATTGCACAAGTGGAACCGCAAGTTCGATCCGGCCGCGTCGCAACACGCGAAGCTCTGGATCACTCCCGCCGAAACCGACGCGGCAAAGAAACGTGTCGGCCGCGAATTCCTTCGCGCTATCTCTCACGCCGCGGACAATGTTCGCCGCGTGGCGGAAAAACAGTTGCCCCGCGCATGGTCGCTCCAGGTTGAGCCGGGCGTTACCGTCGCCCAAATCGTCCGTCCCCTGGAATCCATCGGATGCTATATTCCCGGCGGACGCTTCGCGCTCGTCTCCACGCTGGTGATGACCGTGGTGCCCGCGCAAGTGGCCGGCGTCCGGCGTATCGTTGCCGTTTGTCCGCGTCCGAACGATGAACTGATCGCCGCGGCCGATCTGCTGGGCGTCACGCAAATCGCCCGCATCGGCGGCGCCCAGGCGATTGCCGCGCTCGCCTATGGCACAAAGCGCATCGCGGCCGTCGAGAAAATCTTCGGGCCAGGCAATCGCTTCGTCACTGCTGCGAAGCAAATCATCAGCGCCACCTGCGCCATCGATTTGCCCGCCGGGCCAACAGAGGCTATCGTGCTCGCCAATCAGGGGAATCCCCGTTGGATCGCCGCCGATTTGCTGGCGCAAGCCGAGCATGCTCCCGATGCCGGAAGCTATCTGGTAACTTCATCCCCGAGCTTCGCTCGAAAAGTTCAGCACGAGGTCATGGAGCAATTGGATGAATTGCTCCCCGATAATCTCGCGCAATTTTCCATCCACAAGACCGGCGCCATCCTTTTGGCCCGCTCCTGGAACGCGGCCTGTGAGTTTGTGAATCGCTTTGCACCGGAGCACCTCAGCTTGCCGTCCAACGGCCGCAAACTGTTGGGCAAAATTCACTCTGCCGGAACGGTGTTTCTCGGCCCGCTCAGCGCGCAACCTTTCGGCGATTATGCTAGTGGCAGCAACCACGTTTTGCCGACGGGCGGCTGGGCCAGGCGTCGCGGTGGCCTCGGCGCCGGCGATTTTGTGAAGTGCATCAGCGTGCAAACCATCGCGCGCCGTGGCTACCGCGGCCTCGCCGCAGACGTGCAAACCCTGGCCGGTGCCGAAGGACTTTACGCGCACGCAAATGCCGTCGAGGTGCGCCGGTGAAAGTGCATCTCCCCGTTCGCCAGGCCATTCTCGAGCGCCGCACCTATGAAGCGCCCGCCGAGGGGCGCGCGGGCAAGATTCGCCTCGACTTCAATGAGAACACGCGCGGCTGCGGCCCGGCCGCATTGCGTGCCCTCCGGAAGCTCAGCGCGAAAGAAATCGCCACGTATCCGGAATACGCGGTGTCCACGCGCAAAATCGCCCGCTATTTTCGTGTGCACCCGACGGAACTCGTCCTCACCAACGGCGGTGACGATGCCTTGCGCGTCTTCTTCGATACCTTCGTCGAGCCGCACAGCCACATCCTGATCTGCGAGCCGACCTTTCCGATGTACCGCTACTACGCCGAAATTGCCGGCGCGCGCGTGCAATCACTCCACTACGGCCCCGACATGGAGTTCCCCTTCGCCGCCGCCCTCGCCGCACTTCGCCGGAAACCCCGCGTGTTCTTTCTCGCCAACCCCAACAATCCCACCGGGACGCTGGTTGGCAAAGATGTAATCCGCAAACTGCTGCGCGCCGCCACGCATACGGTAATGGTCATGGACGAAGCCTACGCGGAATTTTCCGGCCTCTCCGTCGTTCCCTGGATCCGGAAATATCCTCAGCTCTTCGTGGCGCGGACTTTTTCGAAAGCCGAAGGCCTGGCGGGTCTGCGCCTCGGGGCCGTCCTTGGCTGCCGGGATTCGTTGGCGTTGGTCCGCCGCGCCTTGCCTCCCTACCCCGTCAACACGGCGGCGCTCGCCGCCAGCGTTGCCGCGGTGGAAGAAGGCACACCCATCGCGCGGTATGTCCGGGACGTCAAGCGTCTGCGCGCTTGGTTTGCGCGTGAACTCCAGAAACGCAATGTGCGCGTCTATCCCAGTGCCGCCAATTTTCTCATCGCCGATTTTGGCAAGACGGGCCCCGCATTCTTCCGGAAACTCGAGCGCCACGGCATCCTCGTCCGCGAACGCAGCCATGACCTCGGGCGCGGCTTTGCCCGCATCACCATTGGCACGGAAGCGGAACTCAAAAAACTCCTGCGTCTGTTCAAGCGCAACTCCTAGGAAAACTTATGCCCAGAACTTCATCAATCCGGCGCAACACCAAGGAGACGCAAATCGCGCTGCGTTTGAATCTCGACGGGCGCGGCAAAGCCAGCATTTCCACGGGCATCCCCTTCTTTGATCACATGCTGGACCTCGTCACCCGCCACGGCGGCCTCGACCTTCGCCTTACGGCCAAGGGCGACCTGCACGTGGACCAGCACCACACCGTCGAGGACGTTGGCATCGCTCTCGGCGAAGCCGTCAACGCCGCGCTCGGCAACAAAAAAGGCATTCTCCGCGCCGGCTATTTCCTGATGCCCATGGACGAAACCCTCGCGGCCGCCGCCATCGATTTTGGTGGCCGCGGCTTTTGCGTCGTCAAGGCGAAATTCTCCGCAAAACGCGTCGGCGATTTCCAAACCGAATTGGTGGAAGACTTTTTTCAGGGGTTTGCGCAGGCCGCCCGCGCCAATGTGCACTTGCGCGTTCTCTACGGCCGTTCTTCCCACCACCAGGTCGAAGCCCTGTTCAAGGCCTTCGCCCGCGCGCTGCGTTTCGCCGTTTCGCGCGACATGCGCCTGCGCAACGTTTTGCCCAGCACCAAGGAACTTCTGTGAACGTCACCCTGCTCGATTACGGCGCCGGCAATGTCACCTCGGTCGAACGCGCGTTGCGCCGCCTGGGCGCGCACGTATTCACCTCCAACCGGCCGGAAGCGATCGCCGAAGCCGAGCGCCTGATCCTGCCCGGCGTGGGCCACTGTGGCGCTCTTATCGCCGCTCTGGACGCGCACGGATTGCGCCAGCCGTTGCGCGATGCCATCGCCCGCGGCGCAAACTTCCTCGGCATCTGTCTGGGCTTGCAGGCTCTCTATGAAGCCAGCGACGAAGCCCCGTCGCTCGCCGGTCTCGCCCTGTTGCCCGGCCGTGTGACCCATCTTCCCCCAGGCGTCAAACTCCCTCACATGGGTTGGAACCAGTTGCGCTGCACAAGGAGCAGCCACCTTCTGCATGACATTTCGCACGAAGCCTATTTTTACTTCGCGCACTCCTACGCCGCGCCCGCCTCCGGCCCCGAGAGCACCGCCGTCTGCGAGCACGGCCGCGCATTCATCGCCGTCATCGAGCAACGCAACATCTTCGGCGTGCAGTTCCATCCCGAAAAAAGCGGCGCAGTCGGCGCAAAGCTCCTCGAAAATTTCCTGAGGTTGCCCGCATGAGCCTGGCGCACCGCATCGTTCCCTGCCTCGATACCGACGGCGTTCGCGTCGTCAAGGGCGTGCACTTTGAAGGCCTGCGCGATGCTGGCGATCCCGTGGAACTCGCCGCGCGCTATAACGCCGAGGGCGCCGACGAATTGGTCGTCCTCGATATCGCCGCCTCGCGCGACAACAACCCCACGTTTCTCGAAACCATTCGCCGCGTCGCCGAGCAACTCGCCATCCCTCTCACCGCGGGCGGCGGCATTCGCTCGCTCGAGGATGCGCGCTCCGTCGTGCGTGCCGGCGCGGACAAGATCACCGTGAACACGGCTGCGGTCCAGCGTCCCGAATTGATCGGCGAACTCTCCTGCGAATTTGGCGCGCAGGCCGTCGTCTTGGCCATTGACGCGCGCCGCGAAAACGAGGGCTGGGTAGTGCGTGTGCGCGGCGGCCGTGCAGCCACGGGACTCGACGCCGAAGAATGGGCGCTTCGCGGCGTGGAACTTGGCGCGGGTGAAATCCTTCTGACCTCGATGGACCGCGACGGCACGCAGTCCGGCTTTGACATTGCCTTGACCGCCGCCATCAGCCGCGCCGTCAGCGTCCCGCTGATTGCCTCCGGTGGCGCGAAGATTCCCCAACATTTTCTGGAGATTTTCACGCAAGGCAGCGCCGACGCCGCTCTCGCCGCCTCCATCTTTCACGATCAGGTGCAATCCATCCGCGCGCTGAAATCCTATCTGAAGGAAAACGGCGTGGAGGTGCGCCTGCCATGCTGATTCCCTGCATTGACTTGCAGGATGGCCAGGCCGTGCAACTCGTGCACGGCCGCAAGCGCGAACTCGCCGTGGCCGATGTTTTGGGCCTGCTCGACCGCTTCGGCCATTACGCCTGGCTTCATGTGATTGATCTCGATGCCGCCATGCACAAAGGCCACAACAACCGCATCGTGCGCCAGCTTTGCCGCGAAGCCCGCCGCAAATTCAAACTCAAGCTGCGCGTAGGTGGCGGAATTCGCACCGTGCGCCGCGCTGAGTCGCTGATCGCCCTCGGCGTCGAACAGATCATCGTCGGCAGCGCCGCCTTTCGTCAGCAGCGCCCCAATATTTCCTTCCTGAAACACCTCGCCAACCGCGTCGGCAAAAAACATATCCTGATCGCCTTGGACACAGCCAAAGGACGCATCGTCATCCACGGCTGGCGCAAATCCCTCTCGCTCGCCCCTGCCGAAGTCATGTCCGCCCTCGAACCCTATTGCGCCGGCTTCCTCTGCACCGACGTAGACCGCGAAGGCACCATGCGCGGCGTGAATCTCGCCTGGTTCCGCGAGTTGCGCCGCTCCACGCGATTGCCCATCATCGCTGCGGGTGGCGTTTCCACCACCCGCGATATCTCCGCCCTCCAAAAATTGGGCATGGACGCCGCCGTCGGCATGGCCCTCTACAAAAATCGCCTCGCGTGAAACTGCCCCCCAGGCACTGGCTCTGTTTCCGGATGGTTTCTGAGTGGGCGACCATGTGCGCGGAATGTAACCTGAGCGATCCGGATTCCTATGGAATCATCTGCTCCTGGGCGGCTTGAGATGGTCGCAATGAGATTCCTTAAGCTGCGTCCATATCCAAGTCCTCCGTGAATTTGTCGAGTTGTTGAAAATCGATGCCGGGGAGAACAAGTCCACTCCTACTCATCCCGCGAAGTATATCTTCCCAAAGTAAAAGCCCAAAACAAGGTCCGAGCTGCGTTTTCAGGATCCGCGCTTGGCGATCAACCTCATTCGAGCCGACAGACATCAACAGGAGGAACTCAGCCTTAGTCCCTTTCTTATTGAGAGACTTTACGAGCCGCGGATAGTTTTGCATCTGATTTTGTTGGAGTTTCTGCGTGATTTTGTTCTCCACGAAGAGATACGTGGGTCCCGATGAACCCGAAGGTGGTCGCCAGAGAACCAGATCTGGCTCAAATCCTGAGTCTTCAGCCGACAGGCCTGCAACCAATTTGAAATAACAAGCCGTAGCGTGAGCCTTTGGCTCGACCGAGACATCTTCAAACTTCAACCCAGAAAGGTCCAAGGACGATGATCCTTTGCGTGGGCCGTAGTAGGGTGCCTTGTCAGAATCTAACCGCTCCCAAACCTTAATCATCCCGTTAGTTCTTCCCAAGTGCAGAACATATAAAGCAAAAAGAGATGTCCAGAATGATTCTGACGATTTGGGCAACCCGCTAGTTTTTTCAAAGAGATGCTTGAAGTTTGCCATAGCATCCGCCTCCGATGTCAAATTTGACCGCGTGGGCAGAGCACATCGCTCGCAGTCAACATGTCCGCCGACTCGATTAACATATTGCGCCACCTCCTCTTCGCAAGACCTTTCCCCCGCGCCCGCGCCTGCGTTACGATAATAAGCAAAGCGCTGACCGCGTTCCCCAAAGTGAGGCCCTATGCTGGTATCCTTCCGCCCCTGCAGCCCGAAAGATCACGCCACTCTCCTGAAGTTCGTCATCGCCTACTACCGCTTCGACAAAATTCCCTTCAATCGCAAATCCCTCGAGCAAGGCCTCCATACCCTGCTCCGCAATCTCTCGCTCGGCAAGGCCTGGCTCATGGAAAGCCACAAAAAGCCCGTGGGCTACGCCATCGTCACCTACAATTTCGATCTGGAATACGGCGGCGTGGAAGCCCTGCTCACCGATCTCTACGTGGAAAAGCGCTACCGCAACAATGGCATTGGCTCACTGGCGCTCTACGAAATCGAAGATTTTTGCCGCGAGCGTGGCATCCGCGCCATCGAACTGCAAGTGCTCCACCACAACAAGTCCGCCGCAACCTTCTACCGCAAGGCCGGCTTTCACGTTTTGCTGCGTAAAGTTTTGCTACTGGAAGTTCGCTCCGAGGCAGTCGCCCGCGCCCACCGCGCTACCGCAAGTAAGCGTCGGTAATATACTGCTGCACCATGCGCTGCGTATTGAAAAACGATCCATTGATCGCAATGGCGTGCCGCATCACCTCAAGGTAGCGGCTGCGTTCCTCGTAAAACATCGGCAGGATCACGCTCTCGAGTTTCGTATACAGGCTTTCGGCGTCCACCACATTGTCCACCGGACTCTCCGGCCCGGGATCGCCGCGATGCGGTTCCCCGATCGACCATCCGGTCACGCCTTCGATGCAACCCTCCACCCACCAGCCGTCCAAAATGCTCAAGCTCGGCACGCCATTCACCGCCGCTTTCATCCCGCTCGTGCCGGAAGCTTCCAGCGGATATTGCGGCGTGTTTAGCCACAAATCGCCGCCGGAGGTGAGATGCCCGGCCAGCTCCAGGTCGTAGTCGTCGAGAAAGACAATCGTAACCGCCTTCTTCAGGGCTTTCTTCGCCTTGAAGATCTTCTTGATGATCTCTTTGCCGCCGGCGTCCCGCGGGTGCGCTTTGCCCGCATAAACGATCTGAAATGTCCCGACGCTTTTCGCGATTTGCCGCAGCCGGTCCAGATCTTTCAGGATCAGGTCCGCGCGTTTATAACCCGTGGCCCGGCGCGCAAATCCGATCGTGAATGCCTCGGGATCCAGCTTCAGTCCCGATTTCTTGCGCACGGCTTCCAATAAACTGTGTTTTGACAGCAAATGCGCCGCCCAGACCTCTTCCGGCGGCAAGCCCAAGGCCCCGCGCAGGCTGTAGTTGTCCTCGCGCCAGGAAGGGATATACCGGTCGAACAGATCCTGGAAAGCCGGCGAAGTCCACGTGGCCGCGTGTACCCCATTGGTGATCGCTTCGATCGGCACGTTTGGAAACATCTTACGGGAAACTTCCCCATGCAGCTTCGCCACGCCGTTCACGTAATTGCTCAAGCTCAGCGCCAGGTACGTCATGCTCACCGAAGCGCCCCGCTGCGCCGCTTCCTTCCAGTCCGGATAAGACTGCTCTACTTGCAGGATGCTCTTGATCAAATCCACGGATGATGCGTCTTTCACATCAATGAAGCGCACCTGGTCCGGCACCAGCCGCGAGAGATACTCCGCCGGAAATTTGTCGTGTCCCGCCGGAACCGGCGTGTGCGTCGTGAACACGCACTTGCTGCGCACCCGCTCGATGTCTTCGCTCTTAATGGCCGTGCGCCCGGCCCGCTTCGTCTCCTCCTCCAGCAATTCCATGGTGAGCAGCGCCGCGTGGCCCTCGTTCATGTGGTAGCGCATCAATTCCGTGTGTCCCAGTGCGCGCAGCATGCGCACGCCGCCAATCCCCAGCAACACCTCCTGCGACAACCGGTAGTAGGGATCGCCACCGTAGAGCGCCCCCGTCAGCTCGCGGTCCCGTGCGTCATTCGCCGGCAAATCCGCATCCAGAAAGTAAACCGGCACCTCGTACCCGCGCACGCCCTTTACCATGTACCGCCAAGCCCGCAATTCCACGCGCCGGTTCTCCAGCGAAACCCCGATGTGCGGCTCTTCCTCTTGCAGAAACTTCTCCACTTCCCATTCCACCGGCTCTTCCGTCTGGGCCCCGTCTTCTCCCAACCGTTGCCGGAAATAGCCCTTGCGGTATAGCAGCGACACCGCCACCATCGGCAATCGGATATCCGCTGCCGCGCGGATGGTGTCTCCCGCCAGCACGCCCAGGCCACCGCTGTAGCTCGGCATGTCGTTTTCCAGCGCAATCTCCATGGAAAAATAGGCTACAAATCGTTTAGGTGGATAGACCGAATTGGCCATCTTCCCTGGTCTCCGTCCGCTGCGGCGCTCAAGCCGCCATTAGGGTGTCGCTTCTTGGTGATGAACTCTCTATTCTCCGGGAACATCGTCCAACAGGCAAGGGAACCTCTCGCACTCGTTTCCCTTAAGCTGCTGGCCTTCCTTTCCGCATTCGTCGGTTATCTTCGTCCGCCGTGTCGTCGGTCCTCACTGGAATTCGCGTCGTCGAATTAACCCAAGCCCTGGCCGGACCTTACGCTGCCATGCCGCTTGGCGATCCCGGCGCCGATGTCATCAAGGTCGAGCGCCCCGGTGTGGGCGCGCTACCTTCTGCGTGCCCCACCAGCCTGTAGTAACCAGGCAGGTTAATAGCAAGAGGGCTAGCAACAATGATTTGCAATTGCATTTCTGATTAATCTATTATATGGAGGATTATTGCGATTTAAGGATGCGTCTCCCTCCAGCCGCCGGCGTATCACCGCGATTTTGTCTTTACCCGGAGGGCTGACCCGTGAGACACGATCCCCTTCTCGAAGAGCACGTTGCCCATCGGAATTTCAATCTTTGTCCGCACTGCATTCATCACGGCGAACAGGGTCTCCTCTGCCGCTTGTGCGAGTCCATGCCCATGATCTCTCGCTCCGATGGCAAGACCTTTCATGTTCTGCTCGCCGACCGCCCCCTGGCCTACCCGCAGGAACGCCAATCCGATGCTCCTGACGGCGTCTCGGTCTGCTTCTGGTACTCTCACGTGGCCACCGGCTCGACCACTCACGCCGTGGTTGTCATCCTGCCGGGAGCGCGTTTGGACCAGCCGGTCCTTTTCCGTGTGATCGATTCCGTCGCCGATCTCCTCGCCAGGGAACTTCTTCACACCAGTCACTTGGCCAGCCTCTACCGGTTCTCCGGCAACGTCCTCCGATCGCTCGCGTACTAATCTGTCGGCCGCCGCACGTTCGAATTCAGATCGACACACTCGCGCCAATCGCGACGCTTATCGCGTTGGCAAAATTTGCACCGGAGGACTGCTTTCACCGGTACCGCTATGGCTGATTTGCAGCCCCTTGCTGCTTGGCTACATTGACCTTGGTTTCCACGGCGAGGTGCGCAATGGTTACACTGGCAAGCTCTTTGACGAAAGCGGATTGCGCCTTCTGCCAGACGGGATGGACGCCGCACCAGGACTTGCGTTCACACCCTGGCCCGCTTCCCAGGCAGAGATTCATTTGCGTCGGTCCTTCGATCGCTTCAATCACGTCCAAAAGCGTGATTTCCTCGCCGGACACTCTCATCGAGAACCCTCCACGGGTTCCGCGATGCGAGGACACCATACCGGCATGCACGAGCCGCTGTACCACCTTGGAAAGAAAACTCCCGCGGACCCCCGTGCTCTCAATCAGCTCGTTCAATTGCACCTTGTCGCCTGGTGGCAAACTGGCGAGTTCCACCATGATACGGACTGCGTAATCCGTTGCGCGAGTAACCTGCATAGGGTTCTGGACTTCCTGAGTCCAATTATCCATCCATCAGAATCCACCACCCTCTTGTCCGCAGTGACACGGAACATGCTCTCGTGTGATACATGTCACTCGGACGATCCCTTTGCCCATCCTGCTTCCTACCCTGCCACTCCTGCTCCCCGGTCCCCAAGAGTGCCGAATCCTCGATATCGCGAGAACCGGCCATCGCTTCCGCAACTTCGCTGGACCCCTCAGCGCCGTCCAACAGCCATCTCATAAATGGCTCACGGGAGGGCGCGGCTTCACAGGCTGCGGAAAAAGTGGCTTGGTTCGTCATTCCGAGCAAATCGAGGAATCTCTCTTTGGCGGAAACCCAAGAAAAGAGGGATTCCTCACTCCGCAGACTCCGTTCGGAATGAAGGAATGGTGCTTTTTCCGCAAGCTGTTCAGCCGTGCCGGAATGCTCCGCGAATTTAGGGCTTTTAACCCCTGAGGTGCGCAGGATGGTAACTCGAATTGAAAAGGATTGGTGAACCGGGCAGGACTCGAACCTGCAACCCGCTGTTAAATCCAGAAATGCTATGTAGTTGGTTCTTCAAGCATTTCCTTGCGTCCTGCATCACGGTTTAGAAGGGTGTTTGGCAGGGTTTTGTGCTCAAAGTTGTGCCCATCCCGACTGTCTCATTTCAAGGGTGCAGTTCATTTTTTGCCGCGGTCATCTCCTTGAACGGGAAGTCAGCATGATTTCACCCGATGCCCGATGATTGCGCAATTCGCCCGCCGCTGGCTTCGGCGCGCGATGGGCTTCCGGAATTTGCGGACTAAGAGGGTTGGAGTCGAACCCCTCTGGGGGACTGATACTTTGCAACTTTTTAGTTCAGTTCGGGGCTCATCGCGGCCTCCAAGGAAGTCATATTGGGGGTCATATTGTTTATTTCTATAACGTTTAGGCGAGCGAACGTGAAGTCGCTGGCGCTAGCGTTTGGGAGGACGGCGATGAGGAGATGGGACCGGTTACTGGACTTGTATATCGAAGAGTACCGCGCGAGGGGAGTCAGTCCGCAGTCGGTGGCGTACACAGAGGCACGGCTGATTCGGTGGGGACGGTGGCTCAAGGGGCGTCGCCCACGCGTAGGGATCGAGCACATTGATTCCGAGATGATCACGCGCTACATCGCGAACTGCTCGAGTTTTCGCGCCAAGGCGACAGTGTACGCGACGCTGAGCACGATGCGGGGCTTCGGTGACTACCTGGTGCGCCAGGGTTTGTGGAAGATCAACCCGTTGCGCTGGATGAAAGGCCCGAAGGTCACACCGTACAGTCGCCTGCCGAAACGGATCGATCACGCACACATGGAAGCGATGTGGCGCGAAGCGGCGAATCGCCACGGTGCATACACTTCCCATTTATGGATAACGGTGCTGGCGATGCTGTACGGCACCGGTCTTCGCCGCGGCGAGTTGGAGCGGCTGAACCTCGATGCGTTCGATCGCACGGAAGGCACCTTGCGCATCGATGGCCGCAAGACGGGATGCGAGCGCTGCGTGCCGTTACCGGAGATGGTGCTGCGGTGTCTGGAAGGGTATCTGCCGCTTCGCCACAACCAACTGGAAGAAGCTGGATTATGTGGCGAGACCGCCCTGTTGGTGAGCCGCTGTGGCAAGCGTCTCACGGGCGGTGCGATCAGCAACGGTATCCACGCGATCTCGCGCCGTGCGCAAGTGCCGATCCATAGTCTGCATCAGTTCCGGCATAGCTGTGCGTCAGATCTGCTGGAGTCTGGGGTGCACCTGGCCCAAGTGCAACGCATCCTGGGGCATTCCGGCATCGCGACCACCGTGCGTTATGTGCACATTGCAGATCCGCAGCGCCGTGCCGCGATGACCCTCCATCCCATCAACGATTGGTTAGCAGAACAGAGGGTGAGCGCATGAAGAAAGCGAATACAGCAACGATGGATCCGTTGATCGAAGGATACTTCAGTTACCTCGATAAAGTGGGGCGCAAGACGCCGCGCACGATTGTGGACGTGCGATGCACGCTGCGCCGCGCGATTGCCCGGCTGGGACAAGTGCGTCCCGGCGTCGAGCTGTGGCACCTCAAGCTGGAAGATTATTTGCATTGGCTGGAGGCCGAGCGGCAGTGCGGTTGCACCGAAAGCAGCCTGGCGAAATATCTCAGCCACGTGCGGGGGCTGCTTGAATACGCCTGGCGCAGCGGTCGCGCCGAGCGCAACGTGCTCGATGGATTTAGTTTGCAGCATACGTTGCGGCGTACGGTGCCGAAGTCGCTCAACTTCGACGAAGCCGAGCGACTGGTGCAAGCCACAACCGCGCCCGGACCTACGGCACGACGTGATCGCCTGATCATTTTGCTGCTTTATGGTTGTGGGCTGCGTACCAGCGAGTTGTGCGCGCTTGATGTTGCGCATGTCAACCGTGAGCGCCGTGAACTGGTGGTCCTAAAGGCGAAGGGCGATCGACCGCGCGCGATTCCGATTCCTGAAGCTCTCTATACGGAGTTGCTCGCCTATTTGCTGGAGCACGGAAAACGCGGCCCCTTGTTTCGAACCAGCATTCGCAAGCATCGCCTGCAGGTCCGCGATGTGTGCGAAGTTGTGACAGCCGCTGCGACACGCGCTGGTCTACGCGCCGGCGTCACGCCCCGCACGCTCCGACACAGTTTCGCGACGCACTTGATGGATCGTGGCGTTGATCTCGCCATCATTGCCTCGCTGATGGGGCATCGCAGTCCGCAAGAGACCGGTGTCTACCTGCATGTCTTGCCCGAGCGGCCACAAGCCGCTGTGCGTACCCTGCCGATCGGAGGCCGCTCATGAAATGGTCATTCTGGATCGAGCTCTACATTCGCACCCACTGCGTTGCGCGTGGTTTACGGCCGCTCACACTTGCTGCTTATGAAGACGCGCTGAAACAGTTTCATGAGTGGGTGCGCGTCACGCTAGCGGATCGCGCACCGGATCAAGTTACGGCGCGCGATGTGCTCGCCTATCTGCAGCATTTGCGCGACGTGCGCGGTAACGGGGGTTCTGCCGTGAACCGTGCTGTTGTTGTTCTGCGGCGCTTCTATTGCGCGATGGTGGCCATGGGATATCTCGAGCACACTGCTAACCCACTCGTCGGATTCCCGTCGATCAAGGCCGTGCCGCGCAAGCTGCCTGTCACGCTTTCCGCTGAGCAGGTCAGTCGATTGTTGGATGAGCCCGATACCGACACGGTGATCGGTCTACGCGATCGAGCGTTGCTCGCAATGCTTTACGGTACTGGCATCCGCGCTTCCGAGTGTGCTTCACTTCGCAGCGGTCAAGTAGATTTGGCGCAACTGACGATCACCGTGCAAGGCAAAGGTGGCCACGAGCGCGTCGTTCCACTGAACCCGCAACTCGCTGAGGTGCTGCGTACCTATGCGCAAGCCCGCGGTCCCGCGCTCCCCACCGCGCCATTTCTTCTATCACGCTTCGGGCGCCGATTGTCACGCGGCAGCATCTACGAACGTGTGCGTACGTGGGGCCAACGAAGTCACGTCGGATTTCCGCTTTCACCGCATCGGTTACGGCATACCTTTGCAACCCACTTGGTACGCGCTGGGGTTGGCATAGTGACGATCCGCGATCTGCTCGGTCATCGGTTGATCACCAGCACGCAGATCTATTTGCATGTCACCGGGGACGACCTTCGCGCGGCGGTTGCGCGTCATCCGATCAGTTCACTGCTCAACACCGTCAAGCATCTGCTTTCTGTTGGACCACTGCCATTCCAGAAGGCGCACGCGATTTATGCCAGCGGATAGCAGCTATCCGCTGGCATAACCATTCACAACATGCCCTTCCCAGTACACCAAAAGTTCGGTGATGATTCGCTGCGCCCAGAAAACCGCCAGAACGCATGAAACAGCTTAGATCTTGGCACTGGAGCACGCTGAAGGTAATATCAGAGTCGATGTCAGCACTCGCTCGCACTTCTGAGAGAGACTGTCGGACTCGGACAACGAGCGAGAACTGCACCGCGAGTGAGTCTTGGACTCGAACTAAATTTGGCTACGACAACATTTACGAGTTGCTGTCGGTCACGCAGGGCGGCTCGACGACGGAGAGCTATACCTTCGATCCCGTGGGCAACCGACTGACCAGCTTGGGAAGCGCCGCGTGGAGCTACAACACGTCGAACGAGCTGAACTCGCGGCCAGACGCTTCCTACGCCTTCGACTACAATGGCAACACCATCGTGAAAACCGACGGCACCGGGAGCACCTCATACACCTGGGATTACGAGAACCGTATGACCAGCGTGATTCTGCCCGGCAGCGGCGGCACGGTCAGCTTCAGGTACGACCCCTTCGGTCGCCGCATCTATAAGTCGTCCTCCAGCGGCACCAGCATCTTCGCCTACGACAATGACGACATCGTGGAAGAAACAAATGCGGGAGGCGCAACGGTGGCTCGTTACACCCAAGGGCCAGCGGTTGACGAGCCGTTGGCGATGCTGCGCTCCTCGACAACAAGCTACTTCCAAGCCGACGGTATGGGCTCGATCACGTCGCTCAGCAGCACCTCGGGAGCACTGGCGAATATCTATGGTTACGACAGTTTCGGCAACCTTGTGGCCTCGTCCGGCAATCTTGTCAACAGCTTCCGATACACGGGACGCGAATTCGACCCAGAAACTAGCCTCTATTACTACCGGGCCCGATACTATGACCTGCAATCCGGCAGGTTCTTTTCGGAGGATCCATATCGTTGGACCGCCGGGATCAATTTCTACAGGTATGTGAGAAACCGCCCAACGTATTTCCGAGACCCAAGCGGCAAACTCAACATAGCCTCTGGGTTCCCTCCGAATTGTCTGAAGGATCTGCTCGACGGCATCAAGATCCTTCAGGATCGCATAAGGACCTTGCCCGGCTGCAACTGCTTCTTCACATCGCACGGTCTCCATGCTCCGCTCGACTTGCTGCTTGCAAGTCCTCTTTTTACGGTTAACTACGACCCGCAGGGGAATGCAGAAAAAAACGAGAAGAGGCGTTTGGCATACGTGCTCCCCGGCGATCCTTTCAACATCTACCTAACGCCCAGAGGTTGTGCCTCGGGA
This sequence comes from Acidobacteriota bacterium, assembly GCA_003154775.1. Lineage (GTDB taxonomy): Bacteria > Acidobacteriota > Terriglobia > Acidiferrales > UBA7541 > Acidiferrum. Next base: position 10,948 of record PMES01000051.1, on the reverse strand, counting down.
CCCGCGCACATCGCGCAGGATCTGGCTCATGAATTCGCTCATATAAGCCTCGGCCACGCCTCAGAGTACTACAACAACCACCCGTTGCCCGAGAACCCGGACCACGCTCTTGCGAGACAAGCGGAAGTTGCCTGTGGTTTCAGGATTCAAGCGGCGACGACTGTCGTCGTCACGGCTCCGTGAGAGGAGCAAGGGATCATGAACAGATATCGTCAAATCATTCTTGTCTCGTCCGTACTTGCAGTGTTTTCTTTTTGGACCCAGGTGAGCGCAAGTCAGGAGAAAAAAGAAGGCCCGTTACGGTTCCGGGCTCTGCCGAAAAAGGCGCTGTTCAAGAGAGGGGAAGACGTCATTCTGTTGCTTTCGCTCACGAACAACTCGAACGAGCCAATTTTCGTCAGTCGTCTCAACACAGGTGAATTCGTGGATATTGAACTGAAGGGACCAAACGGGGATGAAGTACCTTGGCAGGGCAGAAGGAAAATAGACAACAAGGAGTACGATCCCGCTGATTTTGTCGTTTTGAAGCCGGGACAAAAGATCACCGCGAATCGAATAGTCTCCCTGAAGGATGGAGAAGGATTTCTGGTGAAACAAGCAGGTCGGTACTCAGTCAAGGCCCAGTATTCGTTGGGACCACCAGACTACTTTGCTCCAATAGCTCGCTCCGCCCGCATCCCCCCTGGGCCTTTTCCTTCGGCCCGGTCGTCTTTTTGCGTGGAAACCTGCAACCCGTCCGCGGACACGACTCGTTGACGCTCTTCTGAAGTGATGACTTGGAACGGGCGCGTGGCCCGGTCGCAAAAATCTGGAACGATTTTGGGTGCCCCACTCTCGTTTTTTGAGGGTGAGCTCTTGGGTTACGCTTGAGCGGTTTGCACTCGCGATCCTTCGAGGCTAGGGGCAAACCCTTCGACGCTCAGGGTAAACCAGTTGAACCGGCTGACGCAGAAGTCGTATCCTGATACCTCGACGGTGAATTATACCTACGATAACGACTCTCGGTTGACCCAGGTGAGCGATCCCACGGGCACCTACCAATTCACGTTTGACAACATGGGCCGGCTTGACCTGCCCCCCGGATCCGCAGGTTGGATCATACGACATTCGCCGCCTGTGAGAGGGCTGCTTCGTCTGGCGTAGCGCGAAGCGCGGAGCCAGACGAAGCAAGAGAAAGTTGCCGCGCGAACGCTGCTGGCGTCTGATACCCCAGCGCGCTGTGCGGTCGCTCCTCGTTGTATTCTACCCGCCACGCGGCGACCTTCTGCCGCGCGTCCCACAAGTTTTCAAACCAATTCACGTTCAAGCACTCATCCCGCAACTTTCCGTTGAAACTTTCCACGTACCCGTTCTGCTGCGGCTTTCCCGGCTGAATGTGCACCAACGCGATCTGCTTCTCGATGCACCACGCCAGAAAATGGCGGCTGGTAAACTCCGGTCCGTAGCACCTCGGGAACGAGGAGGTTTTTGCTAACGAGCGAGTGGACCAGCATGGCTGAAGGGAGCGAAGCGACCGGAAGCCATGCTGGTCATGGTCAGCCGGAGGTCTCCTGTACTGTGAGTGTGTTCAGCATTCACCAAAGGAGACGGACTAACCATGACCAACCCGCAGAGTACGCCGGAAGCCGTTGTCTGGGTAGCTATCGATGTCGCCAAGGATCGCCACGAAGCTCTCATCGAAGCACCCGGATGGAAGAGTCGAAAGAAGTTTCGCGTGCAGAACACAGCCGAGGAATTTCGGGCCTTTGCAGAGTTTCTACACGGTCTGGCCTTGCCCGTTCGGATTGGTTTTGAAGCGACGGGCAACTACCATCGGGCGCTTGCCTATTTCCTCCACTCCGAGGGGTTTCATCTCGAGCTCATTTCTTCCGTCGCTTTAGCTCGCACGCGAGAAGCCATGCACAACTCTTGGGATAAGAACGATCCGAAGGATGCCCAGGTTATCTTGCATCTCCTCAAAGGTCGGCTCACCCAGCACTATCACGACCCGATGGTGCACAACCTAAACGATCTTCAGGAACTTTCGAAAACACATCACCACGTCTCTCTGGAAAAGACCCGCACTCAGCATCGCTTGTTGACCCACCACCTGCCACTCTACTTTCCGGAGATCGCCCGCTACCACTCTTCTTCGCGCTCGGAATGGTTGTGGAACTTGCTCATCGAGTTCCCGACGCCTCGGAGCGTGACCCGGCTCTCAAGAGACGAGTTCGTTCGGAAAGCCTGGAACCTCATTGGCCGCAAGGTCGCTAAAGAGCGCATTTTGACTGATATTTATCTCACTGCGCAGTCTTCCGTGGGCCTTCCTGCCGAAGAAAACTCGGAGGCCGTCGCCATGCTTCGTTTCGTGCTGCGCCAACTCCTCACCCTGTGCCAGTTGCGAGCTACGATCGAAGAGAGAGCAGACGAGCTCCTTTCCAGCAACGAGGACTATCAACGACTGCGGCGCATTCCCGGGATCGGGCCGATCTCGGCTTTGACCATTCTTGCTGAAGCTGGAGACCTGCGACGGTTTTCTCATCACCGGCAGTTCCTGAAGTTCTGTGGATTCGATCTCGCCACCGAACAGTCGGGACAGTTCCGTGGCCTTTCACGACTTTCGAAACGTGGCAACGCGCGCCTTCGAGCTGTCTTTTGGATGGCTGCAAGCGTTGCTGTACGCATGCGCGAAAACAGTTTCCGGGCCAAGTTCGAGCGCTACACGCGAAGTGATCCAGGCAGCGCAGACCGTAAGCGAAAAGCTTACGTCGCTGTCGCCGCGAAAATTGCTCGAGTGACTTATGCGCTCATCCGGTCCGGAGCCGATTACCGCTGCTTCCATGAAGTGGCGGTGCCAGGTGGAAGAACCCGTTCTGCACGGGCCGTTGAGGCGATTCCGACCTCGTAGATAATGTGCGGGTCTTCCACTTGGAAAGGACTTCGTTTTAAGTACAGAGAAGGCCGCAGAAATTCAGCGGACCTTGTGTCGCTATGGTGGAGTGCCATTTCTGTTGTCTGTGGAAGCCACTTGGATTTAGACTGCAATCGCGCCTGAAATCAGGCGCACAGGAGATCTTTGCCCGGACCTCTTCCTAGCACTCGCTAGTTAGTACGTTGTCGCAGCGGATCGCCAGCGGCTTCTCCCGTTCTGCCAAGATCCTCTCCAACTCCCGCGTGACGCGCCGGCTCGCGAAACTCGTGTCCACCGGCAGCGCCAGCGATTCCCGCGTGTATTCATCTTCCACCGTCAACACCCGGATGGCGCGCCCGTTAGCCAGCGCATCGTGTGCGAAATCTAACGCCCATTCCTGGTTCGCCGCTGTCAGCGTCGGCTGTGGCGAACCCTCGCGCACCAGCCGCTTGCGCGCTTTTCGGCGCACCGCCAGCCCCGCTTCCCGGTACACGCGAAACACGCGCTTGTGATTCACGCACATCCCGCTGCCGGTCAGCAAAATGTGCAACCGCCGGTAGCCCCACCGCGGCTTCTTCCGCGCCAACTCCACCAGCCGCTCGCGCAGCGCGGCGTCGCTCCGCGTGCTGCGGTAGCGATAACTCGACACCGCGATCTGCATCAGCTCGCAAACCCGCTGCTGGCTCGCCTGGTAGTGCTCCCCCAGCCAGCGCACTTCTTCCCGCAGCTTCACGAGCCCCAGCCGTTTTTTGAGATCACCGCTTTCAGCATGTCCTTGTCGAGGCTCAGATCCGCCACCAGCTTCTTCAAGCGGTGATTCTCATCTTCGAGCTGCCGCAACCGCTGCGCCTCGTTCACATCCAGCCCGCCAAACTTCGCCTTCCAAGCGTAAATGGTGTGTTTTGACACACCCATCTCCCGACCTACATCCTCGGCCGTCCGCCCCGCTTCCAACTGCTTCAACGCCCCGATGATCTCCGCTTCGCTGTGCTTTCCCTTCGCCATGACACTCCTCCTCGTTCCGCAGAATCATATACACTTTCCTGCGGATTGCGGGGAGCAGGTCAAGTGACGCAAGGCGGCTCGACAACGGAGAGCTATACGTACGATCCCGTGGGCAACCGGCTGACAGCGTTGGGGAGCGCCGCCTGGAGCTACAATACCTCCAACGAACTGATCTCGCGCCCAGGCGTTTCCTACGCATTCGATTACAACGGCAACACCATTGTGAAGACCGATAGTACGGGGAGCACGTCCTACACGTGGGACTACGAGAATCGCATGACCAGCGTGATCTTACCTGGCAGCGGCGGCACGGTCAGCTTCAAATACGATTCGTTCGGACGGCGCATCTTCAAATCTTCGACCGCGGGGACCAGCATCTACTCCTACGACGGCGACAATCTCATCGAAGAGACTAATTCGAGCGGCGGGGTTGTTGCCCGCTACTCAGAAGGACTGAACATCGACGAACCGCTGGCCATGCTCCGCAGCGGGACAACCAGCTACTACCAGGCCGATGGGCTGGGCTCGGTCACTTCGCTCACCAGCACGGCTGGGGCAGCAGCTCAGACCTACACTTACGATTCCTTTGGCAACATCGTTGCCACGACCGGCTCTCTGGTGAACTCATTCCGGTACACGGGACGCGAATTCGACACGGAAACGTCGCTATACTACTACCGCGCCAGATACTACGACCCGGCAACGGGAAGATTCCTCCGTGAAGATCCTGGCGGCTTCAGGGGAGGGATAAACTTGTACGCATACACCATGAACAGTCCCACTGATTGGACCGATCCGACCGGATTGGAAATGTCTCCCGAAGAATGCATGAGACTTCTCCGAGACATTCAGAGGCGCGCCGGTATTCTTGCGAAGAAGATCGCGAAATATGATCCGATTGCGGACGGGTTGGGAGGAGCAACTTATCGGGCAGGCGGCCAGATACGTGTTGCAGTTGCCCTTTCACACTTTGGTCAGATCGTCGGCATGCAGACCAAGCTTGCGATTGATATCTTTAGATACCAAAACGGATGCAAGAATGGACCCAAAATTCCTCCATGCGTTTACGTGCCTGTCTACAGAAAGATTCCGGAACCTGTGATTCCAAAAACAATGCTGGAGCTACAGCTCGAGGAAGAGTCCGCAAGGTACATGGAGAAGTTCTGGACCGACATTCTGATTGGTGATGCTCTTCTGGGTGCAGGTTACTCGGCTCCAGCTGTTTTTGGCGGTGCTGGTGTTGGCGGGTGGCTGGGACAGCTAGGTTGGGCTTTTTAGATGGGCGTAATGATGCAAGATGCAAGAGCTGAAGAGGCGATTCGTAGCGGCAGTGTCCAGCAACTTGTCGCTGCTCTAGCCGAAGGAGCAAATCCAGACCGGGTCTTGGAATCTGGTTATCCACTAATCCATGCGGCTACGGACAAGAACGACGCCTTGCTGGTGGGTGTCTTACTGCGAATGGGGGCGAATCCAATTGCCCAAGACGCCCTAGGTGACACTGCGCTCCACCTAGCTGCAGAAAAGAACTTCACAGGGAGCGCGATCGTCCTGTTAGATAACAAGGCAGACCCGTCCGTCCTTTCTGCCCGCGGCGACACACCGATGCACCGCGCGGCGGGAGGCGGCTCGCGAAATGTATTGGTAGTCATGCTTTCTCGTGGAGCTGATCCGAACCTCAGGCTGGAGGCCGATGGCCAGGCTCCGCTGCACACTGCCGCTGCTAGCAATCACCGAGATGTAGCCGAAGTTCTTCTCCAATATGGAGCCGACATCGACGCGAGCGACTCAGATGGGCAGACGGCCCTGATGGAAGCTGCCAAGGTAGGAGCCATCGATGTCATCCAGTTCTTGCTAGAACGCCACGCAAACGTCGACATTCAGGATAAGGAAGGTCGCACTGCGCTTGCCTGGGCAGCGACTAAAGGAGACTGGCCTCAGGTTGTCGCTTTACTCGTTAAGGCTGGTGCTCGAGTCGGGCTAAGAGATCGGACCGGGAATACCGCCCTCTCTCGGGCCGAGCTTCTTGGTCATCAACAAACAGCTCGGGTTTTGAGCCGCAATGCCGGCGCCTTGGCGGGTGGCCCGGACGCAAAATCCTGAGCTGCTCTGGGTGCTCCGGCGGGTTGCCCGGTCGAAAACCAAAGACATTCTGGATGTCCTTCACTCAGTTTTTGAGGGTGGGCTCTTGAGTTCGCAGATGGCGGGTGGCCGATAGGTTGAGGCTTGGACCGGTGGGTGCCCAAAGAAAAATATGGCGTCCTGTCGCCCCTGCGCTGGCAAGACGTTGTCTCTATTGCGAGCTTCTACGTCGTCCTTTTGTTGCTCGGATACTTGTCTTTCCGGCTGTTGAAATACTCCTTTCGACACAGGGGCCGAGTCGCCTGAACGTTAAGCGCTATCGGTCCCTGGACCAGACCCAAGCGCGAGTGCCTGTCAGGAGCGGGTCACCGTGGAGCGCCAGAAGAGCCATGCCTTCGGCATGGAGAGTAAGGGGGATACGTCACCCCTAAAAGGGCAGTACAGACTGAGGAACAAGACTGCAGGAGGGACTTGCGTGCCTAGCGGCCAGGGCTGAGGTCTCGTTCGATAGTTCGCTGTCTCTCCTGAGTCATGGAATAGGGAGGCTCGGTGCTTTGTAAGGCCGGTGGTTCTGGTGCGCGCGTCGATTCCAATGCAGATCGATGTGATACATCGCGGCCAAGCCCCTCGGCAAGCGCCGCTTTATCGTTGGTGTAGATTTGCGCGTCGTAACGGCCACGCGACACTGCCACATATGCCAAGCGACGATTGATGAGTTTCTCTCCCCCGTGGTCGGTGTCCACGTGGATGAGCACGCGGTCAGCAGTTTGTCCCTGACTGCTGTGGCTCGTCACCGCATAACCATAATCGAGATGGGGATTCTCTCGAATGTTGAACGCGATCGCTCGGCCCGAGTCGAGGCGGATTCGTAGGTTGCCGGCGTCATCAATCTCCTCCATCGTGCCCAACTCGCGGTTGGCGATACGCTGGTCTCGATTCGGGGCGGTGAACTGTATGCGGTCGCCCTCACTGAATTCCCGTTCTGCCTCGCGGTACAGGGTCACGCCTTGTAGACGGCGCGGATCGTAGCTCAGACGCTGGCCATTCTCCCGCTCCACAGTGACGCGGTTCTGTTTCTCATCAACGGTTTCGACACGCGCGCACTCTCCCGGGGAAATGCCGAGCGTCTTACTGCCCTTGGCGTACCGCACGACATTGCCGGGTTCGTATTGGGCGGCCCATTGGCGATCCGCACCGGTGATCTCCTGCCGAGCGACCAACACCCTCATCCGGTGTTCGCGGTACGACATCTGGCCCGAATCCTGCATGGCGTAGTGGATCGCCTGGTTGATTGCCATCCGCGACTGGTTGTCGGGGGACACGACGAGCGTGCCTTTGGGCTCCTTCGCATATTCGTGCGCGATTGTGGCGATACGGTCGTCCCCGTCGGGGATCTCATGCACGCGGCCGTCGGCATCGAGTTTGTGCATCGCCTCCGTGACTTGGCCGCGTGAGAGCTTCTCTACAACCTCTTTGAGCGCCGGGTCTTTCTGCCGTACGATCTCGTCCAGTCGAGCCGTCTGGATTCCTGCTTCTTGTAATTGCTGATACGGCCGGCCCGCTTCAACGGCCTGATGTTGGCGTGTGTCGCCGACCAGTAGTACACGGTCATCTTTTTTGAGCCGGTGGAGGAATTCGTTCATTTGTCTGGTGCTGGCAAGGCTCGATTCATCCAGAATATAAAGATGCTTCCGTCCGTCATCCCGCTCATCGGTTTGGTTAAGATGCCGCTGCAACGTACTCGTTCTGATTCCGCCTTCTCCCAATTTCTGTGCTGCGCGAGAGGTGGGCGCAAACCCCTCGACGATGTACTCCTCTCGCTCGGCAGCTTCGCGGATTGCCACCAGCGAGGTGGTTTTGCCTGCACCGGCAACGCCTTCCAGCGCCGTCACTTGATCTCGACTCGCCAGGATTTGCTCGACAGCCCGGCGTTGGGTTTCGCTGAGATGCGGGTGGGCTTCTCGGATTGCCCTGCGCGTGCCAAAAGCCACCAACGGGGGATGTTGGTCCTGTCCCGCTCGCATGATATTGATCGTGTTCTGCTCATAGCCGATCATCTCCGCGGTTGTAAACGCCCGGTCAGGGGAGTTGCCTTTCTTCTGTGCTTCCACGAACTCACCTGATCTGATGCGCTCTTCAAAGTCGGCTTTCACCTGGGCCAGCGTTGCTCCACCCATGGAGCGCCGGAGCGCATCCGTCAGTAGGGCGCGTTCATCCGCCACGGCATCGCGTTCGAAGTTTCGCTCCTTTGCGAAGGTTACAGCCGAGTGCGCGATCTTCTCTCCCGAACCTTGGCCAACGGCGTAAGCCCCATCTCTCGCACGCTCCTTCACACGATCAGGTTGATCACCGAACTCGAATGCCATGCCCTTGTGCCGCCGTTGCATCTCTTCGTGTGAGAGTTCGATCTTTGCTTCACGCGTTTGGTGCGCCGCGATTTGTGCCGCTCCCGCCCCTCGTTGATTCTCCTTCGCCAGATGCTCTTCGATCTGTTTCCGGCGCGGACTCGAAGCCTCAAGATACTCGCGGCTGTAACCCTTGATCTCTGGCTGACCGCACTTGCCGTGTTCAATCTCGTACCCCAACTCCTGCAAACGGTGTGCGAGTTCGGAGCGATACACAGCGGTGGCGTACCGCTGCGTGCGATAGAGTTCCTGAGGTTGCAGCGGGCGTATTTCGCCGTTCTCAGTCTCTGTCAGATTAAAGAGGACGACGTGAGTGTGAAGCTGAGGCGCTGCATAACTTTTCACAGGCCTCGCGCTGTCGTGCTCGAATTTCGCGGCAACCCACTTGCCCGTTGTCTCTGGCGGAAGATTCCCTCCAAGCCGGGCCTGGACATATCGCTCCAGTTCGTCCAAAGCGACTCCAACACTAGCTCGATGGGCTTCCTGGACCCGTTCATCCCCACCCACGAGCGCCGTGAGCGATACGCTTTTCGGTGCCGAAAATGTCGCATCCCAGCCTGCGCGGTGCTCCATCGCCTTGACCGTATTGCCCTGCTTGTCCATATATTCCCGCGCCGTCTGGTAGCGAACCAACTGCTCTCCGGTAATCGGATGTTGGCCGTCGCTGAGCCGCTGAAACTGTTCCTCCTGCACTCCACCATGCAACCCCCACTTCTCGGCTAGTTTCCCGTGCCATTCGCCGCGTATCGGGTCGCCTTCGCTGTAGTAGTTCTCCTGTGCGTTGCTGAACTCCTCCTGGTGGTACGCACGAGCTTGCCCTGCACTGAGCGGCTTGGAAATGGTAAGCATGTGCCTCTATTCAAAAAATCGTCTCGGCGTCGGTGGCAAAGCGTGTTCAAGCTCTCGGTTCTGGCTCGGCGTTGGCTCTACCGGCGTTAGTTTCTGCGTCATGCCACTTGGCTGTGGCTTGACGTCTGTTCCCGCAGCAACTGGTGCTAACTTGGACGGCCCCTTGGGCAATGCCTCTTTCATGATCAAGACTCGCGTATTGTCTTTGCCGAGGGGAACGTGGACTTTCTTGTTGAGACACAACACCCGGTCCATCATCGTGTGAAGTTTGCTGACGAAGCCCATGCCACGGGAGCTTTGCTGGTGGTTTGACTGCGCCCCGGTCGTCAACTCAGGGCCTCTCGGTCTTCTCCCGTAGCGCAGCACAATGGAACGTCTGTGATCCAGATAGGTCGCTAGCAGTATGCCCGCAAAGAATATGACCAGCCCGCTCCACAAAGCTGGCCGGACAAGATCCATGAGGGTTTGGTTCTGATAAATCAACTTGCCGAGGTAAACATGCATCTCAGCGTTGTTGTAATACGCGCGATGGAATTCAAGACGCAGCGCGCCATGCTTCACGGCTTCCTCGGTGAGCGCGAAGGCATTCGCTCCGCTGTCCGACATCGTGGGTACCACATCACTGTCCAATGCCACTCGGCTCCCCTTCCGTGTAACAACTTGCAGCAGGGTGTACGCACTGTTGTCTCGCACTAGCCCGGCCATCAGCGAGCCCAGATAGGCAGGCAAGTAATGTCTTTCGAGGGGCGTCCAGACCCGCATGTAACGGAAGCCCTGGATTCCAAGAGTTGCCATGAGGGAGATGAGCACCAGGGCATAGGTGTAGACCGGCTGAATGCTCGGTCCTCTCCTGCTTTTCGTCCGGCTCCATTCCATGCGCATTGCTTCGCTCCGATTGGGTTGTCTCTCAGCCTTTCTGTGGCCCCGTTGTTGCGCCTGTCAACCGTTCCAATGCCTTCGCCAACTTACTCGCATCGGCTCGTTTAATAATGTCGTCCATGGCCGTGCTTGTCAGCGGCTGCCGGTTGGCAATGGTGAACAGGATATTCATCAGGATCATTCGCAGGGCCAGCAATTCCGCCACGATGGTTTGCTCGGCTGGACTGGGCTTCGCTGCCTTCAACAACGCATCGCGCACCCACTCGCTAATCGTTTGATCGCCCGCGAGGGTTTCAAACTGCGCGTACTCCTCTTCGGTGACTTTGGTGCTGATGGATTTGCTGCGTGGTGTAGGCATTCGGCACTCCCGAATTCAATTCAAAGGCAGGAAAATGGGCACGGTCGGACGCCCAACAAAATCAACAAGTTCCCATACGGGAACCACAGGTGGGCGAAGAAGAGCCACAGTACGTGGAAAGTCGCTAGCTGCCGCGTTTGCAGCAAGTTCCCGTATAGCAACCTCGGTTGCTGTGCAGCACCCGAAACGGGGTGACGTGTCCGTCCAACTCCCGGTGCCGAAGGCACCGCTCTTCTCTTGGTCGGCCAAAAGCCGACGACGCGGTCCTCGGCGGGGCCGCATGCGGCTGCGATAGGGAGGCGGAAGAGCGTCACAGCTCACCGTACTCCAGTGTCAGCGCGTCCCAGGCCATGCGGATTTCCGACAGCTCCCACGCGCGGCGAAACAGCGCTTGGACCGACTTCCACTCCTTCTCGGAGAGGCCAAACGTGATGCCATTCTGGTGGGCACGAAACCAGTAGTCCTTGCCCCTGCTTTCCTCGG